>NZ_JBHUFR010000029.1:0-118242 GCF_042680985.1 Paraburkholderia dipogonis | reverse complement strand
CGCTCCCATCGTCGTAACGCCGATGGTCGGTAAAACGAATTGTTCAGGACGGACTATCCAGCGCAATTTTCTCGCGCATGAAGTCTGCGACATCCTCAAGATCGGCCGGACAACTTTATTCAAGCTCGTCAAATCGCGCCAACTCGTACCTTTGCACATCACTGCGCGTATCCGCGTGTTCCCGCAATCGGCGATTGAGGCGTTCCTCGCAAAGAAGGGGGGCAAGTAATGTCGCCAGCACAAAAACCGGTACCGACATCGGTTACCGCGCCGACCACTACGTCTAGTCAGGCAAGCCCGCCCGCCGGGCACACCTTGAGCGCAACCGGGTCGGGCACGAAAGCAGGCAGCAACACCCACGAGTTGGCGGCTACCGAAACCCGGCTTTCGATCAATAAGACGTTCCGCGATAACGCGGCACCGGCGCAGGGCGTCGTGCTCATGACGGGTATCGATCTGACCATTCAGGCAGCCGCAGTTGCTGCCTGTGCGAACAGCATCCTCGCCGACGGCACAATCGCTGACCAGCCCGTTTGCCCGGTGTCGGCGGTCATCTTTTTGCATGCGGACGGCTCGATCGAGGCAACTTGGGGGAAGTCGTATACGAGCAAAGACGTCCAGGCGGGCAAGCTGAAGAGAGTGGTGATCGACAACTGCCGCAACTTCAATCCGCTTTCGCCGGAGGGCGTTCATCTACTGGTGCGCCACTTGACGCAACAAATGGCCCTCTTCGTGATAGTGAATTACCGCGACTTGAAGCGCGACGACGCGATTGCCGCACTCGCCGACCTCAGCGCTGAGGCGGAAAAACTGGGTGCGCTCGTGGTCATCTACGTCCAGCACACAAAGAAGGATGATGTGACGTGGCTCCGCAAATACGGCGCGGTCTCTGTCGAGGTCCGCAAGTGCGAGCCGGGGCCGGGCGCATTCGTCGCAGTTGTGCTGGACAACCTGACTTTAGCGAGCGATCACATGCAGGGCATCGGCCGTGTAACGGTTGAAGCATTCCGCGAACCCGACGGCGTCTGGAGCTACCGCCGGGAACCCTTCATCGCGGACCGCGCCGTCATCCGCCTGGCGTGGTATCTAGCCTGGGAACGCGTGAAACTCCGCGACATCGCGAAGATCGTCGGCCTCGCCGCATCGAACATTTCGCGTGGGTTCCAGCCGCTGTTGATCCAGCCGAAGAACGCGGTCGGGCTCGCGCCGCCGCCCGACTGGCGTATTCGCTGGGAGGGCAGCTTCGATCTGAACAGTGGAAACGCCGACGTGAAGCGGGAACCGGCAGACGTTCCTTCGAATGGGGCAGCGCCGCAGGATACCAGTCAGGAGAAGATCGACACGGGCTTTACTAGCTCGGTCAACGTTAAAACCGAACCGGCTAAGCCGCGGATGCCGACAGACGCGCGCCCCAATCGCCTGCCGTAGCCGATGGCACCGGCTGTTGCGGTCTTTCCACCACTGCCGCATTTGACCGCAACAGCCACTACAGGACGCTGACCACATTCGGATTGCCGCCGCGAATGCTGTAAGTCTGAATGCGCAGTCTGGCGCGTGTAGCCCACCGGCTGACGATACTAATCTACTCCCTCTCATATTGAGATTTCCAATCCTGTAAATAGTGCCGTCTACAGCAGAAACTAATCCACAACTATTAATTAGGCATACGAATGATTGATTTATTGGATATGACCATTCTTCACCCGCACGAACAGTTCGGAAACGAACGTGGCAAGCGGTATGAGAATTCAGATGCTGGTCCAGTCTTCTCACGCTACAGCAAAAAAGTCATGCTGCAGCCTCGTGGCGCATTTATCGACGTAATGTCCCTGCACGCCGGTACAGCGATTCAAATTCGCGGTTGTCCCCTCAAGCCGCTGCAGGGGCACAATTCGTTCGGATCGAACGATGTCTGCCTGCTTTGCGGTACGCTGATCTGCGCTGTGCTGGACGTACTCAAGATCACATACACCGAGGAGCAGCGCGCAGCGTGGTTTGCCGGTGAGTTCGATCTTTCTGAAATTCACATCACCCAGCGTTTCGGCTTACCGGATGGTATGGAGCAGAAGCAGTTCTATCGACACATATTGCGCAACACGTCGTGGGAGTTTCGGCCTGGTTGCCTGAACGAGGGAACCGGCATACGTCTGGGCAAACATCAGAATGGGCCGGTGCTGGTGATGTACGACAAGGCGCAGGAATTGACTGATCGCCGTACGCGCTCTTTTCGCCATCTGCAAGCAGTGGTCGGCGAAGCTGACGCCGCTAAAGTGTGGAAGGGGCTGACAACGATCGCCAGCAACAGCATCCGAGCAGAACTGAAGGTGCCGAAGGAACATTTGACGCGCAACGGTCTCATACGGGGCACCAATTGGACGCGTAAGACCGTTGACGACGTTTACTGGCAGGAGATGGAAAAGCTTCGATTCGATTCCCACGTGCCGCTAAACACTTTACGGCCGGTCATCAACCGGGTTCTCGATCGACCTTTGCGGCATGCTTTGGAACTTTGGGCCAGTGGTCGTGAACTCCGCACGATCTATCCCGCGTCGTCCTTGGCTCGCTGCCGTTCGAGGATACGGACAATGACGGGGATTGACGTGGTGGACGATGTGCCAATGGAGACTGCGTTACCTGTTGCCAGCATCCTGTCTCGTGAAAATCTCCGCCCCGAGTTTCCGAAATGGTCACATCGATATCCGGCGTGCGCGTTCGGGCTAGACGTCCAGCTGTGATCAATGCGGTGCACGAGCGGGATTTCCCGCTCGTGCTCTTCGGGTAACTACGCGCCGCTGCCGGTGTCGCGCTCCGCCACCACGGGCGAACCTGCGGTGGCAATTCAGAAGCCTTACAGCGTCGCCTAACGGGGCACCAGTTCAGAAGTCCGAGGTCTTCAAGAGAATTCGCCCGTTACTGGGCGAACCGTGCTTGCGCTGCGCGACCTCGCAAATCCGGTCGGCGTATTTTTGGAACGCGTCGAGCAATTGCTTGCCGTGCAGCTTTTCGCTTTTACTCATGTCTTCGATGGCTTCACTGCTAACGCAGAATCGTTGTACGACACCGTTGACCTCAAGATCAAAATCGACGCCCACATTGTCGCCCGCATTCATGGGGTTGAACATTTTGTACATGGCCCTCTCCGTTTTGGTTGTAACAGCAAAGACAGACTAACATCCGGTCGTTCGCCAAACACTGGACGCCTCACGAAACGAGTTTGCTACCAAAATTGCGCCTTCACTTAGCGCTTATCCATTATGTGTGATCAACCACCCCAAGACCGCCTCGACCCTCCTTCGTGCGGCGTTTGCGCATCATCTCCAGGTCGAATGATTGTCAGTAGCCGCCAGACGAGGTAGCATGTTTCTGACTCCTTCAGCAGAGTTGATTTTCGTTCCATGCGCCCTCCATAGGGCGCTTTTTTTTGCCCGTTTAAAACGAAACCTTTTCGAAAGTCCAGTGCGGTAGACTGCGGTTCCCCTCGGTTCCTGCGCCTCGGACGCGGAACCTTTCAGGCCGACAGTCAAACGTTGGCTTCTTTCTTATCAGCGGCAACTTATTATTCCCTTGAAAGGTCAGAGGGCTAGACTCAGCGTCTCAGGCTCGGCCCCCAAGACCGACCTTTCAGCCGACTATCGTTGTCGGCGTTTTTTTGCCCACGTCATGCAGGGAGGGTCTCGCACTACTCAGGGTGCACATTTGGCGGAGAGGTGGTTACTATCAGTGACGGTCTTCCCTCCAGCCATTCGATAAACGAGACTGCAGTTTGGCAGTGCGCTTCATCATATCAGCGTCAGTAGGAAAGCCAGTTACGCTTATGCGTGGTGAGCCTTTGTCGGTTGAAAGCACGAAAATCCCCTTGCGCATTACGCCGCTCAATTTTTTCAGAGCGTTGACACTATCTAATTGCTAGGTGACACACTTGAAAGCAAAGCTCATTTTTTGGGGATCAACAATCGGCGCGGCCGTTTTCTTGGCCATTATTTCGGTTGGCCTTTGCCGGTTAGATATCCGCCAGTTATCCGGCCGATCTATCGCCGTTCTAGCGATGTTGGGCGCAACTGCGTTAGCTGGCATGCTGCTCTTATCTGTGTGGTCGCTTGTGCGCGCATATGGAATGAAGACTGGGAGCACCACTAACGTCGTCTCGGGATCGAAGGGATTCGCGTTAATACTTGCGGTTTTCATCTCTGCGTCCTTGGTTCTCGCATTGACACGCAATTATTGCGGGTAAACTTCGACACGCAGCTTGCGTGAAATACAGAGCGCACTGCGCAGACCGAAGCCCATCCACAGCGCTGTCACGAGTCGTGTTGAATTGAGAAGAGCAGAGCGCTGCCGTTCAGGGTATAGACCATGCACGCAGAGGGTTTGTTAAGCCTAGAAGCAAATAACACTTCTTGGCCGACTACTGCCCGACGCGGCCGATGCCCGTACCGGACGATGCCTACGTGGTTAGCTTTAACGTCAGTTTTTGACGATCTGGCTACCGAAATCCAGCTACTGTTCTTGGCCGTCAGTCGTCCGATGCGACGGGTTGTGGCGCTCCCTTCTATGGCTTCCGACGTGTGAGATAGCTCATCGTATCTTGATAACTCAGCAACTCAGTACCGTTGCATCGCAATCCATAAATCCAGTAGCTAATCATGGTGCCATGCATGGGGTAAAACTCGAATTCGGCGTGTCCGCAACGCGCCAGCGAAGGCAGTTTTCTCGCATCGAAGGCGCCTGTATTCGTCACATAGATGCCGTGTCCTCCCTGCTGAGGGAACACAAGGAACGTCGCCAGCACATCTCGACCGTCGTCTAGCCGAATCTCAAGATACGGAATGTGATTCGAAACAAGCGTGATTTGTCCTGTCGCATGTACCAGACTTTCTTCTCTCGGTGTCGCGTACCGAAGGTAATCGCGTTCGTCTGTCAGTCTAATAGCAGTCCATGTGATGAGCACCGCCAACAAGCACACGACGGTCAAGAGGGCTATAGCACGACGCGCATTTTTGCGGGGCGTAGCAATGGCGCTATTCGATGGCGGTTGATCGGAGGGAAACATGGCACCTGTATAGATAGGCAGTGGCGTGGCGCTCTGATTGTCGACGAACTTCATAGTCTTGTCGAACACCCGCCTTTGGCCGGACGTCGCCCCATGCGATCAGCATGCTCGGCGTGTCGCACGCTACAACGTTCGATTCTCTGGAGGTGCCGGTAAAAGGCGCTGCATGATTGCTTCAACGGCCTGCTCGACCGAAAGCTTTGCGGTGTCGACGACGAGGTGCACGGATTCCCATGGTTCGTATTGACGTTCGAGCACGCTCTTCCATGTCGGCAACTGAAGATCAGGGATATCGGCCTTTCGCCCCTCGATCCTCTCCCGGTGCATCGCAGCGTCCGAACAAAGCAACTCGACCTCGAAAATCTGTACACCTGCGTCGGACGCGACGTTTCTCCAGGCGCTACGCGTAATGTGCAGCGAATTGACCGAGTCTGCGACGACGGTCGACCCAAGTCGTAAGTTATCACCCGCAACTGCATATGCGGCCAGGTACCCGGCAGCTCCAATATCCGCTTGCCCGTCCCCGGACGCGATGAATGCCTGTTCCAAAGTGTCGATACGCAGATAAACTGCGGCGAGCCTGCGTGCGAGTGTTTGCGCTACCGTTGTCTTTCCGGTTCCCGGTAGGCCCCCGAAGGCGATCAACATCCCGATATGCTCCCTGTATAGCGGTTTCCGCCTAATCGTCGCAGATTCCGGAGGAGACCCTGAGTGACCGGTCGTGGCCGTATCTGGTCCGCTTTGGCTGCGCCTAGGTCTCCCTAAAGAACGCGCAGGTTACGGATTCGACCGATCTGCGGCGAGCGCTGCCGGATAAGATCGACGAGGAATTCGGGTAGCAGGGCACGTGGCACCGTCACGGGTACGTCGGTGACTAACTGCGACGGTACCTGAACGATGAAATCATTCGGCGCGCTTGCGAGGCTATGCTCATAGGAAACGCGGTATTCCATGGGTGTCTCGCCTCTGGTCTCTGCAGCTATCGGGTTTCGGGGCAATGGCGTCCCGCCCCGGCGACCATTATCGCATCCGCGCCTCAGAACACATTCATGCCGCCGGGTAGAATCGCACCTCCGTGAATGGAGGAGTTGTCGTGCAGAAATATATGACGTTGGTATTGTTTATCTCTTTGGCCGCAGCTGCATCGTTTTCTCCGAGTGCGGTCGAAGCGCATCCGCGTGTTGTCTGCAAACGCATCTGGTATCGCGGCCATCTGGTTCGCCGCTGCCGACACGTGCCGCCGCCTCATCATCAGCACGATCGGCGACCACCGGTTCATCGTGCAAGCTACGTTTGAGCAATGCCGCCGCTTTGCAAAATATCCCGAGCAGGCTTGGCGGGCGAACGGCGACGCAACGTGAGTGTCGCCGCTTAGCGAGCAACATTCGGAGCAACCAGATTGCACGGTGCACGGAAACAAACGCGCCGTGGTCTACATAGCCTGGGAGGCAGGAGACAACAGCAACTTTAGGATCGATTCCCAAGGCGAAACAGAGGCAAAATCGAGCAGATAAACCGAAAAATGCAGGTCAATCCAGGTTTTCGTGAACGTGCGATAGGTTTCGGACTGCAGAACGCCTGAAACAGGGAATTTGCTCAAAAAAACAGGAAAATGCCCCATTTTTTTGTGCTGGGACGGGCCGAAGTCGCGTTTGGTGCGACGCACCATTTCTTGCAATTCCTTTATCTTCGAAAACGGGCCATAGTGCCCCGCACGGCGTTCCCCCTCCCTGATCCCTGACCACGGGATTCCAAGCCGCTGGCGGGCCGGAAAACGGGCCGGAAGACGATTTCCACCGCTCTGGATAGATCGCCGTGCGGCTGACCCCACTGAACCGGCAAAATTTACCAATTCGAGATCAATCGATCTCGCTCTTTTGTCAATCTCTAGCGATTTGTGTTACATTTTCAGTGCCGAATGGCCGTTTGATCGCTTTTTGTGTCGAATTTCATCAAAAAGCACGTTTTTATCGCCTCTGCCTTGTCGTTGCCTCGCGAAATCCGGTTTCTCCACCGTTTGCCTGCAGCGCACCCGTAGCAAGCCTCGCGCTTCACTTTTCGCCACCATTGAAACCTGTGACACGGCCGGATGATCATCCGAATGATGACGCTCGCCTCTTATGTTAAGGATACCTATCTATGAATCACGCTGCCCTGCCTCGCCCGTTGTTCCCCCTTGGACGCATTATGGTCACTCCCGGGGCAATTGAAGTCATGTCCCATACCGAAACGAATGTCTTTTCACTGCTTCGGCGCCATCAGCGCGGGGACTGGGGAGTCGTTTGTGATGCAGACAAAAGAGCCAACGACAACGCCCTTGCCAATTGCACGCGAATTCTCTCCGCGTACGTCGTTGGGGCCAGAGAGGAGAAGTTGTGGTTAATTTCTGGGGCGGACCGCTCAACCACGACAATTTTGTGCCCTGATGAATATTAAGGAACCTCGTGATCGTGCAAAAACTCTTGTCCAACCGCTCCGAGCTATATGTGTCACAGGGTGAAATTTCCGGTGGATGCGCCACCCACTCGGCGGCGGCAGCGCTGTCCGTGCTCGGCATCATCAACAACCCCGGACAGATATCGGGCCACCGATGCGAGCGCAATGGCAAACGCTTTTGGCAGCAGATGAAAGATGCATACGCAGACGGACTGAGCCTTGCAGAGCTTGCCGGGCGGCTGGACGCACTGGATTTCGGGCTGAAGATTACGCATTTCGCGGGCACTCACTACCGGGTGCTGGATTTTACCCTCGCGGCGTTGCAGGACGGTCACCCGGTGATCATGAGCTTTGCGCTGCTCAATCGTCCCCGGCACCATCATGCAGTGCTCGCAAGTGGCGTTTCAGGGAGGCTGGCCGGTCGGCGGTTCGAGCCCTCGGCGATCCTCATCACCGACTCGTCGGAAACACACCCCGGTATCGGACCGCATAACGCCCGACTTGAGTTTTCACCGGACGCGAAACGCAAGCGCAGCAGTCTGTATGTCACGGCACAGGACAAAGACCGAGTTTCGCTGACCACTTGTGTGTCCCTGCGGCTGACGGGATCGAAGCGACCAGACCTGAAGCCGCCGTAGACGTTCAGAGTCGTAGGCATAGCCCTGCAACCGTCAGAACGGTCTGCCGTCACGCCCCTTTTTTGGTCGAGCGCGTGATCGTGCGAGACGGGTGTCGATGTTGGAGCGTATCTACCAACGCGAAAGCATCGTCGACAAGTCTTTCAAACACTTCCTGTTGGGCAGGTGATAGACGAGAAAGCTTCTCATGGATTCGTACAGCCCGATCAAGCGAGCTCGTCCCGCCCACACTGAAGAAGTCCACGAGTCGGCACTCCAGCTGCTCGGCGATGCCAGCGAGACGCTCAAGACTCGGGACGAGGCTTCCACGCTCGATCCGCGACAAGGATGACTGCTCAATGTCGATCAATTCGGAGAGCGTCGCCTGCGTCATCTTGAGGAACTTCCGGCGCGCGGCTATCGCTGCGCCGACCGAGCGGGCCAATTGTTCTACGTTGCTCAAACCCAAAACCCTCTTTACTTGACGATGAAGTGTCTGTTTTCAGCACATCGCCTAGAAGGGCATTCACACTCATAATATGCGTTATGACGTATATTTCGTCTCCAGCAGCATGACGTGACCAGCGAATGACTCACCCCTACCCGGTTACGCCTTTTCGACCCATGTGGTACGCGCCATAACGGCTCACGCCGCGTCGCGCCAGTTTATGTCCGCACCATCAAGTGACTACTCTTTAAAGAGAATCTGAAAATGAAAAACAAGATCAGCTTGCTTAAACCAACGTCTGTCAGATTTTTAGGTATGTGGCTCCTGCCGATGCTTGCCGCGTGTTCGCAGCATCCGTCTTCGGACGCCAGCGCAGCGACGCCCGCAGCCTCCGCACCGGCGGTATCGGCTTCAGTTGCCACATCGGCTTCGGCTCCGGTCACTACCCCTGCCGACGAAGCGGATGAGAGAGATGAGAATGGTGACAGCACTGCCGCCGCTTCCGCGCCATCACAGTCGGACCCGGCGACGCACGGCCCCCACATCAAGGGCATCGCACTCGGGCAAACGCCAGAACAGGTCCATGCGGCGCTCACTGCGATGCTACCGCCCGGCACACCTTGCACGATCAGCCCGGAGGCGACACAGCTTGTCTGCGACGGGACCGCGCAACCGCTTCAGGGTACTTTCAGATTTGAGGCGGGACATCTTTCGGAATTCAAGTTTTACAGTGCGCTGAGCAGCCTGACGTTCGGACGCATGCCATCTTCTGATTTCGTTCAGGCTTTCATGAGCGCCTACGGCATCCCGCGGATGGACCCAGCGCAGGACAACCCGATGTTCAGTGCGTATCTCCGTTATCGGGACGACAGTGGCTGGGAAGCCGGTGTGTACCCGGATAACACTTTCTACGTCAGGGCAATCGAGACGGCTCAGGCGAGGACGCAGAAATTCAACTGATTTTGCCGCGCCCGACGAAGTACCAGTTCAATATCAATCAAAAAGGAAAACGACGATGGAAGTCACCAGTAAGCAGGTCAGCGGTTCAATCAAAAGAAGCCGCATTGGAACAGTATTCTGGACTGCCGCCGCACTATTCGTGTCGCTCATAACAACGGCAGTGTATTTACCGCCGCACGTCAATCATATGGGCGTCAAGTTCGTCTTTGCATGGGTCATAGGCACGTTCCTGGGCATCGCAGGTGTCCGGATCGGAGATGCACTTCGTCGGGCAATGAAGCCTGATTTCATAATCACCAGCGGAGGGTTTCAGGGAGTACTCGGGGCGAGGATTTTCTGGAGCATCGGACCGCAGTTCTTCGGACTTCTTATCGGCGCTGTGGTAGGCGGTAGCACCCTCGTCGGATGGATGGCCTGATTCTGTTGACGGAGATTCCGATGTCCCCGGCCGCAAGTGGCCGGGTGACAGTCGCACAGAGGCGCGCAAGAGCAGACCTTCAGGCGATCTGGACGGCCGCAACGCGCGTTGACGCATACGCCGCGTTCGATCGTTTCGTGCCGGTCCATGCGGCGAAATATCCAAAGGCGACTGAAATACTGAAGAAGGACCGGTAGAACCTGCTTGCCTTATACGATTTCCCGGCGGAACACTGGCAGCATCTGCGCACGACGGATGAAATCGACAAGTCCCCGCACGATCTTTTTATCAAGTCCCTGCTCGTGGCCACAGTAGTGGTGCCTCCTGTCGCTTGGGTCGCGCCTGTTTCCATCTTGAGATCAACCGTTGATAGGTGCGCTCGGCCTGCAGCACACCGTCCTCGAGATACGCGATCTCGGCCACTGAGCGCGAAACATCCAACCCTACGATTCATATGATCGTCTCCCATTCAGATGACTGTTGGGAGCCGGTGGGACAGCACGACAACTAGGATTCGCGCTCGCAGCGCAACCGGGCGGGTCGCAGGGGCGGCCAACTACTAACACGAGCTCGCGGCTCAGCGTATAAGAACGGCCTGCCCACCCGAAGTGCTCTCCGGCGCCCCTTGTCCCGGATGGTCACACCATACGCCAGAACCGCGCGGCGCGGGACCGTGAGGCACCGGCTATATCATGCCGGTTACCAACGCGATCGAGTCGAGGTTTGCGACCGTACGCCACGAGACCACGCACACGCACTACTGCGTGTCGCGACCGACATTCCTGGGTCTAGCATTCAAGCTGATCGAGGAGGCCGAGAATACGTAGCGTCGCATCAATGGTCCCAAACAGGTCAAGCTGTTGTTGGAAGGCATTGCCTTCAAGGACGGTGAACCGGTGCAAGACGATCAACCGGGTCAGCAGAAACTCGCCGCCTGACATCGTCGACCATCAAGCTGCCCGTACGCCACTCTTGATCTTATCTCGTCCCTCTTTTAATTAGGCGCTGCGCGTTATGCATATAGAATTTATACAATTAACTTTCTGAAATATTTTGTAACGTAAAGCGTCCGAACAACCGATTGAAGCCTTGTCGAGCCTAACGTCGTCTGATAAATTGAATTTACGAATATTAACGATTACAAATGACATACTCTTATATACCCAAAAGCCTTTCATTGGGGCTGTATTTTCCTTTAAGCCATTCAAATTTGTGGGCCGTTCAAAAACCACGTGCATTTGCTTTCTTTGGAGCTACGGGGTCTTGTTCCACACTCGAGAGAGGCAGAAATTTACGTCACCCATCTCAAAATATGCGCACTGGTTGCTAGTGCACGCATTCGACGCAAAAGCCTAAGGTATGCAACCATACTTAAACTTCAATCCGTCGACAAAGTTGTGTGGGCAGTAAATCCAAAACCATAGGTACGCTGTGACCTCTTTCAGCTATGACTTCGCTACGTGCAAGCGCGATCGGACTTTTTTATAAGGCAAAGACAATGGCCGGAGGCTACGCTGAAAATTCAATCTTTTCACTTGCAAGTTCAAAAAAAATGTGGCCCGGCATCCCTATTGTATTGTTGATCGCAGGCTGCACGGTTTCCGCGTCGCATTTAAATACAAGCGCGCCTGGTGACGCGCCTAGCGAAAATAAATTAATAGCGTCGGATTCCGATATGATTTTGACGAAAATAGCGCTGCTTTTGACGCATGCTCACCTCGACGACAATATTAATGTTTCGAAAATTCTTGATGTTCGACTCGCAGGAGGCGAATCAGAAACTGGACGGGGAGACATGATATATGCTTGTGCGCTGCAGTCCTACACAAATACAAAAATCTGGAAGGGCCGACGCTACCGCTATGAAAAGGAGCCAGCCTATTTTGCATCTCAGCCGTTTCCTGCAACATCAAAATGCTTCAATCCATACGTAGTCAACAATGAGAATCCAGCACATGTTTCTGCGTCGTTAAGCATAAATATAAATGTAAATAATGTTTGCATTACGGATTCAGACATAAAAAGACATTTTAAAGATGCTTACTATTCGGAATCAAGAGGAGGTTTTAGTGTCAGGTATCGTACCGGCGACGTGAATGATCATATCGTATTGCGCATTGAGTCAACTCGCACTGGGAAAATCTGCGCAAATACCATTGTTCTTGATCAAAACGACTTTGCGCCGGAATATTTTTAGTTTTTTAGCAATTAAACAATCATAACTAGGTGCGACGATGACGGCAATAACTGGCAGCGAAAGCATGTGGCAATCTATTGGAGCGCCGTCTTCGGCCACTTTGGCTCTAATAAATTCAAGCCCGACTCTCGTTCAGGAATTAAACAATTATCAGGCGGCAATCGGTCAAGGCAAGGCGCTGCCGTTTAGCCTGAATCCTGCCCAACCCGATGTCTTGCAGACAGTCCCAAATTCGTCGGGACAGCTTCAGATCGATTTTGGATCGGCGCGGGTTTCCAATTATACAGACACCAATAACAATCTGATCACGGATCTGAGCTACGAACTAGGGCATTTTGAAAACTACTCGAATGATCAAGCCTTGTATCAATCGCTATCGCTTTCACCGAACGACCCGAGCTATTCCCAGCTTGCCGCTATCGCCGGAGTAAAGGGCGAACAAGAGTCAGCAGCAAACAACTATGTCGTGCAGCAAGAGATTCAGAGCGCGACTGGGACTAAAATAAATCTCAATGGAGACGGCCCTAACAACGCAAATGGAGTTCTTCAAGCAACGTTTGACTCAGCATATGCAAGCGACAAAGCGAATGGAGTGGCACCTGCCGATGACTATGGTATGTTTGTCGAATCTGTTTCGGGTATTATGGGAAACTTTCCGGCACTTCCGGATGGCAATAACGGAATGTACACGTTTGCCCAATACTATGCAGCAAATGCCATTCAAGTGGATCACTATTTCAATCCAACCGCGTTGCAGCTTAATTTCGGGCTTCAGGGTGCCTCAAGTGACAACATAAAAGATATCTCGACCAACTACGACCCCAACACGGGCGCACTCAGTGAGTCCACGCTAACGTTTTCATCGGGGGAGCAGGAAAAATTTAGCTTTTCAAATTCCCAGATTAGCTCGGCGCAATATACTGACCAGTCTGGCAACGTAGTTTCAACCATTACCTATATCCACAACGCGGACGGCAGTTATTCTGCGACGACGACTGACACTACCGGCGCAGTCGTGTCAACGCAGCAATTTTCTAGTGATGGTTCCAGTGAGATCGATACTGTTGACAACGTTAGTACCCCTGCTGACATCAATGTTTCAGGCATGACTTTAACTACGAATGCTAACGTAATCAATGTGAACGGGGAAAACTACGACACGACGATTTTGAACGGCGGCCATGTCATCAACGCCCAAGCCGGTGATAGCTTTCAACTGACCGGTGCTGGCTACGATGTGAACTTGACAACAACTGGCGCTGCATCGACGGTGACGTTTGAGGCGAATTCGGGAGGAACCGTCAACGGCACTGGTAATACGGTCGATCTCGGAACCAATGACACTATTACCACATCTGGTAACACAATTAATGTCAACCAGGGGGATCAGGCGACGATCAATGGTTCCAACAACGATCTGACCGTGTCCGGCCCGGGCGTAAACGCAACTCTAAGTGGTAGCAGCAACACCATTTCAGCTAACGGCATCGCCTCCGGCAGTACTTTCACACTCGAAAGCACGGGCACAAACGCCGATACCCTGAACTTGGCAGGCGCAACGGATGTTACGGCGCTGTTAGGCAACGCCACAACCGTAGTTGATCTCGGGATCAACAACAGCCTGACGGTGAATAGTGAGAACGGCGGTGGCACCGTGGTTGGTAACGCGGGCGACAATGTGACTGTTTCGGGCAGCAACGTCACGGTGGATGCAACCGCTGGTCAGTACAACCTGACCGGCATTGGCGATACAGCGAACGTATCGAATAGCACTATCTCGCTGGCTTCCAGCGATCAGACCAGCGTGACCGGCTCTGACAATACCGTGACGACCGGAACGAACGATAGAGTTTCGCTTATTGGTAACGGAGACGTGGCGACCGCCGGTACGGGCAGTACTATTACGATCAACGGCCAGAGCGATTCAATAAATGTATCTGGCAGCGCCATTGATCTCGCCAGCAACAGCCAGGCGAGCATCACGGGTACGAGCGACAACGTTACGGCGACTTCGGGCGATGTGATCGACCTGAACAACGCCACTATCACACTCACAGCAGACAGCTCCGTAACCATTGACGGCTCGAACGATACGATTATTGGGTCTAGCGACGATTCAATAAGTATCTTAGGCCAGGGCGACACCATTGATGCCTCAGGTGGCGATATCTACGGACAGACCGGGGACACGTTCACGGTCAATGGTTCTAGTGATCTGATTACCAACGGTGGCAACAGTAGCGTCTCCATCGACGGGAACAACGACAACGTTGCCTATGACGGCCCGGATAGCTCAATTACCATCGCGGGAACAGGCGAAACGCTTGATACGTCGAGCAGCGATATCTACGGCCAGGCCGGTGACTCGTTCACGGTGAATGGTTCCGGTGATCTGATCACCAACGGCGGAAACAGCACGACATCGCTCAACGGGAACAACGACACCGTTGCCTACGACGGCCCGAATAGTTCGATCCAAGTTGCCGGAACGGGTGAAACGCTTGACACCTCAGGCAGCGATATCTACGGACAGACCGGGGACACGTTCACGGTCAATGGTTCTAGTGATCTGATTACCAACGGTGGCAACAGTAGCGTCTCCATCGACGGGAACAACGACAACGTTGCCTATGACGGCCCGGATAGCTCAATTACCATCGCAGGAACAGGCGAAACGCTTGATACGTCGAGCAGCGATATCTACGGCCAGGCCGGTGACTCGTTCACGGTGAATGGTTCCAGTGATCTGATCACCAACGGCGGAAACAGCACGACATCGCTCAACGGGAACAACGACACCGTTGCCTACGACGGCCCGAGCAGTTCGATCCATGTTGCAGGAACGGGTGAAACGCTTGACACCTCAGGCAGCGATATCTACGGACAGACCGGGGACACGTTCACGGTCAATGGTTCCAGTGACCTGGTTACCAACGGTAACGATAGTAGTGCCTGGCTAAACGGAAATAACGACACCGTTGCTTATGACGGATCGAATAGCGCCGTGGTGCTTAACGGCATCGGTGAAACTGTCGACCTAGTAAATAACAGCGGCACCACCGTGAACTTTGACGCGAATGCCCAAGGAACCGTCGAGGGTGCAGGTGACACAATTGGCGTCCTCGGCAGCGGCGACTCAGTGACTGCGTCAGGTGATACGTTTTATTTTTCCGGCGGCGGTGATACGACTAAAATTACCGGTAATTCCGATACGGTGAACGCCGCTGGCGACTCAATTGAGAACATTAGCGGTACCGGCGATGTGGTTCATTTAGTTAGCAATAGCGACTCAACCGTCAACTTCGGCGGCGACTCAGATGACACGGTGACCGGGTCTGGCGACACGATCGGCATTTATGGGCCCGGAGACACTATTACAGCCAGTAACGATGCAATCGTTAGTGGTGGATCAGGGGACGTTGCTACCATTGACGGAAGCGGTGATACTGGAAGTGGCGACGATGGCGACGGCGGTGATAGTGGTGATCCCGGTGATGGAGACCCTGACCCAGGTTCGTACGGTGGCTATTACGGTTTTGCAGGGAAGCAGTCGGTGATTAATGCTGCTCTTGGCGGCAACATCAATTCGATTGCGCAATACGACCTAAGCACGGGTAATCGGGCTGGCGCGGCGGCGGCGGAATCAGGATTGCGTCAGGCGCAAGCCATGGCCGCAGCAACTCCCACGTTTGGCACCGGCAAGGTCGTCGCTTCTGGCAACTCGTGGACAGTTGGCGAGACGATTACTTGGAGTCTCGCCTCTGACATAGGCAGCCAGTATGACGCCGAAGTTGAGCAAGCATTTGCATCATGGTCCGCGGCGTCGGGCATAACTTTCAAGGAAGCAGTCAGCGCTTCTGACGCCAACATCCAAATCGGCTTCAGCGATCTCGATACTTCCACAACGGGTGTGGTGGGATACACAACTGTTCAGGCGACCGGAGGACAGATATCGGATGCTGTCATTCAGTTGGAAAACCCGGAGCAGGAAGCGTTGGTGCCCGGAATTAGCGGACAGCCGACCTACTCGGGGACCGACGCAACATTGACGCAGGTGCTGCTGCATGAAATTGGACACGCGTTGGGCCTTGCCGACGATTCGGACAAGAACTCGATCATGTACTACGAGTTGACGTCAAATAATCAGAACTTGGACGGCACTGACGTTGCAGGCATCCAGTCAATCTATGGCATCAGTGGGGGCACAAGCTCGACGCCGCAGCCTATAACGGCCATGACTAAAGGCGGCACAGCCGAGCATCAGCTTCATCAACTCATCGCCGGGATGGCGTCCTTCAGTCCGCAGGCCGCAGGAAATGCGAGCCAAAATCACGAGGACCTGCATCAGCATATGATTCTGGCCGCAAGCGCAAATTGATCAAAAGAAAAATGATTAAAAGGGAGCCGCATGGTTAGCCGTCTGCATCTGATTTCGGGCTTGCCGCGCTCGGGATCAACCTTACTATGCGCGCTCCTGCGCCAGAATCCACGTTTTTCTGCAGCTATGACGAGCCCCGTCGCCTCGCTGTGTGGGGCACTTCACAAAAAGATGTGCGGTGGTGAGTTTGGAGTTTTTTTTGACGATGCCAGACGTGCCACCATGCTGCGTGGCGTGTTTGACTCGTACTACGCCAGCGGAGATATGGATCAAGTGGTGTTCGATACGAACCGGACCTGGACAGGACGAGCAGCACTGCTTGGTGAGTTGTTCCCGCAATCACGCATCATATGCTGTGTCCGCGAAATTGGATGGATCATTGATAGTGTCGAGCGGATGCTCGCAAAAAACCCTCTCCAGCTTTCGCGGGTGTTCAATTTTCAGCCGGGTACATCTGTGTATTCGCGGGTGGAAACGCTGATGAACTCGGAAAACGGATTGATCGGGCTGCCGTGGAGCACTCTGCGCGAAGCGTGGTTCAGTGATGAGGCGAAGCGTCTGATCGTGGTGCCCTACGACCATCTTGTCCGCGATCCGGAGAAGACGCTGCGCACGCTCTACGAACAGCTCGGCGAACCTTGGTTTCTTCACGATTTCAATGACGCAGTCTACGATCAGCCTGACTACGACGCGCTGCTTGGCATGCCCGGGTTACACAAGGTCAGGAGCAAAGTCGAATATCAGGAGCGCAAGCCCTGTATTCCGCCGGACATCTTTGCAAAATTCGCTGGAACGAACTTCTGGGCGAAACCGGAACTAAATACGCGCGGCGTCAGGATCGTCTGAAGGGCCGCCACCAGCAATCCCGCATCTCACGGCGTTTGATCCTTTTGCGCTTTATTACGGCCTGACGGAATATATACTTTTGTATGTCTGATCCAGAACAACCAACTATCCCGGACAGTGATCCGGGGCTCGCCGCACTCGTACTAATCGCGCGCTTTCACGGCATCGCGGCAGACGCAGGGCAATTGCGTCACGCCGCCGGTATAAAGTCAGCTGCATTCACTGACAGAGAACTCACTCTTTCCGCGCGTTTGCTGGGAATCAAGGCCCGCAAAGTGCGGGTAACTGCAGACCGTCTGCCCCGCACACCGTTTCCCGCAATGGCACTCGATCTGGATGGTCAGCACTTTATCGTAGCTGGCTGCAATTCAGAGCGGGCCCTGATACTTCACCCGGGTGCAAGTACAACAACTACGAGTTCACCCGACGAAGCGATAGCTCGTTGTGGCGGCCAGATGCTGCTTTTCGCTTCCCGTGCATCGCTCGCTGGCGAACTCGCCCGGTTCGACTTTTCCTGGTTCATCCCGGCAGTCATCAAATATCGACGGTTGCTGCTCGAAGTCCTGCTTGTTTCCGCCGTGCTGCAGCTATTCGGTCTGGTGTCGCCGCTGATGTTTCAGGTGGTCATGGACAAGGTCCTTGTCAATCGGGCATTCAATACGCTGAACGTTGTGTGTATCGCGCTTTTAGTCAGTTCGATATTCGAGATATTGCTGACCGGGTTACGCAACTATATCTTCTCGCACACGGCAAACCGCATTGACGTCGAACTGGGAGCTCGGCTCTTCCGGCACCTTCTTGCACTGCCGCTTGCCTATTTCGGCGCACGTCGGGTCGGCGATACGGTCGCACGTGTGCGGGAACTGGAGAATATCCGCAGTTTTCTGACCGGACAGGCATTGACCGCGGTCATCGACCTGTTCTTCTCCTTCATCTTTCTGGCCGTCATGTGTGTGTACAGCGTCTGGTTGACGCTTGTCGTGGTCATTTCCCTGCCGGTGTATGCAGCCATCTCAATGACGCTTAATCCGGTACTACGCCGCCGCCTGAACGAGAAGTTTGCCCGAAGTGCCGACAACCAGTCCTTCCTTGTTGAAACAATCTCCGGTGCCGAAACCGTCAAATCGATGGCTGTCGAACCGCAATTTACCCGCCGCTGGGACAACCAGCTTGCTGCCTATGTCGCGGCGGGATTTCGCGTAAGTGAATTGGGCAACATCGGTCAGCAACTCATCCAGCTAGTCGGCAAGCTCGTTACCCTCATCACACTCTATTTTGGCGCGAAGCTGGTCATCGACGGCAAGCTGTCGGTAGGCGAACTCATCGCATTTAACATGATGTCCCAGCGGGTCGCCGCACCCGTTCTGCGTCTCGCCCAGCTCTGGCAGGATTTTCAGCAGATCGGTATTTCAATGGGACGGCTCGGTGATATTCTCAACAGCCGTACCGAATTGCCGCAGAGTCGCCAGGCATTGCCGACGGTCAAGGGCGATATACGCTTCCAGAACATTCGGTTCCGCTACCGGCCTGACGGTCCAACTATCCTGGATGACGTTTCGCTCGACATTCGGGCGGGCGAAGTCATCGGCATTGTCGGCCGCTCCGGATCAGGCAAGAGCACCCTGACTAAACTGCTCCAGCGTCTGTATATCCCGGAGCAGGGCCGCGTACGCATCGATGGTATCGACCTCGCGTTGGCCGACCCGGCGTGGCTCCGGCGGCAGATCGGCGTCGTGCTGCAGGAGAACCTGCTATTCAACCGATCAATTCGCGAGAACATCGCGGTCTCCGATCCAGGGATTTCGCTGGAGGCGGTCATCCACGCGGCACGACTCGCGGGTGCTCACGACTTCATTTCTGAAATGCCGGAAGGCTACGACTCGGTGGTAGGCGAGCACGGCTCGAATCTCTCGGGTGGCCAGCGGCAACGCATTGCAATTGCGCGCGCATTGGTAACCAACCCGCGCATTCTCATTTTTGATGAAGCGACCAGCGCGCTCGACTTCGAAACAGAGCGAATCATCCAGAACAACATGCGGGCAATGTGTCAGGGGCGCACTGTGATCATCATCGCGCACCGGCTCACGTCGGTGCGACACGCCAACCATATCGTCGCGATGGACAAGGGGAAGATTGTCGAGCGAGGCGCTCACGAGCAACTGCTTGAGCTAGGCGGCTATTACTCGCATCTGGTCTCGCTTCAGAACGGCTGATCCAATAGTCCGATACGGCAGAACCCCATATGAATTTTATAAGAGCCCAGGCACTGGGTGACCTGCTGCGACGCTACGGCGCTGTGTTCAACGCCGCGTGGTCAGTCAGACATCAACTTGATACCCAACCGCGCCTTTCACATGAGCGGGCATTCCTGCCCGCCAATCTCGAACTTGTCGAAACGCCCGTGCATCCGGCCCCGCAGTGGTCAATGCGCATTATTGTCATTCTGGCGATCCTGATTGTCCTGATTGCAGTTTTCGGCCAGCTCGACATCGTGGCGGTTGCAAAAGGCAAGCTTCTGCCCGATGAGCGGGTAAAGGTGATCCAGCCAGCAATTACCGGCGTGGTTCTCAGGATTCTCGTACAGGATGGCCAACGCGTACACCCTGGTCAGTTATTGATGGAGCTCGATCCGACCCAGGCTGCTGCAGACTCCGACAAGGCACGTTCGTCACGAATAGACGCAGCGCTCGCCGCAGAACGTGCGCGCACATTGCTGACTGCACAGAGCACGGGGCGGCCGCCAGTGATGACAACTGTCGACGCGGCATCGCCAGCACTGCAGCAGGAAGCCCAGCACTTTGCTGATGGGTTGTATCGTGAATATCAGGACAAGCTGAACAGTGCGCAGGCAGAATTGCTCAAGCGCGAGGCAGAGCTGGACGAGACACGCCAGGAAATCGCAAGGCTCGCAGCCACAGCGCCGCTCGCCCGCCAACAGGCGAATCAGTACCGGTCACTGGCCGCCGACAAGTATGTGGCCCAGACCGAGTATCTGGACAAGGAACAGGCCGCGCTAGAGAAAGAACATGAACTCGCTGCCCAGCAGAGTCATGCCCATGAACTGCTTGAGGGTGTCAACGAGCAGCGCTCAGACACCGCGTCAATCACGTCCCAGTTTCGCAGCACCCAGCTGGACGCGCTCGACAAGGCAACCCAGCAGCTTGAGCAGAGCCGCAACGATGAAACCAAGGCGGATACCCGACAGAAGCTGATGAGTTTGACCGCGCCGGTGGCTGGTACCGTGCAGCAACTCGCTATTCATACGG
The DNA here is from genome assembly GCF_042680985.1 of Paraburkholderia dipogonis. Classification (NCBI taxonomy): domain Bacteria; kingdom Pseudomonadati; phylum Pseudomonadota; class Betaproteobacteria; order Burkholderiales; family Burkholderiaceae; genus Paraburkholderia; species Paraburkholderia dipogonis. The sequence goes on along the minus strand of NZ_JBHUFR010000029.1, from coordinate 97,626 downwards.
TCGGAGGTGTCGCGACAGCAGCACAGGCGCTAATGGAAATCGTGCCCGACGACGCGGTCGAAGTCGAGGCAAACATCGAAAACAAGGATATCGGGTTTGTGAAAGCAGGACAGGATGCGACCGTCAAAATCGAAGCATTTCCGTATACGCGCTACGGTTATCTGAACGGCAAAGTTATCTCTGTGTCAAATGACGCAGTACAGGACAGGAAACTCGGTCTGACGTTCGTCGCGCATATCCGACTGCCAACCAACCGGATTCTCGCGAACGACCAGTGGGTAAACCTGACGCCTGGAATGGCCGTAACAGCCGAAATCAAGACAGGCAAGAGAAGCGTTGCGCACTATTTCTTCGACCCCGTTATTCAAACGGGCCAGGAGAGCATGCGTGAGCGTTAAACATTGCCTGAATGAGCGCGAAACGGCGCGTGCATCTGCCCTGAGCCAATATTCGTACTTGAGTATGGTCTGCCTAGGGGTGATCTGGGTGCTGTTTGGTGGCTGCTGCCCTGCTTGGGGAATGGACCCGTTGTTGACCGGAAAGTCGATACCGCGAACAGCTGCCTCGGCGATGCTTGACGACAGCCATGCGGGTATCTGTGTTTTTGACACACTGCCTGACCCGCTTCCGCTACAGGACGCGGTCGAACGTGCTTTGTGCAACAACCCTAAAACGCGCGAGGCGTGGGCTCAGGTCAAGATACAGGCAGCGGGCGTGGGCATAGGTCGCGCGGCTTACCTGCCGACGGTGACAGCATCCTGGCAAGGCGTCCGCGACGATACCGCCACCAACGTAACTGGGTATCCCCAGTACAGCTCAAACTATCGCAACGGCGCACTAAAAACCGACAGCGTATCCTTGAGCTGGGTGCTCTATGATTTCGGTGGTCGTCAGGCAGCGCTGGCGAATGCGACCGCGTTGCTGGTTGCGGCAGAGGCCAGTCAGCAGGCTGCGCTTGAAACCGCCTTCGCAACCGTTGCGAAGCATTACTATGCCGCCCAGGCTACTCAGGGGGCTTTTGTCGCGGCCCAGGAGATTGAGCGCACAGCAAGTGATAGTTTCAAGGCTGCAACGGCGCGCGTCGAAAAGGGAATTGCACCGGTCACCGACGAGCTGCAGGCACAGACGTCGTGGGCAGAAGCCGTCGTTAACCGGACCAAGGCGCAGGGTGACTGGCAAACCGCGCTCGGCACACTCGCCGTCGATATGGACTTGGACCCGAGTCTGCCGATCACGTTGCCTGATGTCGGCGATGGTGTGACGCCAGGTAGCGATTTCGACAACTCGGTTGCCGATCTGATTCAGGAAGCAAAACGATCGCATCCGAGCGTACTCGCTGCGGAGGCACAGGTTGACGCGGCGCTGGCGAAAGTGAAACAGACACGGGCAGAGGGATTACCTAGTCTTAGCTTTGTCGCTAAATACAGCCGGAACAATCAGCCGACAACTCTCGATGTCGGATTTCCGCAGCTACCCGCAACCGGTCACGAGTGGTACCTGGGATTTCAGCTCACCATTCCGTTTTTTGAAGGATTCGGGCGAACGTACCAGGTGCGTCAGGCTGAAGCCCAGACAGAGCTCCAACGCGACACACTCGATGAAGTGCAGCAGCAGGTCGGACTAGACGTCTGGGACAGTTACCAGGCACTACAGACCGCAACCCGAAATCTGACGAACGACGCGATGCTGCTGGATGTCGCGCGGCGCTCGTACGCTGCGGCTCAAAGTCGATACCAGGTCGGCGTTGGCAACATCCTTGAACTGCTCAACGCGCAATCATCACTCGCTGGAGCGAAACGGCAGCGCATTCAGGGGCTTACTGACTGGCGCTCCGCTCGTCTCCAACTGGCGGCAAAACTTGGCAAGCTTGGTATGTGGGACATTGAATCGTCACAGGAAGTGAAATGACGTTAATAAAAAACAGAATCCTGTTTCTCGTTTTTTCGCTGCTATTTTCGACCGTCGTCCGGATTGCGAGAGCGGATGACGCGTCGGATGCATTGAAGGCGCCTGACGCATCGCTCAACGAGAGCGTGCTATCTGTGCCTGGCGATCCCGAGCGGCCTGTAACCTTACAGGTGACGGTCTACGTGCCCAGCGGCCCAGGTCCATTTCCACTTGCCGTGATGAATCATGGATCGACATCGAGCGAACCGCCCGCACAGCAACCGCGTTATCACCTCACGTTCTCAGCATACTATTTTCTGTCGCGAGGCTACGCCGTGGCGATGCCCATGATGCGAGGATATGCTGGCTCAAAAGGCGTTCTAAGCAAGTATGGTTGCGATGACGAGATGACCGGCATGGATGCGGCCCGGGACATCCGCGCCGTCATCGATTACATGAGGCAGCAGCCTGGTATCGACGGCTCGCGCATCGTGGTGGCTGGACAAAGCTTCGGCGGGTGGAACACGCTCGCGCTGGGTGCGCTCCATGTCCCTGATGTCAAGGCGCTGATTAGTTTTGCGGGTGGCATGAAGGAGTCCGACTGTGACAGTCCGGATTTGAGCCTGATTGACGCAGCGGGACACCTCGGTGCGCGCACGGCGATTCCTTCCATCTGGTTCTTTGGTGATAACGACAGTATCTTTCCCCCCGCCACGTGGCACGGCATGTACGAGCACTACACCGCTGCTGGCGGTCAGGCGGAACTGGTCGCCTATGGACGCTTCGGGAACGATTCGCACAATATGCTGGGCTCCGGTGAGGCGCTGCCGATCTGGGTACCCAAGGTGGATGCATTTCTCGGCAGGATCGGGCTGCCGAATCGTCCAATTCATCCGGAATACATGCCCAGCGTGGCACCGCCGCCGAGCCACTACGCGAACATCGAGGACGCAACGGCAGTGCCCTATCTTGGCGATCAGGGAGCTGTTTATTATCAGCAGTTTCTTAAGAAACCGTTGCCCCGTGCGCTTGCAATAGGACTGAACGGCGCGTCGTCCTATTCGGGCGGATTCGATCCGCGCGCCCGGGCGCTTAAAGCATGTGAGCAGCGCACCCGCAACTGTCAGCTCTACGCAGTGGATAACGACGTAGTATGGGTCCGACCGACCCCAGAACCGCCTCCGACCCACTTTGCAGGTATCGACGATCAAGGCGCCGTCCCCTATCTCAACGCGCAGGGTCGCGATGGCTACGCGAAATTTCTCGCGATGCGTAGACCACGGGCCTTTGCCATCGCAGCCGATGGCGGGTGGGATGCAGCATCCCTCGGCGCTGATCCAGTCGCCTACGCACTGAATGCATGTAGCAGAGTTCACCGCAATTGCCGACTATATGCAGTTGATGGGGATATTGTCTGGCCGGAAACTGAGCACGCGACGCAGGGAGCGTCACGCGGCAACGCGACGGGGAAATGACTGGCAAAACCCGCTCGTCTTTCTCTATCCGGCTTAGGACTGTCTCCGGCCCCTTGCGCTGGGAGCATGGATCATTTCGGTACACCATAACGAGCCAGTGTCTTGGGTGCTGGCGCCTGGATCAACAGGATCAACCGTCAATTTGAGCCATGCTATAATTGATCTACATATCCTAATGATCCATTAAAATCATGCGCAAGCTCTACTACGGTCGGATTTCCACCACTGACGGCCAGTCCTCCGTGAGCCAGTACGAGGACGCCAAAGCCCACGGCGTGCAGGACAAGGACGTTTTCATAGACGAGGGTGTCAGTGGCTATCATGTCGCGCCGGACGAGCGGGAACAGTGGCGCAAAGCGGAGCACGATCTACGGCATGGCGGAGTTCTCATCGTGCGCTGGCTCGACCGCATTAGCCGCCGCTATGACGAACTACACCGAACGATGCGCCGCTTAATGGACCTCGGTGTTCGCGTCGAATGCACACTCAACGGGATGGCTTTTGACGGGAAAGCCAAAGACCCCATCGAGAAAGCGACCCGAGATGCCGTGCTGGCATTCATGGCCGCACAGGGGGAAGCGGACTACCGCAATCGAGCAGAGATGCAACGTCGCGGCGTAGCGATCGCCAAGGCAGAAGGGAAATACAAGGGGCGCGCGCGATCCCACGACTACGCAGCCATCAAGGCATGGCGCGCTGAAAGCGGTGCGAGCATACGGGAGACCGCTGACAAGTTCGGTGTGGGAACGGCAACGGTAAAGCGGGCGTGTGCAGAGCACATGCCGTCCTAACCGGTGCTCGCTGCCGTCTGAGTCGAGTCGCGGCGCATGAGCGCCCGCCCGATCATCGACGGAGTCGCGCTGATCTCCGTTTCCGTCCATACGCGCGAGCGGGTCGCGTTCCGTACCGTGCAAATCTCTAGCGTTCGGAATATTTTCCGGTGCCGCCCCGGTATCGCGACTGGAAAAAAGAAAAAGGACTTATGGCGATTTGCCGTGGACCTGTTCCTTTTGACCATCCGTCAAGGGCAGGAGACGAAACGGGGCGGTCCAACGTACAAGCTTTTCAACTGTCACGATCCCGGCCCTTGTACAAGGAGCGGCGTCCAATTGACGTCCGCATTCACAAGCGCGAACTCTTCTTCGACCTCGTCCTGCCGATAGAAGGGACCGGTCATATAGAACACCGCGTAGAAGTTGCGCCACGCGTCGTCTTGGCCGTAGCCTTTCATATCCGCATAGATGCCGTCCAAACAGGATTTCATCCCATTTTTGGAAGTCACATACTTGTATTCGACCAAGGCCCGTAGTGCGGGGACGCCAATGTCAGCCCGGTACGTTTTAATTGACTTATGTATTGGCACCTCTTTTCTTACGTCGTCAAAGGCGAGTCGCAGGGATTCGAGTATTGCGTTCCTCACCGCAGTCTCCGACTCGGGCTTAAGCTCGCGTTGATGAATTAATTTTCCCGTGTTTAGCAGCATCGTTTTTAACACATCGTGTGCTGTCGTCGATACTGCATCTGTCATTGACCGCAGCGATTCGAAGTGTGCCCGCACACGAGCCAAATGAGGCGCATGCCGCAAAATGTCGTGATCTGTGTACTCGTTATCTGCGAACTTGTCTGAGTTCGCGCGCCGCTCCGCGTTTATCTCCCGGGCGTATAGCGAAAGTCCAAGTCGCTCACCCAAGATTCCGGTGTCTCGATAGGCCTTTTCGATGTAGTACGATAAGAGTTCTTGGGCGTCTGCTTGCTCACGGTCTTCGTCAATGGTATCGAGCGTTGCGTTTTGCTGCGCCTCGTCCAACTTGACGACAGCTTGATGCGCTTCATCAAGCGTCCTTCGGATTGATTCTGCCAATAGGATTTCCTCTCTGCCCACAACCTACCTCCAGTTTTAGCTGTAAAAAGGCGGCCGACTGCAAAGATGCATACGCATCAACAACGGCTTCGCCCCCAAAACACCCTATCGCGAATACTGAAAGCTTTCAAATCGGCTTCCAGCGGCAAGCGGGCTAGGATACGGACACTGGGCGCCTATCATCGTTGTACCGTGCCTTGCTTGGAATTGCGCAAATCGCCGCCTAAGCCGCTGAAACAAGTCTGGACGGGTGCAACGTCCCGTCACTAGGTTCGCGGAATGCAATGTATTGGAATCGGCGCGGACTTGCTTGCTCGGCACCATGGTACTGACGTTGAAGGCGCAATCACGCGCTAATTGACGGCAACAACGAGCGCAGCCTGCTCGTTAGATTCCGGACCGCCTGAAAGTCCGTACTTGAATAGATGTTGGGAGGAGCAATGCCGCCCGTCGCCAAAGGTCGAGGCATCATCTCGGTATGACTCTTGGGGGTGGAATACCGCCCGGCCCAGACGAGAAATGTTTCCAGTCGCTCGCACAACCCTGTTTCTGGTGCCGTGAGCTGAACGCCTGCTAGTTGTGCGATATCGCGAAGATTATGGCTCATGAGTCGCCTCGTGATCGCCCGATCCTTCGCTTTGATCGACGCCGACACGGCTTGATCGGTTAGGGCGATGCCTTTTAGCAATACTTCGACCGCGAGCGCGCCGAGCATGAGTGCGTTATGGCCGATCCCCGGAACATAGGTAATGGGCTGCGGTGGATTCGCTGTCATTCCACGTACCTTGTCGGCCAGATCGTTTTCGGCGACTTGCGCAACAATGTTGAACGAGCGTATCAAGGAATCAGCATCAAGAGCCCAAACCACAGCCTCCGCTCGCAAAAATTCAAACTGCTGCTCCCAGTACTTTTCTGTCGAGTTCGGCACTCACTTCTCCTCGGCCTCAGATTCCGATTCGTCGGTTGCTGCCAATCCCGCCGCCTGCATCATCGCGGTGGCGGCCGTCTCCATCGAATTGCGAACCGGCTCCATCCAAAGCCGCGCATAGATTGCCGTCGTCTGCATCGACTTATGGTTCAGCGAGCGGCCGATTGCCGACAAGTTCGCACCGGGGCTGGCCTGTCACAAATCCATCGTCTTCGGCAAATCAGGGAGCTGCGGATCGGGGACCTCAACTTCCGCGAAAACGCGCGCACCGAATTCTTGCAAGCACCCGCATGCCCGCCCGCCCTTTATGGTAAGCAAACGTGGAAGTCAATTCGAAAGGTAATCATCTCATGTACATGCATTTGATTACCACCAGACAGCACCGATCTTGCCCGGTAGAAAAACGGACGGTTGATTTCCATCGTCTAAAAATCCGGACGATTTACTGCCGATCATCAGCAAGCTTAATCCGCCGACTGATGGCGAGCCGACTCGTGGAACTCCGCGCACGCGTCGCTTACGCACCCAGCGGCATTGTGTTCAGCGCGAGCAAAAGACCGTCGAGAAAGCGACGCGAGACGCGATCTTGGCGTTTACCGCAGTGGAAGGCCAAGTCGACTGACGAAACCGGGCGGAGAGGCAGCGTTGTGGAATGACGATCGCCAAAGCAAGGGAAAGGTCCACGCGCGTTTGCCTGACTGCGCGGCGATCAAAGCGCAACCGGACGTGAGCATCCGCGTCGCAGTGGAGGTGTTTTGGCGTAGGTGCGGCGACAGTCAAGCAGGCTTGCGCGATGAAGGAGTCCGCGTAGTTGCTGTACGGTGTGCTGCCGCTCGCTAATAAGTGGCAAAATTTTCCTCGGCAATTTAGAATCGATACCTCAATTACGCGATGGGTAGCTAAGAGCTATCAATGTCCGGCGTTTCGCAGGACTGCGTTTGGGTGGGCGACATCAACGGCACGAATTTCGCGTCCGGCGAGCGGCCACAAAATCCGTGCCTAACTTCAAGGTAATTGAGCGTGTCTGGTGAGCCCTTGGATCGTTTCGTAGAGATCGTCGATCCGGGGGCTTGTCACGTCATCAATCTCCCCAATCGAATTTGGGTCTTTGGTGGCCCATGTTCACGCCATGGTGAGGCTCCGGCTTCCCTCCGGGACGCGTTCTGGAAGCAAACTCTGCAATCGACAGCGCAGCAGTCGTGGCTGAGTGATCTTGATCGACCAGAAAATCATAACGGGTGGTGGGCCTTCTCGGGCTATGACGATCTGCTGGAATTCGAGCGCGACGCGTGCTATTTGGCCCGTGCGACGATCCTGTTCGCCGAGTCGCCAGGCTCGCTCGCCGAACTCGGTGCCTTAGCAATTGACGAGTCGATTCTGCCAAGGTTGCATGTCGTCGTGCAGTCGCATCATTTGGTAGACACGCAGCGGGAATCATTCCTTAACTTGGGGCCGTTGAAACGAGTCGAAAAGCATGGTTGCCGATGCGTTATTGGCGGCACTATCGCTACACAACTGCCTGCAGTTGAGTTCGAAAGTATCACTGATTCAATAGCATCTTGGTTGCCGACTGAACCACGGACCTCCGCATTCCGAACAGACAACCCAACGCATCGACTTTTGTTACTCGCCGACCTTGTTGATTTGTTGCTTGTCAGCAAACTCGACGACGTCCGGCGGGCTGCGGGACATTTCGGTGTAAGACTGGGCGAATCCGAAATCGAGCGTGCGATGAGGCTGCTTGATTTTTTGGGCTTGGTAAAGCTAGAGCATCGAGGCAGGGAGCCGTTCGCTGTCCGTCGAGAAAAAAGCGCTGCGCCTTGGGTTAAGTACACTGCAAAAGTGGGACAGCCTCACTTCGATCGCAGCCGTTTCAAGATTACGGCGGAAGAATTTATTCTGCACGACCAGCGACGCAACTCGATCTTTGAGAGGCGTCAATGAGCATTGTTAACGAACCGCTTTTTGATCGGCTTCTTGCGCTTTCTCCTTTCTCTGCCCGAGAACTGGGGGTACTCATCGCCACTGCTCCGCATCGCTATAAGAATCACTATATCGAGAAGAGAAACGGCCGGGGGAAGCGACTGATTTCTCAGCCGACAGCGGAACTGAAATTCTTGCAGCGCCTCATCGTGAAGCACGAAATGTCATCGCTGCCAATTCATGACGCTGCAACCGCTTACCGTTCCCAGCGCTCAATCAAGGAGCACGCTCTACCCCATGCTCGCGCGAGGTACCTGCTCAAGCTCGATTTCCGTGATTTTTTCCCGAGCCTCAAAGCGACGGCCTTACGGCACCGGCTTTTACTGGACGCAAACTACACGGAGCCAGAACTGTGGATGCTCTGTCAAATCTTGTTTAGAAAAGCTGGACGTCATACCGACCTTCAACTCTCCATTGGCGCTCCTAGTTCGCCTCATATATCGAACTATCTGATGTGGGAGTTCGACAAGAAGCTTGCTCAGTTCTGTGAGCTACTCGGCGCAGAATACACAAGATACGCAGACGATATCGCGGTGTCGACTTCGTTTCCTCATTTGCTCGACGCGGTGGAGGCCGAGATTCGTCGGCTGCTCGGAGAACTCGACTATCTTGGGTTATCGCTGAACGAAGGCAAGACGGTCAACGTATCTACGAAGAGCCGAAGGACTTTGGTCGGACTTGTTCTTGCAAACGACGGTACTGTTTCGATTGGCCGCGAGGAAAAAAGACGCTTACGTGCCACGATGCATCGACTAGTCCAAGGTTTATTGGCGGGGGAAGAAGTCGCTCGCTTGCGCGGACAATTGGCGTTCGTCTATTCGATTGATCGCGCTTTTGTTGATTCGTTGTGCGCCCGCCACGGTTTTACAAGTGTCGGCTCCATAGGCCAACCCACTAGCGATTGAAGACAGACAGAATCTTGCTCGTCGCCTTTCGACAAACGCCATGACTACAGTCGCCATCTGGTATCAGGAAAATTATCCAACATACCCGATATGGGTCTGCTCGGACTCTCGAATTTCCGGCAGTCAAAGCGAAAGCTCGACGGAGGTCGAGCCGCTTCCGCTTCTTCGCCATAGTCCGAAAATTTTTCCGCTCGCGATTACTTGCTTGGAGCACACCGCCGTACCGAAAGCCATTGCTTTTCAGCACACGATTGGCCTCGCTTATGCCGGGAGCAGCTTGTTTGCGGTGAATCTGTACGCGGCCCTTACTCCGATTCTCGCGAACCTAAGAGGCAGCCGTGGGGACAAGGTGTCGATCAGAGAAGTGGCAAAATTGGCGAGGACCTTCCTACTGGAATTCTCGCGTGCTTACGGGGCAAGAACTGGTGCTACCGCTCGCGTGGAAATTGCTATCTTTGGATTTTGCAGAGCAGACCTCACTCGCCGAGTTTTCGTCCTCTCACCCGAGACCGAACCTAGCCCGGACGGTCCTGTGCCATCAGTGACGCTCGATGAAATAGACTTCACTACGCCCGAACAAGTGTTCCTCATGGGGAACCACAAAGCAGAAATACTCGAGCGCATTCAATTAACGCGATCCAAACGGCCTGCTGACTCGTCGTTTCGCCAACTAGCGCCTCGCGACGTGATCCGTGAGGTCATCAAGGAAGGGCGCTTGCCTGACATTGGAGGCACTGTGCAACTGGCTCAAGCCCATATCGGCGGTTTCCTGCAGTTCATGGACCTAGAGCGGCCAGCGGAAGATGGAATCGCGACGAACTTCAGATATCTCGGATTTGACCTTAACGAATTCGGCAATGTTGGCCCCTGCTGGTTTTCGCTCCCGGCTGTAATGTGATACCAGACTACGACGCTGACTGTGGCGGTGCGTCCAGTTCGTGCTAACTTGATCCGGGGCGGCCACGCTGAATTACATGCAGTGAAAACACTTGAGCAACAGCCAAGAATCATGCGCAAAACGGCTGCGGCGCTAGAAGTTACGCCAGAGTGCAAAAAATATTTTGATAGTTGATTTGTTTTGAGTGAAACAAAAAAGCCGTTTAGTGCTTTTAAATTCAATGGCTTATCGATTATATCTGGCGGAAGCGGTTCCGCCTGCCCCTTGCGCACCCAGATCACCGAAGGCGACGGAATCAGTTGCGTCGGCATCGGCGACTCGTAGTCTTTCCATTCGCCCGACGTGTTCGCAAGCCGCGCCTGAATGCCGGGCGTCACATGCACCGACGCGACGCAGGTGCCGCCGCGCAATGCGAGCAGCGCTTCGGGCATGCCTTTAAACGCTTTGACCTGCGCGCCGTATTCCTCGATCAGCGGCTTCGTGTAGTTGCTGCCCTGCGAAACGCACACGGGTTTGTCGCGCAAGTCTTTCCAGCCGTGAATGCCGGAGCCCTTGTGAACCATCGCGGAGCCGCCGATTTCTTCGAACGGCGTCGGCACGTAGCTGAGAATTTCATCGCGCTCCTTCGTGTATTGCATGCTGGCGATCAGCGCGTCCACCTTGCCCTGCTGCAGAAATTGCACGCGATTCGGCGGCGTCACTTCGATAGCCTCGAACTTCACACCGAGGTGTCTTGCCAGGCTTTCGCCCAGTTCAACGTTGTAGCCGATTGGTTTGCGCGTCACCGAATCGAGCGAGCCATATGTGCCGTCGAGTACTACACCGACCACCAGCGTGCCACGCGCTTTGATGCGATCGAGCGTGGCGTCGGCGTACGCGGCATTCACCCAGGCACCGCCGGCTAGCGCGATCGAAAGAAGCACGCCAATGCGCCGCGTTCGTTTGAAAAACCCGAATGACATAAATGGACGCTGTCAGTGAGAGAGGGCCGCGTCGGACGTCTGCACGTCGAGGCGGAAGTGGTCGAGTTCATCCGGCGCGCACTGCGCGATCAGCCCCGTTTCCCACGCGAGATACGCGCGGGCGGCGTCGAGATTGCCTTCATGACGGTCATGCACGAAGAAAAGATGGTCGATGCGTTCACCGTCCGCGGGACTATCCGGCGACGAGTCGAGCGGAAGACCCGCATCGGTCCAGCTTGCAATGCCGCGCGCTGCAATCGACACCGACGTGAAACCCGCCTCCTGCAGATCGAGCGCCGCCAGCGCGGCGAGCGCGGGCGAATCCGCGAACAGCACGATCGGGTCGGCGTGCGTGGCCGCAGCAAGCGTGTCGAAGAGCCGCGGACGGATCGACCAACGCGCGCCTCGCGCGTGTTCTTTGCGGTAAGCGGCGCTGGAACGCAGATCGATGAGATGCAGTGCAGTGACGCCACTCAGTTCGCGCAGAGCATTCGTGTCGATCAAAGCCGCCCGGGACGACGACGCCTGCGGAGCCGCACGCTCTGATGCAACGCGTCGCAAAGTCACCGCATCGCGCGACGCGACCAGCGCGGTTTCAATGCCCAGTTGCTTGAGCCAGCTCGCTATCACCGGTGCACGGACCTCGTCATGATCGACCAGCAGCACGCGGGCGCGGCGCACGCCGATGCTCTGATCCGTTGCCTGCAACAACTGACCGCCAGGAGCGTGCCCGGCGGCCGGCACGCCATCGCGTTCGTATTCCGTCGCGCTGCGCACGTCCAGCAGATAGGTGGTGCGATCCGATGCATCGAGCCACGACTGCGCGGTCTCGCGATCAAGTGTCGCCAGCGCAAAGCGCTCGGAGAGTTCCGCTGCGCGGCGACGGGCGTCGATGACCACGCTTGCGTCGACCTCATCCGGATAGCGGCGCACACTGCCGCGCTCGAGCTGCAAACCGGCAAGCGCCCAGCCTTGCGTGCCGTTCTCCAGCGCCACCACGGGATTCGGCACACCAAAACTGCGCAACAGTTGTGCGCCAATGATGCTGCGCGTGCGCCCCGCGCAGTGAATCACAACCGGCGTGCGCGAGTCGGCCACGAGCGCGCCGAAGCGGTACGCCAACTCACCATTCGGGCAGCCCAGGGCGCCGGGGATCGTCATCCTGGTATGCTCTTCGACCGTGCGTCCGTCGAGCAGAACGAGCGGAGCGCCCTCGGCCTGCCGTTTCGCCAGTTCCGCTGCCGAGATGTGCGGCGTGCCATACGCATGCTCGACGAGTTCGCCGAACGTTTTCGACGGCACGTTCACGCCTTTGAACAGTGTATAGCCCGCCGCCTCCCAGCCGCGCGTACCGCCTGCGAGGATCGACACGCGCGTATAGCCCAGCGCTTCGAGCCGACGTGCGGCACGGCGTGCTATCGCCTCATTCTGTGCGCCATCGTCAAGCAGGACGATGCGCACGCCACGACGCGACGCGAGCCGTTCGACATCAAGTTCCAGGCGACTATAGGGCAACGGGATTGCGAAGAACGGGTGTGCTTCGCCGAATTCACCGGCTTCGCGCACATCGAACAGCGCGATTTCGTGCCCGTCGTTCAACCATTCGCGCACGGTTGTCGCGGGGATCAGCGGAAAATTGTCTGCCATGAGGGTTTAGAGCGCCACGGGAATGAAGAGGAAATGAAGCGGAAATGAAGCGGAAATGCGGCGCCAATCGCGCGAAGGCGTGCATCACTTGAGTACGCGGCGAAATGCCTGGCCGAGATCGGCGATCAGATCGGCGGGATCTTCGAGGCCGACATGCAGCCGCACGATCGGATCGGAACCGCGCCAATAGCTGTGCTCGCGAATCCGCGAGGGCGGCGCGACCAGCGCGAGGCTTTCATAGCCGCCCCATGACGCGCCGATCCCGAAGAGCCGCAACGCATCCACGAACGCGTACGCTTGCGCCGCTTGTGCACCCCTGAACGCAAAAGACACGAGTCCGTTGGCGCCCTTGAAATCGCGCTTCCACAACGCGTGACCGGGATCGTCGGGCAGCGCAGGATGGAACACGCGCGCGACCACGTCACTCTCCGTTTGCAGATAGCTGGCGACCTCCAGTGCGTTGCGGCCATGCTGCGCGAGCCGCACCGCGAGCGAGCGAATGCCGCGTAACGCGAGATAGGCATCGTCGGCGCCGACGCTCAGACCGAGCGCGTCGTGCGTGTCGAGCAAACGGCGGCCGATCTCGGGGTTGGCGGTCGACACCGCGCCCTGCATCAGATCCGAATGGCCGCCGAGATACTTGGTGATCGCCTGCAGCGAAATATCGGCGCCCAGCGCCAGCGGCTGATACAACAGTCCCGCGCCCGACGTGTTATCCGCTGCGAGCAGCACCCCGTGCTCATGCGCGAAAGCGGCGAGCGCCGGCAGATCGATCACCTCGTAGAGAAAAGACGACGGCGACTCCGCGTAGATGAGCCTGGTAGTCGGCTGCAACAACGCGGTGGGCAAGCCGTCGCTCGCATTGAAATAGGTGAAGGACACGCCGAGCCGCGTGAGCAGCGGTTCGACGCGCTCGCGCACCGGACCGTAGACGCTGTCCTGCACCAGCACGTGATCGCCCGGCGACAGCAACGCGATGAACACCAGCGAAACGGCGGACAGTCCCGAAGGTGCGAGCAGCACGCTGCTCGCACCTTCGAGTTCGCCGATCGCCGCTTCGAGCGCGCGATGCGTCGCCATACCATGCCGGCCATACGTGCTGACGGCCTCACCCGCTTCGCGGCGCTGCTGCAACGCAACCCGATCGGCATTCTGCTCGAAACGAACCGTGCTGGTGCGCACCACCGGCACGTTGACCGGCGCGGCACCGTCTTCGAACGGCGGCGAACCCGCGTGCAGAACGCGCGTCAGCAGTCCGTCATTGTCGCGCGCCGACATCAGCCTACCGCCTGGGTGCCGCGTTGCATGTGCGTCGCGTTGTAACGCACCACCAGACCCGTGTCCGTTTCGAAGCCAAGCCGCCCCGCCAAGGTTTCGAGCGGCCGGCCGTACAAGTGGAAATGCAGCGTCGGCTCCGCGCCGCCAACGTGAATACTGTGGATGTCGTCAGGCAGAAACGCAATCGGCACGCCCGGGCGCACCACCACCTCCTGTGCCAGTTCGAGCTGCGCGCGATCCGGGTCGCGGCCGTCGTCGAGACGCCGGTAGAGGCGGTTGAGTTCCGCGCCGTCGATGGCCGCGATCACGGCCCACGTGTCGTGGTTATGCGGGATCGTCGTCTTGCCCGGCAGAAGCGAGTTCAGGTAAAGCGCGAAACCGTCTTCACCGGGATTGAGCCGGTAGCGGGTCGACGTGTCGCCGCTGCCGGGTTGCGGCGGGGGAAAGTCGGCGGCATCGAACAGCGAGCGCTGGGTCGCGAGTTCGAGCAGCCGCTCGCTCAGCGCCTTGAGCGCTTCGCGCGTCACGCCTTTTTCACCGATGATGCGGCGGGCGTCCGCGAGCAGTGCCTGCACGGCATCGTTGCGTTGAGTGAAGACGTCGCTGTGGATTTCTTGAGTCGTGGCGGTTGTCATGATCGTGAGGAATGGGCGAATTGTTCAGGGAATGGAGCGTCGTCAGACGCGGCGCCGCGAACGGACTTCACGGTCCTCGCCGCGGGCGCGTTGCAGGAAGAGCCGCGTTCTGTTGTTGGCGGGGTTGCCAAAAATCGCGGCGGCGCTGCCGTGCTCGACAATCACGCCGCCTTCGGTGAAGAACACCTCGTCGCTAATGTCCTCCGCAAAGCGCATTTCATGCGTGACCAGCACGCAGGTTTGTCCTTCGTCCGCGAGTTCGCCGATCACATTCAGCACTTCGCCTACCGTTTCCGGATCGAGCGCCGAAGTGACTTCGTCGAACAGGATCAGATCGGGCCGCATTGCCAGCGTGCGGGCTATCGCCACGCGTTGCTGCTGGCCGCCGGACAATGCACCCGGATACGCACGGGCTTTGTCCGCGAGACGCACCTTGGCGAGCAGTGCGTGCGCGTCGCTTTCGGCTTCGGCACGGCTGCGCACGAGCACGCGCATTGGCGCGATGGTCAGGTTTTCGAGCACGTTCAGATGCGGAAACAGGTTGTACTGCTGGAACACGAAGCCGATGCGCTTGCGCAGCGCAATGCGTTGGGCGTCGGTCTTCTGCGCGCGCACGTCGATTCCGTCGACGTGAATGTCGCCGCTTTGCGGCGCGATCAGTCCGTTGATACAGCGAAGAATCGTCGACTTGCCCGAGCCGGACGGTCCGATGATCGACACGGCCTGTCCGCGCTGAACGGACAGATCGATACCTTTGAGCACCGCCGTGCTGCCGTAGGAGAGATGCACGTCGCGCAGCGCAAGCAAAGCGCCGCCGCCCTGCCGGCCAGCTTGCGGCGCGTCGCTATCGGCGGCGGCCGGCGGCACCGCCGCGAGCACCGCGTGTTCTTCCAGTGCGATACGGTTCATACCGCCTCCGTGAATAGTGTTTCGGAACCGCGTGCGACAGCGTTGCGGCGCGTGAGTCCGACGACCGCCGTCGCGAGACGCCGTGCGCCTTCCACGAGAGCGCCGCGCTCAGCGACAAACGAAAGCCGGAAGTGATCGGGCATGCCGAACGACGTGCCGTCGACGACCGCGAGACCATGGTCGTACAACAGGTATTCGACGAAGTCCGTATCGCTGAGGATGTGGCGGCCATTCGCGGTTGTCGAGCCGATCAGCGCACTGCAATCGACGAAGGCAAAAAATGCCCCTTGCGGCGCGATACACCTGAGTCCTTTGATGTCCGCCAACGCGTCGAGCAGCAGATCGCGCCGCTCGCGATAGGCTTGCACCGACTCGCGCACAAACCGCTGATCGCCTCGCAACGCGGCGGCGAGCGCAGCCTGACCAATCGACGAAGGCGCCGAGGTGGATTGAGACTGGACGATCGTCATCGCGCGAATCAGTTCGACGGGACCGGCGCCGTAGCCAATACGCCAGCCTGTCATCGCGAAAGGTTTGGAGCCGCCGTTGACGATCAGCGTGCGATCCGCCAGATCGGGCGCAAGCGTCAGCCAATGTTCGCGCGAGCCGTCGTCGAAACGAATGTGTTCGTAAATTTCGTCGAGCAGAATCCAGACATGCGGATGACGGCGCAGCACGGCTGCAAGCCCGGTCAACTCATCCGCGCCATACACCGCGCCCGACGGATTGGACGGCGAATTCAGAATCAGCCAGCGCGTGCGCGGCGTGATCGCCGCCTCGAGACGCGCGGGAGTCAGCTTGTAACCGTCTTCACGCAGCCCCGCGATCTGCACCGGCGTGCCGTCGTTGATCGCGACCATAGCGGGGAACGATTGCCAGAAAGGCGCGGGAACGATCACTTCGTCGCCGCTGCGAAGCGTCGCGGCAAAGGCGTTGTAGATCACATGCTTGCCGCCATTTCCCGCGATGATCTGCGCGGCGGGGTACGTCAGGCCATTTTCGCGCGCCAGCTTGTCGCTGATCGCGTTGCGCAGCTCCAGCGTGCCTGCCTGCGCGGTGTATTTCGTTTCTCCGGCGGCCAGCGCGGCGATGGCGGCCTGCTTGATCCAGTCCGGCGTGTCGAAATCCGGCTCACCCGAGGTCAGCTCGACGACCGTTCGACCGCTTGCGGCCAGCGCCTGCGCGCGTGCCTTGGCCGCAGCGTTGGGCGCGATGCCGATGCGCGCCGCGCGCTCGGAGAGAATCAGTTTCGTCATTCGTTGGGTGTCCTGTCGTGAATGCGAGTGGTTAGTGGCGGCGTGCAAGCGGGGCATCCCGGCGCAGTTCCACCGAACCAGCAGCAGATGATTTTAGGAACACAAAAGACATTCGCGAACCAACGAATATGCGAAACCTTATCTAGTGGTCTGCTATGTCAGCAAAAAACCCGCGGCAGCGCTCGTAGCCATGCTTTAGCGTCCGCGCGCTTTGCTTAGCAGATTCATTTCGTTTGTTTTGCGCCAATCTTGCTCTAGTGTATGCGGCTGCAATGGCGCCTTCGCTGTAGCTTACGCGCCCGTCCTCACACCATTCATCCGATCGCTCATGACATTACTGAAAGCGGCACGACTCAAACGCTTCGCACGCCCGGCGCTGATCGCTGCCGCCCTCGCGGCAGCCGTGAGCTCAGCGGCTCATGCCGACCAGACGCTGGACAAGATCAACTCCCGGCACGAAATTGCCGTCGGCGTGCTGATCGGCGGCAGCCCGTTCGGCTCGCTCGATCCGCAAACCCAGCAGCCGCGCGGCATCAACGTGGATCTCGCGAACGACATCGGCAAACGGCTGGGCGTAAAAGTCCAGTTGGTGTCGGTACAACCTTCGACCCGCGTGCAGTTCCTGCAGCAGGGCAAGGTCGACATTCTGATCGCCAACATGGAATACAACCCGCAACGCGGCGAAATTCTCGAGCACGTGCCCACGCCCTACTATCGCGTGGGCGGCACGGCGATCACGCCGAAATCGAGCGGCGTTACAAAATGGGAAGATCTGCGCGGCAAGCCGGTGTGCATCTCGCAGGGCAGCAGCTACATCCGGCCGGTCGTGGAGAAATACGGCGCGATTCCGCGCGCCTTCCCCGGCGCGTCGCAATCGCTGCTCGCTTTACGCGGCGGCAGTTGTGTCGCGGCAGTGCATGACGCCGCACCACTGCTTTATCCGCTACAGCAGCATGATCCGGAATGGCGCGATTACCGGACCCTTCAACCGGAGCTCGAACCCGCTCCGTCCGTGATCTGGGTGCGGCAAGGCGAAAAGGACACGGCGGCTAAACTCGATGCGATTGTTCGTGACTGGCACGAGAGCGGCTGGCTGATCGACGAGGAAGCGAAGAACGGGCTCACGCCGGCTTCGCCCGCACTGGCTGAGTGGCATCGTCAGTTGCCTGCGGAGCAATGAGCGTGACGACGACATTTCGCGCGCTGATCGACGTCACCGCGCATGCCGGGCTCGACTTCCGCTTCCTGCTCGACGCTTATGAGCGCGTGCCGTTTCTGCAGGGCATCCTGGTGAGCATCGAGATCGTCGTATCCACCATGCTCGGCAGCGCGCTCGCCGGCGTTCTTCTGCTGCTCGCCCTGCGCGGCAGCAACCGCTCGGTCGCGGGCGCGGCGCGCGCGTTCGTCGAACTCACGCGCAACACGCCGACGCTCGTGCAGTTGTACTGCGCGTTTCTCGTGCTGAACATGCTGATCACGCAATGGCTGCGCGAGAGCCATGTCGATAATCCGTTCAAGCCGTTTTTCTGGGTCGTGCTGGTGCTGTCGCTGCATAAAGGCGCGTTCCATGCGGAAGCGCTGCGGGCCGGTTTCGATGCGCTGCCGTCGCAAACGCTCGAAGGGGCCGCATCGCTTGGCTTCGACCGCGCCACGCGCTTCTGGCGCATCGAGTTTCCGCTTGCGTTGCGCACTGCGTTGCCGGCGCTCGTGAATAATTTTGTCGAACTGGTGAAGGCCTCGGCGCTCGCGTCGGCCATTGCGGTCGGCGACATTACCTATCAGTCGATCATGATCTGGACGCAGCGGGACAACGTGCTCGCGCTGATGATCCTGATCCTGCTGTTCTTTGGCTTGCTGACCTGGCTGGTCAGCCTCGCGGGCCGCTGGCTCGAACGCCGTCTATGGATTCCCGGCTATGGCGCCTAAAACAATCGTCACGTCCACGTTGCCTGAAATCATGGCGAATCGCGAAGACGCGGCGCGCGGCAACTCCCTCACACGCGGCTTGACATCGGGCGCAGCCGCAGCGCTTGGCGTGTTGATCGTCGGCGCGTTGCTGTGGGCTGCCGCACCCGAATCCGGCTCACGCAGTGAAACCATTGCACGGTTCGTCGAATGGACGCCCGCTCTCGCGCACGGCTTTGCATTGAATGTGCTGATCAGTCTGGGCGCCGTTGCAATCGGCTCGATCATTGGTCTTCTGATCGGTGCACTCGCGCTGTCCCACTCGTTCGTTGGGCGCGCCGCGAGACTGTGGGTGCAGGCGTTTCGCAACGCGCCGTGGCTGGTGCTGATCTACTTCACCACGTACGTGTTTCCATTCGAATTCACCGTACTCGGCACGACCCTGCCATTCCCCGACTGGCTCAAGGTGACGCTCGCCCTCGCGTTGCCGGCGAGCGCGAACATCGCGGAGGTATTTCGCGGCGCGGTGGCCTCCATCCCGACCACCCAGTGGGAGGCCGCGAGGTCCCTCGCCTTTTCACGTACGCAAATCCTGCTGCATATCGTGCTGCCGCAATGCGTACGGCGCATGCTGCCGCCGTGGATGAACGTCTACGCGATCATCACGATGGGCACGGCGCTGTCTTCGCTCGTCGGCATTCACGATCTGATCGACACTGCCCAGATTGCGAGCAGCACGGTGGCTCGTTCGAGTTTTACCGTGCTCACGTATGTCGCCACACTGGTGATTTTCTTTGGTTACTGTTATCCGATCTCGCAGATTACACGTTGGCTGGAGAAGCGGCCGATCGCCCATTGACGAGGTGTAGTGGTGTTGCACTTCAGATTTGAGGCCGCCAATTCATTTGTGCCTCCGTTTCACGATTTTTGCGAAACGTTGGTTTCCATGTCTTTCAGTCGACCTCGACGCGGGTAATGCAGGACCGAACGCAGCGCTCGAGCTTGAGCGTGCGATCCGCATGCACTTAGAACGAAACATCGCTCAGCACCTGTGCGCCGTCACGATAACGCGCCGAGGTTGCCTCGACCACCAACGCGGGCCGAACATCAGGCACCGCGGCGTTGGGCTCGCGGGCCAGCATGGAGACGTTCAATAGCCGCTTTGTATAAGGATCGCGGGTCGCGGCGTCGAGCGCGGTGGTCGGCTCGTCGAACACGATCACGTGTGGCGACGCACACAGCGCCCTTGCGGTCATTGCGCGCTGCAACCGGCCGCCGGACATCTGATGTGGATAGATGCTCTTCACAAAGCAGCCGACGTTATCGAGTGGATGCCATACGGGGAACCAACTGTTTGCGCTATGGATATACCAAAGCGCAAACGAGTACTTTTCCGTGTTCGGAATGACTTTAGCGACGTTTATCGGGAAGCGAGACAACACCGAGCGATCAAAGCGCCTACGTGTGGCAGAACGCTCACTTCCCGCCGGTGACATCAAGAAACGTACCTGTGATGAAGGAAGCCTCGGCGCTCGCCAGCCAGAGGATCGCTCGCGCAACCTCTTCAGGCTGACCGCCTCGTCCCATGGGAATCGAGTCCCTCACGCGATCCACCCGTCCCGGCTCGCCGCCGCTCGCATGCATCTCGGTGTAGATGTGCCCGGGGCGAATGCAGTTGACGCGAATTCCCTCGCGCGCGACTTCCTTGGCGAAACCGGTCGTGAAGGTTTCCAGCGCGCCCTTCGACGCCGCGTAGTCGACGTATTCGTTGGGACTGCCGAGCCGGGCCGAGGCCGACGATACGTTGATGATCACGCCGCCCTGCCCATTGTGACGGTGGGACATGCGCTTCACGGCCTGCTGCGCGCACAGAATCGGACCGATCGAGTTGACGGCGAAGATACGCTGCATTCGCTCGAAGCCGAGATCCTCGAGCCGGGACTGCCGCGCTATGATCGCGGCGTTATTCACTAGGGCTGTGTCGTAATAAGCTACTGCAGTAAAATCGGTGGCCCGACACCGATGCCGACCACAATGGGTGATACAAAGAAAATACCGCGCAAGACGCTGCCTGATGGCGTCGGCAAGGTACTGAAGCGGTTGCATTACCCACTGGACGTGATCCTGCTTTGCGTGCGCTGGTATGTGGCGTACTCATTGAGCCTACGCAACCTCGAGGAAATGATGGCCGAGCGGGGAATTGAGCTCGATCACTCGAGCGTTCACCGGTGGGTCATCAAGCTCGTCCCCTTGTTCGAAAAGGCATTTCGCCGAATCAAGCGCCCGGTCGGCAGGAGCTGGCGCATGGACGAGACCTATGTCAAGGTCAAAGGCCACTGGAATACTTGTATCGGGCCGTCGACAAGGAAGGCAACACCGTCGATTTCCTGTTGCGCGCCCATCGTGACAAGGCTGCTGCGCGCCGGTATTTCGAGAAGGCAATCGCTCAGAACGGCGAGCCCGAAACTGTCACCGTGGACAAGAGTGGCGCCAATCTGGCCGCGCTCGAAACGCTCAACACCGAGCGCGAGACGCCGATCAGGATCCGGCAGAACAAGTATCTGAACAATATCGTCGAGCAGGATCACCGAGCCGTCAAACGCATCGTCAAGCCGATGATGGGCTTCAAGAGTTTCCGGTGTGCTCGCATCATTCTGTCTGGCATTGAGCTGATGCACATGATTCGCAAAGGGCAAATGCAGGACAAGCGCGATATCAAAATTGCGGCAGAGAAATTCTATTCGCTGATCATGTAAGCATTCCTATTCATGCCGGAACGCGCGTGCCTCACTTCTCTTATCGCGACACAACCCCTCTTCCGCTCGTGCAACTTCTTTCTCAGCAGCAGCCCTGTCCGGTCCGTCCGTCGTCGCTTTCGACAGCGTACGGCGCGCGTCCCTATACTTCGTGACCTCTCCGAGAACGTTTGCCAGAAAGGCGTTCGTGTCTTCGGGCAGACGAAATGCGGCATCCATTCGACTGCGTAGCTATTTCTCCAGGCAAGCGCTGGCTTCGTCAGCCTTGCCGCTCAAGTGTGCTGCGATGACATCGTTCGTTGACGCATATACTGCCCAGCGCCTATCGAACAGGTCATGCTTCAGCCCGCGCCGACCCAAGAGCCATTGCTGAAAAGCGACAAATGCACCAGCCGCAGCGATCATCGGTGCTGTAAGGCCGAGCACCACCTGAAGCCAGACGGGCATACGCTTTTACCTCATTTTCCTATCCATCGGCCTAGCGGCCGGAGTGTTCCAGTGACATTCGCATAACTGGCCGTTTAGAAAGATGCGGCAGAGGGTCAATCCCGATCGCCTGAAGTCCAACAATCGCCGCAACGACGGCGAAGGCTATGACATACAACACGTTAAGTTGCTTCCTCGCCTTGCTTTGATCGAACTCCCTCTGGCGCATCCGCATAAGATGCGGGCCGTACAGCGGGTCGTGAAGCCCTTGCTGTACCTCCTCTCTCACAGCGATATTGCGTACATAAAAGAAAACCATCCAAACGAAGGCCCAACACAAAGCCCACAACACTAGACGGTGCCGATGTGGACTCTCAGGCGACCACAGCCACGCCGCGCCGATCCAAGCAAGAGGAACCACCAAAATGCCAGCAAGGTGCAGGAACACACGCGCGTTTGCGGCCGGAATCTCATAACCACGTAGCTTGAACGTCCTGACCAAATCTCTTTTGCCGTGCATAGCTTTCCTAGCTTCCCTGTTGGGGGCTTCTCTTTGCTGAATCGACTGCGAGGTAAGCGCCCAAGATCCCTACGGCAAACATGGCTTTGCTCGTCATAGCCGAGGCCGGAAGAAGCCAGCCGAGCGCTCCTACAACGACAAGTGTTGAGATCACCCAGAATCGCGCCGTTGGCTTCCGTTTTAGAACAGCAAACATGGTTTTCCTGATTTTCCGGTCGCTACGCGTGAATACGCGGTTTGCCACTCCACGCTTGCCGAGTATCGAGAAGCAACTTCCGCGTCGCTGCGCTTTGATCCGCCGTGATAAGAGCAAAGTCATCCAAAGCGCGCACGTAGCCCGACGCGAATTTCAGAGCCTCGTCGGCTTCCCATGCGTCGTGCGCGGTCCGCACCGATTCGACCAGCTTAGAAAGCATTTCGTCAGGCGTTGCCATATCCGTTTTCCAGTGCCGCGCGCGGCGGCGAATTTCCCGTTATTCCAAAATCGTTTGCAGGCGCGCGAGCGCGTCTTCGATAACTTCGACCGGTGCGCGCTCGACTTTGCGGGCACCTCGCGCATCAAGATCGAGCGTGCGAACCATGTTCACAAGCGCCACACCCTGCGTTTCAGTGCCCGAACCCGAGAGCGGCACGGCAAATCCGGCATATCGTGCGAACTCTCCACCCTGCGTAATTGGCGCAACGAGCGCCACGCCGAGCGCGTTGAACGCAGCAGGCGAGAGAACGAGCGCGGGCCGAAAATCCCCTTGCTGCTCCTTTCCCATCGTCGGATTCAGGCTGACTCGCACGATATCGCCACGCTCGAATTTGACGCGCCTCACCATGCTTCGTGCCCCACAGGCTTGGCTTCGACCCACGCAGCAAGATCAGCCGGTTGCGGAGCCTTCTGGTCGCACTGCGCGACCAGTTCATCCAGCGAATACTTGCGCCGAGCGGGCGTAAGCAACACGCCATCGGGCCGCACATCGGCGTTCAGCGAGCTACCCGCCGACGCGCCAATTTGCTCCAGCAACACAGTTGGCAGCCGGACCGCGGCACTGTTGCCCCATTTCTGAATCTTGAGTTCCATATCTCGCTCCAAATGTAGATCCATTGTAGACACGTGCCATGAAAAAGGCAAGCGTTTTGTATCTACATTGAGTCTACACGCGGCTCGCGGGACGGCCCCATAAATCGCTACCCGGTTTAACGGCATTTCGCGCCGAAACTCAATGCCTCGCAAGCGCCAAATGGCCCTCGTAACACTTCGCAAAACATCTGTCGTAGCTTTTTGTCGGACACGGCCAGATACGGCCGAACAAGCTCCAGTTCCGTTTTTATAAGTACTCGGTATCACAATTCAAGCGTAGCAAGGTTCGGCAGATATTATTCTCATATTTGACGACAAACCTATCCGACGATCTTCCGGATAGCCGACACGAACCCGACGCCGAACAGGACCTGCCCGCTGTCGGTCAAGACGCGAGCGGACTTGTCGATCGTCCAACCCCAGTGGTCTAGGGTTTTATCGGAAATCGCGGTTGCGAGCGCCTTCCGCTCCTGAGTGGTCAGAATCGGTGGCTCATTCGCCGTTGCTACGTGCTCCTGAGGCTGCGTCCCATCACTGAGCACAAGAACGGCCTTCTGCGCGGCGATATGCCGAGCCGCAAGCAACTGCGCACGCGTTGCTTCGAGATCAGCGAGCAGCAGGTTAATACGGGTGCGAAGAACCGGATCGGCAATCCCCTCCAGCAGCTCCTCGGACACCGATGGCCTGCATACAGCCCGTTTCTTTTTCTGTCCTCCGGCCTGTTCGGCATAGGCCGAGATGAGGGCACGGTATTTCTCGCCGGTCTTGTTGCGGATGGCCGGCGCGCTCGGCCCGCCACGTTCCGCAGACAGCCGACCGATAGTTGCAACGGAGTAGTCGGCGCTGCCGCGCTCTTCCTGTTCTCGACAGATTGCGAAAATCAGTCGTAGCGACGCTTCCGTGCGGGGATGAACGCCCTCGCAAAGGGCTTCAAGAAATTGAGTCAGATCAGTCTTTGCCATTGCTAAGCCCGTTTTCTGAGTTCGAGGAGCTGGGCTGGCGTCGCAGCCGATTTCGGAAGTAGCCGGTCAACGTCGTCAGTCATCCCCAACTCGTCGAGCAGCAAACGCCCTTCGATAAGCGCATTGGTGTCGGCCCGCCCAACGCGCGCCATCAGCAACTCGACAAACTGGTTTCCCACGGCCAGCGCCTCTGTCTCCGATAAAGATGCGAAAACCGCCGCCCGTGCGTTGCGCGACAGCAGCGCATCGAGCAGGCGGCCTCGCCGAAGGTTGGAAACGAGCACGTTTTCGTTCGGGTAGACATTTGCACGCTGGCAGACGGCATCGTAAAGCTCGAACTCCGTGCACTCGGCCAGTGCTGCGCGGAGGTCGGCAATTCCGCCGCTTAGCACCAAGGCCAGCTTGCCGTCCTCTGACGTGTTTTCGGCGTTCATTGCCGCTTTGCACCGTTCGACCAAGCGATAGAGTGCGTGCCACGTATGGGCGATCGCATCGATTTCATCCAGGACACGATCGCGACGTTCATAGGCAAGACCTATTTGCCCAGAATGCTCTTGTGACTGTCCATCGAACGTTGCGCTTTCGAGCTGGACAATCTGGTCCTCGTGCTGGCGCAATCGCTCTGCCGTAGTCGTCAGCGACACTCCGGCCGCATTGAATCGGGCCACAAGTCCGGGCAAGAACGCAGGGCCGGTGATGAAAAATCGGCACTGTGCACAGTTTTTGGAACCGCCCGGGACCGGGGAATAATTCTGCCGGTCCCCGCCCTTTGGGCTCCGAGGGCGGCCCTGGTGGCAAAGACTTCCGCCTACCGGGCAAATGCCGATATCCCCAACGACCCACGATCCGGGCGCGCTTCTCTCCAGCGCCGATTTCCCGGCCACATCGTTCGCGATCACCAAAGGACTCGCGGTTCGCACCTCTTCGTTTTGCAAGAAGCGCAAAAAATTGGTGCTCTCGTCTTGCTGGATTTTTCGCTGAGCCTCGGCCAGGACTTCGGTGACGTGCGCTGGCCCCGGCTTGTTGTAATACAGAGTCATCAAGATCGTCGCATGCCCAGCCACACACTTGGACAAAATCTGGATGGGGACGCCACCCTCAGTAGCGTACGCGGTAATGAGCGAGACTCGGAGCGTGTGCAAATCGTAGTTCGCGCGACAGTTCGCCCCTGACTGTGGCGTGACGAACCGGATAACTTCGCCATTTGCGAGCCGATCGCCGCGTGACTGGACCCGCGATTCAAGCTCTCTGAGCAGCTGTGCCCAAAAAACCTGAAGACGCGAGTCCAGAACCGGCTCCGACGGATAGACCGAACTGGGATCACGAAAGAGGAAGCATGCCGGTTCGCGCATTCTCAGCATCTCTGGCGTGTACGAACGCAGCACGGTCCTGTCATGAATGGCCTGCCACGGCAGTGGGCCTATGAGCGGGTTGAACTTCTCTTGCCACTCTCGCAACTCCGCGGCAATTCGAATGACGTCGTCGTGCTGCCACGGAATCTCGTATCCGCGATCGTTCTGGTCCTTTCCTGCATCGGCAGTCTTGTTCGTGTTGATGAAAAATCCTGTGAACTCGCGCCCCATCACAGAATCGGAGAATTTCCGTAGAAATCCACGTCGCACCCTTGTTTTTCGACCTCGTTTGGGCGTGAATGGCCCGCCGTTCGAGGTCCAGACCTTGCCTGTGAGTCGCTCGGAATCCGCCTCACCTGAGTCGAGCATGCGAACCTGATAAGTTCGCAGCGGCAACATGAGCTTGATGAGAATTGCGTACGCTCTCACAGGATTCCATTGCCTGGAGAACTCGCCGGTCATGGGGTCCTTCCACATGAAGTAGTCTCCCCTGATCGTCTTCGGCCACGCATAGTCATCGTCAGCGATGATTCGCATCAGCTCGTGCAAATACCGGAGCGGCAGTGCCTCTCGATGGGTCTCCGCTTGCTGCGCCCGACTACTGAGGCGCGTAATAGGGTTGTAGTGCGCCGGGCTCAGTACCGGCCACCCAAAATCATCCTCACTGGTTAGTGCCGTAGTAAGGTACCAATCAAAAAAATCGGCAAGATAGTTCGTGTAATTGCGGCGACTGCTGACCGCCCAGACCTGGCTGTCGGCCCACTCGGCCCACCACGGATTTATCGGGGTCTTTCGGCTGCAATAGGCCTCGACAGTCCGGGGAAGATGAGGGTTATCGACCAGGTACTGTAACGCCCGTTCGGCCATATGCGTGCGCAGTGCTAGCCCTTGCCGCTGGTCTCCCGGCCAGTCAGTGAACGTGCCTTGCCAGACGGACAGCGTTGGATCGTCCTGTATGGCCCACGCGAAGGTCCGGTCGATACCGGTCTTGCGTTTGGCACGGCCAAGTCCCCACGAAAGCCTGGAATGTGTGACTTTCGCGCCGTAGATGTCTCGTTGCACAAGCAACAGCGGCGACACCATGAAGGCCAAGGCTCGCCGCACTTCGGCACCTTCCACCCGGGCAATGGTCTCCGGAGTAATGTCGCCTGGCTCGACCACACCGAGCGTGCGGCCAGCCACCCGAAATAGGGTAGCGACGACTGAGGCTCGGTTCTTCCCTCCGTAAGCATTCTGGATGTCGCCCAGCCATTGAAACCCGCGCGTCATGAATTCGTTCGGGTTGAGCGACGTTTTCGTCTTGAACGGGAAATCACGCGGGATGGCTATAACGCCATGCGACCACAGGCGAAGTAGCCATCCATAGATGTGATTCTTTTGCCCAGG
This sequence comes from Paraburkholderia dipogonis, assembly GCF_042680985.1. Classification (NCBI taxonomy): domain Bacteria; kingdom Pseudomonadati; phylum Pseudomonadota; class Betaproteobacteria; order Burkholderiales; family Burkholderiaceae; genus Paraburkholderia; species Paraburkholderia dipogonis. Next base: position 70,626 of record NZ_JBHUFR010000029.1, on the reverse strand, counting down.
TCTTTTCTCGCACGCGGTCCCAACGTCCATCAGGGTATCCAGCTTCTGCGCGAAATCGTCCACGGACTCGATGCGAGAAAACGCACGTATGGCCGCTGATATCTCCCTGTGGGGGAATTTCAGTTTCACGTCAGGTGATCGAACGGCCTCGATCCACTCTGCCGCTATGGCGGGGACCTCAGATACCTTTGCCGGATCAACAAGGACCTTTGTGGTCGAACGGTTTATCTTCAGCTTCCGCCCGGTGATCGGCGACACGCAGTCGTCGCACTCATCGGTCTGGCAAAACGTTGACCTGAAGTTCATTCAGCCTTCCGCCCTAAAGAAATTAGTTCGAGTGCAATAGATCCTCGCAACTTCGTCTCCGCCGCGCGGAGCGCGCTGTCAACGGCCTCAGGTGTCGACACGGTGTAGGTGGCCTGGGACTCGATGGACTTGTGGTGCAGTGCGTGCTGGACAACCTGCTTATCTACGCCTGCCGCCACCAGACTTTGCCCGAACGCATGTCGGTGCCCGTGTGGTGTGGTGCCGAAGTCTTTGCCAACTGGCAGCCCAATCCGATTTACGGCTCTTGCATGCGCCTGCCGATACGAGTCAACGGTATACGGATCACCGGCGACCGCATCTTTGTGACTGACGAACAGGTACGGGTGTGAGTAATGCCGGGAGCGAAATTTGGTGATGTAGGTGCGGAACAGGAACAGGAAGACCTCACCCCAGAAGCTCGGGAACCAGTGAACCAACGCGTATTTTTCCCTCTGGTCAGTCAGCTGCAAATCTTTCCATCCCGCGTGAAACCGGCCATGCACCAGGTTGCGAGGCTCAAGTCGCCACTTCGTGCGCAGGTATGCTTCGCGATCGCCTTGCAGGCGCTTGCCAGAGATCGGGTCAAGGAAATCGTCCGGGGCAGCACCTTGCTCAGGATGGAATAGCTTCACGAGTGCGCGACTCGGGGACAGGGGATCGATTGCGACGTCGCTCACAAACAAATGGAACGGCTCTGACTCCCGAAGACCACCTCCGTGAAGCAGGATCGTGATCATTGCATCGCGAACGTTGACCCGCTCGTACCACGGCAACGCACTGTCTGTGCCGGGAACGGCGAAGCCTTCCGTGATGAGGTTCACGAAGGAGGCGTCCGGAAAGACTTTGGGTGCCGAAGTATGCGCGTGCACTGCTTTGCGCAATATCGGTACCGTTCTCGCCCGTTTTGCCGCGTCGAGATGATCTACGCGATCCATCGTATGGCGCAGTAACGAGTGCGCGCGGCGCTTTTCAAAACGCCGCCAGTATGCGATCTGTTCGGCGACCGACGCTGCACGCCACGGATTCAGGGCGGTCGTCGCGTAGCGATTCACAAGCCAATCAGAGAAGGCCGTCACCGCGTTCAGGAGCGTCGTCGCGCGTGACACCGATCGCGGCTCCCAATACAGTCCTGACTGGTCCGATCCGGCTGCGTCAGTCGTCCCGCCCACAAGGGCGTCAGCGAATGCCGCCAAAACTTGCGGCCGGCTAGGCTCGTTGCGGAAATGCTCGGCATTTGCGTGAAGGAAGTCCACCAGTAGCCCGACGGCTCGCGCCAGTTCCCGTTGCCACGCGAGCGACCGCGTGCGGCCGTGCTCGATAACAAATTCGACCAGAGGCAACATGGCCTCAGGCGCACCACTTTTACCAGTCAGCAGATACAGGACATATATTCGGGTGTCCGGTCGCCCGGCACGCTGCACGAGCGTGTGCACGACCGTGTGGAAGCGCGCCGTTTCTCGCCGAAACGCCATGCTTACCGCTCGTGGCCATAGCAATCCCAACCGTAGGCCGGATTTTCGACCATAGCCATTTCGTAATAGCCGTCTGGATAGGACCTGTACCAGTAGCGCCGCCACCAGATCTCGATGAAGCTCGTCGGGATTGAGCGCGGAATCAGGTAGCCTTCGCCCTCGAACAGGATCAGATGGTTATCGGTCATGGAATCGGCCATGCTGGCGACGGCGTCGTCCTTGAGGTCTTCCTGGTAATGAAACCTCTCCTTCACGAGGTCTTCCAGAAGCTTTTCAATCTCCGCTGGCATGGATACCTCTGCGGCGCTTGAGGCAGGGATATCGAACCACGGCTTACTCTCAGCGACGATCATCAAGTTGAGGACTGACGCCATCGCTGGTAACTGGTCTTCGAGCAGTTCGATGCGCACGCGAGTCCAGTCTGACAGACTGTCGTCGCCCGCGAAGAAGAATTCGCTGTCATCACGCAAACTGGCGAGATGCCAGTTCGACGCGCGGACGGCCAAAGCTGCGCGGTCATAGGCTCGTGCGAGGGCAACCAGGTGCTCAGAATAGGTTGGATAGTACGACACGCGATCCCCCGGAGATGTTTTGGCCAGCGTAGAGATGCAACACCTTGATCTTGCGGTCCACGACTACGGCGCAGGTGGCTCCGGCCGCTGCGTAGCAGTCTCCTTGTACATTTCGTAGCGCACACCATGCAAGAGCTCAGGATGCCGCCGCTGGAATGTTCGCAGAGCTTCATGGGCAATCTGACGAATCGACGCGTCGATCGAGCCCATAAGCGGTATCGGCTCCGCGCCGGGCATCTGAAGAGACCACCCTAACGCGTTACCTCTCGACAAATGGTGATATGCAGCCGTTAATCCTGGATCAACATGGCTTCCACCGTCTTCATTTGCCATCCAGCAAACTAGTTGTCGACGATTAAATTTGGATCTCGTATTGTCACAAATGACGGGCGAAACAGCCCACCAGTCCGCAAAGCGGACGAGCCTTCTGGGCTGTTTGTCAAACACAGGGAGTGGTCGCATTGCCGGTGGCTTCGCACCGAAATCGATCTGTACGTACATCAGCCCAGAATAAGTCGCCTGATTTGTTTCAGGAAACGGAGCCGAGCTATCGATAAATCTCCACTGCGTCGCACCCACCTGGGCAGCCAGAGATACGCTATCGCGGCCGCTGGAATTGAGAATAACGCGGAGTGCCTGTGCGATACGTACTATCTCGTCCCGATCACCTTCATCAAAGTCACAGCACGATTTCGATAACAATCCGAGTTGCGATCGAAGCGCATCAATCGTTTCAGCCTTGGATCGCTTAACTCGCGGTTCACGACCTTTTCGCATCTATCCAGTCCTCTAATCAAATCTCAAGCGGGGGGTGCCTTGCAAAAACAGTTTTCCAAAATATCTAATTTCCATGCTTTCGCCCAATGTGCACTTCAATCGGGGGCGAGCCAAAGAGTGACATTGGAATCTAGAGCTTGCGCGACCGCCATCAGGGGAACCAGTTCTGCCGGATCCACGCTCGCATGAATTTTCATGCGTCGCCTTTCTCATGAGTTAAAGCTCACCAATCAGCAAACGTCGCGAACAGGTCATCTTGATCCTCAGGAAGTGATACTTCGGGGCGAAAACGAATCATTTCCTTCTCTGTTTCGGACAGCACGGCAGTCGCCTGATCGGGCGCCCTTGCAAGCAACGATAGTACAGCGCCTTCATTTCCGGCAAAACCCACGACCCGTATTGAATGATTCCACTCAAACGCCCATAGCCAGACCTCAGTACCCTTGGGGTCACGGCGGACTAAAGCCTTGAAGAAGGTGTCTGCTCCTATCGCACACAGGCGGATGTCCCATTCCCGAGCGAGATCCATGAACCAACGGAGGCGCGGCGCCCCCCAATCGGTCCTGCGGCATGCGCTCAATGGGAAGAATCCGCCTCGAATGAAGCCACCAACATTGGATTCGCGTTGATACGTGAGCCAGTAAAAGAAGCCACGAAAATGGTAGTGGGCTAGTCGATACAAACGGGCTTGCTCCACCTGCACGGGTGCCGTAAAGTTAAGGGCTAAAGTGCCGGACCCGAAAGCGTGCCCAATCGTGATCTGCTCTTGACTATCGGCGACTTTTTTTCCGGTACGCCGACTTTGCGACTTGGTGGACTTACGAAGCACCTCGTCTTTCAGACGTTGGTCATCGATTGCGTACTGCCCGAACTGATCCGGCATCATGGAAATGACGGAAATATCGTCCTCCAGATCAGACTTGTCGCCATTGCAATCGTTGCAAGCGTTCAGTATCAGATTCCACTGACCTGCGAGAGTGCCCTTTGGAACGAAGCGTCGACCGATGACGTGTTCCTTCGACTCTTTTTGGTCTACCCCGAAGAGACGCCCGCAGTAAGCACATGTGGCGTTGCGCAGCACGATGGCGCGGTTCGCCGGAAGCTGTGTCGCGTCGGACATGATCTCTTTCCTCATTTGTGCCTGTTCCAATCGTCGCGTCACCGCCTCCGCATGGACAAACCGTGCAGATCGCCTAGCGACCGTGTGGACAACAAAGATCTGTTGCCCACACTTCTGCACCGTTTGCCCACACTACGGCGGGTTCGGTCTCATCGGTTCCCGAAGTCAGACTGACGCCCTTCGGTTGCCCTACGAATGAGATAGATGGCCAATTCAACCATGCATTCGATATTACACTATGCACTAGCATATCCATAATTGGCCTAGCGCAAAAAAAGGAGTTCTTCCCAGAATTCCCTCACAGACAGCAACAAATATTATTGCTTCTTCACTAGCATAAAGTTCCGCATGACCTAGAAGCTGCTGCACAGTCTCGATATCGTGCCCTTGCTCAACTAGGTTACTGGCAAACGAGCGCCGTCCAGAATGGGATGATCCACCGCGTATCCCCGCATCCCTGTAGAGCTTTGTCACGTGGGATTGAAGGCTGTCGCACGCAGAGTAATCAACCGGTTCCCCGGCCTCATTGATGCGCCGCTTGGTGTTCATCGCAAACTTGCGGCCCTTGCCAGCAAGGACCAGGCACGTTGACGGCGAGAGTCCGCGAAAACGCTCTGCGCTTAGTTCGGTTCCCATGCCGCGTGCGATGCGATGGTTCAGATAGCACTCCAGCGCAGAAACTGTTTTCGGATGCGTGAAATAGACGCATCGCTGTCGACAACCCTTCGTGATCGCCGCCCGAAGACTCACCTCTGAACGGATCGCGCCCGAGGGAAACAGCACGTCTTGAACTTCGATTTGAGCAATTTCGCCGACGCGCATTCCGCACGTAAGGCCTAGCAGGAGAACGAGACAATCGCGCTCAGGATGGCGCGATGTTGCAGACGTGACGGCGAGTAGATGCCGGATTTGAGCCGGTCGAAGTGCTGCAGCCTGTGCCATGCGGCCTCTGAATGGGATCGGTTAGTGACGTATTCAGAGAGAGATTTATTGAGGGTCTTTTTCAAGCGTATCACGGCTTGTTTGTTCGATTCCTCGGAAAAACCTCGCAGTCGAAAAAAAGCCGACGGCAGAGGGTCGGCTGAATGATTCTGCCCAATTCCGAGGGCCGTGGCAGAACCTGAGAGACCGCATCAGGATAGCCGCGCCCGCCGCGCCGCACACGGTCGATCAGACCCCCGAAGCGGCGTCTTTTCTGACCACTGGTGGCGGCCACCGCCGCATGGGGCTCCCGGCTGTCGATTAGACGTCGGGGCGGCCCGTCAGGCAGAACACAACGTCGGACGCGGGACGGGGCGGGGATGAGCAAGACCAGTCCTCGTGGTTCTCGCCCAGCCGACCACCCAATGGGGTCTCCACGGGAAAAGGCTAGCGTTGGCCCCCGGATCGCTGACGCTTTGTCCAGCCTTGCCCGGATGTCAGGTCGAGGTCAGCCGAAGCGTTCCCGTCGGCTCACACTTCTGTCTCGTTGAGCAGCCGTGTCATCGTTGCCGCAGTGCGCTGCGCGAGTCGCGATAGCAGTTGTTGAACAGGACGTGCGTACGCGCTGCACGCCGTGCGATCTGTGCGATCGGTGGCGCAAGCTCGCGCAATTCCTGATCACTGTATTCATAGTTGAACCGCTCGGCAGCGGACTCGGCGCCACTCCATGTCGACGCATTGCGGCCATGCAGACGCATGATCGCCAGCTCAGGCGAGGTCGTCTCCCATACCGTCTGCGCGCGCTTGGTCACTCCCTCGGGCGCATCGACGATGACATGCACGATGCCTCGCTCCCGCTCCATGGCCATAGTCGATTCGCGGTGCTTCTCGCCCAGCCCGCTTTCGTTGCGGAACTCAAACGCCGTCAGAAACGGGTGCATCCGCTCGGCACAGTGTTCAACGTGCTCCCTCGCCTTCGGTGCCGCGGTGATCCAGTGAGGAAACTGGAAAAGCACTGAGCCTAACTCGCCGGCCGTATGTAGCGGCTGCAGCGCCTCAAAAAAGCGGGTCCACAATTCATCCAGCACCGCTGGCGGGATGTCCTTGTAGTAAAGGTTCTTCTTGCCAGTGTCCGGCAGATGGGCCTGTAAATCCTTCGGGAAGAACCGCGGCTCGGTCTGGTGGCCGGTGAACAGCCGGAAGGCCTTCACGTCAAAGACGAACCCTGGCGGTGTGCGCTCGACCCATAAGGCGCTGTTGCTCGCGCTCGGCATCGCGTAGTACGAGGAATCGACTTCGACCAGGGGAACACGCTTGCGTAATACCGAAGGCGAGCTTCCGCGCTATTGCAGCCGGGAGGGTAAAAGGCGCCGGACTCAATCAGCGTCTTGTCAGTCCAGGAAGCGGTGCCCACCAGAATCGACATGCCAGTCTCCATTGAGAATCGGGGCGATCATTCGGCTACCGGCTATGCATAGGCGGCGCATCCATCAGCCACTGCTTCACTTCCGGACGGCTGCTGAATACCGGGTCCGCCACCCAGCGTTCAAAGGCCGGTCGCCAATCTTCCCAGACGTAATCGTCCATGTCGAACTCCTCGTCGACGGCGCCTGTACCCCGCTCACACAGGAAGGCGAAGACCACCGAATAGCCGTTCCAATACGCGACCATGCAGTCGCTCAGATCTGCAGTTGTGCCCTGTGGCAGATCGCGGAGCATCATTGCAAGCTGGCGTACGAAATCGTGACGAGTCATATGGCTCCTCCCCTTCGCCTGTTCACGGGCAGAACCGCACGCGTTGCGGTGCGACCATTGTGGTCACAGCAGTTTCCATACCGGCACACCCGCGCTCGACGGGATTCAGTTTTCTGCTGTTGCGCCGATAACCAGTGAGCCCCATCCGTCCCCTGACACCGCATAACGGTCTAGGTGTGATCGAAGGAGCGAACCTGACAACCCCTTCGCGCCTGTACGATGGAATGACACCCATCGAGGAGTTTATGATGCGACACGACCGCAATCAATCTCGAAGCATGAGCAAGCATCTGAAAATCGCAGCAGTTAAAGCCCTGACCGTTCTTCGTTCGTGTCTGTCGTCAGTCTGCAAGGCTCAGCGCCCGCCTCTGCGGGAGAACGCGGCGCGCAAATCGGCTGGCATGTCCGGCAGCCAGCACGGTTCATAGTCTCAGGCGTATTGCGACAGGACGGAACGACGGACGTCATCAAGCCGATCCACGCCATCGTTGCCGCCGCCGACGGAGACGCTGCCGTGGCGATGTTTTCCGGGACTGCGCGGAGACAATATCCGGGCTACACGCTGATCGCAACGCTTGCTTCGCCGGTGCCCGCCTTAGGCACGTGCGAAAACAGCATTTAAGTCTTAGACGCAACACATCAATGCCCGTATCGAAAAAGCGCAGGAAGCTGGCCAACGCGAGCGCCGAACAGGCCACAAAGAAGCGACTGCTGAAGTCACCGCTTGCACGCGCCGAGGCAGACCGCATAGTCCTGCATATCCGCGTTGGCCTTCAGGCGATCCGCTCAGGCCACCGCGATGAAACAGCACTGCTCAACCTGCAGTCGGCGATCCTGCTCACTGAGATGCTGACGGCCGAAGGGCGAGGCGCCTTATCGTTGGACATGATTCGCGACACTGGCCGGCGCATTGTTCTTTTACTGGAAGAAGGCAAGGATACGGAGCCTTGGTCAGTGTCTGCCGCGCTTTGCGACTCCCTGACGGCGATCGTCAACGAGTATGACAGGATGTTGCATCAGGTGCCGTTGCAGGCCGTGCTTGCCGCCACCGGAAGACTGGAGCGTCTCGAGGAAGAAGACCCGCAGTATTTCCGTTGCATACGCGACAACCCTGCCCGCTCAGCTGACTGACGTGCGGTCCACGTCCGCTTTATGGCGAGCGTTCGCCCAATGGCCAGCGAGTCGCTGGCAAGTTTTTACCCTAACCACGCAAGGATCAAAATGCGTTTGTTGCTTGCTCTCGTTTTCCCGTGGCTGCAGTTCTTTACTATCGGCCGCCCCTTTGCGGGAATCATCTGCCTTCTGCTGCAGATCACACTGATTGGCTGGATTCCGGCTGCGATCTGGTCGGTCTATGCGCTAAGCCAATACAAAACGGACCGGAAGATCGAACGCGCGCTGGGAAGTCGCGGATGACCGATGCCATTCGCGGCCCCCATGCGCCGGGTCGCGAGGTGATTTTCGATGGGCAGGCGTAGCCCGCCTGGTATAGAAACGGAAGCAGGAATGTCTACGGTTTCGGTATTGGATCAAGCTGGCGTGGCGGCGTCGAGTTGCTCGCTTGAACGTGCAACGGCTCTAATCGGGAAGGGTGCGGCCGAACTGGTCCACATGACACCGATGACGATCAGGCTCACGCGGCCACTGGGAAACGGAGTTCAATCGTCTGCACGAAGAGCACCAGATGCCCCTAATCCCAGTCAGAAGAAGCGGTCATCGCGTCTAAGGACGCTTACGCGCCCGGGACGGCAGTAACTGCTTTTACTGTGGTGCCGCGCTCGAAGATGAAAACGTCACGCTTGAACACCTGCTATCCGAGAAAGACGGAGGCTCGTCGCGGCTCGCCAATCTGGCGCTGGCCCACAAGAAATGCAACGAGCTCGCCGCGAATCTGCCGGTCGTCGAGAAGGTCCTGCTTCGTGAACGTCTGCGTGCCGCGAGAAGCGCGGCGCCACCAGACCGCGCCGGGTAAGCCCGGATGGGCGGTGGCGGCGCTTGACGACCGAACCGTGTTGCCTGCGAAAGAAGAAACGTAAGCAACGGGTGGGATCCGCCGACGTCGCTAGGTCGAGCGTCTGGTAGAGGCTAGCATCGTCCCCCGACATCGATGGTGACCGCAGCGGCAGTCGTATTGCGCGCGCACGGCTGCCGACAGGCGGCCCTCTACCGAGAGTCCATAGGTGATGAAAAGCTCCTCGCCCGGCTTGATATCCGAGATCGCATAGATGTGTACTCTTCCATCGGACTCAACGGCCTCGCAATTGGCAACGCACGCGTGGTTGAGCCAGCGCGCGCTGTTGCCGCCAAGTGAACCGTCGATGACCCGCCCATCGGATAGTCCGAAAAGGAAGGTGTGCCCCTCAATGCCGAAACGACGATTGCGGGTTATAGCCTGCTTCCAGCTCATGACGGTGCCGGCATACTCAAGGATGAGTTCGCCCTCCCTGATGGGACATAGTGCAAAGACGCCGCGACCGTGAACGCCCGAGCGGCGGACAGCAATTCTTTTCATCAGTACCTGTTGCAGTGAATGTCGAGCGTGCGCTCATTGGTGTGGCCCGGCTGCGAACTTGACGGCAGCTGGAGCCTGGTAGAATCGTCCATCATAACCAACGAAAATTCAACGAATGGAACGCTATAGGGACCTGCTTGCGCAGAAGGAGCAGTTGGAAAAGCTGATCGCCGAAGCGCATAAGAAAGAGGCCAGTGCGGCGCTCGACCGGGTGCGCGAGGCCGTCGCGGAGTTCGGCTTCACGCCGGAAGACATCTTTGGGAAGCGTCGCAGAGACGCCGGCGTGCCGGTGGCGCCGAAGTATCGCCATCCGGAGACCGGCGAAACGTGGAGCGGGCGCGGCCGCGCACCGCGCTGGCTCAAGGATCAGGACCTCGAACGCTTCCTCATCACCGAATGAGCGGTGCGCAGTACGGCCTTGCAAAGGCCCGAATCTATCTCGCAGGGTTCGACGTTTTCCGCGTCGATGCAATCGACTACGGTCGCGCGCTTCAGCGCATGTGCGCGGACGCCGGATTCGAGGGCCAATACCCGATCGATGCACTGGCGCCGGAGGACCTGCCACCGCAGGAAAAAGCTGCGTGGATCTATCGCTCCAACCTCGCTGCGATCGGACGCGCGGATATCGTCATGGCCAACGTGGCAGACTTTCGCGGCGCGGGCGAACCTGACAGCGGCACCGCGTTCGAAATCGGGTTTGCGGCTGCGCTTGGGAAGCCCATCTGGGCTTATCGGGAGGATCTCGCCGCGTTGCGCGAGCGCGTGCCATGCAGCGCGACACAGCTCGGCGATGTCTGCGAACGTGGCTATCTGGTTGAGGACTTCGGGCTTCCCCTTAACCTGATGCTCGCGTGCGCGGCAAAGATCGTCCAGGGCGGTCCTGCCGAGTGCCTGCGTGCAATCTCCGACGCCTATGACACCTATGAGGGTGGGAGAAGAGCCCCCTCCTCCTGCAGGCTGAGTGGCGGATGATTCGCCAGCCGTAGGGATGACGCCATTTCAGTATATAAGGTGCTGAATGCCATGAACGAATCGCATCTGTGGACAGCGGAGCCGCATACCGCCTACCTGCATTGGCAGACGACGGACGCGGCCGGCGCGGACCGCCGTCGGTTCTCCCAACGTTCCATCGTGCAGCACAGGGCGATGTTCGACCGGTTCCTGCGCCATCTGGTCACCCGCGGCGTGGCACTCGCGACCTTTGGGCCCGAGCACCTTGAGTCGTTCTTTGACGACGTCGAAAACCGTTGTGCACCAGGGACGACCACCCGGCTGCGTTACGTCAAGCTGATCGACCGTCTGTGTCGCCATCTGGTCGACGTCGGCCTGCGTCACAGCAATCCAGCGGCAACCTTCGCGCTCTCGGCCGCGTGGCCCGAGGACGAGCCCGAACCGCTCTTTCTCGATACCGACGCAGACACCGCCCTGCAAAGCTATGTCCAACCCGACGCCGGCGACGATGGCCGCCTGTGCCGCAACCGCGCGGTCGTAGCTCTGCTGCTAGGCGCGGGCCTCACTGCGGCCGAACTGTGCGGCGCGCGATGGCGCGACATCGTCATCGAGGGGATAAGGCCGCAGGTGTCCGTTCCGAAACGAGCCGCACGCCTTGAGAGAACTGTGGTCCTTCCCGCTTTCTCGACGCCCGCGCTTGCGGCATGGCAACGGCTTCATCCGTCGCCCGACGGCGCGCTTCTTTTCCCCGCGCCGCGCACAGACGACAAGCCGATCAACGATGTACTCCTGGGCGCGATCGTCCGTGACGCACTGGACGCAATCGGCTTTGCCGCGCCGGACATGAGCCCGCGCGTGTTGCGCAATACCTTCGCGCGTCGTCAGCTGCTGTCTGGCCGCACCAACGAACAGACGAGCGCAATGCTGGGTCTGGCCAGTCATCGCACCGCTATCCGCATCCGCGACACCATCAGCGCCCAGACGACTTGACTTCGCTTCCCACTCCGTAGGCTGGTCTTGCCGGTTCATCCGTGCCGGCACAACGTTCGTTCGGAGTGCTACATGCCATACAAGACATCGTTCACGGACATGGCCTATCCCGATGAAATGGGCAGGCCCTGCACCATTCAGTTCCGCATTGCGCTCACCGCAACAATTGAGCGTCTGGCGATTGTCCATCTGCTTGAGACGAAGGCCGAGTACCAGGGTCCGATGGAGTCATCCATCGTCCGGGACCAGATCCTGAATCGCATTCTGGATACTCACCTGCGCGGTGTTCCGTTGAACGCTATCCGGCTCGTCGTCGAGAGCGGCGAAGAATCGTCGTTGTTTCCAATCGATTTCGACGTTGGGGACTACATCAAGCGTGGCAATCCATACGAGGCGACGCATGTCACAACGGGTCGCGGTCTGTTCCGGGAACGTGTCGCGATCCGGTCTGAATCGGCTGTCGCCGGACGAACCCGCGTACAGACCAGCCACGCCGAGCCCGTTGCCGTGCCGCGCGACATAGCTAACGCGCTGCGCTAGGCGTGTGACGCGCTCGGCCGGTTCACAAGCCCGAAAGGCGGTGCTGTTACGCCGTCTTTCGACCGGGCGCGCACCTGCGCGACCGGTCAGAATGTCCTGGAGTACATGTGTCCCGCAACCCGCATCACAGCCCTTCGCTGCCCACATCATTCGAGAGCGCATGAAAACAATCAAGCCGACGAACGAACAGCTCGACACGCTCGAGACGGTCGCCTCCGGCGCTACGGTAAAAGTCAAAGCGTACGCCGGCGCCGGCAAGACCTCGACGCTCGGGATGATCGCCGAACGGTTCAGCACGAAGCGTGGCCAGTACCTCGCCTTCAATAGGGACATTGCGGCCGAAGCAAAGCGGAAGTTTCCGCACAACGTCATGTGCCAGACAGTCCATTCGGTCGCCTTCCGGGCCACCGACGAGGCGTTGACCGCGCGGCTGAATCTCCCAAAGGAGCCGCCTCACCTTCTCGCCGCCAGGTACGGGCTCGGCCCCGTCCGCGTTCCGACGATTATTGGCAAAAACGTCGAGTTATCCGCCTTTCAGGTCGGCCGGCTCGTTGCAGATGGCGCTGCACGCTTTTGCCGGTCTGCGCAGGACGAGCCAGAGGCGTGGCACATTCCAGTCGACGAGATGATCACCGAGCAGTCGGCCGACGAGTTGCGCGCGATGCTTTTGCCCTTCGTGGTACGACACTGGAACGAGAGCATCGATCCGCAGGGAAAGACCGCCATCACCCCGGACACGTATCTGAAGACGTGGGAGCGGTCGCGTCCGCAGATCGGCGCCGATTTCATCCTGTTCGATGAAGCGCAGGACAGCGACGGTCTGATGCTGTCGGTCCTGCGTCGCCAGCAGCACGCGCATGTCATCTACGTGGGCGATCCGTATCAGCAGATCTACGAGTGGCGCGGCGCGGTCAACGCGATGGATCTGATCAAGGCCAGGGAGTGCGCGCTCACCGAGTCGTTTCGCTTTGGACCGCACTTTGCCGCGCTTGCTTCACGCGTTCTGAACCTCCTCGGCGAGCGGGTACCGCTTCGCGGCCAGCCCCACATAGCGTCTGCATTCTTCGAGGAGTATGACCTTGCCCGTAGCTTCGACGCGATCCTCTGCCGCAAGAACGTGACCGTCATCGGAACTCTGGCAAACGGCCTGCAGAGCGGGCATAAGGTCGCGGTGCGCGCGAACATTGAAGAGATCCTCGCATTTGCTGACGGCGCGGACCGCCTGATGCGGGGTCAACGCACCTACAGCCCGGCGTCGCTCGCGCTGTTTGAGACGTGGCGCGACGTGCAGGACTATGCGTCGAGCTACGCCGGCCGCGATCTGTTGCCAATCGTTCAGATCATCGACCGGGAGGGAACCGCCTTTCTGCGCGACATGCTGTCCCGCGCTTCCCCGGAAGCGGAGGCGGATTATGTGGTCTCAACGATTCACCGCGCCAAAGGACTTGAATGGAACCGCGTGAAGGTCTGCGGCGATTTCCGTTTCAGGACGGACGACGATGGACGCACTACGCTTACCGACGAGGAGAAGCGCTTGCTGTATGTGGGCCTTACACGCGCCCGGAATGAAATGGACGTGTCAGAGTTGCGCAACGATCTACTTAAAGTTTTCAAGGAGGCGGCCGAAAGCTTATAAGGCTATCCAGTCAATGCAAGGAGCAAGATGAATGAGGTTACCGGGCCGCCTGGTCCTGTCTTCGCCTCTGAATAAACACCGATGCAATGCAGACGACGAGCGCAGCAGTGATGAAGCTGACGGCGAGCAGCACGCAGAGCACTACGCTTTCTTCGCCTTCCATGCCAACGGCGCCGAATATACGAAATAACGGCGTCAGCGCGGTCCATACGGCGTCGCTACCGACCCAGCGCGCAAGCGGGTCAATTCGCGAAAGGCCGATGAATACGAGTGGAGTGAGCAGGACCGCAAGGCCCACGCGCAAGAGACCTTTCATCGCACGTCCACCGTTCCGTAGTAGGGGATATCCGTGCCGGGGATCACCGCTGGCGGCTGAGATAGGAGGTAGGCGCTTAGACGGTCAAACTGCGCCTGCGACGGGAGCGTTATGCAGCCGTCGCTGATACCCCAGCGGCCGTTCGGATGCAACCGGAAATTGCCGCGCTTCACGCCGTTCACGAATGTCCAGTCGTCAATCTTGCCGTCGGCGCTGTACAGCGCGAACCAACTCGCCCGGTTGCTGTTTGACCACATATCCAGCGCGAGGTCACGAACGCGCCCTAGTCGCCCACCTGTCTCGCGCCTGATGATGTAATAGCGACCCTTCGGGATCGGACCGGCGCCGACGACAGCAGTGTCTGCAGGGTTATCGACGTGATCCTTGTTGCCGGAGAAAGCGGCTACTCCGCCAAAACCGCTGCATAGGAGCGTCGAGACCTTCAAACCATTGAGTGCAAATGTGCATTGTGCGGGCATACCAGACCTTTGAACCTGTGATTGCCGTAAGGTATGACAAATTGCTACATCTGCGCAATCGCCACGGTGTAGTCGTTCGGAGAATATGCCGCGTGCATTGATAACCCGCTCCCTGCAGACGGGCTATGGGACGCTGCCCGTCTCAGACGAAAAAAAAGCCCGGGGTTCCAGAGGAACCCGCGGGCTGATCAAGACACTATCGGCGCCTAGCCGTTGAACGAAAGGCGAAACTGATCGCCGCTCCGAGGAGCGACCCGGCGCGATGCACTGCTCATCCAACGGTCCATCTCGGCCGCCCGGTGAGCAATTGTGTTGGGCGTTCCCGCCTGCCGCGCTTTCACGCGGGCGGCAAAGTCCGGTGCCATGGAATCCACGCTTGCCACCCAGTCATACATCTTGACGCGCTCGAGGGCTGGCCCCTTTACGCCGAACAGGTGAAGTTTGGAACCGGCCGGCAAATGCGCTTCCAGCCCTTCGAGGATGGCGAACAGCCCGTGCCGGCGATCGGTCAGGTGCCGCCGACAGACCGAGCCAAGACCGATAAGAACGGGCGCCGCAATCCACGGCGTCCACCGCTCCCAGACTTGGAGCAACAGGTCGATGCTTCGTCGGTAATCGTCAACTTTCCAACCCTGTGCAACGGGTACCGGAATCCGGACAGTGTTCTGCACAACGTCGGCGCTACAACTTGCCGCCAGCTGATCCTGCCAGGCATAGACCACTCGCAGCATCGCCTCGAGCAACGTCGCCGTTGCGTTCACCCGATAGTCGACTGCATCCTGATCCGCTGCGAGCTCAGGTTCACAACACATATCCGGCTGGGCGACCCAGGCTGCCCCTGAACAGGATGCCAGTTCGACGTACTGCTCCATCGTCCAGGGATACACGCCCGCGATTCCGCTTTGTCCGCCCTTTGACTGAAAAAGCTTCATCGCCGAAAAGCCCGCGCTATCCAGGGCAAAGTCGATTTCCGTGAGATCGGTTGCTCGCGGGATACGGAAGTGGCCGGTCTGCCGGTTCCAGAAGGCGGACGCCGACACCATCGCTGGATATCCTTCGTTGAAAGCGTGGAACGCAAGCCGGCCGCCACTATGAGGGATGCCGACCCGCACAACGAGCCCGTCATCTACATGAGCGTTTTTCTGCAGCACCGGCATGCCGGGCACGCGTGGTCCTATAGTCATTTGCCACTCCAAAAAAGTGCGGAGCAGCCCCCTCGCGGGCATGCCCCGCAGGGATAGAAAAGAGTCGTTTATCGGTTACGCAGCGAGTGCGAATAGATCAAGCTGCGCAGCGTCAACGACGTGCGCCTCTGTGTCGCTGAGCGCGTTGTCAATGAGATACCGGTCCAGCTCCGTCGGCGAAAGATTCAAACGCTCCGCGAGCCGCGCGAAATACAGACCGCGCACCGCCATGTCCTGATAGCGCTGAGCGCTTCCGGCTGGGAGAGTCAGGATCGCTTCGTTAAGCCAGAAGCGCGTGGACTCGATCGCCGGATGGCCTTGGACACGCGAGTACCAGGCGTAATCGAATGAACAGGTGACAAACTCGCACGCGCGTACAGCGTCGACGTGCAGTTGATCGCTTTCCTCGAAATACACAACCCGCTCACCCTGCTTCGTTTGCGCATACGTCGAGATGCGCTGGGGGTGCCGATATGGATTCCACTGCTCGGCCAGACAATCACGCAAACCATCAGCCGGAGCCTCGGCATCGAAGCGCCCGACGTGATACCAACCGTAGTTTGGTACCGGAACCTTGGGGAATGGCTCCACCTTTGGAATGACATACCGCCTACCCAGCCGGTTCACTTCGTACCACGTGGACAGCGCCGGAAAAGCGTGCGGCGCGTAGTGGTGCATTGACAGCATGAAGTCGATCGCCACCAGTTGAGCCGGTGTGATCATCTCGAACTGCACCTCGCACAACTCCCGGTTCTCCGCGTTGTCCTCGATACGCCCCGCCGCGAGATCCGCGTCGTGCTGCTCAGCCCGTTCGACCTCCAGCGCGTCAAGTGTCAACAGATAGCGCAGGAGATCCAGACTTATGCGACCCTGTTCGGATATACCGATTGAGAAGCTTTCTGCGCTGAAACCTATCCCGTCGAGTTCTATCCAGGTACAGTACCGCTCCGCTGTTTCTCTCTCATTTCATGCCGCAACGCCGCTGTTGGTCAATCAAGTACATCCATACTAGAGAGTTCCCGAAGTACCGGTTTCCGCTGGTGTTCCTGAACGGTCAACCGTCGTACGTCATCAATCAATGGGTCAGTCATATGATCCGGAACGGCGTCGGGCAATCCTTGTTACAGGAACGCCTACGAGCAGTGCTTCATCTTTGTGATTTCTGTTTCTGGCGGTATGGCGATGAAGAGTTAAGCCCGGCATCAAAAAGGACGCTGGTCACGGACTTTCTCGAAGCTAAGCAAAGAGGAACGGGCAACGGCACGCCAGACGAGAACTCATGGCTCGGATGGAAACCTGCAAATCGCAACAACCTTAAACGTTATCTTGCCGGGATAAACACGTTTGACGAGTGGCAAGCAACCTACCATCTCGCCCGGCGCCTCAACCCGTTCGATACCGTCGTTCTCGACGCCGTGCAATCGCACGCAGCTTTCAGGAGTAGAGAGAAGTGGGATCTCCTACTGCATCTTTTTCCATCCCGCTCCCTCACTCAGCGTCGGCACAGCCATCAGCTTCCTGCGGTCCACAAGCGCCATACTGGAAAACGTCAATCGACACACAAGGTCTTTCCGTTGGAGGCGTTCGTCGACCTCGTCGAGCAATGCTCGAACCCACGCGACAAGATGCTTTACCTGCAACTGTTTGGGCTCGGAATGCGCGGTTCGGAGGTACTGCATCTTTACCTGGAAGACGTCTTCGGAGTCTCAAAACAGGGCGAGGCGCGTGTTCGCCTCGACGACCCCGAGACCGGCGAATGGCGATGGTTCGACTCCACGGGCAAGTCTCGCCGTGGAAGCCGCTCGACCTACCTTCAGTCGGAGTGGGCCAATGAAGAGTTCCGCGACGAGATACCTCAGCTTCATCGGCTGAGGCCTCGCACGCTGTATGGCAGCAGAGGCGGTATGCACTCCGGATTCAAAGGTATGTCATTCCACTTTGACGAGTCCGCATCGCCTGAACTGTTTGGTCACGAAGCACTGTGGATCGACCCGCGTTTGGGCGTCTACTACCTGACCTGCTTGAAGATGTACCTTGCAGAGAACTTCCACGGCAAGCCGCCTCGTTGGCCCTTTCACCCCTGGCTTTACATCCAGCTCGACAGGAAGAGCCATGGAATGCCTATGACCATTCCAGCTCTTCGGAAAATGTGGATGCGCGATTTGTCCCGACTGAAGCTCGGTCATCTTGGCCTCGGACTTCACTCCCTTCGACATCTTGCCGGCTACTACTGCGCCAGCGTCTTGCACCATCCGCTTCCGACCACGCAAGCACTGCTTCGCCACGCAAGCCAGCTAAGTACCGAAACTTACTATCACCTATCGCCAGAAGTGGTGCGAGAACAACTCCGACACGCCGTTGGTACGGCTTTTATGTCGCCGTCGGCCCACGCCAGAGCTGATAGACCTCGACCCGTGCTTGATTTACCCAAGCATTGGGCGCCCCGATATCGATTCATAGAAGAATAAACCCATGCCTGGATTTATAAAGTTCGAACCGTTGAGCGTGAGCAGCGATCAAAGTCAACTCAAAAAAGCCACCGGCTTCTGGTCGAAAAAGGAGCTATTGCTGAACACAGGGACGGACGTAGTGTTGCTCAGAGCGGATCAGGAGGTCGCAGCGATCCTGGACTTCCTCAACGCCGAGTATGAACGGCGGCTCCGCCCGGCGGTGGCTCAGCGCGTCGAGCGTTGCCTTGCGCTTGCAGGCGGCGACTTCGCGCAGATGCTTCTTAAAAACCCGAGCTTCCGGAACGGTTTCCAGGCAAACGATCTGGAGGGATTCAAGGCGCGGCGCTTCCGTAGCAACTGGAATCAGGTGATGTGGTCGAAGATTCTGGACTATCTCGAAGAGACCTATCCAAGAGATCCGTCATCTCAGAAAGAGGCCATCATTGACGAGATTGTGCGATCGCATCGGTTGGGCGAAGGGATGCCTATCGCTATTAAAAGCCAGGCGATCTCCTGGCTTCACCTCAGCTTGCCGTACTTCAGGGCTGTCGTCCATGCCAGCCATAGCTTCGCGGAACTCGTGCAGAACATGTGCACGTTGCGGCAATTCACGTGGAACTATCACAAAAAAAGCCGTGACTGGGCGTTGGATCGAAACAAGGAGGTTCTCGACCGCTGCCGCACGCTTCAGCTTCCGTTTGCCGAGATGCGACATCCAACAGATTCGCTAAGGGCATTGGCACTGGCGAACGGCTGTACGCTCGCCCTTACCCTACTGGCGCATCGCGAATACCTGCTGCTTCCTAGCCGCTCCACTTCATTCCTGGTAGCTGCATGTCGCCTGATCGATACGACGTGGGATTGGGACACGCTACCGCCCAACCCGCGAATCCATCTGTCCACGATTCTTGCATCGTCAACTGTGCGGACCATACAGGACGTTCCCGAAAACGTCCGTCAGTGGATGGAAGACTGCAGATTCGGCGAAGCGACACACGGGCTGTTCAAAAAACTCGTCGTGCGGGCACAGGTAAGCGATCCAAGCCTGCCGCCCTGGCCAATGGCTGAACTCCACGGGCTGAAGCGGAAGGCGCGAGTCGGCATTGAAGGACGTTGGTCTACGCCGAACATCGCTCGAGATTATGGTCCTGCCTGGGCCAGGTTCGCCGAGATTCGCGATAACGCATCTGAAGTTAGCCCTCAGCACAATGGTGCCGCGTACAGACACCTATTGCCATGGGCTGCGGAACGGGGCTTTCTGTCGCCAACCGACATTGAGCCTACCGATCTTGATGACCCGTTTGATCCGACGCGAAGCGATACGTTTCGCGCTTATCTGGTGCGGCCAGAAAAGCTGAGTATCACAACAGGGAAGCCGCCGGCGACAGCGTGGACAGCGCCCGCGCTTGCGTTTGCGTTGGTTTGCAATGCGTTGAAACTCCGCCCGGACCCGACGCTACCACTGAAAGACAATCCCTTCGGTCCTCTGGAGAATCCGTTTCGACTCACAAAGCCGTCGAAGACGACCAGGCATCGGCTTCCCACAGCCATTCATGAAGCAATGATCGACGTGCTTCTAGACTGTGACATCGACGGTGTGCCCACATATCGTTGGGCGCGAGAGGGCCCCGCCGCATTTGATCTGTTCGAGTGGTTTGGCGCGGACGGCAAGGCGCCCGCCCAGACGGTATGGTGCCCATCTCGCTGTGCAATGCTCGCCCTCCTCCTCATGATCCCAATACGTGGCAAACAGGCGCGCTGGCTGGACCGCGGCTTGATGGACAAGCGCATCTGGAACATCGACCGGCATGTGTATGAGGAGAATCAGCACCCGTTGGCGTCGTGGAGATATCCCGACGGTGAAACTCAGGCAGAGCGATTCGGTCGCGCGAGCGGGGTGTTGCAACCTATCGCGGATTCGGTGCTCGACCTGCACGAGATCGGTCTGTTTGTGAATACCAACAAGACTCAGATGTGGGATCCGCTTAACCGCAGGGGTTATGAGATTCCTTGGCCATTCACCGCCAACGAGAGCGGGGAACCGGAGGCGCGGGCCGCCGGGCGATGGCTCAACCGCCCCTATGAGGTTCTGTTTCAGCAAATCAAATGGATGGACAAGTATGCCCCGAATCCGTTGCCGGTATCGTTCATGGACTCCACTTCGGAGCAGAAGCATGTAAACAGGAAGGTCGCTGAGCGGCTTCCGATGTTCACACCGGTGTTTGCCGACCTCTCCGCCGATGCCTACAGGAACGACGCGGCTCACACTCGCATCCACTTACCCGCTCAGCCGGCCAAGATATATCGGCTCTTCAGCGCACTCTCGCTCGAAGTCGAGATACGTCTGGCAGCCGAGGGGCGACCTGTCACGCTCACGACATCCAGCACGTCCAACCTCGGGTACCAAGGGCGCGCGAGCGTCTACCAGATTCATGGCCTCCGAGTGGCGGGTATCTCGCGACTCATCGAAATGGGCGTACCCGTAAGCATCGTCCAGGAGTTTATCGCCGGTCACGCCACAGCGGTAATGACGCTCTACTACGCGAAGTCAGAGCGAGCCGCCTTAAAGGAAAAGCTCACGGCGGCGTTCGCTGCGCGCGGCGTCGTTGATAGCTGGGAAAGCCTGCGCCCTGCACTCTCGTCGGCGACCGACTTATGGGTTGGTAATCCGCGTTACCGAAGCATCAGAGATGATCGCCTGATGGAGCAATACTCTGGCTGGCGGACGGTCCCGGGAGGGATCTGCCCACTGGGCGGGACAGCGTGCCACATGGGCGGCGTACCCGTCGGCGACGGTCTCGAAATCAACCTCGGCAAGTATGAGCCGGTAAATGGGGGATGCGGGAACTGCCGGTTCTTCAGTACGGGCCCCGCCTTCCTGATACAGCAAGCGCAGGCGATGAACGAACTCATGCTGGAGCTTCGCATGCACGGTCGGTCCAGGAAGTCGCTGTACGGGCATCTGTCGGAACTTGCATGGACTGATACAAAGGAGTTGCAGAGCGATCAGCGCCGCAAACTTGCCTTCGACCGGCAAGTCATCAAGGAACAGATTTCCACTATCGATCAACGGTGCGAGCCTCTGGTGCTCGAGTGGTTCAACCGCTACATGATGTTCGAGGAATCGTCAAAGTTGCTGGATCGGTGGAAACAGTTTGAGAAGGAAAACCGAAGCAACGATGCTCGCTTGGCGTTGCTGGCTGCGGCCGACGGAAAAGACATTCGAGACGAAATCAATGTACGTCTCCAACGGGGTGGCGAATTCTCGCTGGTGCGGGGCATTCTCGATTCCGCCAACATTCAGGGCGGCCTCGCTCGCGCATCTCAACTGTCGAAGGACCGTTGCTGTGAGTTCATGGACAGAATCCTGCGCCATGAAGCATCTGAGCATCTTCTGATGGACATCCCGGATGCGTCGAAGCGGCACGAAGCTGCCTGGTTAATGGCGAACATGGTTGAGCAGCTCGCCGGAGCAACCGCCGTTCAAGCCTGCATCGACGACGGAACACCCTTGCCTATCATTGAGGAGCGCCGCGCTGAATTCCGTCGATGGACAAGCCATGTTCTAGGCGAATCCGTTCCTAGCGCATCGCGGGTCGAGTCCAGCGGCACGAAACGCTCAGCGTTGTATGAACAGAAGGACCATCATGCTGATTGAGACCGCAGAGCAGATTTACAGCCGGCTCATGTCCGAACTTGGCCCCAAGTCGCGGGTAAGTCTTGAACGGATCCGCCAGGCATGCGACGGCATTGAAGTCGTCAGGGGTCTCATGAATTACAGTCGTGTCGCCGCGGCAGCGACAGAACGCTTCGGCGGTCCAAAGCAGCAGACGATCCAGAACAACCGGCTGCTGAAGGCCTACATATCGCGTCGCGTTCTGGAGTATGGCCAGACGTCCAGGCGCTCGGTCGAAAAACATACCGCAGTGTGCTCCGCTCAGTCAGCTCAATATCCGACGACGTCCATCGACGCGAAGACACGCGCTTACATCGACTTGCTGAGAGCGGACAATAAACGCCTGCACGATGAGAACGTCCATCTCAGTCGTCTCCTCGAGGAGCGAACCGAGAGTTCCCCGGTACCTCTCGCAGACGCGATTCGGTCCGGCCCGTCGGACGAATTCGCTCTCCAGATCGCCACAGTTGACGGTCAAGCGCTTCCGGGATCGATGCGCGAACTGCTGGAATTGTTTGTTAATGGTCGCGACGAGCAAATGCAGATTCAGTCGCGCGATGATGCGACGCGGCTCACGATTCTGAGGAACGGGATTGAGCATGTGTTGCTGACGCCGGCGCAGTGGAATCAAGCCAGAGTCTGGATGATGCGTACACTAGAAACCCAGCGATAGGGGGATGGCACCGGTCAATGGCCGGGATGAGGTCACGGCGCCGACGTTCGGAAAGCCGCGGTTATCTGATGAAGACGCATTGTCTCATCGCTGTGCAGGTAAATTGAGGTTGTCGATATGGACGCATGGCGAAGGTTATCGCGAACGGTAGTAAGCGCGGCGCCATGCGCAAGTCCGTGCGTGGCGTGGGTATGTCGCATCCAGTGTGGGCTCGCACGTCGTAACTTCCCGGCCAAAGCCTGATGATCGCCCTCAATACGGTTGGCCGCCTGGTGGAAGAAGCGCTTCAATACAAGCCAGAGCAGTTTGCTACTGATGGCGCCAGCCGGTTCGCCGTCGAGGCGGCCCACAAGAGGCGTGTCGGTGCCCCAACGCTCTGGCGTCACAGGCAGGCCTCTGGCCAGCAAATACTTCGTCAACGCATACCATGCAATAGGCGGCAGAACGACCTTGTCCCTCCTATGTCCCTTCCCTGTCACCAATAACCAATGCTCACCTCGTGCATTGACTCTGATGTCACCGAGCGTGGCGCTCACCAGTTCACTCGAGCGCAGCCCGGTTGCGAAGCCGAGGTCGAGTACAAAATGCAATCGTTGGGCCGCAGGGGAACTCCATCCGTCTGACCATTCGATGCCGTCGGCTAACACCCGCAATAACGCCCATTCGCTCGTGGTGAAAGCCCGGTCCGCGTCGAAGGAATGCACGCCACTCCCGCCTCTGACCTTCACACCGGAGAAAGGATTCGCAAGCACATACCGCTGTTCGATAAGCCAGCGAAACAGCACACCGACAATCGTTATCGCCTGCGCAACCGAGCGCGCGGATAACCGACCCGTGAACGGTCGCCAATCTGGAGCGCCCCGCGACGTCGACGGTCCAACCCAGCGTTCGCGTGGTGTCGGCTGGCGAAGAAACGCACGATACGCGACGGCGTCTTCCGTAGTAAGTGAAGAAAGCGCCCGCTGGCGCTCGAGAACCGCCCACAAGATTAACCGCTCGGCTTCCTTCCGATACACGCGAAGTGTCGCCGCAGACTCCTGCAACGAAAGCCAAGCCTGCACGGCTTCGTAGTCGTTGGTTGCATCAAGCGTGCAGGTTGACACCGGCGCCCTGAATGTACCGGCCGATCCGTCTAGCTCCCGCGGCAGGCGGAGATGCTCCCAAGGCGCTATCTCATTACGGCGTTCTCTCTCCACCAGCGCGCGTGCCCTCTCAGTGAGGTCTGGATGTTCCGCAAAGAACCTCTCGATGCGCTGCGCGCTTGATACGCCCAGACCAGGGATAACCTTCCACCACTGCCTCCGCCTCGGAATTCGAATGGTCAGATCGGCGAGCGTCCGGATCCCGAACCCGTTCAGCGCGAGCGCCGTTCTCTGGGGGAGCCACTGCTCGACGGGATCGCTGATCGTGGGTGTAGCAACGGAAGCATGACGGAGCTCTTCAATCGCCGAGGCGAGAGCCTTGGCTCGGCGGCCCCGACCGTCCGACGGATGCATGATCAACGGGACCAAATCAGCCCGTCCCACCCGCGCGGCGAACTCGGCAAGCGTCCGTCGTATCGCGCCCAAGACACCTCGTGCTGAACGTCCGTGCCCCACTCGTTCCGGAAGGAAGCGGACGACGGCAGCACGCGACGACAACCCGCCGCACCACGCGCGTAAGGCAGCAAGCGAGTCAGAATCAGGAAATGTCACTGTCGTTGGGTCGGTCATGGAACCTCCTCCACCTTCGATAGAAGCGCAGTTTGACCGGCATATCCGGCCATTCTGATAAGAATAATTATCGGAACGACATGCGGAAAGGACGCTACGCCGCAGCGTTATAGGTGAGCATTTACGGGAACAGCAAGCAGTCCAACGTCGGTGGATGAGGTCGAAAACGAGAATCGGTACCTCATCGGGATATGTACCGATCGTTAGGGGCCACAGAAACGCCGCAGGACCGCGATTTGCCGTATCCCGCGGCGCAAAAAGTAGAGTGACATGGTGCGACAACAATTCCACGAATGCTGTCGTACACATCTTTTTCGACCATCAGCGAGGCGGTGCCGGGACGATCAGAATTCATGCGCTCCGTCGACAGCACACCGATGTGATGCGGAGGCGACAGCACACAGCCGCGTGCCTGACCGACGAAGCCGGTACGCGCGAAGTCCTGACCGCCTGACTGCGCGGACACGTTCTTGATGAAGCCTGAATCGTGGTCCTGACTCGAATATGGACGTGCCGATTGTGCCTGGCCGCCGAAGCCGGCTCCAGCAAGCGCTGCCGACACACGGTCACCGACCGAACCCGCTGCTGCCTGCTGCGCAGCAGCCTGTTGCGCGGCCACCTGCGCGGGCGTGAGAATCCCCGCCAGCTGGTTGGGTGCTGCCGGCGCCGTGTCCTTAACCTTCAGGCCGGGTTTGAAAATCGGCGAGGCATAGATCGCGTCCGCATCGGACTCAGACTTGATCTTGCGGGTCTGCTCGTCGTTGATGAAACCATCGGCCGTCAGCGCGGGCGTCGCACCTCCGGCATTCGCCGGAGTTCCTGTCGATGGCGTACGCGCGGCCGCAGCCGCCCGTGCCTCGGAGGCTGCGAGCCTGCGCGCGGAACTCAGCTGGTCATCAATGATCTTGCTGACGTCCTGCGGATTGTTCGATTTGTCGACGATTTCAGCGGCTTTCGCTTTCTTCTTCAGCGCGGCTTCTGCGTCAATCTTCGCGCTTTCCTGGACCTGGTAGTAGAACCCGAGCGCCGCGATCACAATAGCCGCGACACCGCCTACCGCGAAGAGCGCGTTACGGGGCGACTTCCCCTTGAAGAGACTGGCGCGCTGATTGTCCGGTTGACCGTTCGGTTGGTTCATAGGCTTTCCTCAGAATCCAAACAGGCCCGGGCGGCGACGCGTAATGGTCACTTCCTCGTTCGGCGCGCGCAGCACGATTTCGTCGGCCATTTCCTGCACAACGATGTACTGCCCGCGACGGATGAAGTTCGGGCTGACGTAGTCGCCGTGATCCTTCACGACGGGAATCGCGAAGGGTGCGTCGGCAGGCAGGCGCAGCCACACGGCCTTGCCGTCATCGAATACGGTTTCGGGCTTGAAGGACGCAGAGCCCGACACCTTGTAGTCGAAGTTAAGTTTGTCGGGGGAGACGCCGATCGGACCGGAGTCAGTCTGCCCCCCAGCATCATCACCCCGCCCTCCGCCGACGCCGCCCACCTGTTCTCTCGCACGGACCTTCGCCATAACCGAACCGGGGTAGTTAAAGCGCACCGTCTGATAGAAGAGCCCACCCATCGGCGATGAGACGAGCGTCATGTCGTACTCGCGGAGATTCGTCGTCAGGTGCAGCGTGTTGACGAGGCCGGGCTTAACGGGTTTGACGAATATATGGTTCTCGCCGTCGGTATCGATAACCCACTGGACGGAGTCCCCCATTGCGGGATCGGTCGTCAGCCGCTCGCCTTTCGCCAGCTCGATGGTGGTGTTCTTGAGCGGCGCGGTCATGATCCGGTAAATCTGGTCGCGGCTATAAGGAAAGACAACCATCCGCGCATCTCCCGGCATGGTGATCGGGTCCGAGCCGGCGTTATACGGGTTAACCGGGCTCATCGGATCGCTCATTGCTGTAGCGAGATCGAACGAGGCGGCCGAACTGGGCGTGCTTTTTCTTGCGGCGTACACGGCAGGACAGGCTGCTCCGGCGCAAGCGAATGCGATGGCCCACGAAGCGAGCGTGCGGGAGGCAATCATTATTGGGTCTTCTGGATCGAGAACAACGGATAGAAAATTCCGAACGGATTGGACCCGAGCGCGTCTTCGGATGTCGGAGGGACGATCTGGTAGCGGATCGTCAGAGCGTATTTCTGGACGACAGGCCGGTCGGTAGGGGACTGGGTTGTGCTGGTCGTGAACTCGACCACGCCTGTTGAGTCGTCGAGCAGCGCGACGTTAGTGACGCGCACCTCTCTCACCAACTTTGGATTCAATGTAATGGCCTGGAATGGCGCATCGGCCTTGACCCAGTCACCGAACTGATTGCGTGCGTTGCCAACCATCATGGCCTTTACGCCGTTGATGTTCTTTGCCATCCGCGAAGTCTGGATGTCGTCCGTCAAAACCGGCTCGATCGTCCACCAGCGTTCGACCGATTCACGCAGCGATGTACGGATCGCCTGGTCGTCTGGCTTATAGGCCGCAAGCTGGGTGACTATGGCATGACCGTTGACGTCGGATGAGACACCATATGACTTCACTTCCGACGGCGGCGGATTGCGCGTGTAGACCGCGCCACCTGCAATCAACGCCAGAATGAAGCAGAAGGTCTTCCAGTGATTAGCTTCGGTGCGCAGACGCGCGCCCATGTCGAAGATAATCTTCTCAGGGTCATCCTGTGAGTAACCGCCTGGTGCGGTGGAGAGGGTGATCTGCTTTTTGCTGCGGAATAAATGCATGACGGTCGATCCATTGGGGCCGACTCAATTCAATCAGCCCCAAGAGGAAGCCAGACATGCAAAAGAAGTGCTATTTTCAGCCGCTTTTTCGTGACAGCTTTGCCGCTTAGCCGGCTCGATGTCTTAAGCCAGAATGAGGGGCAAAAACACATAGCTTTCGGTGAATTCGCAGGAATTAAAACGAGTAGAGTTGTCCCACGCGCGTTTCACGCGTTGCACAGGAGGGACGGCCGTTGTTGGAGCTTCCTTATCCACCGATCTATGGCTTATTCCGCTTTACAGCCATGCACTTAGCGGCCCCTCGCAACGTTCCGTCGCACGGTAGCCCAAAATAAAAGTGACCTGATCCGGCTCAAGGTCCTTTTACTGAATCTGCAACGAAGGGCGGGGTTGCCTTTGCAGAGACGCCGGATTATTACAGGACCTTTGCAAATGTTTGCGCTCCAAGAAACTTGTATCGATGACCGTGAAGCGGCAACCAATATTCATAAAAAGCTGCGCGAACAAGGGGCGCCGCTCCTCGTAATGGGGAAGTTCTACTTGTCGGTACTAGTGAGAGGCGTGTGGCCGAGCCAACGAGCCATAGCGTCTGATCTTGACGTCTCTCTATCTCAGATGTCACGGATGGTTGCTACAGCCAGGTTGCCGGAAGCGGTGCTTCGTCTTTTTATTGGCCAGCCCCTCTCGTTCCGGGAAGCTGACACCCTTCGAAGATTATCGGCACAGCTCGGCGAGACTGAGATTGTTCGTCGAACCCAGTACGTCTCCGAAGACTGCTCGCTGGAAGACGTATTCGCTATACTAACTATTGGGCACCCAAAGGAGCGAAAGGGCGTCAGGTTAAGCCTTGTGCATGGACAAAAATATCTTCGGCTTGATGTGCCGAACTTCGAGCAAGTGGCGACCCGCGTAGCGCACCTGGAGCAGATCCTCAACCTTCTGCTTACGACGAGTGACGGCAAGGACTGGATGCCCGCTATGCCACTCACGGGGAAACGCGGTGTTTGATTGAAGCCTTCATGGTTGCGAGGGTTCTGGTGCAAATAGGAACGCAGTTTGAGAATTTTCCTATAGGAAGGATAACTTATCGAGTGGACAGGAGTGCACTCCATACGGTGGCCGCAGTGATCTCCTTGAGGCCGCGCTCCGTGAGATCGAACTGGCCCTTGCGAATGCGATGCGTTAATTCGATAGCTGAAATTGTGGTCGCGGCGCTCCTGAACCGTTTGAAGCCGAGCATCACTTTCGTTCTGGACTTGATGTGGCGATGGCCCTGCTCTATCAGGTTGTTCAGATAATTCGAGGACCGGACCTTTGTGTCGTCAGGCAGCAGACCGTCGGCCTTCATCTCGCGTGCCGCGCGGTGCGAGGCAGCGTAGCCATCGAGCGTGATAGTCTCCGGCGACTGGCCCTGATGTCTGATCGCCTTGGTGAAAAGGGCTTTGGCCGCGGCCACGTCGCGCCTCGCCCTGAGCATGAAGGCCACGGTCTGGCCAGCCCGATCCACCGCCCGGTACAGGTAGACCCATTTGCCGCGAATCTTCATGTAGGTTTCGTCGACGCGCCACGAGCGACCGACTGGCGTAGCAAAGCGATTCCAGCGTTTGACGAACTCGGGCGTATAGCGTTTCACCCAGCGCAGGATCGTCGTGTGAGCCAGCGATCATCCCCGTTCGGCAGTCATTCCGACCAGATCGCACAGGTTAAGCTTGCAGCGCAGATACCAGCGAACGCACAGAATGATGATCTCCCGATCAAAATGGCGTCCTTCGAACAACTCATCCAGACTCGTCAGCTTGCTCATCGCGGGTCATCAGTTCGTTTTGCTCCGACAACTTTACCCGATCCGCCGACCCTATTTGCACCCGAGCCCTTACGAGTCGGTCGAGGATCGCAACGATTTGAAGTTATCGCTGGTAGAGGACACGCGATCGGGTTCTGTTCGCATTGAGTCTCCCAGATTCGAGCGATTGCTAACCTACTTGCGTTAACTTGAGCACTTGGTGAGGGCGTCGGCCAATTTGTTGCTGACCAGTGACGGAAGGGACTGCACAAATGAGGTATTGCCAACTGAACCGTACCTTCGAAAGCCGGAGCTTGGAGCGACGAATCGAGCCCGGGCTAGCCGGACCAGACGTAGTGCCAAAGGGCACTACGTTGCATCGAAAGCAGAAGGTCCCGGACCTTTCGCCGCGCTATCGGTCTTTGGCTTTGCCAGACTTGGCCTTATTGAACACATAGCCCGCGAACCCATCTTTCAGGTCGGGATATCGCTCAATCGTAGATTCGGTCAGATCGCTGGTCGGATCGATGCCAAGGCGCCGGAGGGTGAGCTTCCCCGCTGCGCTGGCTTTGTAGGTCCGCCTCCAGTCATCCCGCTGCCTCAACTCTGCCGCTTCATATGCTTCCCACCCGCGCCGGATTTCATCGACCCTGCGGTCGTGCGCATGTATATTTTGAGCCGCAATCCGCAACGCTATCTGACTCGCGGCCTGCTCTTTAACCTCAACGTCGCGCTGTTCGGTCAACGCCAGGTTTTTCTGAATCTCAACCATCTTCCGCTCGGCGTCGGAGACGATCCAACCTTCCTTCAATGCCTTCATAAAGAACCCCGCCGGGCTCTTCGACACCTTGCCTAATCTCAGGCTGAACCGCGTTCGCTCGATCGCCTGTTCTAATCGTTCATCGTTGTAGGTTTCGCGCTCTGCTGCAATTTGATTGAGTTGAGTACTGGAAAGACCAAATTCCTGCTTCAGCGCTTGATATATCGCTTGCGCCTGTTCGTGGGTCTGCAGTACGCGCTCGGCCATCTCTTTGCGCTCGACCTGAAATCTCAGGCGGCCAATCTTGCGAGATCCCTGTTCATTGCGCGTCTCGTATGAGAGTGTGAGGTCCGAGACTTGGTTGATTTGCTCCACGGCCGGCGCGAGCCAGTCACGTTTGAAGTACTTGAACTCCAGTGCCTTGGCGCCGATCGAGCCCTGCCATGAGCGCAATTCGTCGAGCGTTAGCCACTCAGTTTCTCCCTCGTCTGCGTAGGGAAGCAAGTGGTCGTACAGAACCCGCGCGTAGCTGAGTGTGAAGAGAGAGGTAACACGCAGACTCAGCCAATGTGACTTGCCTGGCCCACGAATTATGCCAATGAGATCTGTCGGGACCCGGAACTGGAAGCGGCCGCCTGAGAAGGAAACGCGTCCAATCAACTGCACCGAACCAAAAGGCTTCTCGCCATCATCGTCCGGCGCGGTGGTTGCTTGAATCAGCGCCCGCTGGGCTTCCGTGATGACCTGTTCAAGGTGCGTGTTATTGCGGCTCGAATAGCGCATGAGCCACTTAAAGTAATCCAGCTCCACGTCATATAGGTCGCGAACCTGTCCGTCCTGGGCAACAATGAAATAGGCCGCATCGATCAGCCGTCGAGCGGCGACGCCCAAATCGACGATTCGAATCAAGACATTCTTCCGGGCGAAACCGATATCGGACCGGGCCGTTTCGACGGGCAAGTCCTCCGCGTTCGCGTCGTCGAACAAAGCCAGGGCGAGTTGCCGCGACGTGGCTACCTGCCCTGCTACTGTCATTTAGCCTCCAGCGTGGCGTCCAAGATGATATGGAACCGTACGGTACCGATGCCAAGGTGACCTGTCAACACAGATCACCTCACCTTGTCGATCGACCAGCACAGAAAACCTCACCTTTGGCGAGAGACTCACAATTCGCCTCACCATCTCCTCCCAAATACCTCACCTTGCTTCCCAATTCAGGGCACCTTGCAGTGGTAAACGGTTCACCGTGGCGCTCAATTAACAGCACTTCTGGCACAGGACGCCTCACCTTGTGGGTGCAAGCTATTGATTTTTATAGATGGCGTGCCTTCCGTTAGTTGTTAGTTGGTTTTTGTTTTTCAATAAAAACAAACCACCTAGGCCAGCGAGGTGGAAGTGCAGAAGCAGTAGCGCCAGTCATAGCACGTATTTGCTCGGCGTTCGGGACCGTCGTGCTGTATCGGCAGGAGGTGCTCCTGCATACCGCCAGGCGCAACGCGCGTATGGCGAAAGGGTTGTGGATGGTGAGGTAAATTGTGAACCACCGGAATGCCTCATCAGACTACACAGCTTTTTGAGATCAAAGGTGAGGTGTTTTGTGTTACGCGGTAGTTCGATGCGCGGCGATCTGCCTCTCCGGTCTTCGTAGCACCTTTTGCATCAGCGCTCTCACACGCGGAAGCTCTCCGCAAGTACTTGAATTCAATAACTTTGTTGTGAGTAAACATCGCTTTTCCAATTTCGAGATCGAAATTGATGGCATTTCGACAGCGTGATGAGTATTCTACGGTTCGGAACATTGATGGCCTAAAACCGTTAAAACAGAAGGCGAGCGTTGAGAAATTCCCTCACCTTCGACAAAAAGAGGAAGTATCCAAATGAATCTGAGCGAATTGCCAGGTATAGATAGGCGCGTGAAGCTCTCCAACCTAGGGGAGTTTGCCGAACGCTTGTCGGTCATGGCGAACGAACTGCGCGATCAAATCCTGGCTCCCCGTCCGCGGAAGAATCCCCCTGTCTTTACGATCGGTGAACTGTCGGAGCTATGCGGCGTCGACCGCCAGAAGATCAACTACCTGGCGACCAAGGAAGGTGGCGAGTTGCCACCGGGTGTGGCGCACGGTACTGGAAGGGCGCGGATCTTCTCCTTACAAGAGGTCCGGACGTGGGTGCAACAGGTGTCCGATATCTATCAAACTCCGCTGGTAACCGGGACGCGTGAGCATCGCGGGCGTGTGTTAATCACTGCCAACTTCAAGGGGGGATCGTGTAAGACTACGACCACAATGTGTATCGCACAGGGATTGAGTTTGCGCGGGCGGAAAGTACTTGTCATTGACCTTGACCCTCAGGCTTCACTTTCAGAGCTATGCGGCTTATACGCCGAGAAAGACGTAACGTGGGAAGACACTGTGCTTCCGTTCATCTATGACCCTAGCATGGAAGGTGGACTAAGGACCAAAGTACAAAGCACCTATTGGGACGGGCTCGATGTGATTCCTGCACACAACTATCTTCACGACGCAGAGTTTCATCTTCCGACGGCGCAACAGACAAACCCCGGCTTCGAGTTTTGGTCTGTACTTCGCAAAGGCATCGAGCCACTACGGGCCGAATACGATTACATCATTCTCGATACAGCGCCGTCTCTTTCCTACATGACGCTTAACGGTCTAATGGCAGCAGATTCAATGGTGATGCCGTTGGTTCCGGAGAGCTTGGACTTTATCTCGTCGGTGTCATTCTGGTCACTGTTCGCCGAGGTCGCACATGGCTTCGTCCAACATGAAGTCGATAAAACGTACGACTTCATCTCTGTGCTTCTTTCTAGGGTGGACTATGGCACTACATCATCAGCGCCGGTTGTACGCTCGTGGTCTCAGCGCGCATATGGGGATTGGCTCCATTCGACAGAAGTTCCAGCAAGCTCGGTAATGAGCAACGGCGCCCTGGCATTCTCGACCGTGTTTGACTTGTCCCGTTCTGACGCAGTTGCGAAGACTTTGGCGCGGGTTAAACAACCGTTGTTGGACTATTGCAAGTGGATTGACGACCAGTACGTGGCGCAATGGAGGGCCGGACAATGAGCAACTTGCGTGAGCGCATGATGAGCAAGACTGCGGAGGTTCGAGCGGCAAAGGATATTCAACTCGACCAGCAGCAAGAAAAACCCGCGAGCCCACGTACTGCGCCGGGAATGGCCGGCGCCTTAGCGCAAGCACAGCAACGGATCGTCGAACTTGAAAAGTCGGGGATGGAGTCCGAAGTTCGCGTTTCTGAGATCGTTCCGAACCCGTGGCAACCGCGGAAGGTCTTCAATGAAGCGAAGCTAACACAACTCGCGGAATCGATCCGTGAAGCGGGTCTCGTTCAGCCTATCGTAATTCGGCGTGCAGCCGGTGGTTTTCAGATCGTGGCTGGTGAGCGCCGTTGGCGCGCACACAAGATGATCGGGAGGGAGACTATCAAGGTTGTCATCATCGAACTCTCGGATGAAGAGATGGCGATGTTGGCGCTTGTAGAAAACGTTGTTCGTGACGATTTGTCGGATTATGAAATTGCGCGCTCCATCCGTAGCACAGAAAAGGAGTTTCCGAACCGCAAGCGGATGGCTGAGGGATTAGGTATCTCCCGCTCAGAACTCTACCGATACCTTGCATTCGGCGATTTGCCCGACTTTGTGATCAGGGACTTAGACATCCACCCACGACTTATTGGCGCGAGTGCCGCGGAGGGCGTGGTTTCAGCGTTGCGCGACAAAAATGAGCGAGCCGTTGAAATCGCAAGGGATGTCTGGGCGAGGCTCGTAGCAGGCGACCTCGATCAAACAAAGCTGGTTCGTGCGATCAAGCAGGCAATTGATAATGGCGACAAGGGTGGTGTTGGCGTCACTGACAGAAGCATTGAAAAGATATTTGCCGGGAAGAACCAAGCCGGATCGATCACAAAGGATGCAGTCGGTTTCACGGTTAAGATCAGGGCTGGAATGCTCACCGATGACAAGGAGCAGCAGATACGAGCGCTGATTTCCGAGCTTTTTTCAGGAAGCAGCGATAGCGCCGTTTGAGGCGTTCGAGATGGCGTGTCCCAAATTGGGACACGCAGACCCAAAGTGATCGCCGATCTAGGCGGACAATTTCCCGTGTCCCAATTTGGGACACGGCGACAAAACTCCATATAAGAAGCAACGACCGCTACCGATTTGTCGTCGGTCCGACGGGTTAGACGCGGCGCGACTTGGGGATACCAGTTCAACCGATGGTCTTTTCACTGCCGCCAACGAGGCCCATCAGACCATAGCAGGGCTGTGCCGGGTAACCTTATATACTAAGTTTGGCACCGCCGACGACCAGCCGGAACGCAAGGCGAATCGATCACTCAGCGCCGCCGTTTTTCCGGTACAAGTCGCCAACCTCGCGCAGCAACCGTTGCTTTTCGGCTTGAACGTAGATGGAAGTAGTCTGCAGCGATGCATGCCCGGGGACCCGCTGCACGACGTCAAGCGGCACGTCTTCAGCGGTCGCTTGCGTGCCGAAGGTATGGCGAAACGCGTGAGGGGACGTACCAGCCAGCAACTTCATTTCGGCCGTCGTCAAATCCGGCATCCCGGCGATAAGCCGCTTCATGGCCCAGTCAACCATCGTGTTGAGCGAGTCGGGATGACAGGCGAGGGGAGTTCCCTCCGCATGCTTCTTCTGTGCCAACCGGGTTCGCGGAATATACATCGGGGCGAGCAAGGGACCACTTGTGGCCGTACTGAAGTCAAGGCCGCGATCGCGCCAGTGCATCCGGAGCGCGTCGATGGTCGCAGGGCTGACGGGCACCACGTGCTCCTTGCTGCGGTTTCCGATCGCGAGCAGTTGCCATACTGCGGCGTTCGCATCGCCAAACGAAGTAGGCGATAGCCGTTCGCGAGTGGCCCGCGCCAGTTCCTCTCGCCGAAGGCCTGAGTCGCAACCTAGCAACAGCACAACGCGCACCGCCCGCCAGATAGCGGACGCTGACGAGCCAGCCGAACGCGGAACGGAGCGCGCGGATCACGTACTTCTGGCTGTCCGCGCCCAGCCCGGCCGATGCGAATGGCTTCCACCGGCCGCTTTTGCGCGGTTCCCTCGGGCCTACGAAATCCGGATCGGGCGAGGCCAGAAAGTCCTTGTATGCCTCGCAGTCGTCGGCGAGCAGCGAACTGAGCGGCTTCTGGCAGACGGTGACTGACCATAAGAGAAAACGCTCCAGTTCCTTCGTGTATGCCCGTAGCGTCTTGGGCTGCTGACGGAAGCGATAAAGGTAGGCGCGCACCGCATCGAGATCGTGGTGTGCGCTGATGTAGGGAAAGGCAACGGACCGGTTTGATCCGTTCGCGCCCGACAGGGCATGACCGATGGTCATACGCTCCAGCGGCACCAGCGAGCGCGAGCCTCCGCCAACCGTGACGCGTTCGCTCGTCGGCGCGGTCAGCGGGTCGGCCAGATCCACGTCCGCGTCGACGCGTCGCCCGAGGACCGCTTCATGGCGGCGCAACCAAGCCACGATCAGCCGGGCACGACTCGCGCCGATCCGCGGCACGGCTCGCCACCAGCTGCCGCCACGCCCGTTGCAGGAGTCGATTAGACCGCCAAGGGTCGCGATGCCTTTCCGCTTTCAGGCCAGGCTGCGGCTGCGCGGCCGCCAGCGCCGCAGCCTGTTCAACCATCTTGAGGCTGACTGCCGTCAGGCGCGCGCTGCCGTGCGCCTTTGCAGAGGCCTTCAGGTGGTCGGCGAGCACAGGAGAGCCGTGCTCGAGCGCCAGTTCCACCAGCACGGCCTCCATGCGCCGCAGGTACGCCTCGACCCATGCTGCGGTCGGCTCGTGTCCGTCCTCATCTTCAGTGAAATACAAGCGAGCGATGGTCGCGGTTGGCACGCGTTGCACGAAGGCACGCAGCGCCGTGAAGTCGGTGCGCGAATAGGCGCGCTCGTTCGTGAGAGTCTGGCGCTGATTGGCCATGGTTGTCCTTTCAGGTCGTCGCTTCGCTATAGCGCGGGCTTGCCTGTTGCTCGCGCAGCCATGCATCATCCCGCAGTGCGTCAGCGGCATGAGTCGACAGCCGAGCCCAGGTCACGTTCGACCAGTCCGCACCATAGCTCCACCTGATGCGGCGCGCGTCATCGAAAAGCCGCCGGGCAGCGGATCGAGTGTCCGCGACGTGGGCCAACTCGTCATCTCTTAGCTCGAAACCTCGACACACGAACCGCGGCCGACGCGGAGCCATCGCTGCGAGGGGCCGCGGACGTTGCGACTCAAGTCCAGCGTATGGCCTTGCGCGGTTTCTTTCGCCACGAATGCGCACAAGGTCGGCCAGACATCACTGACAGTGACGCGGACCTTGCGCAGGACGGCATCGTCGCCTTGGGTCCGCCAGCCAGCAGATGGCAGCCGTTGCGCGATGCATGCCGTTCGAGACGCCTACCATACCGCCGACGGCCACCTGATCCAGCGGAAGGTTTGCGTCGGGCGCAGGGAAATGCTGCGTGCCGATTTCGGATTCGAAGTATGTGATGGCGTCGTCGGACCACGTGGTGCCATGTAGGCCCGCCAGCAGCGCGCGCCAGGTTCCGGCCGTTTTTGCAAAGTTTTTGTGACCAAGTGCGATCACGGCGCGCAGCGGG
Source organism: Paraburkholderia dipogonis (assembly GCF_042680985.1). Taxonomy (NCBI): domain Bacteria; kingdom Pseudomonadati; phylum Pseudomonadota; class Betaproteobacteria; order Burkholderiales; family Burkholderiaceae; genus Paraburkholderia; species Paraburkholderia dipogonis. The sequence goes on along the minus strand of NZ_JBHUFR010000029.1, from coordinate 34,663 downwards.
ACGTCCATGAAGTACTCGCGGCTGCCCGGCTGTCGCAAGGCGCTGCTAATCGGGATTGAATAATTATCGACGCCAACCGTTAGGTCTAGCATCGCGGCCGACGATTGGCGCACGGTCGCCTTGATTCGGCGCATCACGGCGCTTTCCGTCCGCCGAAGGGAAAGTCATGCCACGATCCCCGCGAAGCCACTGTGAGCTGCGCGTGGACTCGACCCTCCCGAGCCAACTTTTTGCTTCGGCATAGACGAAGGAAAGATTTGAATCCGCGTCGACTCGAAGAAGAGTTTAGAAAACGCGTCAATTCCTTCGGACTACGAAATGTTTCGCTTTGACTAAGGTGTGGCCGGTGCGGTCCATTCGTGAAACAGAGGGGAGTCAAGCGAGTGGACGTCAACGCCTTGTTTCCAAACGTTTATTTATGTCCGCGCTAGAAATGTTTCACGAAGGTTTCGGCGATGCCGCGGGGGTGACGCGATCTGCTGGGGTCAATTCAATGCGCCGGAGCACTTTTAACCTGCAGTTGGCCGGAGCTGTAGTGATCAATACGTTTATCGTTGTATTTTGTACGCAAGCGGGTAAAACCACGCGACGGCGCGGAACTCCCGCTGGGATGGCTGGCAGGACGATTGCCGCCTTTGCGTCGCTGCTACCGGCCACGGCCAGCAAGCGCTGTATCGATAGCCTGCATTATGTACTTGAACTTTAGCATCGCGTTGGAGGTTGGGGGCTGCAATGGCCGACCTGCCGTTTGTTCGTGCAATCGACGATGAGCGTCCGTACGGCGTGCATCGTCACGACGTGTATGGTCCCAAGATCGGCCGCCGCCTGACGCTTTTGGTAACCGGCTCTTGAACTTATGGCTCCAGCTCGAGTTTGACCACAATGTCATGGCTTACTGCGAACGACCACTTCGCATTCCGGACTTACGGCCTCCCCGGACGGTCGACTTCTGGGTCCGCGCCGTCGACGGCGATCGTTTCCTGATCGTATTGCGCGGTGCTGAGTGCTCACAGGATGCCCAGATCCAGCGATTCGATTTGCCTGTTGGGCGAATCGGGAGCGGGCGGCGCTTTACCCCCTCCCACCGCAGGAGGTGGATGCCAATGCCGTGCTTTTTGGGAATCAGGCCAGCATCCTTCAACATGTCGCGGTTGCGCGCGCACAGGTCACAGAAGAAATGAAACGGCGGGTGCTCGCGCGGTGTGAGGACGGTACAACGTTGGGCGAGCTGGAAAACGACCCGTCGTTCACTGGCACTATGCTCGCGCGAGCGGCGGCGTTCGCGCTGCTGCTCGACGAGCGCCTCAGCTGTCCGACACTCGCCAGCGCGCCGCTCAGCCGCACGAGTCGCATGGTGCCGGCGTGAAGACAATCGCGTTTGGCGACCTTAGGTTCGATCGCCATTCCATACCGGCAGAGCTTCGTGACGTCAGCTGCTGGCCAGGCGTCGATGAGGTCGCACTGTCCTCCAGTGCCCAGCATGTCTTGCGACGGCGCGTCGAGGCCGTGGCGCGGTTCGTCGACGGACATCCGCCTCTGCGCGAGATTGGGCGGACCACCGGTGTGAAGCCCGGCGATCTTTACCGGCTGTTTGAGCGATGCGTCGCGCTGCATGCTGACGGGCGGATTTTTGGATTGCGTGCGTTGGTCCCTTACTGTCATATAAGAGCGTATCAACGCCGCACGGCGGTCGAGACCTCTCAAGAAGGCGGAAAGAGTGGGGCGAGCGGTGCATTTACGCAACTGCTTGGCCGGTATCCGGACATCGCCGACTGGATAGAACTCAGGGTCAGCGAACGCCAGCGAAAAAATGGCCGCCGGCGTGAGGTGCTGCGCGGACTTCGTCGCATGCATCGGGGTTTTCTCGATCAATGTCGGCGCGCGGGGGTCACGGCGGATCTGTACCCATTCAACCAACGGCATCTCGGCGACCGAACGCTTGCGACGTGGGTGCGACGTCTCGAGGATCGACGGTTTGACGCGACGGCGCGCGCGGCCGGCGCAACGCCGTAGAACGTATTAAATCTGTCTCTGCTGCGTAATTAAATGTGCCACCTCGCGTCGGCGCTGCGGATACGCAACTAACCGTCATTCGCCGCAACCCCTTTCCACTGCTTCGCCACGAACCGGTCGGCAAAAGGTGGCAGTTTGCCACCCCGCGGCGGGCACCGAAATGCGGCGATTACCCGCTCGACACACCCGGGGCATCACGGCCTAGTCGTAGAAGCACTCGATCCTGGATCGCGAGGCGGTCCCGCCGTCGCATCGCGGACTTCGTCGAACGGACCGGGAGGAGCCCATAGCAAAAGTGTGATCGACACCAGACGCAGCGGAATGGCGCTTCGATCACGGCGCTGTTGATAATGAACGGACTCTCCCGGTGGCATTGCGGACAGCGCGTGCGGAGTTCTTGCCGATGGGCCGCACAGCGATCCTCTTCCGCAAGCTGATGCAGCACACTATGGTAGCCGTGAGCCGCGCATTGCCGGCAATACCTGAAAGCCGCGTGGTACCGGTCGCCCCGCGTCCTGTCGAGCAACGATGTGCGCAACACGTGCACAGGTAGTCGAAGCAGTCGGCGAAGGTGATTGGGGTCGAGCGTGCTTCGCAGCGGGATCACGCCCTCGAGTGGATCAGCATCGGGGCATATCAGGTGGATCAGCATATCGCCTGGCAATGTGTTGGCGCAGGCGAATTTCCACAGGATCGAGACGAGGGATTCGCCTGGCATGAGCCAATCAACGTTGAATCCGCCGCGCGGCGGTCGCCTGGTCTGCCACTCGTCAAATGTCAGGATAGGGAAGCGGAGTGCCTTGAGCACTTCGCAGCTAGGCTGTGGCGAGGACGCGTCCGGTGGCATGGCGGGACTGGATATAGCCGCAATGATGAACGGCGTGGGTCCACAAGACTGCCTCGGGGCAGTAACCCGGTGCATCCTTGACCTCGCTTTCCTTGAGTACGATCTCGACGGCGCGTGCGAACGATTCCATCGGAATCTCAAGGCTGCCGGGCAAGCTTGCCTTACGATGCGCAGCCTCGAACGTCTGCCATAACAGCGCGGCGTCACTGACGAGACGATAGCCGGCGTCAAACGCCTCTGGCACGTAAAAACGTGTGAAGCTCCATGGAGTGCCCTCCGGGTAAGCAGTCTGATCGTAACCATTCAGGCACGTGGCTACATCGTGGGCATTGCGGATACCGTAGAACGCGAGTTCGTCGACCATGAGGCGCGCAACGATCTGCGTCTTGCGCGCGATCTGCAACGCGGTCTTCTGCGCGAGTAGTTCCTCCTGCCCGACGAGAAACGTGAAGAGCTTGATCTGCTGGCGATCAAGCACGTCGTGCACGTCTCGCAACCATTCGTACTCGTTTTCGTTATACCTTTGGGCTTCGTCACAGAACAGGAGTACGGCATTGCTTCCTGAACGTGCGGCTGCCTCGCGAATACGCAGCGACAGGCGGGAGCGCTTGGCCGAACTGGTACCGGCGTTCGGTGCGTGATCGCCTACCGCCTCCAGCAGATTCGCGAAGAAGGGACCTTCTGCATGCCGCGGCTTGTGCTCGCACTGCGCATGGTAGGTCGTTATCTTCGGGTACTGACGCGCGAGCAGGAGCCGAACGTATTCGATGGCCCGCGTTTTACCAACCCGCGACGGCCCATAGATCAGCGCGCCCATGATGCGGTAGCGCAGGCAGCGTGTGACGAGTTCGTAGAACGCCTCGATCGCCGGGGTGGCAAGACGATAATTGCCGGTGACGAGTGGGTGCAGCGATGGATCGACCGGACGCGGAATCTGAAGCGACATGACATACCTCGCAGCTTGAACAGCGGAGTTAAAACACCTGACCGGTGCCGATCGAAAGCTTTCGCGGCCGAACTGACGTGCGTGGAGCAAGCTCGCTGACCGTGGCCGCCTGCGCCTCCATCTCTCGTGCCGTAGCCGGTTTGACGCTATCTGTCCCGGAAGGGCGGGGCGGACCGACGGGAGTGCGAACAGTCGGTGCCGAACCGAGCAGTCGCGTCGCATGAGCGAGCTCCGTCGCAGCCTTGCGGGTCTTCTTTGCCTGCCTCATCTTCTCGTCGACGTAGGCTTCAATCGGGTTGAGACCGAGGTTAGCGTTGCGTCGCCGCCTGCCCGGTTGCCTGAGAATCTGCTGACGAAGTTTGAGGTTGTGTGGCACCACACGCCACGCGCCTTGCGCCTCGAGTACGCCCAGCTCCATGCCGTCAGCCAGGAAAGCCCGCACGGAGCGCAGGTCGTCGGCATTCATGTAGATCAGCAGTTGCTGACCGATGAGGTGCGCACTCGTTGCAAGGACATGGTTTGTGTAGCGCACGCCATACAGGTTGATGTGCGGACGCACGCCCTGTTGCAGGTAGGCGCGTACGCGGCACTGCCGTGCCGACTGCATCAGGCAGAGCGTCCTTCGCTGGTGTTCGGCTAGCCAGACGAGCATCGTTTCGCGGCCCCGCACGAAGTACTCCATCGCCTCCAGCGGAGTCGCGTTGTTGAGCCCCCGGTGCGGTGTGCCGTTGTAGCCTGAAATGGCGTACTCAACGAGTTCCGCCAGTTCATCGAGTGAGACGTAGAGACGCAGATCGCCCCTGGGATCCGAGAGCGCCCGGCGAAGGTCCCGTATGTGCGAACCGGTGTATCCCGGCAAACGTGAAGACAGCCGGCTGGCAATCGTGCCGAAGAAGCGTTCGATATAGGGCCGCTCGTCCGGGCTGTGTTTCGGGCCGGCATCAGCGAGGCAGCCGACGAATTCGCACAACGCCGTCATCGTCTCGTTTGCGAGGTTGGCCTTCGCGTTGTCGAGCCTGATCCACTCCCAGGTCACATAGGCCAGTTCGGGCAAGCGCCCTGACGGAAAGCCGTCGTGTGGTCCGTACGTGAGGCCAGGTATTGTGAACGTTCGCGGGCGATGAGGCGTCAGTGCATTCTCGATAGTCTTGATGACGTCGTAGCGGCCATATTCCCTTGCTAAAGTGATGTGATATCCGATCACGGTACGCGTGCAAACGTCGATGATCACCAGCAGCCATACTCTTTCCATCTCGAATTCGTGCGTGAAACCCAGCGGATCGCGCACGACCACCTTCAGACGGACGTCCAGCCGGTGGCCATCGAACTCGACGACCTGGTATGGTCGGACCGCTGCGGGTGGACCAGAGTCGTCAACACGCGGCAGGCCTTTGAGATGCGTGGCGCCCGCGGAGCGTGCAGCCGAGCCAAAGCTTCCCAGCATCTCCGCCTTCACCCTTCGCGAAAGCGAACGAATCGCGTGGTCTGCCGTGTTCAGCGGGTAGTCGGCCGCGGTCAAGCCGACTGAGCGGCATTGGCGCAGGAAATTGTCGTGTAGAGACTGCAGGCCGCGCAGACGCGTGCGGAGGTGCCCGTCAGAATGGACCTGCTCAAGCCATACCTTGCGTTGTTTTAGCTGAAGCAGCAGCCACCCCGTCAACGTCGGGTAGCGTTCAAGCAGCTGCGTGAGCGCTCCGGCAGCACCGCGGCTGCCGCGCTCGCCGCGCACCTGCACGTCACGCACTCGCGCATATTCTGCGATGCGCGCATAGTGGATGAGCGCCCGAAAGCCGAAAGGGCGGCCGTCAGGGTGAACGGTCTGGGCGCGCTCAAGCCAGCGGTACAGCTGCCGGCGATTGAAGTGTGTCGACTTCTCGATGGCCCTGATCGGTTCGCCAGCGATATAGCGCAATATGGCCTGCCGACGTGCCTCGAACTTGCGGCGGACTGGCTCGTCGAGTTCGGTATGGGCGACAGTGGGCCATGCGTTGACATCGATTGCCTGCAACTCCGGCTTGCGGCGACTCATGATGTTGCCTCTAACGCTGTGAAGGAGGTGAGCAGCGACAGCGGTTGCGTCTGAAGTGCCGACGCGCTGACGCGACCGGTGTGGAGCAGGCTGAACAGGGCAGCGCGAACGATCACCGGTTCGCTGGTCTGGAACTCGCGCTCGATATCGAGCAGTCGCCGTGGCTCCTCCACGAATTGCATGATGGCGGGCGGTAACGTTGCCGGCACGAGACCCCGGTTCGCAACAAGGTAGGGGAGGATGCGCTGCCAGTTGTCCGTCCACGCACGCGCCGCGGCGAGTTCAGCCGATGCAACAACCCGGACCGCTGCGTTGCAAGCGTCATGCTCGGCGCATGAGCCATCTACATTGCATTTCCGAAGCGGTTCGATTAGTACAACCAACTCCTCTCGATCAACGTAGCGCACCCAGAAATCGACGAGGTGACGCTCTTCGTTGATCTGCACATAGCCCGGTCGCTCGCAGAAGGTGATCACCTTCGGGTTCGCCTCGAGCAGTAACCATTGTTCAAGCAACGCACGACGGTAGAACATGACGCGTCGCGCGAGCTTGGGGCTGAAGGCTTCGAATCGGTGTGCGCCGCGTGGACGTCCAAGCGCGATCGGCCTGGTTACCTGAAGGGTATCCGCCATGAGGTCGGGCTCCTACGGACGGGATTCGAAGTGTAGGACGCGAGTTGGCAAATTTAATACGGACATACGTGAGTTGACACTTTCATGCCGATTCAAAGGGCAATAAAAGTGTCAATATGCGCGCGTTCTTGCCCCGGTTGCTGGGGAGGACCGGTGACAGATTTTTTACGTCCTACGTCAGGCGCGCACGATTCGCGTGCCAGTGCATATGATCGAGTCGATCAACAAGCTCAACCGGATTTCACGCGAGATCCTGCAGCAGACCGGACACGAGGCTCATCCTGCGACGCTCGCGCAGCGCATGGAACTGCCGGAAGAGAAGGTTCGCGGCATGTTGAAGGTCGCGAGGCAACCCGTGTCGCTCGAGACGCCGGTGGGCGAGGACGCCGACGCGACGCTGGGCGATATGATTGAAGATCCGATGGCGGCATCGCCCGCGGATGCAGCCGTACAGGCAAACCTGCGCGCCGCGATCGATGAGGCGCTCGATGCGCTGTCGCCGCGTGAAGCAAAGGTGCTGCGGATGCGTTTCGGGATCGATACCGCGTCTGACTATACGCTCGAGGAGCTTGGCAAACAGTTTGATCTGACGCGTGAACGGATCCGGCAGATCGAAAGCAAGGCGATGCGAAAACTGATGCACCCGGGTCGGGCCGACAAGCTGCGGCAATTTCTCGATCGTTGAGCCGCCAACCCGGGCTTCGGCGCGTTGCGTTGTCCGGGAGGACGGAATCTCACCGCCGGTCAGAGGGCAGGGCGATGCTTCGCGCGCGCCGGGGCCAGGCTACCCCGATGCGCTTCATGCGTCATTGCAGAACAGGTCGTGGCGCGCTACGACCCATTCACAACAGGACTGCCTGCTGCAAAAGCTCCAGCGCCTTCAGTTCGTCCAGCCGACCCGTGCGTGCCTTACCTGCCAGCGTCTTGAGCAAGGCTTCCGCGATCGGCGCGATACCGTGAAGATTGTCCAGGCTGGTCACGGAAGCGGGGAGCGACACCGGGGATTGCTGCGGGATTGCAGCGACTGGGAGCGACTCCTCGGTTGCCGGTGCGGCTGCCGGGTGTTCGCCATCACCTTCTTCTGGTGAGCGACCCGCGAGCACGTCAGGGGCATCGCTAGCATGATCCTGCTGGCTGGCGACTACCGGTTTTTTTTCTGCTGCGACATCCGCCGAAGCAGGTGGGGAGCTTTCCGGACCGGTCCGGACGCCCGCCCGCGCGCGCCCCGTGTGCGCCTTCGCATCGACGGGTTTCTCTGGCACGCCATCCTTCGTTGTGGCCGCGAGCGGCTCGTGCTGTTCAACGGATGCACGACCGCGCGCAGCAGGCGTGAGCAAACGCGACACCGACTCCGGAATTTCGGCTTCCAAGTGCGGCGTGTCCAGCCAGCCAGCTGGCAAACCAAGTCGTTCCGTGAAACGGTTTGCTTCAACACCGTCCAGGCGTTTCTTGCCATATAGCCGATGGGCCATGTTGGATCCGCTCATCGCCATGACTACACCCAGTCTTGCTTTCGATCCGTTGCGACCCGTGAGAATGTGGAGGTTCGCGCGCCGGATGGCCTCGACCGCGGCGCTGTCGTCTAATGCCAGCGCTTGCTGCTGGGTTGTTCCAGGCGATGTCCTGTGCTTCGAGGGCGCGCCCTTTCGCGGCGCCTGAGGAGCAGGCGGTTCGGCCATCTGGTTTCGACTATTCCTGACAGCCTTGGGCGACCCGCCCGTTGCTTTCTTCGGCATCTGCGCTTCCCCGGACAAACTGTCTTCAAGAAATGGTTGCTGGCCGCCGTTCAGGACGGAAGGCGGCATGGGTGTTTCCGACACGGCTTCTGGTTCGTCGTCGGTCGGAACAAAATCGAGCGGTGATTTCAGGCGGGCGATGGTTTCAGCCGCGAGCGCCGGATTGGGCTGGTCAAAGAAACCGTGAGGTAACCCAAGCGTGGTTTCCATGTGAAAGGCGGTCTCGGGCGTGAACCTCTCGCCCTTCGCCAGTTCGGCCACCCGCGCCATGTTCGATCCAAGTCCCAGGGCGATATTCTCTGCACCCACCGTATCGACCAGAAACTGGAACGATCGTGTCTTGAAAATGGAGGCAGTCTGGGCGGAGTCTCGAGCAGGCGCGTTGACGTACGGTGATCTCTGCCGGCTAGGCTGAGATTGCTTCGCGTGACGAGATTTGCGCTGGCCGCTGTCCTGGGATCCCGCATATCCTCCGCGGGGTTGACTCATAAAGTAGGGCTCCTGCGATCATTGGTTTGCTGACCCTGCGATTATAGATGAGGCGATGCTGGCATTTGACGCGTCAACGACACCGTGGGGCGAAAACACGCGCGGAGAGCCAGGCCATAGTGCGGTACTGCGTCTGTCTCTGCATTTTCGAGCCGCGGTCTGGTTAAGTTCGACCTGTAAGGCAACCCATCGTCTCCCTTCCGCCGATCACGGTAAACCTTCAGATATCAGGCAGGCGATAAAAGACCGATTCGCCGGCTCTCTCACGTTCCGCGTCAAAGCTCCCGCCGGCGGTTGATCCGTCGATGATCAGGAAATGGGCCACTTCCGCAGTCAGCCAGGCAAAAGAGACCGGCTGGATTTCTTCAGGCCGAAATGATTTCTAGTGCTAATCATTATTCGCGCTCACATCGTCAGCGGCACATGTGCCTGCCAACCTCCGAAGCGCTACAGAAGCACACACAGCACCTTGCTGAATCGCATTGCTGGTATCGATCAGGAAAGCCTGTTAGCCAATTGCCGCCGTGATCCCGTCACCTTGCATTTCGTGAGGACCTGCATTCAAACAATGCGCGCCCTCGCATCACGAAGGGCGGAGAGTCTCGAGGACAAGCTGCGCCGCGATCGTGGCGAGCTGGTCGTCGCTGAGCAGATGCGGCAGGCCCTGACCACAATGCTGGAGCGGCTTGGGAAGGGGCTCGACAGGTTGCCAGACCAGGTTGTCGAGCGCCTCGGTTTGCCTGAGACTAGCGGAGATCAGATCCGGGCGCTCATCGATGACCTGCGTCGGGTCATGGTCGACGAGACGCGAACCCTGCTGAGCTAATAACGCCAGCGAATTGTTGATCAGACCGTCGACGTCGAGGCCGGTTTGCAGCGGGTTGATACCTCACAGCCGCGTACCTTTGCGCGGCCGGGCGATCGCGTCAAGCGCGGCAAAATTGGGCTCTTGTTCAGGGATGTTGACGTCAGCTTTGGCGAGGGTGCCATACATTCTGGCTTCGTAGTACTCGCGTGCGACAAGCGGCAGCCCAGCGATGTTGACGGCATAGACCCACCCGTTTCGGGCGAGCCATCGTTTCATGCATGCTAGGCTCCGCGGCTTGCAACCCACCAGTTCAGCCAGTTCGTCTCGATTCAAGTAACGGCTCATATGGATCCGTCTCCCGTTTATCTTCAGCGTCCAACCTTATATGGCAAACGAACCAATTGCTCCATATACAAGCTCTGCCGCCATCGAAATCCATCGAGAATCGGTCGAGGCGGAGATCGAGCGCGCTCAGAAGGCGGTTTTTGAGGCATTAATGGCAGACAATTTTCGATGCGCAGGAGGCCGCGCTCGAAGACGCGTGCGGCTCCATAGAATTTGTCGCATCGATAACGGCGAGCTGCACATGGGAGGATTGCATAGCGCTGATACGGGCCGGGATCAAGCTGGCCGAGGAGCAGAACAATCCGCCTGAGAAGCGCAAAACGAGGAAAAGAAAGGCTGCGCCACCTCCCACCGAACCAAAGGACACCTTGGCTAATGGTGAAGCTTGAGATTGGCCGGCGGCCTGCAAAGTGGGCTGCCTTCAGCCGGTTTCAAACCTACTGCCTCCACCAAACACAGGATATTGGAACCGCTGGTATGAGCTCGCTAGCGCGGCGATTTGATCGCGCCTGCACGCTAGAGCGTGTGCGCCGCGTACCAGATCTCGACTTCAGTTTCTTCAGCACACGCCGTAAACAAGGGAAACAACACTCGCGAGCTCTGACGAATGGATTCTCCTTGGTGGTTTGGCCTTATTCCGGCGCTGGTCGCTGCGTACAGTGGCTATTTGGGTTATGAGAGTCAGCGGTCCGTTTTCACGCTCGCCGATGCTCAAACAGTAGCGGCGCAACTCAAGGTCTACGGCATTCAGTCTGGCGACCGGTTCGCCAGTCTATCTGACGCGACCGCTGACTCGTTTGGAATCGCGAAGCCGCTCACAGGGACGCTGGATCGGTCCAAGCTCTCGTTCGCAGCGGTGGACAAAAATGGCGTACACGGTATGGGCTATTCGATCACCGCCAAGGGACTTGGCAAGAAGGACTGCTTGAATCTCGAGCCTAAGTTCCTTTTCGACAGCGTAACGGTGAACGGCACGCGTATTGATGGCACTTCAATGACCGTGCCTCAGATTCAAGACCTTTGCCACTCGACGTTCTGGCCGTGGGCCGATGGCAACGTTGTGGTGCTGGAAGGCTCATAAGCTTTGGTGGGGCGTTTGGCGGATAGATTCGCCCCCCTCCTATCAAACCCATACCAAAATGGCATCCTCGGCGGACCCTCTCTCCTCCGCAACCTCGCCGTTATCCATTGACCAGGGCGTGCGTCGGGTGCCGGATGTCGCCAGTCCATGATGCCAGTCCCAGGGGGAGGGCGTGCCGACAGTACTCGGTTTGTGTCGTCATGAATGCGCCCCGCGAAGCGTGAGGTTCTGGCGACTTACAGAACTGACTGTTTCAATTCGGGCGCCGGCAAATGCGGCATCAGTTTGCCTGCCGGCACATATCTGCGACCACGCGCAACGCGTTTGCACCTCCTGACTTCTTCCCCCGGCTCGACTGGCAGGCGGTCGGATTGCTTCACCGCAGCGCTGCCAGACGGCGTTGGCAACGTATGTCATCTCCACCGCGCCGATAGTTCTGTATGGCCTTCGTGCGGTCCGGGATACCGCTCCTGTCTTCTGCACCCCACGCGCCCTCCCAGAAAAGCCCGAGATTGTGTGCCGATGCCTTGTGGCCCAGTTTGATGGCCTGCTCGTAGAGCCAGAGCGCGCGGCTCACGTCCTCCTGCATGCCCCGCCCGAGCCGTGCACTATCGGCCAGCGCGGCGGCGGCCATGCCGCGAAGATGGCCGTCCGCGGTCTCATCCTTCATCACGTCTTCAAAAATCGCATTACCTCTCTCAAGGTCTGCCTCGCCTCCCGTTGGTGTGACCAGCGAAATGGCCATTGCCATCCGCCAGGCTGGATGCCGGTTCGCGCCGATGCGCTCCAGCAACCAGCGGCCCAGATGCGGCGCGCGATTGAGCGTGCTGGTGAGAAGGGCATTGGCGATGGCGGCCAGCGACTCTGGCGACAGGAAGCCCGTCTTGTTTGCCGCAATGACGTGACGGGAAAACTTTTCAACATCCAGTGTAGGGTCGGCGCGGCGCAACTGATGCCATTCACGCTCGATTGCTCCTACCCAGCTTTCCATTTGCATGGTGAGCGATCCTTTGGTGAAGAATGCACCTGATTCTAGCTCACCTTTTGCGGATTGCAACTTTCAGATTTCGTGCGTCCCGTCGCATGCGCTCGCCAGATGGAGGGCTCGCACCGGTGCCACGTCCAATCAGGTGGCGATTCAGAGTAACGCCTCGATCTTGTTGGCGTCGCCCAGCGCGGGGTTAGTCGTGCGTGGAGACAGGAAGCGGTTGCAGGCATTGGCGCCTCCTACATGAAGGCGGTGGCGCAAACCATGGTGAATGGTCAGGCATGGATACCGGCGGTATTCCTGTCGCGACTTGTGGCAGGATACGAACCTGATGGCAGATACGGGCTCGCAAGCCCGCAGGCAGCAGTGTTCGCCAGTCTGCTTCGCACGACGTTGGAGAAGGAGCGCTGTCCCACGATGGCTGATGCATTTGAACTCGTTGCCCTGGCGTTGCCCGGCGACGTCGCCCCCGAGTCACTGCCTGCCACCGTCCGCCAGTTCATGGCTGACTGCTGGCCCGGGATGAGCCGCAGCCAGTTAATCGCCCGCGCCCGGCGTCTTGCGCTGCGGCCGTCGCTGCGCGCATACCGTCCGGGCATGCCGGGCGACATCGGATTCTTTGCACTCACGCTTACGGTGAGCATGCAGAGCGTGTTCCTGATCGCGCATTTACGCCGCGTCGCACAGCGGCGCGCGTCCGCACGCAGTCGCAAGGCGGCCACCGCTTCGCGACCGCCCGCGCGCGATCCGCGTCAGGCGTCGCTGTTCTGAAAGGGGCGTCGGACGACCCGCATCGAATGGAGTGCCACGCCGGTGCGCGCGATCATGTGCGCGGTTGCGGCGCTCGACCGGGACTGCCCGGCGGACAACGCACGTTTTCTGGACGGCCTGGTTGCGGCAGTGCGCGCGACAACGGGCCGGGTCTATGGCGCAATAAACTATGGGTGAACTCTACTCGATGTCGTGCCACGGGCGCCCGTCACCCGACGCCCGGGCACGCCGAGGATCCAGACTGTGGACGCCTTCCGCAATTTATCAAAAGACAGTTGATTGCCGGGATTCGCCGTTAGTCGAGAGGGGTAAGTCGGCCATCAAGCGTCATTCGTCCGGACCAATGGTCGGCCGCTCAGATGGCGGCTTCGTTCAGTAAACGGACGCTCACCATATCGTTCGCGATCTCACTTTCGAACTTGCGACTGCCGGAAACAAAGCGGGTGGGCGCGAGACTCAACACACCTGTTATCTTATCTAGCCTGCGGGTGTAGTCCACCAACCTTCGGTCTGCCCGGCCATGCCAGCCCAGGCTTGCATCTCGGGGAAAATCTCGTTCCAACTGTTTTCGAGCAAACGTCGGTGGATGATGTTTTCGTCCGCGAAAGTCGTCTCTGCCAACATACTGAGTTTAAAATGTCGATGCTCACTGAGCGTGCCGGCGGCGCAGAAACGCTCGACACCCAGACGGGCAATGTCCTGTCCGGCTATTTCGAACTCGCCAATAGACGTGACGAAAAACGGCATCGTCTCAGTTAGGCTTGAGGGAAGTTGAGCTTCTTCGAGTCGCCGCCTCACGCACTCGTTGAGGAGCTCGAATACCTGTGGAGCGAACAAATACCAGTCCTCGTAGGTTACGACGAAGGGATAGATAGGTCGCCCGTTGGGGGTCCATTTCGAGAGCCCATTAATCGCATCATCGATGTTTTCGTATAACTGGACGACGGCTTCAGCAAGCTCATCGAGCGATTTCTCAAGCGTTGATCCCTCCGCTGTTTCCTTGGCCCCTTGCTTCATCCGGCGCGTCTTAGACTCGATAAATATGTTTCCCGTGGTGTCGCTTACGATCGCATCCACGCCATGTCGCATATTTCCGGAAACTTCGTAAGGCTGCTCGCCCGTGACGGAAAACCGCCCCAAATCGAAGATCTCAAATAGGACACGCAGTACGTAACGCTCGAAAGCTCGTCCGTATTCATTGCCAAACTCGATCCCGAGTTGGCTTTTCCCCTTGCCGAGATCATAGAAGAGTCCTTCGGTAACGCGCCGAAGCAGAAATTCAGGGAAGGGATGCCAGTAGATAGGTGTCTGATGATCGTCCAGGTTGATCAGGGGAGTGGCTTCCATCGGGTTCCATGTGAATGCCCAGCCCTCATCGTCGCGCTGCAATGCTTCGATATTTCGACGAATCTCAGTCAGGGTTGTACCAGCCATCTTGAAGAATTTGTCGCGCGCCTCGTGGGTTACGCCGAACGCCGAGTAATCCTGTGCCGTGCTGGTAACCACCTTTTTCTTGCCCGCGCCAGCGATGCCCATCGCTAGAAAAAACATCTCTCTCACCGAGAGATCCGTTACCCGCTCAAAAATAGGCGCCAACTCGGGATCGCTGTAGATATGAAAGGCTCGGAACATACGGGCCTCGTCTTGCGGATATTGCCAGCGAGCCTGCTGGTGGATCAATGTATGCAACGCGCGCATCGCATCGTCACCAGAGCTGATCGTGCGCTCCGAGGTCCCTTCGCTGATCCGACGAATGTGGTTGATCATCTGAAAGAGACCCTGAGGCGTAGCGAGTGTATTTTCGTCGCCTGCCGCGTGCAGCAATATTTCACGGGATAGAAGATGAAGCTCCCACACATGGATCTCGAAGACTGGGCCGCCCGCTCTCGTCCGAAGTTTTAGCATCCCCGATACATCCACGTGCAACTGGCATTGCCATATGCACTCCAACGCTGGCCGTAACGCCACTTTCCGGAGTTGATTCCTGAATGGCTTGTACAGATCGTAGATATTCATCGTGCGTGAACGACCCCGAAATTGGTGATAGCCTCCCATCATACAAGCCATGCTAGACAGACAATCAGGAGCGTCCATGACAGCAGATGCAATGCCAGCCGGAAAGCCTTATCGAGCCGCATGCAGCGCTTCTTCGACAACCGGCGGACGGTCAGCGGCTTTACAAGGTAATGCAGACCGAGCACCTGGTCAGTTCGATTCCGGCGTAGCTGACACAGCAAGCAACGAACCGGACGAAGCGACCAAACGAAAATGCCAGAGAGTCGGCGCGCTCGCATATAAGATTGCCGCCGCCCGAAACGCGGGCGTGAACGCGGCAACCACCTTTACGGAAATCCTGGGCGATACTGGCAACGAGATCAACCCGCCGACAGTGTTAGCTCTCGTCAAGCAACTCTATGGCGGGTTCGCGAAGAACATGACTCCGGATGGGGCGGCGCCCGCTTACTACGCCGACTGTCTGGTCACCGCTGACGCCAAGTCAATCGACGGTCAAAGTAACATTGCGGCCGCTTTGGCGCCGTTCAAAACTTACACCGGTGAGCCTTTGCAGAAGCTTCTCGCGCGCCAGCACATCAAGGTCGAGTCGATCATGGTCCAGGCGGTGAAGAATCTGCGTGTTGGAGACGAGAAAGGCGACGAAATCTATTTGTTGGTCCTACGCGGCCGTTCGCCGAAATCGGCACCCTGCGGAATGCATGATTTCTCCCAAGTCGACGAAAACGTCTCTGAGGTCATCCGACGCGGTCCGGTGTTTCACCAAAACAAGCCGACGGACCTCGACCTCGTGATGTATTGGGCCGCGACCGGGAAATGCAATCCCGAGTACCGACGCTGAGACGCAAGGTCTGCCAGGGGCGGCCTCATTTCAGGAGTAGACGCGGGCTTCGTCTCATCGTGATATGTCGCTACGGCTTGAGCCCCCCAGCACTCTTGTTCGTGCTGCTGCGTTGGTCAAATTAACGCACCCTCAATGGACGGGGGCGTACCCGAGCATCTCAAGACGCGTCTGCGCGATCCACTCGTCGCGACCTGCAAATCCAGTTGCTCTCGCCATATGGTCGGCGAGCTGGTGCCTCGGTGGCAGAGTAATAGCCGAGAGGCGTATCGCCCTCGGGCGTCAAGATGGCATAGATCATTTCAACTCCCAGTGTCTAGTCATCTTAACGTCACGAATGCGCCGACGCTTTAGCGAAAAGTTGGGTTAGGTCGCTCCTCCGACTTTCAGACGGAGATCCTCGTACGCGTTCACGCGGGCCTGCTCTGCTAACGGGTTTCGTATGGGGCGGAATTCAGTTCTAACCGCAGCGGGAAATCCAGTCTCAGGTGGTGTGTTGGCCTCCTGCAGAGCTGCTTCATATTCTTTGGTTAGGGCCATCTGGACCGCCTGAAGAGCCCCAGGATCGCGCCTCGCCATAAGAGAAACGACCGTCTCCAGTGCATCAAGACGGGCTTTGATCATTTCACTCTCTTCGTTCACAGAAACTCCGTAGCTGTGTGGGTTCCACCAGATCGACGACGATGCGGAGCCTCAATCTGAGGTACGGAAGTTTGCGAGTCAACCTCCGCGTACTGCGTATGGAACTAGGGCTGAAAATCTAGCGAAGAGTACCTCGATGAACAGCTTTCACGCAGCCAATCTGTACTCATACTAGGGACGATCCTTTTCATCCAGAATCGCATGCAGCGCTTCGAGGTTGCCTGAATCCGGATTCAACCAAGCATCGATGTTCTCGGGTTTGATCGGGATGACACAGCGGTCATGCTCTGCCGCTGCAACTTCGGGCGGTGGTTCGTCAGTAATCGCCGCAAGAGACAGTAAATCCGGCTCACCCTTTCCAGTCCAGTGAGACCATAAATATGCAACCAGCATGTCGTGTGGCGGATTGAGCTTGAACTCGAGCACGACATTTTCGTCCTTCTCACCGGGCTCGAGTTCACGCCCCTCCATACGCGCACGCGAGACGTTTTCGTAGAAAGAGCTGACCAGGATGATGCCGTGAGAATAACCGAATAGCGGCTTCCAGAAGCCATCGAGATTGTCGCGGCGCGCGTTGTACTTCCGGGACATTTCGTGTCATAGAAGGCAGGCCTTCCAGCAGGACGGCATTGATAGCGTATTGGCGTTGATAACGCGCTGGCCGTTTTCCATCATCATCACAGGTGCGAAATGCCCCGGGAATATGCGCAAGTCACGCGCTTTGGGCTCAGTTCACTGGATGTCGTCGACGCGGCCAGCGTCCATCCAATCTTATCTGTCGCAATACGCTTGCTCTCAGTCGCAGTTTTCGCGACCTTGGCTTGGAGTGAGCGTTCGGCATCGGCGAGGCGACCTCGCTGCTTGAACAGGGCCTGCCCAAGTCGCACCATCTGGTCCGAGTTGAAGCGATCGATGAATGCCTTGATTTCGCACTCGGCGTCCGATTGCGGCTCCGACAAAGCGTCTTCCATGCCCTTTGGAATATTGGCCTTACTACCTTCAGCGCGCGCGAAATAGAGACGCGCGAACTCTTCGATGCTCATGTGAGCGCCGAACATCCGGACATACCGACGGTAGTCCGCCTGAATGTGGGCCGAGTAGCACATGACGCCTCCGTTTCCTGTTCTGATGATAGACACTCTCAGAACCTGATGACATCCATCTCAACCCGATCCCTGAGCGGTCCCACGATTCGTCGGGAGCGTAGGGTCCTTCTCAAACTGGGAGGACAGCCGTCCGCGCGAGTTCGACTACCGCTCTTCAACCATAGCGGTCATCGACGCTGGCCCACTCGTGATGGCTGCCCTAACAATGACCACGGAGAGTCGATGCCCGGACCCGGCTCGTTGGCGACACTCGAATGCCAAAGCAGCGGACATTAGGAAGTAGCATCCTTGAGCTGGGGCCAATTCGTTTTGCATCTTCGATTCTCGATCGGGATGACAAGGCACGCTCGGCGCTACAAGCTCTACAATTACCCGTCCGTCGTGCGCCAAACGAACCTGAGACTGGCGGCGGCCGACGTAAAAGCGAAAGACGAACATGGCGAAACTGAAGACCAAGTCCTCCAAGCCCACACGCAAGAGCAAGAAGGTTGCCGAGAATTCCGCGGCGACGGGAGCCAGGCGCGCACCTCGCCGCGCGGATGACGCGCCTGCCGTCGTCAGTCCGGCCGCAGCTGGGCCTTCCGGCGCTCTGCTTGAGGGGCATGTCGGCGCGCAGTACCTGCTGCCGCTGCTGTCGGGTGCGGAGGCGCGCGGACTTCCGGGTGTCGTTGTCACGCGCGTAGCGTTCCAACGTGCCGGGCTCAACCACCCGATGGATGACGTCATTGTCACCGGCCACGACCGCCAAGGCCGCCCAGCCATCCTCGAACTGCAGGCGAAGCGCACGATTTCCTTCACAGCGAGCGACAAAATCTTTGCGGACGTGGTCGCGCTCGCCTGCCGGGCTGTGGCCAAGCCCGAGTTCGCGACGACGCGTTACGAGCTCGCGGTAGCGATTGCACGCACGTCGACCAGGATCGAGCAGCACATCCAGGATGTGCTGAGGTGGGCACGCGAGTATCAGGGCGCTGAAGACTTCTTCGGTAGGTTGAACCAGCCCGGTGGTGCGCACCAAGCAATGCGCGACTTCGTAGCGGCGTTCCGCAAGCACATGCACACGGCTGGCGCGGCGCACGACGACGTGGCCGTGTGGAGATTGCTGTCTCGCTTCCAAGTGCTGGCGTTTGACTTCGAGCAACCCGGGTCGGTCTGTGCGCAGTTGGCCCGCGAGCGCTGCGCGCTGCTACTCGCGCCGCAGGACATGGGGCGAGCCGGCGAACTGTGGGACTCGTTGCAACTGATCGCGTTGCAGGTCGATGCAGCTGGAGGGGATGTGGATGGCCCCGCACTGCGCGAGCGACTTGCCGCCGAGCGCGATTACCGGTTCGCAGGCGACCGGCGCTTGCATGTCGCGCGCGGACGGCTCGCCGAGACCGCCGAGAACACGCTGTCCACAATCAGCTCGCGCGTGCACGGCGTGGCAATCGACCGTGGCGGCCATGTTGCCGCCGCACTCTCTGCGCTTGAGCAGGGCAGGTATCTTGAGATCCGCGGCGCTGGCGGCGTCGGCAAGTCCAGTGTGCTGAAGGACCTGGCGCAACGTATCGGTGTCGAGTCCCGTGTTGTCATCGTTGCACCGCATCGCGTCCCGGAGGGAGGTTGGGCCGCGTTGGCGGCACAGCTTGGTTGTGAGTTGTCGGCGCGCGAGTTTCTGACTGACCTGGCGGGCGACGGTGGGGGAACGCTGTTCATTGACGGCCTCGATCGCTTCGACGACCTTGGGCAGCGGGCCACCGTCGCGGACCTGATCCGTGCTGCAGCGCAAGTGCGCGGGTTCCGCGTAGTCATGACTGCGCGGCCGGACTTCGATGCCGACGCGCGCGCGTGGTTGCCGGCGCAAGCGCTGCAAGAGCTAGGCGAAGCGTCGCCTTTGATTATCGACGAACTCACCGGCGACGAGGTCGCTCAGCTGCGGAATGCGGATTTCGCGCTTGCCGCGTTGCTGAGACCCGGGCATCCCGCCGAGAAGCTAGTGCGTAACCTGTACCGACTGGACCGGCTGGCGCGTGGCGTGGTAGCCGAGGCCTCGGCGCCCTTTAGCGAAGCGCAGATGGCATGGCAGTGGTGGACAACGGGTGATTCGGCTGAAGCCGCTGGTCGCCTGGAGCGACGGCGCCTGATGCGGTCGTTGGCGGTGCATTCGCTGGCGTCATCGACTCCGATGGACACCAGCACGTTGCCGGCAGAAGCGGTCGTCGCGCTGACCGGAAGCGGTTCGCTGCGTGCGCTCAGCTCGATTCGCGTTGAACCAGCACATGATGTGCTACGTGACTGGGCGGTTGGCTGCCTCCTCCATGAAGAACCTGAACACTTTGCTGCAATTGTTCTGGATACTCCCACGCCTGTGCGCGTGCTACGCGGCGTGGAGCTCGCTGCGCAGTTGTCCGCGGAGTTGGGCAGCGACGCGACGGCATGGTGGGCTTTGCTTGATCGAGTCAGCGTACCCGGCGCGCACGGTTCGTGGAGACGAGCGGTATTGCTCGCCCTCTCGCGTTCGGAACGCGCGGGTGAGGTGCTCAACCGCTGCTTGCCGGCACTGGCCGCGGACAAAGCTGAACCACTTGCGGATCTCGTTCGTGCGGTTATCACCGTCGACTCTCAACCGGCCGCACCACTCTGGGCGGCGCTCGGTATCGACACGAGCAAGCTTACTGAAGACTTCGTAGCGCCAAGCGGCCCCGCGTGGCTGAACCTGATTGTCTGGTCTCTCGCCATTGGAGACCAGTTGCCCCACGCCGCAGTGCCACAGTTCGTCGACCTCTACAGCCGCTGGTGCAACGTGTTTGCGGGGCAAGACGGATGGTCGCCTGTGCTGGTTGCACGCCTGTATGTGTGGCTGGTCGAGGTCGAAGCGAAGAATCACCCGAGGGCCTCGGGTTTCGACGCATGGATAGCCACCAAGAATGCGCCGGGGCTCTCTATGACGACGGCACAGGAGAACGATCTTCGAACGGCCTTTCTTATGTGGTGCAGGCTTCGCCCGACCGACGCAGAGTCCTACCTCAAGGGGGTGGCCACCCACCCGCATTGGCACGATCTTTTCCGCAGGTTGCTGCGATTCGTTGGCACCGCTCCTTACGCGGCGCCGCGAGCTATGGCCGATCTGTTCCTGCAGGCGTTGACCAAAAGGGACAACGAAGACGAAGATCGCTCGTCGCGGATGAGGGACGTGTTCTCGGCATGGGACAACGAGTATTTCCCCGCGTCGCCGGCGCGCGCGCCGTTCTTCGATCTGTTGCAGGCGGACAAGGAGCAGGGGCTGCGGCTGGTGCGTGGTGTTGTGACGCACGCGGTGCGGCGGCGCTCTCGCGGCAGTGAGCCTGGCGACAACCGCATCGAAGTTCCACTTCCCAGCGGGCGGCGTTCGTTCCCATGGTGCCAGACCTATATGTGGTCCCGCTCGCCGGACAGCAGCATCGTGGCGTCGGCTCTGATGGCCCTGGAAGCGTGGGCACACCTGCGCATCGAGCGCGACGAGCCTGTGCCGGCGGTGATCGATGACGTCTTGGGCCTTGAGGAATCCCCAGCGGCCTGTCTGCTCGTCGCGGTCGATGTGATGTTGTCGCACTGGCCAAAGTCGCGGGAGTGCCTGTGGCCGTTTGCGGCAACGGCCGACTTACTGGCAAGGGATCGTGATCGATACTCCAACGACTACTTGAACAGCAACGACATCTACACTGTCTGGGTGCATCCAGAGCCGGCGGGGTCGGTCAGATTAGACGATTTGCGACGTCGGCCGTCACGCCGCATGCCGCTCGACGCCGTGCTCGTCGATTTCGCGTTGCATGGCCCCGCGGATGTGCGCGAATCGATGAAGCAGGCACTGCAGGGTGAGGCGGCACGAATCGGGGCGCCAGATGGCGAGAGTCGAGGCATGGCTGATCCCAGGTTCGCCGCCATGTGTGCGCTGAATCAGCTCGATCTCGCGAACTACGAGTCAGGCGGCGTGGATAAGAACGGCCAGCCGACCGTCGAATACGTGTCCCCGCCCGATGAAGCGCGGCTACTGGCCGAACTACAGGAAAAGGCCCAGCGCGGCAGCGTCGAGATTGCGATCCGGGGGCGGCTCATGCGGGCACTCGCCGAAGCGAGTTGTCCGGTACAGATCCTCGAGGAGGGCGTGCAGTGGGCGACGCGCGACGCTTCGGCGTCGCAGGTTGATCCAGACAATGACGAGCATGAATGGATCGAGCGCACCCGGGTTATCCTCGCGGCGCTGGTGATGCGCGATGGTTCGCGGGAACTGAAAGCCGCGCACGGCGATTGGGCGCGCGCGCAACTGGCAAAAGCGGCATTACGCGAGCCGGACGATAGCGGTGTCCCGAAGCAACTGCAGTTCAACCCGGCCGCGATCGCGGCCGTAGGATTGCTTGCCGCATACCGCGAAGATCCAGAGCTTGCGGTTCTAACGAGCCTGCTTCACCTTACGGTTCGACGCGATACGGGCATGGCATCGGTGCTGCGCGCCGAGGTGGCCGCGAAGCGCCCGTTGCGCCCGGAGGTCGAAAGGTCGCTGCTTCGTCTTGGCTTTGCATCTGCTATCTATGCCGTGCCGCAACACGACGACGATGACTTCGGTAGTGTCGACGACTATCTTGCGCGACAGCGAGCTCTAGAGGCAGCGCGCAAGGATGCAGAGCTGGCGCGACTGCAGAGCGCGGTGACCGCAGAACTGCACTGGCTTGCGGGCGAGGATTCAGAGCCCGACTGGCCTGAACTCCCCGACCCGTACCCGCCCAAGGAGCGACACGGGATCACGCTGCGCAATACGCGGCGACGACAGAAGCGATCCCCTGTGCCGTCACGCGTTTTTGCGCTAAGCGCGGTGGTAGCGGCGCGATGGCTGCCGGTTGCGGTTGAACTCTGGCGTACAGATCATCCCGATCTGCTGCGCGCGTTGGTGCGGCATTGCTGGCCTTGGACCGCTGGCGCGAATGGTGTGGGGTGCGGGGCCGACGAGGAGCCGGGCGAGCTCGCTTACGAATGGAACGACGCCTATTTCGCGGCCGCGCTCGCTGGCGCCGTCTCGACCGGAAGCGCGGGCATTGATGAGTATGTGCTCGATCCGCTCGCCCAATTGCCGGAAGAACGATTCCTCGATGCCGTGGAGGCCGTCCTCCATGAATTGGATCGGCTGTGGCTCAATGACAGCGACGTGTTGGACAGCACGGCCGTGTCGATCCGCGACACGCTGGCGCAGCGGCTCGTAATGACCAGAGCATGGCGCCGCTTGGCGTCCGAGCGCTCGTCGGGCGTTGAAGTTCATGTTGCTGGAGCTATTGCTGCGATGTTCATGGGGCAGCACGAAATCGGACGAGGACCTCGCTGCTACGTCCTTCCTCCTGGAGCCGCACGCGCGGACTTGCTCCTGACCATGCTCACGCAATTGGCCGAGGAAGCAGCCGGGTCCATGTTCGTCGCTATCGCGTTCCTCGGACTACTGGAAGTCAAACCGCACGCGAATCTGTTGATGTTCATGGCCCGTGCGGTGGCGGCGTGGTGGCGCGTGCAGGGTGCGAATGCCGAGTTCTGGATCGATCACGGGATCGGGCGGCGCCTGTGCGACTGGATCGACAAGGCGGTACTCGACACGCCAGTCTCGCCAACAGTGCTTGACAGCACAGAACTTACCGTGATCGTGGACATCCTGGTGCAATCCGGTACGCCGTTGGCGAGGGCACTTGAGGAGCGTCTCGCGGCTCGCCGAAAGGCCAAAACCGGGTGAGTTCTGTAGTCACCCATCGTGGGTCGTTGCGAAGGCTAGGTTGGTCTAACGGCGCGGCGAAGTAGAATCGGCTACCCGCGCGAGGGTCTTCAACTTCGACCCTTAGGCCACGCGGGGCGGCTGGGTTCAGGTGGCAGATTCGATCGACGGCTGGCTGCGTGTCAGCCGGAACGCAATCGCTGAACTTATCGGAGTGAAATGATGGCGCTGGTGGATCCGTTCGACGGCGTTGCGGTCCCGAGAGACCTGGTCGCAGAATTCTTTGCGGTATTCGCCCGCTGCGAGTATGCGATGAAGGAAACCAGCTATAAGCGCGATGACCACGGGATCGCTGCGCCGGCGTGGCAACGATTGGCCAACGATGCATCCACATGGCTCGACGTACCGCGAGGAGGCGACGTGGCGCTGGCGCTTGCACTGCTCACAAGCGATCCACCAAAGCTCCTGTCCTTTGCAGATGGTTGGCAGGCCGTGCCCTTGCGTGGCGCCAGCGCGATTGCTCAGGCCGTCGACGCGGCGACACGGGTAAGGCACAACCTTTTTCATGGTGGCAAGCACACCCCTGAGGCAGAAGCTGGCCGCGACGAGCGGTTGGTGCGCGCTGCGTTGACTTTGCTCGTCGCGCTAGTCGACCAGTGCCCAACGGATCTGCGCGGGGCCTACAATCACGGCTAGAGTCGGCGCCGCCGCTTGCTCCTACAAGCGTGGGAACGCCGAACTTGCCTTAATACCAGGGTGTTGAACCATATGCCTGATTCATCCACTGTGGCAAGAGAGCCATTACGCCCGAAGGAAACGGTTCAAAAGTGACTCCAGCAAACTGCCGCAGGGCAGAGCACTGAGTGAGTCGCGCTGCCTGTGGACGTTACCGAATAGAACTGTCATGAGCAGGGCATCCCAGTTAACATCACGAAGCAAGCACTCGGAATAGCCCCTAAAGATATTCTCGATTGAGAATCGCCTTTGCAGACGCATTTGGGCGGCAATCTGAGGCGTATAAAAACGCGCCTCGTTGCCCGCGAGTCCCGTGTCGGCAGCCCGACGGACCTTTCCGATGCCGATACGCTATGCGCTGTCGGATGATGTCAAGCGTGCTCGACAGATCGCGCATGATTTTGCTCCTAGCTAGCGCGAATACCTGGGCATGGGCGGTCCGATTTGGATGCATAATTGCACTCCAGTTGCGGCCAGTGCCATAGCCGAGGCAGGGCTGCAAATTCTATTGGGCGCTGAGAGGCCAACGTGGCGATTACAAGAATTCAAAAACTGCAGGGCTACCGGATTTTTCGGGACTTCAAATGGGACGGTCTCCCTGATTTTGGACGATACAACCTGATTTATGGCTGGAACGGTGCGGGAAAAACATCCCTGTCGTCGCTGTTCCGGTATATGCAACGAAAGGTGCTTCCTGATACCGGTGCGGTAGAAATGGTGATCGACGGAAACGTCGTAACAGGGACCGACTTTGCGTCCGTCGCCATACCAGCTGTACGCGTCTTCAATCGGGACTTTGTCGATCGCAGCGTCTTCGAGACGCCGGGGCATGAATTGCCGCCGGTGTTCTATCTAGGCGAAGACAGCACCGAAAAGCAGCAGCAAATTGTGGCGTTACGGGCACAGCAGGACGAGCTGACGAACAAACTCGCGGCGGTCGCGAAAGAGAAGGTCGTCGCTACAATGGAGCTCAATACCTTCTGTACCAACCAGGCCAGGAGCATACGGAATCTCCTGTTGGGCGATCCGCGATATATCAACTATGAGGCGCCGAAATTTAAGGACCTCATGAATCGTATTGCGTCGACCCGAATGCCACCAGCGGAACTTGACGGCGCCATTCGGGCGCGGCTGGAACATGCCCTTGCTGGAAGGCCGCTGCCAAAGATCGCGGTATCGTCCTTTGCGGACGTAGACCTTGCAAGCCTCACGGGGACCATAGCCGACGAGCTGAGGACGACTGTCGTTGCGAGTACGATTCAGGAACTGGTCGATGCGCCCGAAGTCGCAAACTGGATTGAGCGAGGCTTGCGTCTACATTCCGCCGGTGAGACGCATTGCCATTTCTGCAAGCAGGAGCTGGAGCCCGCGCGGCTTGCTGCACTCGAAGCGCACTTCAATGATCGCTTCAAGGCGCAACAGGATCGCCTCCGAAAACTGTCATCAGACATCGAGTCGCTCCGGAAGACCTCGCGGGAGCGAGGTCTTCCGGAGCGTGCGGCGTTATATCCACATCTGCACGCGGACTATGACGCCGCCGTTGAGAAGCTCAACCAGCATTCCATGCTCGTGGATATGTATCTCGACGGACTCTCGCGGGCTGTCGACGCCAAGAAAGGGGAGCCTTTCGCGGAACTGGACCTTAGCCAATTTCTGTCTGGTTTCGAAACAGCCGCAGTCACCGGGTTCTGGAAGTTCGTGGAATTGATCCTCAACGGTATCAAGGCGGTCGGAGCAAACTCAGGGGTGGTGGCTATGCAGGCCATCGCGGGTTTGGTGAACACGCACAACGAGTACACGGACAACTTCGAGAAATCCGCCGCCGCTGCGCGTGCCCAACTGGAGCTCGACGAGGGTGTGAAGGTGCTCTCCGAATGGTCGGCGCGCCAACAACAGGTGAAGGATCTGGCGGCAGCGCACGAAGCAATGCAGGAAGGGCTGCGCCCCATTGGAGAGCAGATTGCTGTGCTTCAACGCGCGATCCGGCAGCATCTCCGGCCCGCTGAGGAGTTGACCCGTGAAATGGCGGCATACCTGGGACGCGATGAGTTGCGCTTCGAACCCAAGGATAATGGCTACACAATCATGCGCGGCAAGCAGCCGGCGATGCACCTGAGCGATGGTGAGCGCACCGCCATTGCGTTCATGTATTTCCTCAAGACCCTGGGAGACACCGGCTTCAATCTGAAAGATGGAATCGTGGTGATCGACGACCCGGTATCGAGTCTTGACGCGAATTCCCTTTATTGCGCGTTCGGCTACATGAAAGAACGCACAAAGGACGCGAAACAGCTTTTCGTGCTGACTCACAACTTTGGGTTCTTCAGGCAGGTCAAGAACTGGTTCAATTTTGCCGGCAACATTAGAAATAACCCGTACGATCCTGCCAGGTCGAAGGTAAGCCACTTCTATATGCTGGCGATGAAAGTCGACGGTGGACAGCGGAACGCCTACTTGCGGATCCTTGACCCGCTACTGCACGAGTATGAGTCCGAATACCACTATCTATTCAAGTGCGTGAAGGAAGGGGCTGCGATGGATGCGCCCAAGAGCTTAGCGGAGGCGTACGGCCTGCCGAACATCGCACGCCGATTGCTGGAGTCCTTTCTATCATTCAGGGTGCCGGGAAAAGCCGGAAACCTCGCTCAACAAATGGACGCACTTTCCGGTGATGCGGCGGCGAAAGCGAGGATTGTCCGGTTCCTGCATACGCATTCACACATGGAGCAGGTCTCTGAGCCTGAGCACGACCTCTCTGTACTCTCCGAGGCACCGGCCGTCCTTGCGGATTTGCTCGCGCTCATCGAAGCCAACGACAAGGGCCACTACGACGCCATGATGAAGCTTGCTTAACGCGGTCAGGACCAGACGAGTGACCGCGCAACCGAGGCGGACGGGTGGTTGCAGAGACTATACAAACATGTCCACACCGAGTACAAGGTGCTGAGGCCCACTCTTCGCGCACCCATCTGATTGATATCGGCCTCACGCTGCTTTCACTCAGTTGAACTATTGACCAAGCCGTTTGAAATTTTCGCCAATACCAAAAACCGCAGAGGCGCTTCATGGCCAAATATCAGTCGCTTGCAGCACACTTGGCAGTGCAATCCACCAGTGAAGTGACACTCTCGTTTGCTGATGTAGAAAGAATAATCGGTGAGGAACTACCACCGACCGCTGACCGCTTCAAGCCATTCTGGGCAAACTCACGAGCTAAGGATGGTCATCCGGGACGATTCTGGATGGAGCAAGGCTGGCGGCAGGTAAAACTGGACCAAGCCAATCGACTCGTCACATTCAGGCGATTAGATGCTCGTCCAACAGAATCACTGCAGAGCCTCGAGCCAGTATCGAAAGACACGCTTTACGATCTTCTACACGAAGCGGGCGTGTCGATTGATGGTTGGAATGAAGGCTTCAAGTCGAATCCCAACTTCTGCTACGAGTGGTGCTTCGGATCGGTGACCGAGGGCTTCGTCCTTTGCCTCTGGTACAGCGAATTTAAAATCAACGAAGACGGTTGGATTTATTTTGACCGGAATGCCCGTGCTGGGAAAGAGGAACGGGCGCGAATAGCCAACAATCTCGCGCTGGATACAAATGTGCGCAACCGGGCAAAGACTCAGGCGCAGCGTGCGGCGGCATTGGACGTTGCCATCCGGGAGTCTTATGAGCGACGACTTCCGGTGCGGGTGATTGTTGGAGCGGGAAAGCGACCTGAGGGCGAAGAGCGGGCCGAACGCGCAGCGAAGGTTGAAAAGCGTTATCTGGACGGCCAGGAGTGGTACGTTCACTCTTACGATTTTTTCAGCGGGGCGTGCGTGATCGTGCGTGGGTTCGAAAAGCCCATCGATGGCAACATTGATCAAACCGATGAAGCAGATGGCCCTTACGATGAGGTACAGAACCGCGCCATCAAGACACGCCGTGGTCAGGCGAAATTCCGGCGCGCGCTTTTGGACGCGTATCGAACGAGGTGTGCCGTCACTGGCTCACGGATTGAAGAGCTTCTGGACGCAGCGCACATCGTCCCCCACTCGCTAGTCACGGACTACAACGTGCGCAATGGGCTGCTACTCCGGACAGACATTCACACACTGTTTGACCTCTATATCCTGTCCGTCGACTCACGATCTATCGTCCATGTCGCACCACAGCTCCGACTGACTGACTACGGGAAGTACGATGGCAAGTCGTTGGCGGTCGTACCGGATCGCTTCACAGACGCTCCTGCTGCAGACGCGCTCGACAAGCACTACTCGAAGTATCTAGAGTTGCAGCGGCAGAAAAGGCAGTGACTTAGATGCTATGTGGGAGGGCGGTGTCAGGCGTATCCATTTGCGTGCTCCTTCGGAGAAAACGAGTGTGCAAGTCCCGTTTTACTGCAGTCGGGCTTTCTGTCGCTGCCCTCCCACATAGCATCTAAGGATGGGCGGGCTCAATACATTTCGGGCGAGACTTTGCCATCATCGTCGGGGGCGGAGCCAGCCTATCATCGGAAAGCCCAAAATTAGAAGCCTCAAAACCCGAGCGTTTGCGCCAAATGGCGACTTCGCCCCCTTTGTCAGCACCCACCAGATTTTTCTTGAGTTGCAGCGCAACGAACGTCTTTTCAGTAATACTGGCCTCAGGTATCGCCCCTACATAGTACGAGACGTCACGCGCGAGCCGGTCTTCTGCCCACCCCGTCGTAAGAATGAAGTTTGCGGCTACCGCACGCCTTCTTTCCGCCGCTGATGGAGTCCCGCGGCTCTTGCCCAGGACACCGCTCGCCGCACCGACCGCCTGATTAGTGTTGGGTTGAAAGACCGCAGTTTGAACGGCACGGTCAAAAAAGAAAGCCATGTCCACTTCAGTCGGCACCCAGCCATGCGCCCAGTAAGAGCAGTAAAAGTCAGCGATTCCCTCGACCAAACCCGACTTGCCCGTCTCTGCCATCGCAGCGTTATATATTTTACGGACATCAAGGTTGGAGCCGAGCGCAGCGAATCCGCGTTGCCAGGCTGCCTTTCGGGTGGGCGAAGCTTTTACTGCCTGAACCAGACGGGCGTTATCAGCGTCGGAGTCCGTTCGATATAGCGTCCGAATGCTCACCGATTCCTCGGGAAACGCATCGTCAATAAGCTTTGGAAACTGCGCGTCGATCTCGCGCAAGATTGTTTGCACCTGATGCGCTTGCCCCACCGTTGCACCAAGGGGCCCCCATGTCAGTATGCCGAGGTCTTTAGTCCCGACGTTGAACTCGATAGTCACATAGTCGGTCCCTTCGAATTGAAAGGTCATTGCCTGCACACGGTCAAGTAGCCCAGGTGCAGGAGCGTCAGGCACTACAACCTTCCACAAGGCGGATGTAATCGCCCCCTTCCGTGCGGCGTCGTCATCGGGCAGAGCGGAGGACACTTCGTGACATGCGGCAACTTTTATAATGGCCTGCGCCGTCTTGCTGTCAAACTTCCCGCTTGGCACCAGCAATTGCTGCGGCAGCGAAAGCTCACAGCGAGCGGCTATTGCCACCAGGTGTTGCCTGAAGGTCGTTACAAATCCGAATTGCCCATCGTTGATCGGCTGACCTGTTTCCGGAAGCTGGAACAGAATATCCGAATCTCTGGCGATCGTACCCGCCTCGCTTGCAGGGCCAGCCGCCTTTGCTGCATTGGCAGCGAAACTGAGAGCCAGGACGAACGCCACTAACGTTATCTTTTCCCGCATGTCCCAGCCCTCCCTGTACGACGGCGTTTTCGCCCATCGGATGGTTGCATTGGCCTGCGCCAGCTAATTCGGGCAGCAAATTATTGAATCAACAACCAAGTGCAAATTCTAGGCATTGGTAGAAATCGGGTGAAATCGAACTACGCAGCAATGTTCACTAGCGAACACTCTAATGAGAAAAATCGAGGTCGCCAGAGTTATTGGCATCTAGAGTTGGAACATGAAAGATCTTAGTTGCTGGTTGGCGACGTGACTCCTCGTGCTCAGCGTGCGGAATGATTCCTTTACTGGACCGCACGCGTGCACGACGTGAAGAAGAGGAAAGAAGTGTCGCGAGCACAATCATTCCGAGTGGGTAATCATTTGCTTGCCAGGCAATGGCGCAACGTTGCCGCGTCGTGCATTTGCGCGCTATTCGCGACAGGCTGCAGTATCCCAACCGGCCCCACGCCAATTATGACCGCCAACTGGATGGCTCCGCCATCCGCCACCGCCGCGGCACCCGCACAAGCTTCGGCCCCGATACCGGCTTCAGCGGCTCCGGCAGTGGCAAGCGGTATGGGCTTGCTGGCTGACAAGTTCAATGCCGCGGCAGCCGTGTCCCTGAACACTCCGACAGATCAAAGCTCCGCACATACGATGCTTGAGGCGGGCTTCCTGTTGATCTACGCGTCCTGCTGGGACTATTTCCGGTCGGCGGGGCAAAAACAGCATTGGATCATCGTCGCCAACGACTACGTGGCAGCCGCTGGTACTTTGGCGACGTCGATACTCGCGCTGACCCACGCTGGGTCCGCCGCGGTTACGGCGACGGCTCTGGTGACTTCGACGTTCGTCGCGGGCACCAGCATTTACACCAAGGACTTTCTATTCGCTGCCGAGAATATCGATTCGGTGCGCACACTGACGTTGAACGCATTAGTCACACATCAGAACAAGGTGAGAACCGATCCTGGCGCACTAACGGGATATACGGCACTCGTCGCGATAATGGATGATCAGGAGATCTGTACGATCCCTCAGATAACGACACTGGTCAGGCAGGCGATCACGACTGCGAAGCCAAATGGGACGGACAACAACGGCAACCCGTTAAACTCGAATGGCGGAACGCTGAATTTCACCTCGGTGATAGACAAGTCCGCGCTCACGGCAATCAGTGGTTTCTTCAGCCCCATTCAGCCATTGGCCGATAACCAGGTTGTCGCACTCTTTTGGTATCTGTTCGGAAGTCCGAACCAGCAGGATAAAGACGGACCCATTTGTCAGCAACTGGCAACCTTGCCACCGAATCTCGGTCCGGTGCAGGCCGTGAAGACAGGCGCCACGGCAGGATGCACGTACTATAGCCCGTGGCCGCAAGAAGCATTGGTCAAGCAACTGTTCAACGGCCTCAGTCCGGCGGCAGTCGCTACTCTGCAACAGGCAACGGACAAACTCAAGCAAGGGGGAGGCGCAACGACGCCCACGCAGTCGCCGCAAACGCCTGGTAATGCGAATGGGCAAAACGCTGTTCCGTCCAAGCATATCAATATCAATGTTCTGCAGTAGGCGTTGACTCCGCGTTATCGTCGCAGCGAGCAACGGAACCGCGTTGCTATGGCAGTCTTGGGAGAGCGATTCAAAGAGTGCAAAACCGCCATGCCCGACCCGAGAATCGCAGTTGGGTAGACTGCACTCCAAGTACATACGCACATCAAGCGTGTAACCGCCGGAGTCGCGATGCAGAGTTCGCACCAGTTGATGCCTGTCCAGCACCGTCTATCGTGCATACGCGTACGATTTCTTATAGCTTCGGCGATTTTATTTAGCGGTGCTTCTTACAGCCATGCCGAAACACCGGCGCAGGTACATACAGCGATGGTTAGCTACTTTAAGGCACACCTTGCGAGCACGGACCTGGCTGGCGACAGCGCCGGAATAAATTGTCCACGTAGAAGGGACTTTCCGGGGTGGGAAAGCGTCGAGCTTCTGGATTGCAAAAACCATCCGCGCGCCGGCACCACACCTGACATGGAACTCCACGGCCGTACGCTGCTCGCCGTGGCGGACGCTTCACGCATCGCCGACTGGGTCACGAGCGCGTGCACGGACGACACAGGCGCAGCCGATTTAAAATGTGCGAACGCTACTGCTCGTCAAATCATAGTGCAATCAGGTGGTCAGTTTCCTGTTGCCGGTGTCGTGGTCGAGAAGTCGGAGGTAACGTTCGATGTGGTTGGCCCACCGTTTCCCTCTACGGAGATACGGCCTGGACCTTACGCGGCTGTCCCCGGCTCACCACAGACAGCGAAGTGGTCATCGGAGCCCGGGAAGGAAGATATCGGGCGCGAGTGCGAACAACCAAAGACCTGGAATTACAAAATATCCGAGGTGCCCAAGGCGCAGTGCCGGGAAAAGCCCGCGGCAGGACTGACCTGTAAGGTCTACAAGCGCACCGCACTTCTTGACTACGTATTCAGCGATGGAGTAACCGTCGTAAGCAGGGATGTGGGCCCTAACGCCAAGTGCCAGTTGAGCGACGCGCTACTTGAGCGCCTCGTCGCAAACGATTCGGCCAGCCGATTGACCCGAACATATCAGGGCACGTCGACTTCTAGCACAACGACCTCAGTGGCTCGTATTGCCGGAACAACGGAAGCCATGTTCGTTGCTTGCACGGGAATTCACCTCGACCCGCACGACCCATTGGCGTGGCCGAAAGCGGCCGGCAAAGCCTATCGTGATCTGCTGGCAACCGGTCAGAAACGCAATGCCTTGATAGACGCGTGGGTCAGGGAAGGCGGGTATTACGAGATTCCAAAGCCAGGGGCAACTCGCAGATGGAAAAAATGTACGGGTCCGTAAGAGACCTTGTCCTCTCCCCGCAGCCCCACCAAAGCCCTACACCGAGTAACAAAACAAAAACGGGTCTTCGCGGAAAAGT
The DNA here is from genome assembly GCF_042680985.1 of Paraburkholderia dipogonis. Taxonomy (NCBI): domain Bacteria; kingdom Pseudomonadati; phylum Pseudomonadota; class Betaproteobacteria; order Burkholderiales; family Burkholderiaceae; genus Paraburkholderia; species Paraburkholderia dipogonis. Next base: position 2,302 of record NZ_JBHUFR010000029.1, on the reverse strand, counting down.
GTGATGAAAAATCACCATTTTTCAGATTCGAGGCAGCATGCAAGTGAGGATCTTCAGGCGCAGATACTCCTCATCTCGCAATCCGTACGCGCGTCGTTGGATGACCCGAATCTTGTTGTTGAGTCCCTCAACGAAGCGGAGCGGCACCTTGTTTTCTGGCTTGCAATAGGAAGCAATCCCGTCCCAATGACGCCCGACCATCGCGGCAAACTTCTCGTAGGGCTGTTGCTGCCGACGCCAGAATAAACCAGTTGCCGACGCGCCCATGATCCGGTCGGCAAGATCGCAAAATCCGCCATGCCAGAACGAGGTCGACGTCGTGCCGGTTCAAGTGAATCTCGGCATCCGGATCAAAACGGAGTCGGCGACAACACGCTGCACGCTATCGCCGCAGGCGAGCGGCTCATCGGGTACAACGCCCTGCCACAATGTCCGTCGGTTTCTCCGTTTCGGCCAGACGCCATAGCGTCGCAGTCCGTACGAACTTGAGGCGTCCCGACGCTCATAACGCAACTAACTGTCAAGCATGCCCGGCCTCCCGCTAAGCTCCGCCGCAACCCCGTCTGGCAGAAGGATGGTGTAGCAGGCGCCGACCTCGCCCTGCCTGAAAAAGGGCATGCGAAGTTTGCGCAACCCGCGATTTCCTTGCGGATAGCGATGTGGCGTAACCAGCGTCGTTCGCTTCAATCAGTGGCGCCTGAAATCGTCCGGCGTCAGTTCGAGGCGTGCGCACAGATGGGCGAGCAGCTTGCGTTCGGCGATTGCGCGGATGCGGCTGTATCCGTCACGGAAGGTCTTCAGCACCCGGGCGTCGCTGGCGCGAGGTTCAAGCCAGAAGCAGGCTTCGAGCGCTGCAATCGTGATGAGGCATTCGACGGTGGTGCCCCGTCTTGCGAGGCCGAATGACACGCCGCGCCCATTCGCCACGATTTGCGGCTCGGAATCAAGTGTTTCCATGAGTGGTTTTAGTGCTTTGTCTGACGTGGCGATAATTCCTGCGCGGGCAAAGGAGCCTTGTAGCGGCCCGCTGATGCCCAGCGATTATCGTCGACATAATAATACTGGCTCCTCGGCATTAGCGTCGCGCGTAGGCGGAGCATTTCGGACCGCCCTCGACGGGTTCGTACCTCCAATCCGGCGGGGCGTGGCAATCCGGCTGTTATCAAAAAGACAGCCGACCACCGGAGGGCTCCTGAAAAGGCCCGTCCGTAACACGCGCTGGCACGCTCACCTCCGGGTAAAAGCCTCGCCAATCTGCCGCGCGCGCTTGACCTCGTCACCGTGCAGATAGATTGACGTCGTCGAGACGGAAGCATGCCGAAGGTTGTCGCGCACCGTGGTGAGTTCGGCGCCGTGCCCCAGCGCGAAGGTGGCGTGGGTGTGCCGCATCCAGTGCGGGCTTGCACGACGCAGCTTCCCCGCGAGCGGCGGGTGATCGGTCTCGATCGCACTGGCGGCAAGGAGGAAAAAGCGCTCGAGGACGCCCCACAGCCGCACGCTGCTGATGGCGGCGTCACTATCCGCTTCCAGACTGCCGATGACCGGCGTGTCCGGCCGCCAGCGCGCGGTAGTCGTCGGCAACTCGCGCTGGGCCAGATAGCGGGCAAGGGCCTCCCACGCGAGCGGCGGCAGCGCCACCCGCGCGATCTTGCCGCCTTTGCCGGTGACGCGCAGCCAGTGTTCGCCGCGTGCGTCCGTCTCGACGTGACCGAGCGTCGCGCTGACCAGCTCACCCGCGCGCAGACCCGTCGCAAAGCCGAAATCGAGCAGGAAGCGCAGCCGCTGCGCGGCGGGCACGGTCCAGCCGCACGACCATTCGAGCCCGTCAGCCATGGTGCGCACCAGTGCCCATTCGCCATCGGTAAAGGCGCGCGACGCATCAAGCGTCGAAGCTGTCCTGCCACCACGCACCCTGATGCCCGCAAACGGATTGGCCAGCACGTAGCGCTGTTCGATGAGCCAGCGGAACAGGGCGCCGAGAATCGAGAGCGCGTGCGCAACCGAGCGCGTGGACAGGCTGCCATTGAACGGCCGCCAGTCAGGTGACGTGCGGGGACGCACCGGGCCGATCCACCGTCCGCGCGGCGACGGATGGCGCAGGAACGCCCGGTACGCGATCGCATCGTCGGTCGTCAGTGACGACAGCGCGCGGCCGCGATCGACAATGGCCCACAGGATCAGCCGCTCCGCTTCCTTGCGATAGGTGCGCTGCGTCGCCGGCGACTCGTGCAGCGCGAGCCAGGTCCTATGCGCAAGTCAGTAACGATTCTCTGATACTCGCAGGCTGTGTTAAAGCGGACAC
>NZ_JBHUFR010000028.1:0-40155 GCF_042680985.1 Paraburkholderia dipogonis | reverse complement strand
CCACTTGCGATAGTCGCCGGAGGCGACCTCGTCCGACCATGCCTGATTGTCCAGATCGTCGGTCGATATGTGCAGGAAACGGAATTCCGCTTTGGCTGCGTCGTTCAACCTGCTCCAATATGAGCGCGCCGCTTCTAGTAATGTGAAGGCACCCACGACATTGGTCTGCACGAAGCTCTCCGGCCCGTGAATAGACCGATCGACGTGACTCTCCGCCGCCAGACGGATAATCGCGCATAGCTTGTATTCAGCCAGCAATTCATCCATTGCGGCGCGGTCGCAAATGTCTGCGCATTCGAAAATATGCAGCGAATTACGCTGCAGCGATTTCAGCGTGCGCAGATTGACTGCATAAGTGAGCTGCGCTCCATCGCCGCGAACAGATACAGCCAGTTCAGTGTAGGGTTCTAGAAAACTTGCTTCAGTGCGGAAAGCAACATACACGCTTTCGCCTGTGCTAACGGAGGGGTATCGAGGGGAGCTTCGTGCGGTCGGGCAACGCTTGCGGTATTCGCGTTGCCCGCGTTCCGACCGCGTGGCATTGACGTTGTTCGGCCTTCTCGCCGAGGTCGAGTTATTTATCGTCTCGTGGCGTTCTCGAACGTGCGACACATAATGCACATACGAAAACGCCAATGACCACACCGAATATGAAGCATAACAAATGTGTCAAAACGCTCGACATTTACCTGGTCCTTTCAATTGAGGCGAGATTGAATTTACAACGATTCACCTCCTTCGCGATTCACTAAAAAACTCACCGCATACAGCCAGTAAAGCGTCAGAGACACACAGGCAACGGCGATAGTATGACGCGGCGGTAGACGCACCAATCATCATACTTTACTAGAATTGCGACCAGGTCGAAAAACGGCACAGTTGAAACGGTACACGTATGGCGTGGCAGTGAGTGCGACATTGGACCAGTCGAACGCGGACGATCGCGCCCGTTCAAGGTCACAGCGTGAAAGCAGCCGCGCTTACGAGGATGGCAAAGTACGGATGTAGTGCGATGCGTGGCAAGAACCGCAGGCCGCCGCGCAATGGCAGTTTGACATACAAAGCAAACAACTATCGGCAATTTCCGATCAGATTGCGCGGTCTACGCCAGGACGGCAGGTCGATGAGTCTAGGCGCTCGCGAATAGCTCTCCGCGAGCGGGAGAAACTGCCGCGCACGATCTCGAACACGCGGACCGCGATGCGGTCATTCTTGGCCAGGACCTGACCACTGATCTCAGGCCGTCTTCTTTCTCTACAAGCGCCGCGGCCGATCCATCTAAAGCTCACCGATATCGCGATACGCGGGCATCAAGACCTCTCTTTCCGATGCCCGCGTGAGGTCCCGCGAGTCAGGTGCTCGCTGCATTTGATCGTCCTCGCACCAGCAATCTACGCGAACGTCCCAACGTATTGCTGACTGCCCCAGACCTCAATTCGGAAGCAGATACGGCAACGCTCAACGCGTGACTTCCATCGCGTTGATTCGCGGCAATAAGCGGTCGAATTCGCGTTTCACGATTGCATAACATTCGCACGAACGCGCCTCGAGTCCAGTCCGGTCCAGGATCCGGACACGGCCGCGACTATGATGGATGAGATCGGCGTCGCAAAGCTTGCCGGACGCCTCGGTCACGCCTTCACGGCGCACGCCGAGCATGTCGGCAATGACTTGCTGCGTGACTTGCAAATCGCTCGTACCCGAGCGATCGATGTCGACCAGCAGCCACCGGCACAGTTGCTCGTCCAGTCGATGCAGCCTGTTGCACGCCGCAGTTTGTGCGACCTGCGTGAGGAGAGCTTGCATGTACAGCAACATCAGCGAGCGCAAGGAAGCGCAATTGCGCAGCGCGTCGCGCAGTGCCGCAGCGCTGATTCGATAAGCAAAACCCCGGCATTGGGCCTGAACGCTGGCCGGCATGGTGTCGCCACCCGTCAGGATCGGCACACCAGTCGTGCCATCCCTGCCGATCGCCGCGATCTCCACCGAGCTGCCGTTTTCCATGGTCTGCAGCAGGGACACGATCGCTGTAGCCGGAAAATAGACGGTTCGAATGGTTTCGCCGGATTTCGACAACAGTTGACCCGGACTCAATTCGACGAGTTCGAGATGAGGGAGCAGCGCTTCCCATTCATGCGTTGGGAGCGCCTCGAACAAACGGTTACCTCGGCGGTATGACTGGAATGTCGTCATCATTTCCCTCACGTAAGTATCGCAGCCTGCCTGGATATGGCAGGCCGCCGCTCGAATCGAGGAGCCAGTGACGATGCATTGCCCTCACTCGTGCGGCCGGCAAACAGAAGCGGTAATGGAGACGATCAAAGCTTCGCACTGGTCATCGCGTTGCGTTCGATGTCGCAATGCAGCATAACCGGCGAAGAAGTCGGCGCCAATAATGCTGGCGGAATAGCCCGCACGATCGGCGGAATTAAGAGGAATATTTTGCGTCGGACGTTCGCTGGAACGCTGGACGCAAAAACGTCACTTTACGGCAGAGTGCAAGACGGCCGATATTAGTTGAATTGCCAACGATTCTTATTCTGAATCGCAAAATGTCCATTTTATTAAGGATGTCTATGGGACGGAATAAACTGACTGATAATGCGGTGTCCGAGCGACTCGAATCGGTAATCAGAGGACGTGCGGGGGTTGCACGTCATCAGTCAGCGGCGATGGTCCGCTCGACCGCGACGCGGCCGACCACTCGCATGTCCGTCGTCATCCGCCGTCGTAATCATTTCCGCCTCCTGCATGGCGTCCTTCTCAGCCAGCGCTTTCAGAATGCCGGTCAGAATCCGCTTGCCGATTTGATGATGAAAGATCCAGACGCCATGGATTCGTCCGGAGAATGCGGCCTCGCTCCCGATCTCCGGGTCCGGCCGAAACCCTGAACCCAACCCGAACGTGAAGAGTCCGCGTACTACTTTGCCGTTGATGTCGAGCGGACGGGCGAACTCGTCGACCTCGATGCCACCCCGGCAATATTGCAGCGGAATGGCCGCCCCGCGATGGTCGACCAGGGTGGACATGTTGGGCCCATAGCCCGCGCTATGGATCACGCCACATGAGTGCGCAAGGCAGGTAGCAGCGCGGACACGCTCGTCCTCGCCGGAGCCGGCATCGATCAGTTCGACTCGCGGCTTCGTTCCCGCAACACGTCCGTGTGACATCACCGAACAAGCGATCTCGAAGGCGCGGTAGCGCAGACCGCTCGAACGATTGACGCGCCCCGTGATCGGGCAAATATCGTTGACTGGATCGACTGCATAGCCCCACGCGCGGGCTTCCTCCTCGGTTTCGAAAAACAGCCGGATCGGCGAGCGGTGAATGATGGCGATTTCATCGAGTCCGGTGTCACCGAGATCAGCCGCAAGACGCTCGGTCATCGTGAAGGCGCTATGCGAGCCGCCGATGATCGTGATCCGGTTCGTGGCAGAACCAAACACGGGCGCGAAGGTATCGACCAGTTGCGTGCTCGTAAGGCGCAGCAGTTCATCCGACGTGCAGGTGATGACGCCGTTGCCCGGCAATGGAATGTCCAACGTGCGGCAGAGATCGCTCACCTCTTCGACGCGCTGCGTTCCGCCCAGGTTCATCACGACAGTGTCGCAAATCATCATCCGGCGCGCCGCCGGCCTGCGCGTGTCGTGATAAGCAATTTCGAAGCGGCCGTCCTGGCTATGGCGAATCGCGTCGATTTCGTGCCCACGCAGTACATCGACGTCGAAATGTTCGACGAGGTGCGCGATGAGCCGCTCGGCAGCCAGCGTGAGTAACTCGCCGACCTCAGAGAGCAGCGGTGCGCCGTCGGGGTCCGCGGCGAGTTTCCTGTGCAACTCGTTGTATTCGCGGATGTCGCCGAACACGTCGTCGAAGCGTTCGTGCTCGAAGCACGCAAGGAAGGATTTGGCGACCGAGTTGCCCGTGACGTTCACATAGTCGCCAAGCTTGCCGGCTCCGAGACTCACGCGTTTGTCGATGATCAGCAGGCCGTTTCTGGCCACCTCCGCCAGCTTGCCGCTCTTGAATGCGTAGAACAGGAAACCCATTCCTGCCGGCCCGGCGCCGCACAACACACACGAGTAATCGCTTGGTACGCGCCCGGAACTATCCGGACCTGCCGCTGAGGACCTCTGCATGACTTTGGGGCTCGATAGTTTGTCCGCTATGAATGATGTGCACCATGTGCGTTGCCGGCGTCGAGGACGACTCCTCGGATCGGATTCAACACACAATATCCCTCAATGCGAAGCATCACTCTGTGCGCTCGCGCACGGACAATATTTCGGAACCTTACCGCAAGGTTTCAATTGAAAAATATTTTGCTGTCCGGAATGATTTTCCGTACCGAGAGGGTGCCGGGAAAAAATGCTTTTAGCCAGCAATCGACATTCCATTACAAGCAACTTAACGCTTACATGTCTACGCTGATTTTACAAAATCTAACAATTAGGATGTCTGAATTAAATTGCCGCTCATTCGCCGTTGAAAACGGCGCTCGCCGGCGACGCGAGCGCACGCCCCTGCGCCATTACGCCATCTGAAACACCGCCACCGCGTCCCGCAATACAGTCGCCTGCTCTTCCAGCGATTTCGCCGCTGCAGCGGCTTCTTCCACGAGTGCCGCATTGTGTTGCGTGACTTCGTCGATCTGCGAGACGGCCTTGTTGACCTGTTCGATACCATCGCTCTGTTCGAGCGCGGACGCCTCGATCTCGTTCATCACGCCGGTCACGCGCTCGACGGCGCTCATCGCTTCGTGAATCGTCTTCTGCGCGTCGGACACGAGAGAGGCGCCCTCCTGAACCTTGGCGGCCGACTCACCGATCAACTCCTTGATCTCCTTCGCCGCCGCGCCCGAGCGCTGAGCGAGGCTGCGCACCTCCGAAGCCACCACCGCGAACCCGCGCCCCTGCTCGCCGGCGCGCGCTGCTTCCACTGCTGCGTTCAATGCCAGAATGTTGGTCTGAAATGCAATCCCCTCGATCATGCCGATGATTTCCGTCACCTTGCGCGACGACTCGCTGATCCCATCCATCGTTTCAGTGACACGCGACACCACTTTGCCGCCGCGCGTGACCGTGTCGAGCGCGCCATGAGCGAGACGGTTAGCCTGCTTCGCGTTGTCCGCGTTCTGTTTCACCGTGGCCGACAACTGCTCCATGCTCGCGGCGGTCTGCTGAAGCGCCGCGGCCTGCTGCTCGGTGCGTGAGGACAGATCCGCATTGCCCGACGCAATCTCGTTGGCTCCCTGAGTAATCGCCGTCGTGCTGCCGCGCACTTTCGACACGGTCTCGACGAGCCCATCGCGCATCTTCGTCAACGCGCCCAGCAATTGGCCCATCTCGTTGCGCGATTTGATCTTGATGGCGACGGTCAGATCGCCGGCGGCGATACGCTCGAAATGCTTGACGGTGGCGTTGACCGGCTTGATCAACGCCACCGACAAACCGATGCGCGCCGCCACGCTGATCACGAGCGCGATGGCGCCGATCGCGGCGAACAGCAATGTCGCGATCTGGAAGCGCTGCGCGGCCGTTTGGGCTTGCTGATGCTGGCTGTCGATGCGCGAGCGTTCAAGCGCGTCGATCGCTTTCGAATAAGCGGCGTAAAAGCTGTTCGCCGTCTCGCCCTGAATATTGCGGAAGGTATTGAAATCGAAGTCCGCGAGCGCCTTGAATTCCGGCTCGATCGCCTTATCGACCAGCGCGCTGCGCGCCTGTTCCACGGCCTGCGCGAGCTTCTGCTCGTTATCGTCCGCAAACGGGCCGGCCATGTAATTGCGGAAGTCTTTGTTCGATTCGACCAGCACCTTGTGCGCGGCCGGCAACAGGTCGTCGGTCTGCTTGCCGACGCTAAAGAGCGTCTGATACGAACCCAGCGCGAGTTGCACTTGCAGCAGCTTCTCGGAGCTCGCCTTCAGATGCGACAACGCCGCCGCGCTGCGCTGTGTGTCGTCGAGGCTGCTGTTGGCGAGTTTGAGCGCGCCATAGCCGACACCGATCACTGTCAGCAGGAAAGCGACGAATACGCTGATCACCAGCGTCAGGCCGCCACGAATTGTGATGTTATTTAGCATTGGGTCTCCGGAACGTCTTGCCGATCGGCGGCGAAACGGGTTGGCAGCCGCGCGCGTCTTTTTTGCGCATGACTTACTCTTCGCCGCATCCAGGTTAACGACCCCCCACAGCCGCTGCTAGATAGGTGGAATCCATGACTGGCGGGCGTTTGCGAGCGGTTTTCACCTCACTATCTGGGATCTTCGGACAACCGCGCGGCACTGCTGCTTTTCCGGGCAAGGTGCGTTTCGTTTGTATAATTCGGCGTCTTCGCTCAGGCTCACTTTCATGCTTAGTTTTGCGCTCGGCTTTCTCGTTTCACTGCTGATCACGCTGTTGATCGTGCGCTACGCGCATCTGCATGAAAAATTCTCCACCGACACCGATCTGGCCGGCGTGCAGAAATTCCATGTGCGCCCGGTGCCGCGTATCGGCGGGGCCGGCATTCTGCTCGGGCTGATCGTCTCCGCCGTGCAGTTGCATCACGCGTATCCCGCCGTGTCGGGCGGCATTCTCGGGCTGATTGCGTGCGGCATGCCGGCCTTCGGCTCTGGGCTGGTCGAAGACCTGACCAAGCGCGTGTCGCCGCTTGCAAGACTGGTCTGCACGATGGCTGCGGCCGCGCTCGCTTATTTCCTGCTGAACATCGCCGTGACGCGCATCAGCGTGCCGCCGCTCGACTTTCTGCTCTCGTACGCGGTGATCTCGTGCGCGGTCACGGTGCTGGCGGTTGCCGCGCTCGCCAACGCGATCAATATCATCGACGGCTTCAACGGACTGGCGTCGATGGTCGCGTTCATGATGTTCGCCTCGCTCGCCTACGTGGCGTTCCAGGTGTCCGATCCGATCGTGCTGTCCGCCTCGTTCATGATGATGGGCGCGGTGCTCGGCTTCTTCATCTGGAATTTCCCGGCGGGGCTGATCTTTCTCGGCGACGGCGGCGCGTATTTCATCGGCTTCATGCTGGCCGAACTGTCGATCATGCTGGTGATGCGCAATCGCGACGTGTCCGCGTGGTATCCCGTGCTGCTGTTCATGTACCCGATCTTCGAGACCTGCTTCTCGATCTACCGGAAGAAATTCATTCGCGGCATGTCGCCGGGCATTCCCGACGGCGTGCATCTGCATATGCTGGTGTACAAACGGCTGATGCGCTGGGCGGTCGGCACGCGTACCGCGCGCGAATTGACGCGTCGTAACTCGCTGACGTCGCCGTACCTGTGGCTGCTGTGTCTGATCGCGGTCGTGCCGGCCACGTTGTTCTGGCGGCATACGCTGCATCTGTTCTGTTTCGTGGTAGTGTTCGCCGCGACGTATGTCTGGCTCTACGTGAGTATCGTACGGTTCAAGTCGCCACGCTGGATGGTGGTCAGGAAGACCCGGCGGTAACAAAAAAAAGCGCTCGAATGAGCGCTTTTTGCTTACTGACTTTCTTCACCGCGGTCTTCGGTCACGAAGCCCGCGTCGCCGACGCCACGCTATGCAACGCCGGCGCGGCAGCCGGCTGATACTCCGGCACCCAGCGCCGCAGATCGCGGCGCACTTCCTGGTCGCTCGGCACGCGATGCTGCATCAGCCACGGCAGCAGTTCGTCGAGGAGATTGTCGGGCGCTTCACGCGCCTGCGCGATGCGCAGCTTCGGATGCGGTGTGCGCGTGGTGGCTTCGTCGTCGGCCAGCAGTTCCTCGTAGAGCTTCTCGCCCGGACGCAGGCCCGTGAACACAATGCGGATGTGCTCCTCGCTGAAGCCATACAGGCGAATCAGGTCGCGCGCGAGATCGACGATCTTGACCGGCTCGCCCATGTCGAGAATGAAGATCTCACCGCCGTGCCCCATGCTCGACGCCTGCAGCACGAGTTGCGAGGCTTCGGGGATCGTCATGAAAAAGCGCGTGATCTCCGGATGCGTGACCGTGACCGGCCCACCCTTCGCGATTTGTTGTTGAAACTTGGGAATCACGCTGCCCGCGCTGCCGAGCACGTTGCCGAAGCGCACCGTTTCGAATTGCGTGCGCGTGCTGGTCTGCTGCAGCGCCTGGCAAGCCATTTCCGCGAGGCGCTTGCTCGCGCCCATCACGTTGGTCGGGTTCACTGCCTTGTCGGTGGAGATCAGCACGAAATGCTTCACGTCGTGACGGATCGCCGCGCGTGCGACACGGTATGTACCCAGCACGTTGTTGCGCACCGCCTGCCATGCGTTCAACTCCTCCATCAGCGGCACATGCTTGTAAGCCGCGGCGTGAAAGAGAATGTGCGGTGTGTAGCGCGACAGCACCTGATCGAGCAGCAAGGAATCTTTGGCGTCGCCAATCACCGGCACCACGGAGAGCTTCGGAAAGCGGTCATGCAGTTCTTCCGTGAGGCGGTACATCGCGTATTCGGACAGATCGAACGCGATCAACTGCGCGGGTTCGAAGCGCAGGATCTGGCGGCACAACTCCGAGCCGATCGAGCCACCCGCGCCGGTCACCATCACCACACGTCCGCTCAACAGCGCTTCGACGTGCGGCATGTCGATACGCACCGGCTCGCGGCCCAGCAGATCTTCCAGATCGATCTGACGCACGCGCGACAGGAACGCTTCGCCTTGCGTGAGCGTGGTCAGCGCGGGCAGCACCATGGCCCGCACGCCGGCGCGCACGCATAGCGTTGCCACGCGACGCTGCGCATCGACCGAGGCCGACGGAATGGCGATGATCGCGTGCTCGACCTTCATGTCCGAAGCCCAGTGCTGCAGGTCGCTGATCGGCCCCCACACCTTGTAGCCGTAAATCTCGCGGCCCTGCTTGGCGGGGTCGTCGTCGAGCAGGCCAACCAGCCGCCATTCGCTCGAACGCGACAGCTCACGGGCCAGGTTCGCGCCCGCGTTGCCCGCGCCGAGCACCACCACCGGCTTGCCTTGTCCGACGAGGCCGCCGTACAGATAGAACTCCTTGGAGGCGCGATAGAGCGCGCGCGAGCCGCCCATGGCGAGGAACAGGAGAAGCGGAGAAACAGCGAGTACGGAGCGCGGAATGATGGGATGCGGCTGGGCCATGACGGCCACCATCATCATCGTGAATGCGCCGGCCAGCACGGCCTTGGCGATGCGCATCAGGTCCGGCAGGCTCGCGAACACCCACATGCCCCGATAGAGGCCGAAGATGCGGAACATCACACCGTAGACAGGGAGGACCCAGATGAGGGTTCGGACGGCGCCGGACCAGAACTCGACCGGAACGTAGCCATTGAAGCGGATCAGATATGCCGCGAGCCAGGTGCCCGCGACGGCGCAAAGGTCGAAGGCGAAAGCGCTAAATGATAGCCATGAGGCTTTGTGTCGAAACATCGGCGTCACACCTCAGGTTGTTCGGAATCTGCTATCCGGAATCGACGCCAGCGTGAATCGACTCCGATACCAATCAATACCAGCACGATCACCCATGCGCCCACGCTACACCATTGAAACGCTGAAGGCCAGCCAAGCAACACGACAGCAAGTACTATACCAGCCGCCATTACTGCATACCATAGGAGGGCCGTCTTCGAATGCCCGAGCCCGTACTGGACCATGCGCTGGTAATAGTGCTCGCGGTGTGCCTGCCAGATTTTCTCGCCGCGCAGGAGCCGGCGCAGCAGCGTGACCGACGCGTCGCCGATGAACGGCGAAAACACCAGCGCGGGAAACCAGATCGGCCAGACGCCCTCGCTCCAGCCCCAATAGCCGAAAGCGCCTGCCAGAAAGCCGAGCGGAATCGACCCGGCGTCGCCGAGGAAGATTTTCGCCGGGTGGAAGTTGAAGACCAGGAAGCCCGCTGCGGCGCCCGCCACGGCGGCCGACGCCCACGTGAGTTCCGGCGACGGATGCGCGGTGAGCGCGGCCCCGGCGGCGTAGCCCGCGAAGCCGAACAGCGTCATGCCGCCGGCCAGGCCGTCCGCGCCGTCCATAAAATTGTAAAGATTGACCAGCCAGAGCAGTAAAAACGACAAGGCGGCCAGCAGCCAGAGCGGCGCGGGCGCGGGATGCGCCCAGACAAAGATCGCCACCGCGGCCAGATGCGCCGCGAACCTGACCCGCGCGGGCAGTCCGCGCCGGTCGTCGATCTGCGAGACCGCCGCCAGCACCGCAGCGCACAGCGCGGCAAGCCAGAGATGCGGCGCGACGATCAGCGTCGCCACGACCACCACCGGGACGATGCCCCAGCCGCCCACCCGCGGCGTGGGCCGCGTGTGCAACGAGCGGTCGTTGGGAATGTCGGTGGCCAGACGCCACGCGAGGCCGGTCCTGAGCAGCGTCCACAGGATCGCCGCGCAGGCGCAAGCGGAGCCGAGCGCGATCAGGATCACAGTCGTCCAGCCCGGCATCGTGGAAGGGGACATCAGCATGCGCGCCTCAATGCGTGGATCGGTACCAGCGGGCTGTCGCGTCCAGCCCTTCTTCGGTGGAGTACGGCGCCTGCCAGCCCAGCACCGTGCGAATCCGGCTGGTGTCGAGCTGCAATGAGCCGACCAGCCGGTCTACTTGCGCCGTGCGGCCCGTCAGGCGGCCGGCAACGCGCAACCAGCTCTCGGGCACGGGCAGCAAACGTGCCGGCCGGCCGAGGTGGCGGCCAAGCGCGCGCGCTAGTTCGGCGATCGTCAACGCGTCGTTGTCCGCGACGTGGAAGCACTGCTGGGCCGCGCGCACATCGGTCGCGCAATGCACTAAAGCGTCCGCGAGGTTGTCGACGTAGACGAGGCTGCGTCTTGCGCCAAGTGCGCCGAGCGGCAGCGGCACGCCCTTCCATACGGCGTTCATCAGGCTCAGGAAATTGGCTCGCACATCCGGACCATAGACCAGCGGCGGGCGCACGATCACGATCTCGAGACCGGTCTGCGCACCCAGGCGGATCAGCGCATCTTCGGCAGCGCGTTTCGAGCGGCCGTACGGATCTTGCGGCGCAGGGGAATCGTCTTCGCGCACCGGGCGGCCCGAATCGGCTTCGGTCATCGCTTTGATGCTGCTGACGAAGACAAAGCGCCGCACGCCGTGCCGCCACGCGGCGCGCGCGACCCGCAGCGTGCCCTCGACATTGGCCGCCTGGAAAGCGGCCTCCGGATCGGCGGCGTCCTCGAGCATGACATGCACACGCGCCGCCAGGTGCACGACGCAATCCACTTGCAATGTCGCGGGCCAAGCTGCGTCGATGCCCGCGAAATCCACGCTGGGGTCGACCCATTCGTCCACGCCGTGTTCGCGCTGCATCTGCCGCCGTACAAGGCCGGTGACCGTGTTGCCGGCGTCACGCAACGCGCGGCACAGCGCGCGGCCGACAAAGCCGTTGGCCCCCGTCACGAGCACCCGGCTCATAGCCACTTCCAGCCGAACCGGTGGAAGAACTTGTACGCCGAAGACATGAACATGCGGATATGCACAGTGCCTTTGCGCGCCGCACCGCCGCCGTGATGCAACACGCGCACCGCGGGCGCGTAGACGACGCGGGTGACGTCATGCGCGCGAAGACTCAAATCATAGTCTTCGAAGTAAAGGAAATAACGGGCGTCGAAGCCCGCCAGTTGCTTCAGGGCCGCCATGCGAAACAGCATGAAACAGCCGCTGACGATCGGCGGATCCCACACTGTGTCGCGCGCATTGATCCGGTCGCGCATCTCGTAGTGTGCGAGTCGGCGCTCGAACAGCCGACGCATTCCCGAGGGCAAAAAGCCGCGTACAAACAGATCGAGCAACGTGGGGTAACGTCGGCACAAGAACTGTTGCTCGCCATGCTCGTCACCGATCCATGGCGTGATGAGGCCCGCTTCGGGGTGTGCATCGAAAAAATCGAGCGCTTCGCGAAGCGCGTTGCTTGCCAGATCGATGTCGGGATTCAGCACCAGGTGATAGCGGCTGGCGCTGCGCGCGATTGCCAGATTGTGGCCTCTGCCGTAGCCTACGTTTCCCTGTCCCGCGATGATCGTACAAACGATGCCGCGTGCCCGCAGTTCCGCTAGCGTTGCCGGGATGTCCGGCAGGCCGCCGTTGTCCACCAGATAGAGCGCCACCGGGAGTTCGGGCCGGCTGATGTGCAGCCCGTCGCACGCGACGGCGAGGCCCGTGAGCGTGGACACCAACTGTTCTGTATCCGGGTGGTAGACCACAACCGACACGGACAGCCCGTCGGACAGGGGATGCAGAGTGCGCGTTTCTTTCATGTAGAACTGCGTGCCTTATCTTGGGCACTTCGGTGGGCAAATCAGTGAGCACTTCGGGTAGGCACGGCGAAAAGCTACGTTGCGTAGACGCAACAAACCCGAAGTTTGCTGAAATTTTCGCAGTTCGGCAACCCGTCTTTCCCTTTGTTACGCTCGATACGATTCCGTTAAACGCTATTTATTATGTTTTGATTCGGTATTCTTGCCTCAGAATCAGACACTTCGCCTGTAAGGTTGTGCGCGTTATCGCGGAATAGTAAAGTAACGCCGCCAAACTCCGGCCGTTCGTAATCGGACGAAATTCGGGCTTCAGCGCAGCGCCACAGACGGCAGCCGTCCGCTCAACAAATCTGACAACCGCCCTCAGGGCAGAATGAATGCGCAGCAGACCACTCGTCGTCGACCTCGATGGCACATTGATTCGCTCAGACATCCTGATCGAGTCTGGATTTGCCTATCTGAAGGCAGCCCCGCAACGCTTTTATGAGCCGCTGCTGTGGCTCGCGCGCGGCGGCAAGCCGGGTTTGAAAGCGCGCCTCGCCGACGCGACGAACGTGGACGTGGCCGTGCTGCCCTACGACGCCACGGTCCTGCAATGGCTGAAAGTCGAGCGCGACGCCGGCCGCTCGCTGGTGCTGGCCACGGCAAGCCACGAACGTTACGCGCAGGCCATCTCCACCCATCTCGGCATTTTCGACAGGACGTTCGCAACGAACGGCAGCATCAACCTGTCCGCTCACAACAAGCGCGATACGCTGGTCGCCGAGTACGGCGAAAAAGGCTTCGACTACGCCGGCAATTCACACGACGATCTGGCAGTCTGGCAATCCGCCGACCGCGCGTACGTGGTGAATCCGTCCAATGGCGTGGAACGCGCCGCGCGCAAGATCGGCAATGTGGAGCGGGTGATCGAATCACGTCCGCCCGCCGTCAAGACATGGGCCAAGTCCTTGCGCCTGCACCAGTGGCTGAAGAACCTGTTGATCTTCTTGCCGCTGCTGGCCGCACATAAGCTGTCTTCGCCTGAGCTGACGCTCGCTGCGCTGTTGGCGTTTCTCACGTTCGGCTTGTGCGCTTCGAGTGTCTATCTGCTCAACGACCTGCTCGATCTCGAAGACGATCGTCATCACCCCGTCAAACGCAAACGTCCGCTTGCTTCGGGCGCGCTGCCGCTCACATGGGGACTCGCGCTCTTTCCTGTCTTGCTCGTGGTCGCGTTCGTCACGGCGTGGCTTTTCCTGCCCTGGCAATTCTCGGCAGCGCTGTTCGGCTATTACGTGTTGACGCTCGCGTACTCCACGTTTCTGAAACGCCAGGTGATGGTCGACGTGGTGGTATTGGCCATGCTGTACACGATGCGCATCATCGCCGGAACAGCGGCGGTCGACGCGCAACTGACCTTCTGGCTGCTCGCCTTTTCGATGTTCATCTTCCTGAGCCTCGCGCTCGTCAAGCGCTACGCCGAACTGCACTCGATGAAAGCGCGCGGCCTCGTCAAGACGCGTGGGCGCGGCTATGTGGCGAGCGACCTGTCGCTCATCTCATCGCTTGGAACCTCGTCCGGCTATCTGGCCGTGCTCGTGCTTGCGCTCTATATCCAGGACGCGAAAACCGCCGGCATGTACCGTCACCCGCAAGTCATCTGGCTCGCGTGTCCGCTGCTGCTTTACTGGGTAAGCCGCACCTGGATCATTGCGCATCGCGGTCTGATGCACGACGATCCGATCGTGTTCGCGGCGCGCGACCGGGTCAGCCTCGCAGTCGTCGTGCTGTGCGGCCTGATTTTCTGGGCCGCGATCTAGACGATGAGTCGAGTTCTGTCATGGGGACGTTACCCGCCAATACCGCAGGAAGCGCATGCGATCGCATGGCGTGATGACGCGCGCGCCGCGTGGTCGGACGCGGCCAGGGAACACGGCACCACGCTCGCCTTCGGCAATGGCCGCAGCTACGGCGACAGTTGCCTCGCCGCCTCCGGCCATGTCGTGCAAACGCTGCCGCTCGACCGGCTGATCGCCGCCGACTGGCAAACCGGTGTCTTGCGCGCGGAACCGGGCGTCACGCTCGAACAGATACTCGACGTCGCGATTCCACGCGGCTGGATGCTGCCGGTCACACCGGGCACGAAATACGCGACCTTGGGCGGGGCGATTGCCAACGACGTCCATGGCAAGAATCACCATGTGCGCGGCACCTTCGGCCGGCATGTGCGCCGCTTCGCGCTGGCGCGCAGCGACGGCTCGCAGTTCGAGTGCTCGCCCGACGAACAAGCCGAATTTTTCGCCGCCACGATCGGCGGCCTCGGGCTGACCGGGCTGATCCTGTGGGCCGAGATCCAGTTGATGCCGATCCGCTCGAGTCTGATCGACATGACCAGCATCCGCTTCGGCGATCTGGACGAATTCTTCGCGTTGTCGGAAAAGCTCGACCCGTTGCATGAATACAGCGTGGCGTGGGTGGATTGCCAAAGTCGCGGCTCGGCGCTCGGTCGCGGCATCTTCATGGCCGGCGACCATGCGACGCACGGGCCGCTCGAAGTCACACGGCGAAAGAAACGCACGGTGCCCTTCACGCTGCCGATTCCCGTGTTCAACCGCTTCACGTTGCGCGCGTTCAACGAGCTCTACTATCAGAAGCAGCAGCGCGGCGAAGTCGTTACGCAGGTCGGTTACGACGCCTACTTCTACCCGCTGGACAGCTTGCTGGAATGGAATCGAATCTACGGACGCGCAGGCTTTCAGCAATACCAATGCGTGGTGCCGTCGGCCACGGCGCGCGACGCGACGCGCGCGATTCTCGACGCGATCGCCGAAAGCGGCACGGGCTCATTTCTCGCCGTACTGA
Organism: Paraburkholderia dipogonis; assembly: GCF_042680985.1. NCBI lineage: Bacteria > Pseudomonadati > Pseudomonadota > Betaproteobacteria > Burkholderiales > Burkholderiaceae > Paraburkholderia > Paraburkholderia dipogonis. Next base: position 25,081 of record NZ_JBHUFR010000028.1, on the reverse strand, counting down.
AACGCTGCGGCGACTTGCGCTCGCCGGGCCTGTTGTCGTTTCCGATGGAAGGCACGTCCCTCGCTCTCGATTTCCCGCAGCGCGACGCTTTGAACACCCGGCTCTTCGCGAATCTCGATGCAATCGTGCGCGAAGCCGGCGGCCGCATCTATCCGGCTAAAGACGCGCACATGCCCGGCGCCGACTTTCGCGCCGCTTACCCTCAATGGCAGCAACTCGAAGCGCTGCGCGACCCCGCGTTACTCTCGCGTTTCTGGGAACGGACCACTCGAACATGAAAAACATTCTTATCGTCGGCGCCACGTCGGCGATCGCCATCGCCTGTGCGCGCCAATGGGCCACGCAAGGCGCACGTTTTTTCCTGGTTGCCCGCAACGGCGAACGCCTTCAGCAAGTGGCCGCGGATCTGAGCGCGCGCGGCGCGCAACTGGCAGCCTGTCATCAACTCGATATCGATCGCCTGGATCTGCATGCGGGCATGCTCGAACAGTGCCAGAGAGAACTCGGCGCGCTCGACATCGTGCTGGTCGCGCCCGGCACCTTGCCGGACCAGGCCGCGTGCCAGGCGGACCCCGCGGTGGCCGTGCGTGAATTCAACACGAATGCCGTTTCCGTTATCGCGCTGCTGACGCCGATTGCCAACATCCTGGAAGCGCAAAAGCGTGGTGCGCTGGCGGTCATCTCGTCGGTGGCGGGTGATCGCGGCCGGCCCTCGAACTATCTGTACGGCAGCGCGAAGGCCGCGCTTTCCGCATTCTGCGAAGGACTGAATGCGCGGCTATTCAAAGCCGGCGTCCACGTTCTGACCGTCAAGCCGGGCTTCGTGGCGACGCCGATGACAGCCGGTTTGCCCTTGCCCGGCCCCCTCGTCGCGACGCCCGATCAGGTGGCGAGCGACATCCTGCGCGCCGTCGACAAGCGCAAGGACGTGCTGTACACGCGCTGGTTCTGGGCGATCATCATGCTGATCATCCGCTCGGTGCCGCGCTTCCTGTTCAAGCGCGCGTCCCTGTAAAGGGAAATCGGGACGATGAGCCGGCGAGAAATTCTTGGCAACTATGCGGTATTGGCGCTAGGCGTCATCACGTTCGCAACAACGGTTTTCGCGGTGTGGCAGCACTTTTCGCCATTGCCGTACGGCGATTCGTGGGACGGCTCCATCGGCTTCTATATGCGGGCCGCGCAAGATCCCTGGCACGCGTTTTTCGAACAGCATAACGAACATCGCCTGACTTTCTCGCGACTGATATTTTTCGCCGACATCCGTTATTTCGGCGGCCGAAATGTCTTTTCCCTCATTTCCAATCTGGTGCTCGCGGGTGCGCTTGCGGCGGCGTTTTTCCGCATCACGGTCCACTACCGCCCTACGCTCTCGCGGCAGACGCGCTTCGGACTGGCCGGCGCCATCCTCGTATTCGCCTTCTCGTGGATGCAGCGGGAAAATTTCGCATGGGGATTTCAAAGCCAGTGGTTCGCCGTTTATCTCTTTGCGCTGCTCGCGTTCCATTCAATCGATCGTACCGCCGAAGCCGATGCCGGCGACAAACCAGCCAAACGGCTCGGCTGGCTGACGGCGGCGTTGGTCAGTGCGTGGTTCGCGGCATACTCGATGTCGAGCGGTGTGCTGGTGTTCCCCGCGTTGATCGTGCAGGCACTCTACGCGCGGCTGAAACCGCGCCAACTGCTGGCAATCGTCATCGTGACCGTTGCCGTATGGTTCGCCTATTTCATCGACTGGCACAAGCCGGGTAGCAGCGGCAACCTGCTCACCGGCGTGCGCGAACACCCGCTTGCCGCGATTCGCTACGTGCTGCTCTATCTGGGTTCGCCGGCCTTTCAGATCAGGACCGGCCTCGCGGGCGCCTATGTCGCGGGTATTCTCGTGCTGGCGGCGCTCGCGGCAAACTGCTTCAGGCTCTTGCGCGCCAGTGCCGGTCGTCCGCAAGGCGTGGCGCTGCTCGTATTTGCATTGTTCATCGCGGGCAATGCGCTGCTGACGGCGAGCGGGCGGCTTTGGTTCGGGGTGGAGACAGCACTCGCTTCCCGCTATACGACCGCCTCGCTGATGGGCTGGCTCGCGCTGATCCTCTTTGCCGCGCTGAACAGCCGCACGCCGGAACAATTGAGGCGTGCCGTCTTCGTCGCCGCACTTGCCACGCTGGCCGTGGCGTCGGGTCAACGCTTCTTCGTGCGGGCGGATCGTGACGAGACTTACGCACGTTTCGTCGCCGGCCTCGCGTTGCGGGCTCATGTCTATGACCCAGAGATCATCCGCCCGGTCTATCCGTTTCCTGATGCTCTGCCGAACATCGCGCGGCAAGCCGAGGCGGAACACCTGTCCATTTTCGCGCCGGATCAGCCCGACTATCTGGTGCCGCCGAGCCAGATCAACGCGTCGCTGCCCTGCGCCGGCAGCATCGACGACATCTCGGCGACGACGACCCCCGGCACGTATCGTGCGACGGGTTGGATTTACGATCAGGCAGACAAGCGCACGCCGCGAGCAATCGTCGTTACCGACGCCACCGGTACGACGCTCGGTACCGGTGTCATCGGCGCCGAGCGAGGCGACGTTCGCAACATATTCGGACGAAGCGCCCGATACAGCGGCTGGACAGCCTTCTTCAAGGCGCCGGCAAGCGGCGGCATACGCGTCGATGGACAAACAGCCGCTGGTGCATATTGCGCACTGCAGGCCGAAAAACCAATGCCCGCAGCATTGCCCGCGGCAGCGGCAGTTCAATAGGACCCGGTCCGTAACGACGGCCGGCGCTTTCCAGGCAGTTTCCTGGCCGTTTCAGGAGATGCCACGGCTTGCTAGTATCATCTAGCCCTTACAAAGTTGCTGAACGCCCCATTCAAAGAGTTAACGCATGAACCAAACCCGCATCCTTCTTCCAGGCGGCGCCGGCCTCGTCGGCCAGAACCTCGTTGCACGCCTCAAAGCGCGCGGCTACGACAATCTCGTCGTGATCGACAAGCATAAGGCCAACCTGGAAGTGCTTCGCAAGGTCCATCCTGACGTGACGGCAATTTATGCCGACCTGGCCGAACCGGGCGGTTGGGAGCAGCACTTCGAAGGCGCGGATCTTGTCGTGATGCTGCAGGCGCAGATCGGCGCTCCGACTATCGAACCGTTCATTCGCAACAACATCACGTCGACGCGAAACGTGCTCGACGTGATCAAGCGCAATCAGATTCCGTACACGGTGCACATCAGTTCTTCGGTGGTGAATTCCGTGGGCGAAGATTTCTATACCGACACGAAACGCGAGCAGGAAGAGATCGTGCACGCCTCGGGCATCGAATGCGTGGTGTTGCGGCCCACGCTGATGTTCGGCTGGTTCGACCGCAAGCATCTCGGCTGGCTGTCGCGCTTCATGCATCGCGTGCCGGTGTTCCCGATTCCCGGCAGCGGCAAGTACATGCGTCAGCCGCTCTATGTGGGCGACTTCTGCAATGTGATCATCAGTTGCATCGAGTCGCGCATCAAAGGCCAGTCGTTCAATATCACCGGCCTCGAACGCGTGGACTATATCGACATCATTCGCCAGATCAAGCGCGCCACTCGCGCACCGTGCGCGATCGTGCGAATTCCGTATGGTCTCTTCTATGTGCTGCTGAAGGTGTACGCCATCTTCGACAAGAACCCGCCGTTCACCGCGGACCAGCTGAAAGCATTGACGGCCGGCGACGAATTCGAAGTGATCGACTGGGAAGGCATCTTCAAGATCCGCGCCACGCCGTTTGCAAAGGCCATGGACGAAACCTTCAACGATCCGACGTACAGCCACATCGCACTGGAATTCTGAGCAGAGCCACGTTATGAGCGAACAACGCATTGCAGTACTCGGCGCCGGACCGATGGGTCTCGGCGCCGCCTACCAGCTCGTCAAGGACGGGCGCAAGCCGGTCATATTCGAAGCAGACGACCGGGTTGGCGGGATGGCCGCGTGCTTCGACTTCGGCGGCCTCTCCATCGAACGCTACTACCACTTCCACGCGATTTCCGACCACGCTTTCTTCGAAGTGCTGCGCGAGCTCGGACTCGAAGAGAAAATGCAGTGGCGCGAAACGAAGATGGGCTACTTCTATCAAGGCCGCGTGCAGCCGTGGGGCAACCCGATGGCGCTCCTGAAGTTCAAGGGACTCAGCCTGCAAGCCAAATTCCGTTATGGCCTGCACGCGTTTCTGTCGACCAAGCGCAATGACTGGAAGCCGCTCGATCACGTCGAAGCGACGGGCTGGATTCGCCGCTGGATTGGTGAAGAAGCGTGGGAAGTGTTGTGGCGGCGTCTGTTCGACTACAAGTTTTACGACTACGCGTACAACCTCTCCGCAGCCTGGATCTGGAGTCGTATTCGCCGTATCGGCCGTTCGCGCTATAACCTCTTTCACGAGAAACTCGGCTATCTCGAAGGCGGTTCAGATACCTTGCTGGAAGGTATGCGCCGTTATATCGAGGCCCACGGCGGCGAGTTTCGTCTTGGCACACCCGCGCAGAAGGTCGTGATGGAGAACGGTAAAGTCACCGGCATCGAAGCCGGCGGTGAGTTTCTGCCGTTCGACAAGGTCATCAGCACGATTCCGCTTCCGTATGTGCCGCGCGTGATGCCGGATCTGCCCACCGGAATACTCGACGCATTCCGCAGCGTCAAAAACGTGGCCGTAGTGTGCATTATCGCGAAGCTGAAGAAACCGGTAACCGAAAACTTCTGGCTTAACACTAACGATCCGGAGATGGATATTCCGGGCATTGTCGAATATACGAATCTGCGGCCGCTCGATCATCACGTGGTCTACGTGCCGTTCTATATTCCGGGCGAACATCCGAAGTACCAGGAACCGGATTCGGCGTTCATCGACAAAGTGAAACGCTATCTGATGAAAATCAACCCGGCGCTTAAGCCGGACGATTTCATCGACGTGCGCGCGAGCCGGTATCGCTTCGCGCAACCGATTTGCGAGCCGGGTTATCTCGATCGCCTGCCGCCGATCCAGTTGCCGGTGGAAGGCCTGCTCGTGGCCGATACGTCTTATTACTACCCGGAAGACCGCGGCATCTCGGAGAGCATCGGCCTATCGCGCAAGATGGCAAAGATGATATGACCCGGGTTCATTCACTCGCCAAGCGTACGTTCGTCTCGAAGAGCTTTCTGCTGTTCCTGTTGACCGGCGGCTTTGCCGCGGCGGTCAATTGGAGCAGCCGGATTGTCTATAACAAGTGGATGCCCTACTCGGCCGCCATTGTCGTCGCGTATATCACGGGGATGATCACCGCGTTCATTCTGGCGAAACTGTTCGTGTTCACGAAGAGCACGCAGTCGACTGGGCGGTCAGTGTTCTTCTTTACGCTCGTCAATCTCGTTGCCGTCGTGCAGACCTGGGCTGTGAGTGTCGGATTGGCGTACTACGTGTTTCCGCGGATGGGCATGACCTGGCATGCGCGGGATCTCGCGCATGCCGTCGGCGTCGCCGTACCGGTGTTCACGAGCTATGTGGGGCACAAGAAGTGGAGCTTTAAGCACTGACAGTTCGGCGTGAAGTGAAGTAGCCGAACCATCCGCCCATACGATCAACGCACCGGTTTGACTTCTGCCCGGAACACATCACCGGGTGGCGCGTGGACGAGGAAAACGCCGGCTTGCGTCGATACGATCTCGTAGGGATACCACGGAACCGCGAAGCGCAATGCGCTGTTCACCAGCATCAGCAATAAAAGCAGCATAGCGCCGTAGCGGGCAAGCGCGATTCTGCTTTTGGCGGCCGCGATGACGAACGTCCACATGCACAGAATGAGCGGAAAGAAGGTGTACCGCGCACTCACGCCCGACCACCGGACGGGCAACTCCGGCGCGTCGCTCCGCACCACGCCGAGCATCCAGAAGGCAACGGCGAGCGCGAGCGCAATCACGCAGGCGTTGCGCCACTTGCCGGGCAAACTCGCCACACACGCCAGAACTGCGGCGAATAGCGCGAATGAAACGTAAAACATGCCCTTGCCCAAACCATTGATCCACCGATCGGCGAGTAAGAAGTCGAGCACGAAATAGTGGAAAAAAGCGCCCAGCCAGCCGAAGTGCAGATACTCGCTTGCTGCGTGGGCTGCCGGATGGTTTGGCGGACTTGTCAGTAGCGTCACCAGTTGAACCACGCCGCCGGCCACGACCACCAGCAGCGGCAACCAGCACAGGCGCTTGCCAGACCGCTTCAGATGAGCCACGATGCCCAGCGCGGCAATGGGTGAAAACAGAATGCTGAACGGGCCGGTCAGCGAAAGGAGACCGATGGCGACACAGCGGCCGAAGATCCGGTTCGTGTCGGTGCGCTGCGTGCAGTCCCAAACCATCGCAATAAGCACGGGCGCGAGCACCCATTGGAGATTCGTGACGGTCAACCAGGCCTCACCATTGTGAGGAATGAGAACAGGAGACAGACCGATCAGATAGGCGCCGGCACGCGGCAAATAGCGCGCGGCGATCACATATAGGTACAGGCAGGAAACAAGCGTGGTGGACGTGGTAAGCCAGACAAATGCATGCGGCGTGGAAGCAACCGTCCCGAACCACGTATAGCCGTATATCAGCAGGCGCGGCACCGCATGCAGGTATCCTGCATAAGGTGTGATGACGGCTCGCGCGCCAAGTTCGAATCCTTCTTTGATGAAAATGGGCGCGTCTTCTGCCCACAGGTAACCGTGCGTAAGTCGACCGTGCATGCGGATAAATAGCACGACGAAAGCGAGAACGAAGACGAAAGCACCATCGACTAAAGACCTGCGTCGTGACAGCTCATTTTCGATGCTGGTAACGGGGTCTATCTGAATCTCAGCCATTGTCATCGTTGAACAAGGTTCGCGCTATTTGCCGAACGCTCAACCGTCTTCGGCGACCAGCGGCGACGCAAAGCGCGCGCCCAGTTTTGCGACGGCACCTCGACCAGCCTGTTCATTGCGAACGCAAGAACCACTGCGCCACAAACCGTGGCGATCCAGACAGGAACCGCCCCGAAGCGGGGGTAGAGAATCACCAGCGACACGCTCAGTATCACGTAGTGGTTGAGATACAGGCTGTAGGAGATCTTCCCCAACCAGTGTCCAATCGAATAAACGCGCCCTTTCTTGATGGTGAAGGACAGCGCCATTAGGAGGAATGCTCCGATTGAAACTCCGAGGTCGCCGAAAATGCGTCCGCCGATGCTCCACGGATTGTCGAACGGATAGGAAAACAGCACCAATGCCGCGATCCACCACATGGCGCGTGACTTGGCCGGCAATGCATTCGCTCTGTCGACAATCTGAAAACGACGCGAATAAAACCACGCGCCTATGACGAAGAACGTGCCGTAGTGCGTCGTCAGAAGCGCATCCTGAAGCGGCCAGGGAATATGGGTAGGCGATCCGGCCAGCGCCGCAATACCGATGAGCGTCGAGCTCACTACCGCTGCAATGACAGCCTTGAATCGAAAGCGGTTGACGAGAAAGGCAATGATGGGGAATGCCAATGACCATCTCATCTCATGCACGATCGACCACATTGGCGGATTGATCGCGCTGGTGTCGTAGCTTCCAATCATTTTCAGATGATCGAAGATCACCTGCTTATCGAGTACGGGATGCGCCGTGTACATCCAGCCGCGCTCCCAAACATAACCCGCGCGGCCGACGAGCCAGTACAGGCCGACGGCGACCACGAGCGACCCAATGAACGGAGGATAAAGCCGGATGATTCGCGCGGCGGCAAACGTAGGGTAACGGCGCGACCTCAGTTCGCCGTACATATGCGCGAGCGCATAGCCGCTCAACATGAAGAACACGATCACTGCCTGGTGGCCGGCCCACAAAACGCGCAGGGGAGTCCATTTCAGCCATCCCCACAGCGGCTCGACCTTGTAAAGTCCTGCCACCGTGGTATGCGCGAAAACGACGATCAAGGCCGCATAGCCGCGCAGCATGTCCAGCGACGGCGCTCGGTCCTTTCCCGCGTCTACCGAATCCACCATAAATCGCCTCTCCCGCCGCCTATTTCTGAGACAACGATTTTACCAGTGATTTTCCGGCATTTTTCCCTTCCCACGATTCGGCGGGAGCGGAATCTCCCCAATGCCCGACATCAATTGATGAAGCGAGCCTTTTTGCGCAGCGTTATCTGCCGCGAACACAGGCCGATTTTCCGATAACACGCGGCAACTTAAGGGGCCTTACCGCACCTTCCTGATGGTCGTGCCGAATGAATCGCCAGGCGGAGGCAATAACCGGTACGAAACGGCATTACCGGTCACTAACGACGTAATATTCGTCGCGGGCCATTTCCCGCTCGCAAAACCCGACGCGCTGGAAAAACAGATCAGCAGGAGGGGCACACCCGCTGCCAATCTGGCACCGACGCCATTCGCCTTTGAAAGGCAAATGACCAATGTCCAGAAACAGAACACGAACGGCACGTAGAGATATCTCGATCCACCCATCGACCATCGCATGGGGAGATCCGTGCGGCCAAACCGGGCTATGCCAAGTACCCAAAACAGCACGGCGAGAAAAAGAAGTGCGACACACGCAAGGCGGTAATTGCCAGGCGTCTTGTACAGCGCAAAACCACAACACGCGATAGCGATAAGCGACACGCCTATACGCATGCCAACGCTCCATTTATCGTTCAACGAAGCCGGACTTATAAAATCGAGAACAAAATAACGCAGGAAAGAACTGATCCAGTGGAAGTCCGCCGGATTGAAATTGACCAGCCCGCCTTGCGAGCTCGCGTGCACCAGGCACGCCATTTGGGCCGTCAGCGCCAAACCGTATGCGACGAACAGGCCCCATGTGCGACGTGCCCACTCGTGCCGTCCCTTGATGAAAGCAGCGCCAATGACAAACACGCTGAACACGAGGCCGAAGGGACCAGTCAGAGACAGCAAAACGATTAGCACCGCGTCGAGATAAAACACTCGCACCGGAAAAAGCTGTTTGGCCGCGAATTCCCGCCAGAGCAGAACGAGAAGCAAAGGCCCGAGGATCCATTGGAGATTGGTGACGGTCAGCCATATTTCGCCATCCTGAGGGACGATAATCAGCGCAAGCGCGAAGCACAGGGCCGCCACGCGGCCGACATGGCGATACACGGCAGTGAAGAGCAGCGTTGCGGCGCCGGCCAGCACGATCGCGCAGACCCACGCCAGGACCAGCGGCGCGTGGACAGGCGACCCCAATGATGCATACGCCGCGACGATCAGGCGCGGAACGGCGTGAAGATAGCCCGCGTACGGCGCGAATATCGACCTGAAGCCCTCCTCGTAGCCGCCCTTGAGAAAGATCGATACATCCTCCGCCCAAAGGAAACCTTGTGTCAGGCGTTGCGGCATCCGCGCAAACGTCAGCCCGATGGTGATTGCGAAGACGGCTAGCAGCCAGATCCCGTTGGAGGCCTTGTCATCGATCACCGGAGCATTCGGGCCGGCCGTGATGGGCGCCCCCGCTGCCCAGGTGCGGTCTTTGGATTTCATATTCTTTTATCGATCAATACGACTTTGCACACTGACAGCGGTCGGCCGAATGCGGGCTGAACGCAAGCGCGAGCGGGCGCTCAACCATGCCCGGCCCGCGACTGTCAGCGCCATGCCAATCAGGACTGCGCGAACTTCGACTTTAGAATGGCGACGATCTGCGCGCCCGCGGTCCCATCGCCAAACGGGTTCTTGCCTGCGGACATGGCCTGATAGGCAGCGGGATCGTCGAGCAAACGCGCCGTCTCACGAACGATCGTGGCCACATCCGTGCCGACCAGCTTGTTGACACCGGACTCGACGCCTTCCGGCCGCTCGGTCACATCGCGCATCACGAGAACCGGCTTGCCCAACGCGGGCCCTTCCTCCTGAATCCCGCCCGAATCGGTCAGGATGATGTGACTCGCCGCCATGAGCCGCTGGAACGGCTTGTAGGTCAGCGGCTCTTCCAGATAGACGCCCGGCTGATCGCTCAACACGCGGTTGACGACCTCCCGGACCTTCGGATTCATATGCACCGGATAGACGATACGCACGTCCGGATGCGCCTCGGCGATTGTCCGCAACGCCGTGCAGATGTTCTCGAAACCGGGTCCGAAACTCTCGCGACGATGCCCCGTCACCAGCACGATGCGCCGCCCTTCCGCGAGTGCGGCCTCGACTCGCTCCGGCAACTCGACATGCTCGTTCTTCAGGCGCTCGAGCATCAGATACAGCGCGTCAACCACGGTATTGCCGGTCACGAAGATCTGTTCCGCGGGCACCTGCTCCGCCAGCAGATTCTTCTTCGACAGTTCCGTCGGCGCGAAATGGAGATCGGTCACGAGCGACGCCACGCGTCGATTGAGTTCCTCAGGAAACGGCGCGGCCATGTCGTGGCTGCGCAACCCGGCTTCGATGTGGCCAACGCGAATACGACGATAGAACGCCGTCAACGCCGCCACCTGAACCGTCATCGTGTCGCCTTGCACGAGGATGATGTCGGGCGACTGCGCGGCGAGGAATTCATCGATCGCCGTGAAGAGACGCGCGCTCAGCCCCGCCAACGACTGATTCTGCGACATCACGTCCAGACTCGCGTCCGGCGTCACGCCGAAGTCGGCGAAAGCCTGCATCAGCATTTCCCGATGCTGGCCGACCGAGCACAGGCACACGTCGAAGTCGTCGGGCGCCGCGCGCAGCGCCTGCACCACCGAGATGACCTTGATCGCTTCCGGCCGCGTGCCGGCAAACACCACTACTTTTTTCTTTGCCATGGTAGATATCCTTTGATTCCGGCAGCTTCAGACCACTTCGGGCCGCGCATCGGTCAACTTGAAGTAACGGCTTTGACGCTGAGGCAGATACGATGCATAGCGAACGCAATCGGCGTTCGTGCGAGTCAGGATGGCCGCGAAAATCTCCGCGTGCCGCGTGTAGGCTTCCGCCGGCGTCATCGACTGGAACGACTGCTGCAAACTCTCGCGCGGCTGGCGCACCGGCCGCCCGGCGTGCTCGACCATCGTTCTGGCCAGTTCGTCGCGAACCGCGTGCAGTTCCCATTCGTTGGCGATGGCCTGATAAAACTCGGCGCCGTCCAGCGTCGACCAGTCGTCACGGTAGGCGCGAATCACCGTGTTTGCCTCGCCGATCAACTGTTCGCGCGCACCGCCGACATCCGTGGCGATGACCGGCGCGTTGCGCTGAAGCGTCTCCGATATCGCGAGACTCCAGCCTTCGGTAAAGGACGGCATCACGACTGCGCGCGCCAGATCGACGAATCGATAGACGTCGGACCGATAGCCGGGCATCGACACCACGCCTTGCAAGCCGTGATGCGCGATGCGCTCCTGGAGCCGCGCGGCGTAGCCGCCATCCGAGTGCTTGCCGAGGATCACGAGACGGATGTCGGGCCGCTTCGCATGCGCGATCGCAAACGCGTCGATCAACAGACCTTGACCCTTCACCGGATTGATCGAGGCGACGTTGACGAAAACCGGACTATCCGCCGGAAATCCGAGTTCCTCGCGCAGCGCGAGGTCGCGCTCCGGTTCGAGCAAGGGCATCGCGCTGCCCGAGTCGCAGCCATTCGGCACGACGATCATGCGCTCCGCGCTCAGACGCAGATTCACATCGGCGAACATCGCGACATTGGCCGACACGCAGATATACGCGTCGGTCACCTCATCCACGCGACGCCACTGCTCCTTACCGGCGGCGTCGAGCCACATGTACATGTTATGCACGGTCTGGGCGAACGGTATTTTCAGCGAAGCGCACACGTCGCTGAGCGTCAGCGAATAGTGAGCATTGACGAGCGCCACCTTCCGCTCGACCAGCACCGCGCGAAGCTCGGCGGGATCGCCCGGCAGGCGCACGTAGTCGAACTGGCGCTGCTTGAGTTCGGCCTCGGCCTCGGCCGCGATGTCGCCCGTAACGCCGAGCATCGGTTGAAAGCCCGCCTTGCCCAAACGGTCCAGCAAGTCGAAGACAACACGTTCGAGACCGCCGACCATGAAGCTGTCGACCTGCAGCATCACGACCGGTGCAACCGGCGGGTTGAAAGCGGCGGCGTCCGGCACGATCAGCGGCTGCGTGCTATCGATCGCTTTCCAGAAACGGCGCGCGGAGTCGACGACATTCGCGGGTGCCGCTTCGATCACCATGGGGTGCAGCAACGCCAGTCCCAGGAACACTTTGTGGTCCAGTGCAATACACAAGTCCACATGGTCGTAGACGTCGCTGCGCAATGCGTACGGGTTGTCGCCCGCCTCGAACACGGCGACGATCACCACGCCCGGCGCTTGCGGTGCCAAAGACCGCAAATCGGAGGCGGCGATGATTTTCAGTTGCGCGTCATCCGCATTCAGGTCGCCCGCGCCGCGCTCACTTGCCGGCAAGACGGACGCTAGCGCCTGGCTGGATGCCCAGCGCGGCGCATCCGCGTCGAACTGAGCGAGCCATTGCGCGACGCGCCCTTCGTCGAGCAACAACGGCGCATTGGGGAAGCGCTTGACGGGAGCCGGCACCGGCGCGGGAAGTGTTGCGGCCGGTGCGGGCGGGCGGGCGCGGCCCGTCATACCTAAGCGCCGCGACAGCGCACGAGTTGCGCGCAGCAACCTGGCCTTCAAGGTCCGCGCAACGGCGGCGCGCAGCGCCTCGCTAGTCAGCACCTGTTCATTGAGCGCGGCCGCGAGACGAGCCTTTTCTGCTTCGCCTGCGGCGACGGTCTGTGTAAGAGCAGCCACTTCGCGATCCTTCTCTCCAATCACGCCTTCAAGGCGAGCCTCTTCATCTTTGCCTTGCCGGATGACGCCTTCGAGCCGGTCGGCTTCGCCTTTCAACTGCCGGGCGACATCTTCCAGACGCTGTGTTTCGCCGTACAGGAAGGTGTTGCGGTCCAACAAGGCCTCAAGCTGGGTGTCCTTTGCTTCGAACACGCGCTCGTAAAATCCCCGGTGTTCACGCCACACCAGCCCGGGCCGATACTCGGCGTCGGCGAGATAATTCAAGAGGTAAGCGCACCGTGCGCCCAATTCGGCCAGTTGCGACACTTCCGGCAAGCCGAAGCTCAACGGCTTCGCCATGTCGCCGAGAATGTTCACCCAGTCACCCGACAGAACCCGCTGGACTTCCCGCACCGCCCGCTCGAGATACCCACGCGCGGCCTCATAGTCGCGACGCGCTACCGCAAAGCTGGCCGCCAGATCGAGCGCGGCAACCGTCTTGGTTGTCAGCAGCGGACTAAACGGAACCGGGTCCATCGCGGCGCACTTCAATGCCCAAGCCTCGGCGCCTTCCAGATCGCCTACCGCCTGCAACAGTTTCGCGGCCACATAGCTCTGCGAGATCGACCACCGCAGATATTGTGCGTCCTTCTTGTTCGTATCCAGGTACGCCTGAATCTCCGCCACGCACGTGCGTACCGTGTCGGTCGAGGCCCGCGCGGCAAGCACGCGATACGCGTGGCCGCACAGCGCAGCGCCGTAGTCGGCGGTGTCGTGCGGCGCCTGCTCCAGCACTCGCGCTTGCAGGCTTCCCAATTCGGCGTCGTTGTTCATGCGCGTGCCGATGGTCACCATGCTCCGGAAGAGCCATGGATTCACCATGCCGCGTGCGTCCGGCAAGACGTTGAACGCCGGCGAATCGGCGTGCCGGTACATCGTATCGACAAAAGCCGACGCATCCGCGCCGACGGGATCGCGCATCGACACGACAATCAGATGACCGTCGCTGGCCACGAGGCGCTCGTCGAGTGCCATCTTGCGCCAGGCGACGTCCGACGGCGCACCCGGCGGCAAGATGAACGCGCATTCCGGCAGCCAGCTTGCGTGGGTCGAACCGGTAGTCGCGCGCAGCAGTTCGGCTGGCGACTGTAATTCGACAGATGCATCGCCCGCGCTTTCCGGCGCACGAAGGCCGAGAATCAGGCGGCCGCCCGGCCGCACGATGTCGGCGAGCCGTGACCAGTCGAGCGGCGCGAAACGGCGAAGGTCGCGGCAGATCACCACGTCAAATGAATGGCTCGCAAGGTCGTGCAATGCATCACTCGCCCACGGCTTGAAATCGACGCGTCCGGTCACGCCATACTGTGTCGACGCGTAACCGCACCGCGACGCGTCCGGCACGATGCCGAGCACGTGGCGCGCGATTGAATTCTGCGCAACGATGTAAGCGCCGCTGCCGGCCGTATCGTCCAGCACGAGAACCGCGTCGCCGACCCGAACGAAACCGTCGATCTGCGTGAACTCGGCGACCGCCGTCTGCGACGCCCGGTCGATATGCCGCAAGATATCTTCGGCCGGTGCGGGCTGGTGTTCCGTCGACGCGTTCGCGGCACGCTCGAACGCGCAGACTTCGTAGCCGCCCAACGGCGGCAGCGGATGAGTCAGCCGCGCGAACATCGAGCGGGCGTGAATGCGGAACCCAAGTTCGAAGGCCTGTTTTTTGGCCTGGCCGGCTGATGCAGCATCGGTGCGGTTCTGAGCGACCGGCGTCACCAGCGCGACGTTCCTGATCCCCGCCTGCGCAATCAGCTGGAGCCACGTTGCCGCTTCGGCGGCCGCGCCGTTCAGCGGGAGAATCACGATCGCCGCGTCGAAAGATTCACGCCGGGCAATGTCGAGAGCGGGCGCCGTGACGGACGCCGCCTCAAGCCGGTCGGACACGAACCGATGATCGGCTTGCGCCCCGCCATCCGCGTCGAGCGAAAGCGCGTACGGATCGGTTCCCGCGGCCAGCAGGAAGTCGAGCGCATCAGCGGCGTGCGCGCCGATGTACAGGATCCTGCCGTGCCCGAAACAGGTGACGCACTGGCGCAAGCATGCTCGCACATCGTGGCTTGAAAACACGGTCATACAGTCGATACCAAGGTTTTGTACGGCGAGCCGTTTTGTCGAAGAGGGTCAGCCGCGTTGCTCGTTGCGACTGACAGGCGTTGACTTACGAGGCTTCGCCGGTGGGTGCTTCAAGTTCGGCGCGCATGTGCAGATCGCACACGCCACCGAAGAAATGCGTGTCGACGCGCGCGCGGACCATGAAGAACGCGGCCTCGTCGATCCAGTGCAAGATCGCCTGATCGGAGAAGTTCATCGACTCCTGGTGGATCAGCGAAGCCTGCACTTCGTAGAAATTTTCGCCCAGCGCGCAGGAGTCCATCGTGAAGACGACGGAATGCTCTTCGCCCGCGCGGAACTTGCGGTTCCAGAAAACGAAGCCGTCCTGCTTGCCGGCGATCAGTTCGGCGTCCTGGTTGAACGTCCCCCAGGAGTACATCTTGATGCCTTCCTTGTTGCGGATGCGCAGGTTGACATAGAGCTTGTCCATGTCCTCGCGAATCGAGAATTTCACCACGATCTTGACGGTATCGCCGGTATAGAACGTGGTGCATTGCTCGCCCGCGCCGTCGAGCACGGAGACGTCCGTAATCAGCGCCTCGAGGCTACCGAATTCGAACTTGCCGCCTTCGTTGCGCGCCTCGGTTTCCATCTGATCCGCTGCGTCCGAGACGTTCGACACGGCTTGCCCGAGATGGCCTTCAGCGGCAGCGGCCTCGAGCGGTTCGGCCGTCGCGGTGGGCGCCGTCAGTTGCGGCGACTCGACGGGCGCCGCGACCACCGGTGCGGTGTTCGCCTTGAGCGCCTGCTTGTGCTCGGCGATCTCCTTCTGCTTGGCGAGGTTTTCCTCGTCGTGCAACAGCTTGCGATAGGCCAGCACGACTTCGCCGGACGGACCTGCCGCCATGACCTCGCCGTGGTGGAGCAAAATCGCGCGGTCGGTAAACGTTCGGACCGACTCGATGTCGTGCGACACGAACAGAATCGCGACGCCGCGATCGCGCAGCTGGCGAATGCGCTGATAGCAGCGCTTCTGGAACAGCGCGTCGCCAACGGCCAGCGCCTCGTCGACGATCAGCACGTCCGGGTTCAGTTGCACCTGCACCGCGAAAGCGACGCGCACCATCATCCCGCTCGAGTAGTGCTTGACGGGTTGATCGAAGAAATCGCCGATCGCCGCGAAGCGGATGATCTCCGGCATGGCCGCGTCCATTTCCTTGCGCGTCAGGCCAAGAATCGAGCCGTTCAGGTAGGCGTTCTCGCGGCCGGTAAACTCCGGATTGAAACCGCTGCCCAATTCCAGCAGGGCCGCGACCCGGCCATGGACTTCCACGTCGCCCTGAGTGGGCGACAGGACGCCGGCGATGATCTGCAGCAGTGTCGATTTACCGGCGCCGTTACGGCCCACGATACCCACTGCTTCGCCCTTCTTTACGTTGAAGGAGATGTTGCGCAGCGGCCAGAATTCGCCGAAAAACTGCCGACGCCCACGAAGCAGCATCTGCGCCAGCCGATGGTGAGGCTTCGCATAAAGTTCGTAACGCTTGCTCAAATCGCGAACGTGGATAGCTATATCGTCCAAGACCACTCTCTTTGTTGATGAACAGCTTTGCACAAAGCTGTGATCGGGAGCCGCCCGCCTCTCTTGCGCGGCGGCGCCGGTTAGCCGACTAGGTCAGCGCCTCGATGAGTTCCTTCTCGCCCGTGGCCTTCTGCTCGACCAGCCGCTCGCAGATGGCCCGATTGTGCGCGGCCATCTCCATGCGCGTGGCCGCGTCCGGAATCAGCCCCTTGGCAAAATCCTCGACACTCACGTAACGCATGCCGTATGTGTTGAAGTCGCCGATGTTGGGCGTGTCCACGATGGGCACGATGCCGAACGCCAGATACTCGATCAGCTTGGTCGGACAGGACACGTGGTTCACCACCATGTCGTCGCGCAGAATGAAGCCGAAATGGCACTGCTGGTACACCTCGTTGAGCTCGGCACGCGTCGCGCTGGCCACATGGAAGTTCGGGTGGTTTTGAACCTCGGGCGCCGCCGCGTTTCTCATCACCTCGACATCCGGCGTGTACATCCACCAGTCGGCGTGGTCCAGTGCTCGCGCGACCACGTTCATCATGGCGGGTATGTTTTGCCACTTCTGCGTGCCGCCGGCATAAATGACCGTGGGCCGGCCGTCCTTGTAAGGACGCGCCCCTTCGCTTCCTTTCTCCAGCGCGAAGATCGGCAACACGATCACTTTCGCGCGCAACAGCTCGCGGTACTTGTGCGCGAGATAGTTGCCCATGGCCTGCGACACGACGATCACACGGCTCGCTTTCTCCACCGCCATGCGCTCGCAATCGTCATGGATGCGCGCGGAGAAGAAATCATTGTGCATCCGGAACTCTTCGGGCACGACACCGTGCACGTCGAGCACCCATTTCAGGCCCGGCGCGCGAAGCGCCGCTTCCGCTGCCGCATTCGGCATGCGCAAGACGCTGTGGAAATAGACGCGTTTGAAGCGGCGCGCCAATAGCGCGACGAGCCAGCGTTGATTGCGCGACGCCAGGGAGATGTTCAGCACCCAGGCGTTATGCGCCGCCCTTTCGATAAAAGGCTTGGCCTCCGGATGACCGCGCACATCGCAATACACCCTGTGTTTCGATGGAAACAACGAATCGATTGCCTTGACGCGCTGAAAATAGCCGTCGCGCTCACGCTCCTTGGTCGGATACGGAGCGAAGAAAAGAATTCCGTCGCCGTGCCGCAGCAGTTGCAACAATTCGTATCCGCGTACGAGGCGGCTTACCTTCGAGGTGGGGAATTGCGCTGCGCGAGCCAGCCGGTTCGTCACGCGCTGTTTGAAGCTGAGCGGCTTGTCCTGCGGCCTGGCGGCTTGCATCGCGGTCAACTCGCGAGCCGTACGCGACGTCTTGGCGACTAGCGCATCCAGTTCATTAGCGAACGATTCGAATCGAACCTTCATGCGCTGCACGACTTCCGGCGAGACGCCTTCGCCGTCAGTCGACAGGTATTGCTCGATGTCCGCGTCGATGCCGTTGATCACGGGCAATAACGACGCCACCGAGACGGGTTCGTCGATATGACGCCCCATCACCAGCGAACGCAGATCGTTCATCTGCTCAGCCTGCCAGCGCGCGATTTCGCCATTCAGATGCTTCGAATAGGCCTCGAGGCCTTCCACGAGCGTGCGCATCTGGCGCGCGTACAGGTGATGCGTTTCGAGGTGAATCGGCAACCGCTTCGGCGAGGCAATCGCAAACAACGAATCCTGCATCCAAGCGGTCACGGACAGGCGCGTGCGGTCCTGCCACGCGCGGCCATGCTTCTCCTCGAAACGCGCGCGATTCTGCGCGGCGAATCCCTGCGCCTCGACGACATCGAGCTTGCCGAACGACGCTGAGCCCCAATGGTGGATATATACATCGCGCGCCACGTGCATCTTGAATCCGCCTTGCAAAATGCGGACGCAGTGGTCGTCGTCTTCGTATGCGCCTGGAAAGAAGCGCTCGTCGAGCGCGCCGACGCGTTCGATCAACTCACGCGAAAACAGCACGCAGTAGTAACTCAGGAATTCGCTGTCGACCGTGAAGCCGAGCCAGCCTTCACGCCGGCGAATCGCAAACTCCGTGAGCAACGGCATATCGAGCGCGGCGCTGCCTTCGCCCAGTCGGTTGCGGTCGCCGAGATGGTAGGGAATGGGAATGCCCTGCTCATTGTTCGACGCGTTGGTCAGCGGACCGATCGCATCCTTATCCGCCGCGACGAGATAGTCGAGCCAGCGGTCCGTGACGATGACGTCGCTATTGAGCAGGCAGATATGCGTGATCGTCGGATCCGCCAGGCAGTACTGGATCCCGATGTTATTGCCACCGGAAAAGCCGAGGTTCTTGTCTTGCTGAAAGAATTTGCCTTGCAAGCCTTGCTGGGCGACAGCGTGTTCGAACGTGGCCTGCACGGCGGCACGCTCGGCCGGCCGGGATGCGTTATCGATCGCGGCCACCACGAATTCCGTATCGCTTCGGGTCTTGATCAGACTCTCGATCGCAAGCGCGAACACCTCCGCCGAATTGAAGGTTACGATAACAATGCCAACACGCGCCTTCTTGCTATTCATTATATTAATCCAATACCTGCCGACGTTAATTCGACTTATACCTTTAAGCGAATTTCCTAAAGCACATCAGGAAATCCTTTTTTGGATTTCATGAAAAACCAATAGCATGCGCACAGAAAAGCAATCGACACGGCCAACTGAATAATCATGCCGACCACATCCGGCCATTGGCCAAAGAAAAATACGTGCCGAACGTTTTCCAGCACCGGTGTAAAAGGATTCATCGCGACCGCGAAGCGCAGGATTTGCGGCACCATGTCGAGCGGATAAAACACCGGGCTCAGATACATGATAGCCATGGAAATCGGCGGCACCAGCAGCTTGATGTCGGGTAGATAAACGCCGAGCGACGCCAGCAGATACGTCACGCCCAGCACGGCGAAAAACATCGGCAACAGAACGACCGGCAGTGCAACGGCCGACAGCGGCGGCAAGCCGACGAACACCAGGTTGAACAGAAGCAGAAGTCCATAGCCGATCGCCGCGTTCACGACCGCGGACAAGGTAATGGCGAGCGGCAACACCTCCAGCGGGAACACGACCTTTTTGATAAAGTTCGGATTCTCGCGCATCAGCATCGGCGCGCGCAGAAAGCATTCGGAAAAGAACGTGTAAGTGATCAGTCCGCTGAAAAGAATCAGCGCGGACGCCTTGCTGTTTAAGCCTTCGCCGGCCCAACGCGCCTTAAACACGACGCTAAAAACAAAGAAATAGACCAGCAAAGTCAGGATTGGCGTAACGATCATCCAGACGGAGCCGAGCGCCGAACCGCGGAATTTAGTCGCCAGGTCACGGCGGACAAAGTCCCACAAGAGCGACCGATGCCGCAAAACAGAAATTTGCATTGATAGGTTCCGACAAACCGTCTGCGTTTCGATTGTGAAACCGATGCAAACGGTGCTAAAAATTCCGGCGGCGTGTTGACGGGCGCGCCGGAACGTCATGAGTATTTGTGGATACAGCCGCCGCCATCTTAACCCGGCATTCTGCCGTAGCGGACTGAACGCCGTCAAATCAAGCCCCAGCACGCCTCACGTGGCTTCATGCAGATACCGGAGCGTCTGCGCCGCTATTCGAACTGGCCGATGCGCGGCGGCGACGCCAGCGTAAACGGCAGCACCTCGCTGCTGAGCGACAGATTAGGGTTGTACGCCGGATCGCGTTCGAACCAGCCTTCCCAACGTGCCTCCATGCGGCGGATTTCGCTCACGAACCGCTCGTACTTCTCCGGATCGAGGTCCGAGCCGCGAGTCGCCGATTCGTGGTGGTACATCTCGGCATACGGCGTCCAGATATTGCGGTAGCCCGCCTTTAGCAGCTTCATGCAGAAGTCCACGTCGTTGAAGGCGACGGCCAGGTCTTCTTCCAGTCCGCCCACTTCGTCGTAGACCGACTTCTTGACGACGAGGCAAGCGGCCGTCACCGCCGACAGATTCTGCGTCGCCGCCGCGCGGCCGAAGTACCCGAAGTGCCCGCGCTTCATCATGTGATGCATGTGGCCGGCAATCCCACCGAGCCCCAGCACCACGCCGCCGTGCTGCAACGCATCAGTCGGATACCACAGGCAGGCGCCCACCGCGCCGGAGCGCGGCAGATTGGCCAGACTGACCATTTCATTCAACCAGTCCGGCGAGATCACCTCGATATCGTTATTCAGGAGACACAGGAATTCACCCGTCGCCACGCGCGCCGCGTGATTATTCAGCGCCGAGAAATTGAATGGCGATTCATCGCGCAATACGCGCACATTGGGACGCTGCGACACTTCGTCGAAATATTTCATTGTCTCCGGCTTCACGCTGCCGTTGTCGACGATGATGATTTCGAAATTCTGATAAAGCGTGCAGGCAAAAACGCTATCCACACATTGCTTGAGCAGCGCAAGCCCATCGCGCGTCGGAATGATGATCGACACTTTGGGTTGCGGACTCGGCAGCGTATAACGCACGCGCAGCACCCCGAGCGATTCCACCGGATGCTCGACCGTCGCGCTGATATTCGCGCGCTTCAGGTGATCCTCCAGCGCGCGAATCGCGGCGACTAGCGCATACGGCTTTTCGCTGCCGCTGCCCGCCGTGCTGCCGGGCACGATGCGCCAGTGATACAGCACATGCGGAATGTGGATCACACTGTCGTCGCCGGCGAGTTCCACGCAACGCAACGCCAGGTCGTAATCCTGGCTGCCTTCGAAGCCCTTCCTGAAACCGCCCGCGTCCCGAACCAGCTTCGTCTCGAACACGCCAAGATGGGAGAACATGTTCTGCGTAAGGAACATCTGCGGGTTCCAGTCGCACTTGAAGTAAGGCGTGGTGCGCTTGCCCTCGGTAGTGAGCTTGTCTTCGTCGCTGTAGAACATCCGGCCTTGCGGATGCAGATTGATGTAGCGCGCCACCATGTACAGCGCGTGCGGCGGCAGCAGGTCGTCGTGATCCAGCAAGGCGACATATTCGCCCGAAGCCAGCGCGAGCGCGCTATTGCTGGCTTCGGAAATGTGGCCGTTCGTCTCACGGAAGACGACCTTGATGCGGCTGTCGGCCGCGGCGAGTTCCTGCAGGACGGCCTTGACGTGCGGCTGGGTCGACGCATCGTCCGCGATGCACAGCTCCCAGTGCGGATAGATCTGCGACTGCACCGATGCCACCATTTCGCGCAGCAAACGCTCGTCGCTATTGAACGTGGGCACGACGACGGAAATCAGCGGCTTGCGCGCCAACAGGCCGATTTCCGCTTCGATTTCGCGTTGCTTGGCCGGCGTGACCGTATCGTACTGGCTGATCCACTCGTGGTAGACCTCGTCACGCGGCGGACCGTCGGCGAATCCGCGTCCGCTTTTGAGCCGGCGCACGCGCGCCACGACGCCCGGCAGACCTTCGCGCCCGATCACCGACGCGTAGTAGCCCAGCGCGCTGCCCAGCCCGCCCCTGACCTCGGCCTGACGGCCAATGGTACTGAATGCAAGGCGGACCGCCGCCGTGATACGGCTCACCGAACGCAGCGGCGCCGTCACACGCCACGAAGTCGAACGGAGCATAGCGGCCTGCTCGACTTCCAGCTTCAGAAGCCGATTGTTGAGTCTGGCGACCGACTCGCCGTCGTTGAGCGCGTCGGTAAGCTGTTTCTCGAGCTGTGTCACGCGCGCCTGAAGACGGCGTGCATCCTCGGCGTCAGGCGACAACGGCTCATCTCGGGACACATCCTGACCGACTGCTTCCTGCTGATGCTCATCAAATTTTGTGTTCATGCAATTCCTTCCTGCGCGTCCGACGAGACGCCTGCTGCCCGTGGAGTTCTGGCCAATGGCACCGACTGCTGTCGCACCGCGTTTTAAAGTCTACCCAGTCGCCCGCGAATGCCGTCCCACATACCGAGCAAGGCCATTTTCAGATGGGCCAGCCGCTGCGAGGGCATCAATGAATAGATGACGAGCCGCACCGGAAACTTGACCAGTTCGGACGACTTCCACGTCCAGGGCACATAGGAGCGCCGAATCAGCACGATGGCGTTGCGGAACAGGTAGTAGTGGCGCAACGGGCTATGCATCGGATACGCGCGCCCCAGGATGCGGACCGGCTCGCCGCCAAGTTCATGGCTCATGTGCACCCACGGCACGCCCAACACCCGGTAGCCCTTCTGCTTGGCACGCACACACCATTCCAGGTCGACGAAATCGATAAAAAGCGCGTCGTCCATCGGACCAATGCTCGACCACCAGCGCAAATTGATGCACGACCCCGACGAAATCAGGAAGTCGACCTCGATAGGCCGATCGCCCTGCGGCACGATCCGCTCCAGCGTGCCCCACTTGAAGCGCACGAACGGCGCGAGGCCACGTAGCCGCGCGTCTTCATAAGCCGGACCCGCCAGCGCGACCCGTTCGCCTGATGCGTTGGCCGCGTCGATGACCTTCGGCAGCTCCGTGAACAGCGACGCCGGCGGCTCGCTGTCCTGATCGAAGATGATCGCCATGTCGAAGCCGCCTCGAATCAGCGCTTCGACACCCTGATTGATCGCCGTCGCGATGCCCGCGTTCTCGCCGTTGGGCAGGTACTCGATCGCGCCGTCCAGTCCCAGCTCGCTCGCCGGGCGCATGGCCGGCGTGTTGTCGACCACCACGCAGTGCATCCGCGCGGCGAGCCGGTTGGCCCGCTCGATACAGGCCGCATCGGGGTTGTAGAAAACAACGACGGCACCCGTACGCGATGTCAGCGGGGTGCCGCTCAACGCTCGCCCAGGCAAAGTTGCAAGGCGTCGCGCCAATCCGGCGCCTGCATGCCGAACGTTTGCGCAAGCTTGTCATTCGACATGCGCGAGTTGCCGGGCCGCTTCGCGGGCGTCGGATAGGAAGCCGCCGGAATCGGCTTGACGGTCGGCGTCTTCGCCAGACCCGACAGTTCGAAAATGGCCTCGGCAAAACCGTGCCACGACGCCGAACCCGCCGCGGTCAGGTGATAAACGCCCGAATGCTGCTGCCACCAGTCGCGCTGGCCCGGCGCCGCTGCCTGGGCGAGGACGTTTGCCGTGAGCGTGGCAATCGTTTTCGACCAGGTCGGCGCGCCGATCTGGTCGGCGACCACGCTCAATTCGTCGCGCTCCGCGCCGAGGCGCAGCATCGTCAACAGGAAGTTCTTGCCGCGCGTGCCGTACACCCAGCTCGTGCGAAAAATCAGGTGGTCACATCCGCTCGCGGCGATGGCCTGCTCGCCGGCCAGCTTGGTGCGCCCATACGCGTTTTGCGGATCGGTGGGATCGTCTTCGACGTAGGCGCCGTCTTTCTCGCCGTTGAAGACATAGTCGGTCGAATAGTGAACCAGCGCCGCACCCAGCTTTTTCGCTTCTTCAGCGAGCACGCCCGGCACTTCGCCGTTGATGCGCATGGCGAGATCGAGTTCCTCTTCCGCTTTGTCCACCGCCGTATAAGCCGCGGGATTGACGATCAGCGTAGGCCGGATGTCGCGCACCACGGCGCGAACCTGATCCGGATCGGACAGGTCCATGGCGGCGCGATCCACCGCGACCACGGTGCCGAGCCCTTGCAGCGTACGCGCGAGCTCGAAACCCACCTGGCCGTTCACACCGGTGACGAGGATCGTCCGGCTGGCGTCATGTGCGCTCATGCCAACCCCTTATGCGAAGACGTCGGCATCGGCCAGAAGCTTGGCCGCGGCGTCTTTCGCCGCCAGCAGCGGCTCCTGGTCGATCGGCCACTCGATGCCGATCGCCGGATCGTTCCAGACGATGCTGCGCTCGTGTTCGGGATACCAGTAGTCGGTGGTCTTGTAGAGGAACTGCGCGGACTCGGACAGCACCACGAAACCGTGCGCGAAACCGGGCGGCACCCACAACTGCCGATGGTTGTCGACCGACAGAACCACGCCCGCCCACTTGCCGAAATTCGGCGAACTCTTGCGAATGTCCACCGCGACGTCGAACACTTCACCTTCGACGACACGCACGAGCTTGCCCTGCGCATTCTGGACCTGGTAGTGCAGCCCACGCAGCACGCCCTTCGCGGAGCGCGAATGGTTGTCCTGCACGAATTCGACGCCCGGCTCGACCTGCTCGGCGAATTCCTTCGCATTGAAGCTCTCGAAGAAAAAGCCTCTCGCATCGCCGAATACTTTCGGCTCGATGATCTTGACTTCAGGCAGCGTGGTAGCGGTTACTTGGATGGCCATGCCACTTGGTCCGTAAGAAGGTTTTGTAGATACTTGCCGTAGGCGTTCTTCGCGAGCGGCTTGGCGAGCGCCTGCAACTGCTCACCGTCGATCCACTGCTGCCGGTAAGCGATTTCTTCCGGACACGCGACCACCAGGCCCTGGCGCTTCTGCAGCGTGGCGATGAAGGTCGCGGCTTCGATCAGCGAGTCATGCGTGCCCGTATCGAGCCACGCGTAGCCGCGCCCCATGATTTCCACTTCGAGCGCCGCGTTGGCGAGATAACGCGAGTTGACGTCGGTGATTTCGAGTTCGCCGCGCGACGACGGCTTGATGTCCGCGGCAATGTCGCAGACCTGCCGGTCGTAGAAATACAGACCCGTGACCGCGTAGTTCGAGCGCGGCTTGTGCGGCTTCTCTTCGATCGATAACGCGCGGAACTGCCTGTCGAATTCGACCACGCCATAGCGCTCAGGATCGTGCACGT
>NZ_JBHUFR010000027.1:0-171282 GCF_042680985.1 Paraburkholderia dipogonis | reverse complement strand
GTGTCCGCTTTAACACAGCCTGCGAGTATCAGAGAATCGTTACTGACTTGCGCATAAGGCGTGGCTGTCGCTGCACGAGTCGCCGGCCACACAGCGCGCGTACCGCAAGGAGGTCGAGCGCCTGATCCTGTGGGCGATCGTCGAGAGGGGGCGGGCGCTGTCGTCGCTCACCACGGAGGACGCGGTGGCGTACCGCTCGTTCCTGCGCCGACCGACCCCGCGGGAACGCTGGATGGGACCGGTCCGGCCACGCGGCGCGCCTGACTGGCGCCCGTTCTCCGGCGGCCTGTCGGCGCGCTCGGCCGCCCATGCGCTGTCCGTGCTGGGCGCGCTGTTCCGGTGGCTCATCGAGCAGCGGTATCTGCTCGTAAATCCGTTTGCCGGTGTCAAGGTGCGGGGGAGCGCCCGCGCAGGCGTGCTCAACACGTCGCATGTCTTTACTGAAGGGGAATGGCTGCTGATCCGGGCAATTGCCGACGGCCTCGAGTGGTCTTATGGCTGGGGACCGGAGGCGGCACAGCGAATGCGCTTCGTGCTGGACATCGGCTATGCGACGGGTCTGCGCGCGAGCGAACTGGTGGGCGCAACGCTCGGCGATATCGAGACCGACGCACACGGCGACCACTGGCTCAAGGTCGTCGGGAAAGGGCGCAAGGTGGCCAGGGTCGCCTTGCCGCCGCTCGCCCGCACGGCGCTTGATCGTCACCTGGTCGAGCGTCAGCTACCGGTGACGCCCAGCCGCTGGCGACCGGACACGCCGTTGATCGCGAGTCTCGCTGAGGACGCTGCAGTGTGCATCACCAGCGCGCGACTCTGGACCGTGCTGCAGCGGTTCTTTGCCGGAGCCGCCGACCTCGCCGAAGCTGACAGGCCGGCAGTTGCACAAAAACTGAGGCAGGCGAGTCCTCACTGGATGAGGCACACGCACGCCACTCACGCGCTCGCAAAGGGTGCCGATCTGACTACGGTGCGCGACAACCTCCGTCATGCCTCGATCTCGACAACATCCATTTACCTGCATGGCGACGACGTCAGGCGGGCGCGGCAGATCGCTGGCGCGTTTGGGGACAAATGAATGCCGGGACGGTATTGGCGAGCAATGAGATCAACCGGGCCGACGGTCTGTTACCGTTCCGACTTGGTCCGACCAAAAACCCACGTCCTGTTGTTATACCTAGCACAATCGCCGCGTTCAATTGGCATATCGAATGGCGGTGCCGACGCGGTGCCGGGTCGGCTCTGGATCGACGCAAGTATCGCGGTCTCATGTCCCACTGGCGGCTGATCCTCACGCAGAAAGGTAGCGCGTTCGAATTGAGCGTCAGGCGGCTGGTCAGCTTCAATGGAGAGGCGTTCGAATATCTCGTGGCCGACAGTCTTCAAAGCTATGTCACTAGTCTCTGCCGTTCTGCTGGCTTGATTGCCGGTTATAGCAGCCATGGTGGCCTACGAAGATTTGCGAGCCGCCTTGTCGCACCGGCACACTCGCTAGATACCGTTCAGTTATGGCTCGGGCACTCCCATCTCGAACACGTCTAGCTCTATCTGGACGTCACAGCGCATGAACAGCGGGAGAAGATATCGGCGTTCGATCGGTTGGAATGGGACTGAAGAAATCACCTGGCGAGCCGATATCACCGCACGAGGCTTTCGGTGATAGCAATGCTTGCAATTCTCCACCTGATTGCTATCATTGATAGCAATATCACTGGAGGTACTGCAATGGCAAATCTTTTGGTGCGTAACGTGGACGACGCTCTGGTTCAGAGTCTACGCGAGTTGGCGGCTGCGCATGGCCGTAGCGCCGAAGCGGAGCATCGCGAAATACTGGCAAAGGCGCTGCGAAAGCCCAAGCGTAAGAGCTTTGCGGAAGTGTTGACGGGTATTCCGAACGTCGGCGCGGATTCGGATTTTGAACGCATCGATGACGGCGAGGCATCGCGTGTATTTGGTTGATACGAACGTTATCAGCGAGGTCCGAAAGCGTGACCGCTCGAACAAAGGGGTGCGTGCGTTCTTCCGCCAAGCGGTGCGTGACGACAGCGATATTTACTTGTCGGTAGTTACCGTTGCGGAATTGCGCCGCGGCGTTGAACTGATCCGCTACAGGGGCGACACGCAGCAGGCGACAATCCTGGAAGACTGGCTTGTGAGAATCATGGCTGGCTATGCCCAGAACGTTCTGTCAGTGGACGAGGAAATCGGCCAACTATGGGGACGGCTCCGGGTCCCGCATCCGGAGCATGCTTTGGACAAACTGATTGCGGCCACGGCGTTGATTCATGACCTGACCGTTGTTACACGCAACGTCGATGACTTTGCAGGAACAGGGGTCCGGTTGTTGAATCCCTTCGACTAAGCAAAAGCGGCTTGGTTTCACAGTGATCGTTTGCAAAAACGTAGCGTCGGCAAACGCAAACCAATAAAAAAGGATGTGCAGCATGGAATCTTCTTTCATCGCGGATCTGTCAGCGTCAAACATGCACTTGCCCGAAAACGTGCTCACTTTGATGACGAAGCTGATCTCGAAAGGCCACACGAGTGGCGGCGAGAAAATGCTGCTAACGGGCAAAGACTTGACTGATATGGACATCACGGATCAAGAGCTGACGGACGCCCGTGATCTTCAAATCCCTCGTCTCAACTCAAGTATGGACGAAATCAATGCACCTAATCGCGTCACGCCTTTCTTTTCGCAGTTCGAACGCTATCTCGGCTCGGATGACGTGGTGGTGACGCTAGGGTGGAATTTGGTTCCTTGATGCCGACCACTCGGCGCACATCGTCGAGAGGATCGCAAGGCGGACTCATTCTGCAGTGAGTGTTATCAAATCGGAAAAGCGGCCTCGGCCGAGCGACAAGGAAAAAATAGGTATGAAAACCGAAGTCCCAAGCATTGAAGTGGCGGGCTTTCTTTCGCCCGAAATCGAAAACTATCGCTCAAACTTCCGAGTCAAGTATGCTTTGCTGTTGGCGGATTGTGAACGCGCGTCAGCAGTTGCTACGACGCGTTTGCACGCAGTACGATCGGTCGCTCGTGACAAAGCAACTCCGGTTGCAATCGCTCTATGGGCCCGCTGCATAACCGCGTGCCAATCGTCGATTCTTCTCGCGGAACGAGGGTTGGGGCTCGAGGCTCAAATTTTGTTGCGGAGCGCACTCGAAAACTTGTTTCTCTCGGTCGCCCTCGTCAAACAACCCGATGTGTTGGATAAGATGATCGCGAAGCAGAACAAGGAGATGCAAAAGCAGGCGAAAGCGATTTCGCAGCATAAAGACAACTTCGATGCTCTGAATCCGGAGAATCAAGCCAACGTTCAATCCTTCATCGAATCCGCGTCCACGATTGATGGAGATATTTCCGCGCATGGAGCTGCTGAAATCGCGAATCTAGAGTTTTTGTATCACGCGTCATACCGGACACTTTCACTCATTGCTGCGCACCCATCGTTGGCGACTGCGGCACAGTCGTTTGGCGAGTCTCCCTTCGACCTGCGCTTTGGCCCTTCAGATGCGCATCTCGATGAGGTATTTAAGCTGGCTCGAGAATGTCTCTCGATTGGAGATACGGAGATGGCACCGGTGTTGGGCTAGCCGAACGTCTCATACGACCGGCGACAGCGAATCGCTCTGGATGGTTTATTGGGGTGTTGTGATTCCAGCGCAGCTGCCTGCCCATTGCGCGGAGACGCGCCGGTCGGGTAGGGTGGTGACATCGTCAGTTACTCAACGAGGAAAAAATGAACAAGCAGGAACTGGTAGACGCCGTCGCCGCGAAGACCGGAGATAGCACGGTCGCGATGGGCGAGACGATCGACGCGATGATAGCCGCTGTCACCGGTGAGTTGACGAAGGGGAAACTGTGCAGTTGATCGGCTTCGACTCCTTTTCGACGGGCGCCCGCGCCGCGCGGGTTGGCCGCAACCCGGCCACGGGCGCTGAGATCCAGATCCCTGCCGCGAAGACCGTGAACTTCACTGTGGGCAAGGCATTCAAGGATGCCGTCAACGCGTCATGACGAAGGACGTGATCGCGCCCGGCGATTACGCGGGGCTGCATAAAGAAGTAGTCAGCGTTGTTGAGTCGGCGCGGCGCACGGCGGCACGTAACGTCAATGCTGTGATGACCGCCGCCTACTGGGAGATCGGGCGGCGGATCGTCGCCAGTGAGCAGGGCGGCCAGGCGCGCGCCGGCTACGGACAGGCGTTGATCGCCCGGCTCGCGGACGACCTGACCCACCGTTTCGGACGCGGATTCGGCAAGGCCAATCTGGCCAACATGCGTGCCTTCTATTTCGCATGGCCGGCGGCGGAGATTTTCCAGACAGTGTCTGGAAAATCAGCCGTTCCTGAAAATGCCCAGACACCGTCTGGAAAATCGCTGCCGGCGAAGGACGTCGTCGACGGCATGGCAACGGCGCCCGATTACATGGCGCTAGCCACCCGTTTTACGTTGCCGTGGTCCGCTTACGTACGCCTGCTTTCAGTGAAGACGGCGACCGCTCGCGCTTTCTATGAAACAGAGGCGTTGCGCGAAGGCTGGT
The DNA here is from genome assembly GCF_042680985.1 of Paraburkholderia dipogonis. Classification (NCBI taxonomy): domain Bacteria; kingdom Pseudomonadati; phylum Pseudomonadota; class Betaproteobacteria; order Burkholderiales; family Burkholderiaceae; genus Paraburkholderia; species Paraburkholderia dipogonis. The sequence goes on along the minus strand of NZ_JBHUFR010000027.1, from coordinate 166,739 downwards.
CGGTGCGCCAGCTCGACCGCCAGATCAGTAGCCAGCTTTACGAACGGCTGGCGCTTTCGCGCAACAAGGCGGCCCTGCTCAGGAAAGCCGCCGATGTCCAGCCGGGTGATCTCCTCACGCCGGAGGAGGCGATTCGCGACCCGTTCGTCCTCGAGTTTCTAGACATCAAGGACGAGTACTCAGAGTCGGATCTTGAGGAGGCGCTGATCCAGCATCTGGCGGATTTCCTGCTAGAGCTAGGCGACGACTTTGCTTTCATCGGCCGGCAGCGCCGCCTGAGAATCGACGACACGTGGTTCAGGGTCGATCTGGTGTTTTTTCATCGACGTCTGAAATGCCTGGTCATTATCGATCTCAAGGTCGGTCGCTTCAGCTACGCTGACGCAGGGCAGATGCATCTCTATCTGAACTATGCGCGCGAGCACTGGATGAAGCCGGGCGAGAATCCGCCTGTCGGTCTGATCCTTTGCGCAGAAAAAGGCGCGGCCGAGGCACACTACGCGCTGGACAACCTACCGAACAAGATTCTCGCGGCAGAGTACCAGACTGTGTTGCCAGATGAGGCGATGATCGTGCAGGAGCTGGAGCGCACTACAGCGGAACTGGAACGGCGTACCGGGGCCGGGTAAAATCTGGTCCCGAGGCCCGACAGATCCCGGTCGTGTGAACGTGAGGCCGCGCATCGGTATACGATATGAGACTTATCAAAGGCTCCATCGAGAACAACGCCGCTGACGCCCTCTACCAAGTAAACGAAGCGTTCTGGGTAGGGCTTGGCATCGAGTAATGCGGTACGCTTCGTGTCCAAACTCCACTACCCCATGCCTGAACAGGCCACCATATTCAATGACCACTCAACTTCGAGGTTCCGAGTCGGAATGTGAAATTCTAATAATGCGCAAACTCCGGGATACGTTGGCAAACGTAAAGCAGAACGTTGGGGCTGATTTTTCCGGGATTGGGATTGTCGTTTGTGATTCGGTGGATGATCTTCCTATCCATCCACTCAGGACCGTAAGCACACCCGCGGAGACCGGCGACTTGGTCTCATTACTGTGTTCTTTCTCGTCGATTCACAGTACATACCACGATGGCTTCCACATTGTGTCAGCGAACTGGAAGCTGATAAAGGTAGCCCAGTACTTTTCGCCACCGATTGTCGCAGACGCCGAGATTGACTGGAGTAGACAGTTCGGCGGGCGATATCTCGCAGCGCTATTCGGGTCAGCTCTCCCTGTTGTTATGGCGACCGGGGTGGCCAGCAACGGTTTCGGCTTGGCTGTTTTTCAAGATGGAAAAGAGGTGCACTTTGAGGGAACGAAATGATAAGCCTTGTGCCGCTGAATCGCTTACTTGTGGCCGTCGCGGTCATCTATGCCGCTACAGTCTGCATTATTAGTGGGCTCATTTGGATGCATTCTGATGAGGCAAGCCTGCTAACTGGTTGGAGAGTTGCACTTGGGGGCGCAACGCTATTAAATATTCTTCTGGTCACGCTGCTGCGCTTCGCTTGGAAGCCGATATGGCAGAGAGTTGCCATCTTGAACAAAGTCTTGTTCCCTAATCTAAACGGCACTTGGAACATGGAAATTCACTGGCACAATCCCGTACAAGGACAGCAAGGTGTCGTGAAAGCAAAGGCCGTGATAAAGCAAACTTTGACAAGCATGAGTATGGAAGTGGTATCACCGGGTTCAGATTCGGAGACACTAATCGCTCATCCGAAAAAGGACCCTGAGTCGGGACGTCCTCAGTTGTTTTACGTCTACCGCGTTGTCCCCAAGAACAAGAACCTCAACTCAGAGAATGAGTATCGCGGGTCTGCTTTACTAAAATTTTCGGATGCGGGACAGGGTGAGCTGAGCGGCAACTACTTTACCGACCGGCTCACTAAGGGGCACTTCTCACTCACAAGAGCAGGCAGCCGGTAGCCAAAGAAGCGTTGTAGCGTTCATATATAAAGGTGTCCCTCGCTTCGACTTGACTACCCACTGGCTCGGTTGGGCATGACAGCATCAAGGCACCTTCATTGAACTTGCCGCGTAGGATGAGCAACCGACATTGGATTACCGCCCGAGCAGGCGGCTATTCGCTGGCGCGATCAAGACGGAAACGGTCCACTTCAGCACGGTTCTTCAACACTATCTGTTGGGCTTCGGGTGTTTCCCCCGCGGTGGCATCAAGACCTAACTGTTTAAGCGTATAGAACAGAAGCGCCTGCCTGCAATTTAGGTCTAGCTGGCCTTGCACCATTCCATAGTCCAATTCCACAACGCGCCGCTTGGCTTCGCTGAGCGCCGGATTGGGAGCAAGCTTCAGCGTGACGGCGGTGTGCCACTCCTCGTCGTCCCCGTGCCCAAGTCCGGCGGCCTCCTCGCCTTCGACCTTCAGTATCCGTGCAATTACGAAATCCAAGAATCGGCTTCTTGTGTGGCAATAGGCCCGAACGTGCCATCGAAAGCCGTCGAAGGCTAGCGCATGGGGTGTCATCACACGGCTATTGGGTTCTGTGCGGGACATCGACTGGTAGCTGATACAAAGACCTTTACCCTCGCGAATAGCGCGTAGCACGGCTGTCAGCACGTCAACGTCGAGCACGCGACTCGGAAGTGGACTTACCGCTATTGACGGCCACCAACCGACGAAAGTTGCGTCTCTGGGTAGTAAACCAGTAGCAGTGGCCAGCAACTCGTTGAGGTACCGAGAAGGATGGCTGACCGGATATTGGGGCGAGAAACGGTTGGTTTTGACGTAGACCCTCGAACTGCGGTCGTATTCCATATTCTCCGGGCGTAGCTCCTGGTACTTAGCGATGTCCGCCGACGCCTGCGGAACGGAGATGCCGAAGAAATCAGTAATGTCACTGCGGTTTAACCGCTCATCCCATTGCAGGCGGAAATCGATAAATTCTAGCCGGCGCTCCTGGCCCCAACGTGAACCGGTTTTGGGCTCGCCCGTAGCAGTCGCGGGATTTTGCTCTCTTTGCGTATTCATGGCCAGAGTGTGCCACAAATAAAATAAGTATACGCGTGTAAAAAATACGCGTATATTTAATTTACGTATATAAATTGGCGCGAGAGCATGGACGAAGCCGACCGGTCGAAGCCGTTTCACATCCTAGCCCTGTCGGGTGGGGGGTATCGCGGGCTTTACACGGCGACGGTCCTGAGTTCATTGGAAAAATCACTTGGGCGGCCACTCGCGAAGCATTTCGACCTGATTTGCGGCACCTCCGCTGGTGGCCTGCTCGCGTTGGGACTCGCAGCAGAGATTCCGGCATCAGAACTTGAGGCAATGTTTGCCAACGACGGAAAGCGAATCTTCGGGGCACGAAGCCTTGTCCGACGTGTGATTGGAAAGTGGATAGTGGCGAAACACTCCGCTGACGGCCTTAGGTCTGTGCTCACTGAGCGGCTCGGCTCTACGACCATCGGCGACTTGAAACATCGGGTTCTCGTTCCGGCGGTCAATTACAGCACGGGCAAAGGTCAGTTCTTCAAGACTCCGCATATGCCTGCATTCGAAACGGACTATCGCCGCACGTTGGTCGATGTCGGTCTCGCGACTGCGGCGGCACCCACCTACTTTCCGCTGCACCGAATCGACGGCGAAGGGGTGTTCGCAGACGGCGGCCTGGTTGGAAACTCTCCAGGATTCTTCGGGCTGCACGAAGCTACGAAGGTTCTCTGCGTCGGGGAGCAGACGCCGGTGCGCGTGCTTTCAGTGGGGACTATGACACTTGGCGCGACCCTTCGGGGTTCTGCCGGGCTCGACCGCGGGATATTCCGGTGGGGCTCGAAAGTGTTCGACCTCGTAATCTCTGCCCAGGAAAGTGCAGTCGACTCCATGCTCACGCATGTCCTCGGGGACTGTTACTACCGTATCGACGACCTTGCGACGCCGGACCAGAGTCGCGACGTTTCCTCGCTCGATGCAGTGACTGCCGGCGCGACCAATGTGCTTAGAGACAGGGGCGCTCAAGCCGCGCGTCGGACACTCGGGGATGCGAGATTTTCAGTTTTTAAATCGCATCTGGCGGCGGCGCCAACGTTCTATCACGGGCCTAACAAAAGCGCGGGAGTTGTCTCATGTTGAACTTGAGTTCGCTGTTCCACTCGACCGTCGAAGCTCCCACGTTGCTCGCCAACATGGACCTTTCGGACAATCGACGCACTTTCATCGCAGAGGCAAAGTCTGCGGTCCGCATGTGTCTGCGGGAAGAGCTGCTCAAGGTCTTGCGTGCGCATGGATATACGGGCCCGGCAGTGCGCCCCAGATTTTTCACGCAGGGCTCATGGGCGTACAAGACCATCAATGCGCCCGCCCAGCATCCACAGCAGGCCGATATTGATGACGGTGCATACCTGCCTCTTAGTTTCGTATCGCAAAAGGTGAGACCGAGCGTCGCCAGCAATATCTTTTTCGCTGCAGCCGAACTCGCGTTACTGCCGCTGGTCAGGCAACGTGGCTGGAAGCTTGTCACGGACAAACCAACTTGCATCCGCATCGAGATAGCTTCTTTTGCGCACGTTGACGTACCGCTGTACGCCATACCTGACGACGAGTTCGAAACACTCCAGAAAGCAGCATCGAGCGTCTACGGCTACCTGTCGCTGGATGCTGCGATGGACCGTGCCGAGCGCGATGCCTGGACGGCTTTGCCGCGCGACCACGTGCTTTTGGCGCACCGCGAAGACGACTGGGTCAAGTCCGACCCCCGGCCGGTGAAGACGTGGTTTCTTGACGAGGTAGAACGGCATGGCGAGCAGTACCGGCGGACGGTTCGATACCTGAAGGGATTTCGTGACTGGCAATGGAGCGCGGGAGGACCTTCTTCCATTCTTCTGATGGCGGCATCAGCCCCGATATTTGAGGCGAGAGACCGGCGCGACGACCTTGCATTGCTCGACGTGGTCGAAAAGTTGCCCACGGCGCTTCGTGAAGGCGTCTGCAACCCTGTCGATGCCAACGAATCGTTGACAGACCGCCTTGGTGCCGAGGGGGTAGAGGATGCTGCTAAAAGGTTCGGGCGCTTGGAGGTCTACCTGCGCGGCGCACTTAACAGCAGCAACTCCAGCCAGGCGTGCACGTGGATAGTCGACCAGTTCGGCCAGAGATTTCCGAACGCTCCACTGCGGGTGAAGGTGACAACAGCGGCAGCTACTGTTCTGGCGGTTCCGGCGAGCGCCGCGGCATCGCCGCTGGTGGGACGGAACCAGGCAGGATGAACGCCGACGACACGAGCGGTGCCCGCATATCCCGTTCGCTTGCGACGCGAGGGTTCACGTACAGGGGGCGAAGCCTCGACAGGTGGTATACGTTCGAAGGTCCGCTGCACGTTGACGGCGTCGACTATCCTGTCAGACTCGACGTCGACCCTATCGGACAGGCATTGCCGCGGATTTCCCTTACTCCGATTCCCGATTCACTCAAGCCGGTCGCCCCTCATGTCTCGGCATCGGGAAGTCTTTGCTACGCTGCGTCGACCTCCATAACCCTCGACGTGTTCGACCAGGGTGGACAGGTTCTTGCCTGCGTTGAGCGGGCGCAGCTTGTCCTCGGGCAAATACTTCGTGGCGAATTGACCGCAGACCTAGAGGAAGAATTTTTTGCGTGCTGGCCAGCGGAAGGCTTTTGCCTTCTCGACTTCGACGAGGGTTCGAATCGACCAGTTCGTGCGGTCGTCCTCAAGAGCGCAGACGGGGCCCGTCCGATGACTGCTGTCACGGACAACGTACCGGCGACTATCGTAAAGCTGACGGCCTGCGGACTGACAGTCGACGAGAATCGCGCTGTAAGCGTGCGTCGCGTCGTGACGGCTGCGGCACCCCGTGCGATGCAAGACCAATGGCCGCCCCGCACGGTAGCGGATTTGTTGCGATGGCAAGCTGCGCTCGACAGGCAGACCCGCAAAAAGCTCGAGACGGTAATTCACGCAGAGGCAAAGACTGGCGCCAACGGAGTACTTTGTGTGGTTGAGTCGCCAAAATTCAAATACGCCTTCGCGGTGGCGTTCGACCGCAAGGCGAAAAAACAAACTCACAAATGCTCACCGTTGCAACTGGCCTACCAGAGCGCCGTGTTGCCAATGGCGTGCTTCCGGATGGACGATGCATACCTTGCGCAGCGGAATACGCCGGGGCGGCGAACGCTTGCCGGTAAGCGAATCGCACTGATTGGATGCGGCACTATAGGTGGATATCTCGCTGAGAGCCTGGCAAAGGCGGGAGCGGGTACCGGTGGTGGCGAACTCGCGCTGGTGGACTTCGACATTCTCCTACCTCAGAACATAGGCCGACACCGGCTCGGGATGAATCACCTATTCCACAGCAAGTCAGCAGCGCTCGCAGAGGAACTGACACGAAGTGCACCCTCGGCCACCTTCCGTCCGTTGCCGGCCGATGCGATGAATGTTGATTTGTCAGCGGTAGATTTCGTGATTGACGCGACAGGCGAGGAAGCTTTGGGACATCTTCTAGCGCAAAGATTGTCCGGCACGGCATTTCGTCCCTCGCTTTCCGTGTGGATTGAAGGGCCCGGGACGGCAGTGCGGGCGCTGCTGCGGGACTCCCCACGCGCTGCATGCGTGCGTTGCCTGAAAACGGTCGACCGAACTCCCATCTATCGCGTCGTTGACGGCGACTTGCCGGCGAGGTTCGCAGGCCATGGATGCGAAAGCCTGTACGTCCCGTTTCCTGCTACTGCCTCCATGCAGGCCGCCTGTCTGGGTGCGGAGATGACGGTCGACTGGATAAACGGAGTCGTCTCTCCTCGGCTTCGAACCCGCGTGCTTGACACTGGCCTTCGGCCTGGTAGTGAAGATGTTGATGCAAAGCGACAAGCCTCCTGCCCGGCATGCAGGACGTAGATTCTTGGGCGACACCTGACCGGCGGGTGATGGTGCTATTTTCGGAAGCCGTCATCGCGACCTTTAACGCCTATCGCCAACTCCTCCCCGGCCAAACGGAAGCGGGCGGCGTATTGCTCGGCAGGCGCCGGGGCAAACATTTCGAAGTTGTGCACGCGACGCAGCCTCTGCGGACGGATAAGCGCACTCGCACATCGTTTGTCCGAGAAAGCTGCGGACATCAGGAACAGGCGATTGAGTTGTGGAAGGCGTCGCGTCGGGAGGTTGGATATTTGGGTGAGTGGCATTCACATCCTGAGACGTGCCCGTCGCCGTCCCGCGTAGATGTCAAGCAGTGGCAGCAGCATTCGCGGGAGACATCGGACGAGTCGCCGCTGCTCGCAGTCATCATCGGAACTGAGCAACTCTACGTCGCACTACTGACACACGGAAATGCGCATGTCCCTTTGGATTGCTTGTTGGCGGATGGCGTACCGAAAAGCGCTAATACTTGAATTTGCGGCCGATGCGAACTATTTAAACCGCATCTCACTGTGTCGGCTTCATGCAGAAGGCGCTCGTTGGACACAGTTGCGCAAACTGTGGGGACTCACCTGCGCTTCCGCAGGTGTAGTCGTCTGCTCGACATCCGCGTATCTGGCGCGTCGGAAGAAGCCGACCGCTGTCGTCAGCAGTCACAACTCGGAGATTTATGACGCCCGCGCCTTTAGCTCGACGTGGACCAGCAGTCTCGTATCGAGTCCCTCCCTTTGGGCTTTTTGACGATAGCCAGCGACCGCAGCAACGCGCTGCGACCAAACCGCTCAAGTCCCACGCTGCCAACAATCTTGTCACGTCGTCCTCCGCGACCGGGAAGTCGACGAGCAAGGCTGCATCGACATCAGTGTCCGTTGGTTCGTTCTAGGCGAACAAAGCTTATAGCATCGAGATGATCACTCCGGGCGGTACGTATGAAGCGCGCAATCTAGCGCACGGAATTGATAACGCTCTCGCCGTCGGAGGCTACAGAAACTCAGACTACGGCCGTAATGTTCTTAAAGGAGTAAATAGTTACTTCTTGCAAGAATAATCCATTCCAAAAGACGGACTAGAAAATGTCGACCACAAACCCACCTGAGATTCCTCCCGAGCAGCGTCCCGTGACCGCCTCGACGAGCCCAGCGAATTCGGTAATGCGGGAACTCGCAGTCGCCATCCTTCCCATCTTCTTCAGCTCTTTTCTGTTTGCTGCAATGCTCGAAACATATAAAGACAATATTTCTTCAAGGAAGGATCTAGTTATCGACTTCTATCGGCCCATGCGCGAAGCGCAAACCGAGTGTCGGTCGGAACAAAATCAGCAATTTCTCAAACACTCGGATCAAGCGAGCACCTTCGCGCTTATGGTTCAAGAGTTCGATCATGTGGCATCTGGTGATCCGCAAACACTATCGCCTGAATACTATGTGCTGCCTACATCACTTCTGAAGGCTACGAACCAGTTAAACACTGAGTCGAATGAGCTAAAAATCAAAGTGGATACATGCACAGCGGCGCTCTATCGGAAATACGAGGAGGTGGCGCTTGCTACCGGGACGTATGATCGCTTCCTGGAGATTGAGAACAAGCGTATCGCCACTGTCAACAAACTTTTGGACGAGCGCTCTAGGTTGGCAAACGCCGTAGCGCAGAATGCAAACCTTCCGTCAGTTATGGACACACTTCGAAAGTCCTTGGGTCCGGAAGCGGAAACTCCGGAGGGCAGACGCGAAATGTCAGGCAAGATTCATGAAATTGGCGACATCACCGTTGAAGGGTTCGAAAAAATATCAAAGAACGAGCAAGATGTGTACAACGTCGATCTTGAGGCGGACACACAACTCATCTCTCTGTTCGCGAATGAGGTCAGTCGCCGATATAAACGCAACTTGTTTTCGATGATTTTTCGGAACTGAGTCTCGAACACCCGCTCGTGTCCGGGGCTCGTCACGCCCTATGCACCGACTTCGCCTAGCGGCTTGGCTCCCAAGGGGAGATCGTTATTCAGACCACTGCCCCGCCAGCTAGCGACCGGTTTGTCGAGCCTGAAGGCGACGCGTGATCAAATCGCGAAGGATCAGGGCATGCAGGTCGCGATCGGCGCAAGACGTTGCTAGCACACGGACTCGTCGACTGATCTGTATTGGCCGCATCCCCGACCAGCCTGTGACAACGAAAGCGGAATTGCGAACAATCTCGCACCGGTATCGGTCGACCCTGGTTTACGGGCTACAGTTGTCGGTTGTCGGTCTGAAGCACGCCTGCAAGGCAATCCGTCATCGAGCGCCACGAAGCCTTCCTCCAGGAACGCGCCCTGATCAGCAAAGCGGGGCGGGGCGCGTCGCGTGTCCTGAGCTTGACAAGATTCTCGATCTTCCAGCGAATGGGCGGCAGGTCGCGTAGATGGTCATACGGCATCAATGACCAGTCGGGTTCAAGTCTTACGAGCGAGGCGAGAAATTGACGGCGCTCCTCGGTCAGCGCCCGCGGAAGGTCATAGTGGAGTCGTGCCTGAACGGTCTGAAGTGCGGCCAGCTCAACCTGGTCAACGGTCATCCCAACGAAGCCGGCTTCGTACTCGTCCTCCAACGAGCGCCGTTTTGCAAACAGTACCTCATGGACCGGGCGGTTATGGTCAGCAACATAGCCGACAGACGCCGTCACGACATCCTGGCGCGGACCATAAGTATCATACATGTGCTGCACATCACAAATATCGCGCGGATGCTGCCGGACCAGTGCCGCAAACGAGATAGGTCGGCGGTTCGCCGAGAGAAAAATTTCCGATTGACGATTCGGAAATCCCATCAAAGATTTTCCACTAGGGGGCAGGAAAAAATTTACGCAAGAAGCGGGAATCCTAGTGCAAACGTGTGTTCGAGGAGGAGCACGACATCCTCTTCTGCGCCTTTGGAGACTGATTCGAGTGGCCGCGTCGACGATCACCACGAAAAACGACCAGAGGTGACCACCGGAGTTAGATGCAGGTCGCATATCGACGACGATGTGTTCGTCGCGCAATTGGTTTTAAGTGCTCTAGCTATGGCAAGATTCTCGCTACACTCAGAAATACCCAGCGCGACAGTTCTTTCTTACATCACTTCGTCATGTCCGCCGACCCGATAACATACTGTCTCGAGCGCATCTCGGATTACAGAGATTTTGAACGACTGAGCTCGGCCATTTTGGCGGGGCTGGGATACCCAGAAATTGATCCGCTTGGTGGGACAGGCGACGAAGGCCGTGATGCCGTCATCCGAAGTGACGGGCAAGGCCGCAAAATCAGCTTCGCCTACACGGTCCGGTCTGACTGGCGTGCAAAGCTCCGTAGCGATTGCAAACGGGTTCATGACACAAATCATGCTCCAGATATCTTCGTGTTCGTTTGTACGGAAGCGTTGTCTGCATCAGACAAGGATTTCGCTCATGAGTTTGTTAGCGGCACGTACGGTTGGACGCTCAACCTGTTTGACCTTGAGCGACTACGCGTGCAACTCGTTGGTCCACAGCGTCATCTGATAGCGCAGCACCCGAGCATCTTCGCGCCCCCTTTCTTTCCGCAACGCGGTGGCGAATCAATCGCTGAAAGCCGCGATACCTTGCTGATTGATCATGTGAAGGAAGATCACGCTCTTGCCACCTGGCTGGCCCGCCGTTTGACACTTGCGGGATATCGGACGTGGTGCCACGGGACCGCGCCTCTTGTAGGTGAGCACGCCGACGATACTGTCCAACAGTTGCTTGAGGCTCGCACGCTCCAGTATCTGCCCGTGGTTTCGACTGCCAGTCTGTCGGATAGCATCTTTGCCGAACGATGCACGATCGCTTCGAGCAAGTCGGACTTCGTGCTTCCTTGCACTGTAGCCGTTGCTTCAGATGCACGCGTGCCTTCGCGGCTGGCAAGATTGGTCCCGGCCACCTTCGCTGGCTCATGGATCGTCGGGCTGAACCAGGTTCTTGCCCGGCTGAGTACGCTGGGAGTCAAGCCAACGCTGGACCGCGATCGAGGGCGCCAGATCGCTCTTCGTGATTACCTGCCGACGCGGGTGACGATAGCGAAGCCTGAGCCAGTCTATGCGAACGTGTTTCCCCTTCAGCTTCCGGAGTCGATGCTTGTTTTCGACCTTAGAAGGCCGCTTACGGAAGAACAGGCCAACGATCTGCGTGCTCGGTGGGCATATGTCGAGCTAAGCTCGACCCGGCTTGTTGCTTTCACACAGCCCCCGGAGAACGCCATCTCCGCCATAAAGGTGGCCCGTACGCCGGAGTTCCTGTGGCAACACGTGAAGGAGCAAAACGGCAAACGAACCCAAGATCTTGTGAAGGAACTTGCCTGGCGTAGTCTGCAGGTGGTGTGCGCGCAGAAAGGGCTAAAACTATGCTTGGACCGCAAGGTCTTTTATTTTCCCGACCGCGAATCAGGTGTGTGGAACCAGGCTATACGTCACGTCGACGGGCGCGCGACAAATGTGCAGCTTACGGGCGAGCGCACAAAAGGATGGGGGGACCGTGCGTCACGGTTCCTCTACCAGCTAGCACCGATTTTTCGTCCACAGCTTGACATTGATGGGTCGTGGAACGTGGTCGTCAAGGTTTATGTTCGTGTCACGACACTCGAAGGCGAATTGTTCGAGGGATTGGAGATCGGTCGGCGTCGCAAGGTCGTGACAAGGTCGTGGTGGAATCAGCAATGGCTCGCACGCATGCTGGGCGTCGTTCAGGGGCTTGAGACCTCGCCCGGTCAGGTCATGTTAGGTGAAGGGAAGCGGGCAGTAATTATGCAGACCCGGCCGCTCAGTTGGGTGTGTCCGATAGGGCTCGATGTGTTGGCACTGTCCGGCTTGTCGGATATTGGAGAGGAGATCGCTCAATACCGCGAGCGACTAGACGATGATGACGATGACGACGAGGGTGATGCGTCAACCTCGACCAAAGGAGCTCCTGCGCCATGACTGATGTATTTCACTTCCTTGGCGAGCCTCTGCTTCAATTCGGCCATGGCCAAACGGCCGAAGACCCGCATGATGGTCTCGCACTCTTTGGCCCAGCCGAGCCGCGCACGCAATTGCCCGACCACATTGTCATCGGCACGCCTCAAGGAGTCGAACTCTGGAATGATTGGTGCGCTGCATTGAATTCCCCCGCAGCCTGTGTTGATCCCGCGCGCCACCGGGCGTGGCCTCCATTTCCAGGGTTTGACGTTGCGTTCGGCGCACGGTGGCCGAATCCTGTCCGGCGCTACCTCGTAGACGCTGACAGTCTGTCGGACGCCTCGCGTAAGGCTGACAAATACGAACGCGCTTATGCGGTGGCGGGACTGTATATTGAGCCAACCGATCGGCTTTCGAAGCTCGACGCGAGGCCGGCGCTCGCGGTCTGTGTGGTCCCCGACGAGGTGTACGAAAACTGCCGACCAAAATCATCCGTTGCGTTAGCGAAGCGTAGCGATAGCGCACGCAGCAAACAGGAGGAGAAGTTTCTCAAAAAAGCCATCGACGATCGTAACAGCGGTCAGGTCCGCATGTTCGACGACGAAGATCCGGCCGTTCTTGAGGTGTTGGAAGAAATGGGCGAATTCGAAGAGGCTCGCGGCTTGTCACCCGACTTTCGGCGTCAGTTGAAGGCGAGAATGATGGCGCACGAGTTGCCGGTTCAGATCATCAAGGAGTCGACGCTGCGAATCGTGCCATCGGTCCGCAATGGTGAGCCAGGCACCAATCCTCTGTCGGACAGGCTATGGAACTTTGGAACGGCAGTTTTCTATAAATGTGGCGCCAAACCGTGGAAGACACCATGGGCGCGGGAAGGCGTGTGCTACGTTGGCCTTGCATACAAGCTGACGGAGGACGGTCGTAACGCATGTTGTGCCGCCCAGATGTTTCTTGACAGCGGAGATGGTGTAGTTTTCGTCGGAGAGTTCGGCCCGTGGTACTCAAAAGAGCGCGGCGAATTTCATCTGCCACCCGACAAGGCGGAGGCACTACTTCGCGGCACAATCGAAACGTATAAGCAGGAGGATGGACGTACTCTGAAGGAGATCTTCCTGCATACCCGCTCGGGCATCGACGTGGAAGAACACGCTGGCTTTCTCCGCGCGTGCCCGCCAGGCGTCAAGCTGACGGTAATACGCGTCCGTCAGGACCGCGGCGGCCTGCGACTCTATCGATACGACGAACACCCAAACGTGACGAAGCGCGGTCAGCATCCCGTTCAACGTGGGGTGTTCTGGCAACGGTCAGAGCGATACGGGCTACTGTTCACGAATGGTTTTAAGCCGCGGATCGCAACCTACGATGGGTTCGAGGTGCCTGTTCCATTGGCGATCAGCATTCAGCACGGCGACGCCGATATTGTGCAGGTTGCCAAAGACATCCTGGGCCTTACGAAGCTAAACTACAACGCCTGCCAGCTCGGCGAAGGTCAGCCCATCACCGTCAAGTACTCTGACAGGGTCGGCGAGATTCTACTCGCCAATCCGGGACTACCTCCCGAAAAATGGCGACACAATTTCAAGTACTACGCGTAGAGCACGATGGTGTGACGATTTTTTTTGAGGTTCGATGGGCCTCGACCTAGACATGAAGACACGATGCGTATCGACCCGACGGTGTATTCGATGGGAAGTACAATGGGAATGACGATCAGGGGTTTGTGCATGTCAACGTTACGCCCGATGGCACGGTGACGGGTGCAGCGCACTGCCGCTGCCGTCGGTTGCCAGTCCACGCTTTCCGATGGAAGTCGCACATGACCATCGCAAAGTGCCTAATACACCGTTCCGATAGCATGTTGGTCGCCGAGCGTCACAGGCCGCTCTGCACTCTGCTACCGTCAGTTTTGGCGTCAAAATGACGAATACCCCGAGTACCGAAGGCCGACGAACACGAGAAGCGTCATGGGTGTCACGACATCCGAAGAGATTGCTTGACGCGTCGCATTAACGAAGTGCAAAGAGGGGGATGCTGCTGGCGAGCGCTATGTCAACGCGCCCACAGGTAATAGTTAAGCAATGGTGCGGTCACGGAGAGGGCGAGACCAGTCTTATGCTGAGAATGCAGTAGTCCTGATGCAGGGCTTGAGCCGATACAGCACAGGGTTCCAAAGTCGATGTCATCGATGTGACTTCGACCATGCATTCGCGCCCCGTGAAAGCGCCACTGGAAACATCGAACTCTTGTAACGTCAGTCGGTCTCCGACGTGGAAATCTCTGTCATTCTTTCTTAACTCATGCGTCCTGGATCCGCGCACAATAGCTTCAAAGAAACGCGGCCAGCTCTTGAGCGTATGTGTGGTGTTAGGCATTGTTATTCCAGTGCTACGAATTCGCTGTAGTCGAAATTCATTTGAAATGGACCGCCGGTCATTGGTGGGACGATCGAAGTTACCTCCTCGAGTAACCTCTTAGCCGTAGCATCGAACAACGGGTGAGAGTTAGTTTCGGCGACAATCTTGTTCGGGGCAAACAGCACCGGAGGTGCCATATTGCTTAGGCGTTGAAGGCGACTCTCACTCAATACTTGTAGCCCGCTGACAAATCCGTCCGCCATTGTGACGATGCCAGACAGTACCTTGTTGTTGATAAAGTAGCCTGGCTGTTGGCTGTCGATATAGATAACTCCGACGACTGACGAGGGCGGAGTGTGTCTGTTGGGCTCGGGCGGCTCGACGATGGGAATTGCCAATACGAAGGTGACGGATGGCGACATGTCCCGACTCGCCTCGTTAAGAGCTCTAGCAGGCGACTTCATATAAAGTCGTAATTCGGTCGGTGATACTTTTTTGCGTGACCGGATAATTTGTCGAGTACCGAAGGCTAAGCCTATTGTCCCGACATGGGTCGGAAATGTACGCGCAACGCCGGATTTGTCTGCGTGAGACAACGCCACGCCCTGATAGTCGCACGCCTGCTGCAGAACCTCTCGTCCGCCGAACGATACGACCCGATGCAGAACAACTCTGAGTCTGAAATCGCTCGAATGACCCGCGGCGAGTACTCCAGATAGACTCGCGCAGAAGGCTGTCGCCATGAGTGCTGTCGGTCCCGGCAAGTACTCTTTCTTCCACGACGATTTTGTCGTTTCCGGAAGATGAACTGCATCAAGCTCTCGCCCAGGAAAACCGAAGTATCCGCCACGCCAAGCGGGGGCGTGAGGCTGAAGAAAGTAATTTGCATCTTTCTCCGTGCGCGCGCTCGAGATCAGTTTGTAAAGATACTCAGACAGAACGTCCTTCAGCATTTCATCCCGACGAGTCCCATGACGGCGCACAACTCGCTCAGCGATGAGTTCGCTGTCGCGCTCCAATTCATCAGTTCCCCGAGAGGATGGGAAAAACCCCCCGCACTTGTAAAGAAGGTAAACCAATACGCGATTTTGGAAGGAAATTCTGCGTGTGGCCGGATCAAACAGCTCAGAGAACTTTTTGACCTGAAGGCTGAGTATGACCTCGGTGTCGCGACGTAGCCTTCGCGACATCCGGTCGCGTACGGTAGCAAATTCGTCGGGGTGTCGATCGCTAAGAACTTCGAGGGCGTTGAACAAGCCCGGTGCCGCATTTAAACCAGTGTGCAGAGCTTGAATCTCTTGCAACGCATCCACAAGTTGCTTTTTACCTTCAAATATCTCTCCAAGAATGCGGTCTTGTCGAAATTGGGAAACGCGCAGGCGCAAGAGATCCATCATGGCACCGTCGCCTTGACCAGATACGACATACGTGTGGCGCTGGCTGTCCAGACTTGGCTGCGCGTATGTTTCATTGCGCCAGTAAGACTGCTCCGTGTCTCGCTCGGTACCAAATCCGACGGCGAGCAACACAATGTCAAACTCTTCGGAGCTTCCCGTTGTCACAGTGTGGTAAGTCGCCGAAGGCGAGCCGTTCAACGGCACTGCCGTGATTCCATCTTCTGGACTACGCTGTTCGCCTACCCATTCAATACGAAGTTGATTCCGATCTGTGCCAGTCTCGTGCACTTGAACATGGCGTGCATTGCAATACAGTCGAAACTTGTTCTCAGAAGTACCGTGCCATTCTCTATACGTTGCTTTCCATTCTCCGAGAATCTGGACGACAACGTCGGATGCGCGTGCTGCCGTCCAGTTCAAGACGGGAAGCAGGGCAGCGCCCGACAGGCTTCCAACCTTGGGCCAGTCATAGATATGGGGGTGTAACCACCGGGAATCGCTTCCCTGCTGTAGGGGAAGGAGCGTATCGCGTTGCTCAAAAAGCGTGATGTCGGCGTTGATTCCCTTGCGCAATAGGCCTGCTGCAGCCGTAAGGCCGGCAAATCCGCCGCCGACGATTGCAACTCGTTGAGGGCGACCAGCGGGACCAGCGACGTTTGATTGGCGGTGGTATTGGAGGAAGTCCTGCTCCACCAACGCCCACACCAGATTTAGCGCTCGAACTTGTTGGTCTAGAACGGTAACGCCGGCGTCGAAGGTACCGATCAGAAATATGTTCTGGCCTGGCACCTTATAACGCTTGAGCAAATCCTCGGAATTAAGATCGTCAGTGCTCACGTCGCCTCCGCGAGCCACTGATCGATCTGCCGATGGATCTCCGATACGTCCGGACTCTCTCCCACGTGAAGCACCTTCTCGCTTGGAAGGAGACCCACCAACTGCCTCAGCCGCTGGGTGGCAACGCTGATGTCTTCATCCGAAATGTTCTCGTTCGCTCGGTTTCTTGCTCGCTGACGGCCAACGACGGTCGTTGCTGGCAGATTGAGATAAAGATACCCTACGGGACCGCCGTATGCACGCGTGAGCGATTCGCGAATCGCGCGATAGACAGCGAGCTCTTCATCGGCTTGTCGCAAGCTTGCCCACAGATCGTCTGTAACGAAGGACCAATCACAAATCCCTAGTCTCGTCGCATCATCGTTGAGATCGGAGGCGACTAAGTAGTGATGTTGCAGCAAAAAGGAGACGTCGTACGCGAGGGCGCCAACCGCCATATTTGCCGCAGGGTTGTGCCAGAAGATATTGTGCTCGTGCTGCTCAAGCAGAAGAGAAACACCCTCTTTTCGAAGGCTGCTTGCCAATGTCGTCTTGCCCGCGCCGAACGCTCCGAGGACTTCCACTCTCGGGGCAAATTTGCGACCGCTTTCTGGCTGCCGATTCAGGGTCACCACCGGAGTACATCTCCTCGTTTCTGCGATTCCGCACGCATGTCTGCGTGTAAGTCGGCAATATGCGCTGCGGACTCAAAGTGCGACGATTTTTGCTTGGCGGGAAAGATCAACACACTTTCATCGCCGAGGGAAAGTGGTACCGAAAGATCTCTTCCGGGATAGACGGCTTGGGGCTGTCGATGCCCCAGAGGCAACTGGCGAGATTATATCGGATCACGACTTTTCCGGGACCGATGATCTGGAGGAAGCGGCAGCTTGCGGCCGGCCGCTGCGCGCATGTGGCAAGAGCAGGGCCCTTCGCGCGTTGGCGTTCGTCGACCGAACGAGTTCGCTGGACTTTTCCGCGATTTGGTTCCGTCCCAATCATTGTTGTTGCACGAAGAGGGCTAAGTCATCTGACTATGTCTCTTGCGGTCGTGATCCTTGGCAGCGTTGTGTGCTTGCGGCGCACAGTTCAGCGATGATGGTTAGGAACGAAGGCGCGGGGGATAAGTTTCCTCGCCGCCTGATGCTCGACCACTATCGGGTACGGTCGCCGGCGAAGGGCGAGAACTCGGAGACGGTTTTTGATGCGTGTCGGGTTGATCGGGCCGCAGCAGATCGGGTATTTCGCGCGCGACCCGTCATTCTCTTGCCTTTCGTTTCCGAAAGAAATGCCAACTTGGGGCGCGGCGACTGGTCAGCTTGACATGGTGTCAGCGGCCAGCGCTCCACGCCTATCAAAGGCCGAAAACGAGCCGATGGGTGCTACTCTCCAGCCTGTGGATATCTTCCAATCAAGCACTTCAACCGGGCGACGACATGAGTGAACTGACGGTTGGTGATCTGAAACGCCAGTTAGAGGAGTTGGGCGACGATGTAAAAATCTCGTTTGCCGACGGGCTGACATTTTATCGTCTGAAACGGTGGGGGAGACTAGGACTTGATTGTCGAGTTCAATGAGGCACAATCAGGTTCAGTGGCACCTCCGCCAAAGTAAGCGGCCCGTTGTGGCCTGTTTACGTTCCTTGGCACAGAGACGAGGGGCGCGTTATGCGAAGCGCATAACGCGCGAACTTGTTGCGTTGGACGACACACTTGTACAACGCTTTTCGTGGGAGAATCGAGCGCAGCGAATACTCGAATCAAGAAAAAAATGAGCGCTCAACCACTCTCTACGCGCATTCCCATCCAAGTCGTCACAGACGCCCATTCCAACCAATCGCTACCAAAGCTAAAGTCGAGAATTACTGAAGAACTGGTAATCGCTTTGGTCGGACCTGTTGGATCTGGTTGCACAACAGCGGGCGAGCTAATTGGAACGATTCTGGAGAATGACTACGGCTACAACGTCAGCTACTACCGATTGAGTTCCTTTATCGCTTCGCATGCGTCTGTGGTCGGCGAAAAAATCAACCAAGGAGTAGACGCTGCTGACCGTATCACGGAACTCCAACGAATCGGGGATCGCCTTCGTGAAGAGTGCGGACACGGGTATCTTGCAGCCAAGGCAGTTGAAGCTATAGCTGCCGAGCGAGAGCAAGACGGTTTTGGGAAGAGCGCCGACGGAGGAGAGGTGCCGCTGAGTCTGCGCCGGGTACATATAATCGACTCTTTGAAGAATCCTGAGGAACTTACCCTTCTCCGTGACACATATGGAGAAATGTTCTGGCTGTTCGGTGTTTTTGCTCCGGAATCCGTAAGAAAGGAACGTCTCGAGCACGACCGTAGGCTGGGCAGAGACGACCTCCAGGCGATCATAAACAGAGACTACAGGGAAGCTCACCAATATGGGCAAAACGTACGAGACGTTTTCCATGAAGCCGACTTCTTTGTTCGAAATGACAAAGCCAATAACCAAACATTACGAGCGGCGCTGACGAGGTATGTCGAGATATTATTTGGATACCCTGTACATACACCGATCAGCGACGAATCATCGATGGCTGCGGCGCATGCGGAAGGCTCCAAGTCAGCCTGTCTGTCGCGGCAAGTCGGTGCGGCGATCGTCAGCCCTGCGGGCGAATTGATAGGACTGGGGCGCAACGACGTGCCCAAATTTACCGGCGGCCTGTATAGCGAAGACGACAGCGAAAACGATCACCGGTGCTTCAAGTGGAGTGGTCATTGCTGTCACAACGATGACAAGAAGAGCCGCTTGTACCAACAGATCGCCGAGAAGCTTCTGGAACGGCAATTGATCAGTAGCCCCGCGCTGTTTGGCAACGTGATCGAGGCACTTAAGGAAACCGATGTGCGCTCCCTTATCGAATATTCGCGTGCGGTTCACGCCGAAATGGACGCTATCGTTTCCGTGGCGCGTGCCAACAAGGCGGGCTTGGCTGGAGGTACGTTGTATGCCACGACGTTCCCTTGCCATTCTTGCGCGCGGCATATTGTGGCCAGTGGAATTACTCGTGTCCTGTACATTGAGCCATACCCTAAGAGCTTGGCTCTGGATCTTCATCGCGACGCAATATCGGATGACGAGTCCCAAGCCTCGAAGAAGGTGCTCTTCCTTCAGTATTCGGGGGTCGCACCGAAAAACATGTTGACGTTTTTCAGCACGAGATTGACACGTAAGTCTGAGGATGGAAAACTACGCACGTTGGACAGACGCACTGCAAGGCCATTGGTTGCCGTATCGTTGGACGACGTCCCGACTCACGAACGAATGGTTATCGCGGAGTATGCACAAAATGAAAGAAAGGCAGCGGGTGCAAAGCAAGCAACTCTCTTTGGATCTGAGACAACCTGAAGCGTTGCGAATCGTCGCTGTTACCCAATCGCCGCGGACAGTGGTCCCGTTTCCCCAGCGTTCGCCCACGACCGGTTTTCAGGATCGGGTGATCGAAAAGCTCATGCGGACCAAGGTTGTTGTCACGGATTAAAATCAGGGTCGCATGAATACATTGGGCGTGCGAGCGTTGGTTTGCTTGTTTTTGTTCTCGCGGATGGGGCACCAGACTCGGCGTGGTGGTTGACCGGGAACAAAATTGCTTCCAAAAGTTGTACAGAGAGTTGTTTCAAAGACGAGTGGCCCTCGCAACCTTCCAGTCTTCCCATGCAGCGAAGACTTCAGAATCAGTGACTCGGAAATCCCGTCAACGATCGCCGCACAATTTGTGCAGCAGACTGCTGCACAATGATTTCCCTCGGGGGGCCAGGAGCGAATTTATGCAAATCAGCGAGACCTCCCGCCAGACTAAGCTCGCGCGGATAAATTTGACATAACATAATTTATCAATATTTGAACGATCGTGCTTTTTTGTATTTATCAGACGTATACCGCCGCAAAACGCATCGCCAGCCAAAGGTCGGCTACCGGGTCACGAAGTCGTTGACGCCCAGCCGCAGTGGCTCATTGGGCTGCGCAAGCAACTTTCGTTGGGCGACCGCGACAATGCGGTTGCGACCGTTTTCGAACGTCTTCAGCGTGCATGTCTCGTCGACGCCGCACGGTAGCCAGAAACATTCTTCAAGTGCGTCACGTGCAATGGCGGCTTCAACCTCGCGGCCGCGAATCGGCAGCGTGAAAATCACAGTGCGTCCGTCCGGCGAGACGGCGGGCACACCATCAAGCATTTCCATGGTGAACCTCGTCCGTAGCATTCGCGGTCCCTTATGTGTTTTGCATTACGCCACGCTGGGATCAATCTACCAGAAGCTGGAAGTGGCACGAGCACTGTCGGACAGGGTGCTTCAGCGAATGTCCATCGCCCTCGATGACGGGCCATCCTGAGATAGGGTCACCAGACCGCCCCCTCGCACTTGTCAGCCAAGGGTTTTCAGTTGTGGTCAGGTGATGCGGGATAGACGGTTAGTTGCGAATTTTCTCGATATCCAACGGCGTGGGTGAGCTTTTGCAGGAACAGTGTAGATGAGCGGAACGGGTGAGATCGCTCCGGGCAATGGCAGAGTGCCGTTCCCGCAGAGATGCCCGTTCTGCTAGCGTGAACGCAGTAGTCGCTTCTGAAGCAGCGTGCGTAGATCGCGGCGCGTGTCGGTGACGACGTGAATGTAAATCGTGTCGTCGCGCACCTCGTAAATTACCCGGTTCTGCCCGCTCAACGCTTCGCGGAAGTTCAGACCGCCGAAATCCGAAAGCTCCGCCGGAACATAGCCGCTCTGCGGGAACTGCCGGATATTGGCGAAGGTGACGGCCAGCTGTGCGGACGTTTGCTTCCAGGTCTCAGCACCGAAACTCCGGAGGATGTAGCGGCGCAAATCCTTCGTATCTTCCTGCGCATCGTCGAGAATCCGCAGCTTCAAACTCGCCTGCCCCATCAGCCGATCTGCTCCCTGCGATCAAGGTCGTCGAGCTCGGCAAGAAACGCATCGGCGTCCCTGAATTTCCCCTGCTCGATGTCCTTCTGGCCCAAGGCCAGGATCTTGAGGAGCGCCAGCGTCTGCTGGGTCTCCTCATAGCTTCGCACATCCTGAACGACGAGCTTCGCCTCGCCATTCTGCGTGATCAGCAACGGCTCGCCAGACGCCGTCAGATCCTTGACGATCTGCGCCGCGTCGCTTTTCAGGTAACTGATTGGCTTTACGTGATCTGCCAGCCTCATGTCTGATCCTTAGCGAATTCCCAATGAAAACCAAATATAGACTAAATTCAGCCTCACTGGAAGTTCCGGATCAAGGAGTGAAGACTACCGCCGCTGGCTGTACACATTGAAGGAGTTCGTCGAGCGTGCGACCGTGGGCTGAGCAAGCTGTACTGGCAGATCGGCCACGATATTCTTGTGCGTCAGCAGAACCAGGGATGGGGAGCCGGCGTCGTCGTCCAGCTTGCGCGTGACCTGAAGGCCGCCTTGCGGATATGCGGGTTTCTCGCCACGCGAACTGAAATACATGCGTGCGCTCGCTCCAGGCATGGCCGGACCCGGAATTTGTGCAGCAGCTTGTTGCACAATTGCCCTGGTTCCACCTTTGCACCATGCCAGACAAAGTCAAGAACCCCGTTCAACGCGACTGGCACGCCGCCGAGCCGCTCGAACACGGCTGGTCGAGCTCCATATCTCGTCGCACAGCTCGAAACGCCTGCATGGGGCCGTGGCGGCAACGCTGTCACGAATTTCGCCAACCCGTTGCCGCCTCCGCAATCCGATCTGGCCACGGGCGCAGTGATCGGCACGGGGCGGCTGCCCGATACGCGGTAACTGTGATGGCGCCCCTGTCTGCCGGGGCTTGTATGCGTCTCGTGCTTGTCGAGCCCCCACGAGTAGGCTCTTTTGGATCTCCCGGTGCAGAAGGCGCACCCTTCTGATCCACGCCTATCCACCTGCGCTGCCCGTCGCGCCAGACTGCCGCTTCGCTTCAGCAACCAGTTCCCTGAGCGCCTCGATACCAGCATCCGTGAACGCGGTTACCGAAACCAGCTGTTCAGCGGGGACGTCCAGTTCGTCGATGATCCCGAGACACCCGTCCTCCGGCTCAAGGTTCATAGTCGCCAGTTCGTCCAGCCAGTCCTCCGACTCTCCGAGCATCTTTGCGACACAGGAGATCGTATAGACAAAACTCGGTGCTGCCATCGCACTAGCCTCCTGGTTTCATGGGCATCCAGCCTTGTTCTGTCGTTGTTCCCCAGTCCCCGACGTCCATCTGTGCGCAGTTTCTGTCTTGTGCCGAGAGCGGCAGGTTGACGTGCCTTGTATGACCATCGCCTTCGTGCGCGGAATCGAGACGACGCTACAAGCCCGCTTTCGTGTCGAACCTCCCCAATCCTGAACGCGATTCCCGCCCTCGCCCGCTCGCCTCCGATTGCCGGGCAGCGCACTCTGCCACGCGCAGATCCCGGATTCGGCAACCTTCTGAACCCGTTATTACGGCGC
The DNA here is from genome assembly GCF_042680985.1 of Paraburkholderia dipogonis. Lineage (NCBI taxonomy): Bacteria > Pseudomonadati > Pseudomonadota > Betaproteobacteria > Burkholderiales > Burkholderiaceae > Paraburkholderia > Paraburkholderia dipogonis. Next base: position 143,904 of record NZ_JBHUFR010000027.1, on the reverse strand, counting down.
ACACCGCTTCGCGATGCATCGCCAGCCATTGCGCGTGCGAACTGCCTCCGCCAGGATCGCCAGGTATGTTCCGTGATCGACGCGCTCATCCGGCGGCAACTCCGACGCCTTGTGCCGTTCGAGCGCCGCCTTTCGGGACTCGCCATCCTCCGCCATCGCAAAAATGCGGCTGTAGGCCTCACACGCGTAAGCAAAGGTCTCTCGATGAGGGAAAGCGATGTCGAGCGGCGTTGGACAGTGACGGCGCTCAGGCAGACCGATCGCTGTGCGGCGACAATTGTGCAGTACGTGTGCCGCCTCATGCACGACGTAATTTGCAAACGGATCGGTCTGGTCGAAGTACGCGAGCGACACGTAGCACGTGGCGTCCTGGCTTAATCCGACCAGTTCGTCGGCCTGCGAGCCGAGCCGCTGCGCGCCCAGGCTATCCAGATAAAGATTCGCAAGGCGCCATGCGGTGGACAGCCACGGTTCCCTGGTGAGCACGTCGACGATATTGAGCGGTGTGACGAAGACGATCCCCTTTGCGAGCGCGTCGAGCACGCAATCACGTTCGTGCCCGGTGAATAGTCCATGCACCATGGGGCTGAGCTTATCGCGCAGCCATGGATCAATCGGCTCCGGCAAGGGCGCCGACCGCTCGAAACCACGTGCCCGACGCAGTGTGGCTTCCACAAGCGCGGCACGGAGCCGTTGCGTGGCGCCCGTCGCGATATCAACCACTGTGTGTCCCGGCCAGCCCGCAAAGAAGCCGTCGTAGTCGCCTCTTGTCAGATAGCGCCGGACTTCAGCTTCGATCCACAACGACGAACCGACTGCAGGCATGCTCATGTCCTGCTCCTCATTTCGTTGCCGCCTCAATCAGCAGGGCTGTGACGCACTCCGCGCCGATGTCCATCATAGTTCGGCATCCATTCCACAGTCTTCTGCCTTTCGGAAGGCGCAATTGATCAAAAATCCACGGTAGCGCGCCCATCACCAGCGACCCAGGACACGGTAACTGCCGACACATGCTACGCGAAGCCGCAGATTCTGACGTTTGCTTACGGATGCATGGTTCATGCGCCGGCAATCGACATCGGGCTCATCGCGTCGCCTGATTAAACAGCCGCGGATCCAGCGTAAAGGGTTCGGCGTTGATGACCTTGACGCCGGCCAACTCCGGATGACTCGGGTTCGGCAGCAGATTGAAATCATTTGTGGAGACGACCGACGGTCCCCGGACCGCCAGCTGCTCGACCACTCCAGCCATTGCCGGCCAGGCGTGCTTGTCGCTGTAGGCTCGCGCCTCAGGTCTGCTGAGCTTTCAAACAGCCTAGGCTACGGCGCCCGTCAAGTCTCCACGAGCTCGAGCCCGTTTTCGGCGCACCATTGCTTCAGCGCGCTTTCGACAGAATCGGCTTCATACGAATACCAGCGCTCGAGAACGCCTTCACGCTCCAGCAAATCCTTGAAACGCGCATACGCCCCTTGCCGTCGGAATAATGCATCGACCTTGTCGTAACATGCAGGCAACTCTTGCGCGATAAAACGCAATGCGAGACTTCTTCCGAGATGGAGCTCGTTCCTGTGCGGTATCGCAAGGTAGCGATCTGAGGTTTCGAGGTCGGCAGGAGTCTCCTCGTTGAATGCGTCGCTGGCATCGCAAGTCCAATAGACTTTGCCCGTATCGAGCGAGACATACGCGTTATGCTCCGCTGGCGCCGCGTAGCTGACGAAATCGAACGCCGTGGAAAGATCGTCGTACGTGACTGCGACCATGGCTCTACACCGGTAGTGTTGTAACGTCCGAGCGGCCAGGTTGGCACCGCTACGGGGCGGGGGTTGGCCGCCCGTTTCGCCGCATTTGCACCGCGACTCAAAGCTCTTCGCTCGGGTCAGCGAGATCGAGCCGGAACTGCCATCCTTCCATGCTCATGAGCATTCGCCCAAGATCATCCCACGAGACCTCCTTGCCGTCGACCACCACGAGTGGCAAGTCTCCCGCCTGCGACTCATCCCATTCGATGCGACCGCGCACCGTGCTGTCAATGATCTGGTGCTCACGGAAATCGATGTGCCGGACCGACAGTGCACGACGAACCTTTTCAACGAGACGCCCAAGCAGCACGAACGCATCGTCGTCGGCCTCGCCGATCAGCTGGAACCGGTAGCCGGTCGGCAATTCTCCGCAAAGCTCGAAAGCATCCAGAGCAACCCGGTCGCACAGGAGCCGGAGCTGAAAATGGAACTGATGGGACTCCCCGAGGCAATCGATCATCCGGATGGGATCAAACCGGACGTTTTCGAAGTCGGAGAGTCCGGTGGACCTGGCAATCCTCGCATTGAAGCAAAGAGTGCAAAGCAACTCATAGCTGCCGCCGCTGGAGCCGCAGTGTATGGCGTCCCAAGGCGGGGTCTGGTTACCACAGTGTTCGCATCGCTCGTGTGCCATGACGCGCCTGCTGTAATGGTTCTTCCCACGATCGCTGGGAGGATGGGTTCCGCTTGTCGTCTGCGGCACTGTTCGTTGCACTTTGGCGGCGACGGGCAGCACGACTAACATGCAATGGCGTACGTGGGGATCGGCGGAACAACTACTGCTATTGTGACAGGGTCTGCAAGCGCTTGCCGGGGGCGAGGAGCGCCGGACCGGCGTCAAGCGTCTTCGGGCGGGCGACCGGGATGGAGACACGCCATCCATGATCGACGCGCTCGGTGAAGTCATCAACGCATGACTCCCGCATACGAAAGCGAAACATTCCTGGGCTGGCCCCCACAGAAGAGTCCGTGCCTGGCGCCGGCGCAGGGTGAATTAGCGTACTGCGCCTGGCCACCAAGCTCATTGACATCCGGGCTGGCGTCCATGCAGACGAGCTACAGGTCTCATATGTCCGGGGCTTTGAAGCCGGCATCACTTCGCCCCATTAAAATAGGAATGCGAATTAAATGCTGATTTCTTTTATGTCAAATTAAGTATTTTGCGAAAAAGGCTTGATGTCGACCCGTTGGTTTGCATAATTTTGTTCCCCCCTTGTCCGTGTAAAAACGGTTGCCCAGCCTGCGCCGTTCTCCACCTGCATCTGCTTTTGTGGGTATTCCGGAGCATCGTGACCGACGATTCCGGATGAGCGTGACGGCCATTCCGGGCGAACGTGACCGATTTCGGAGGGCTTCCGGAATCATCGGTCACGATGCCGGAACGGCGTTGTACGGCACAGGAATGGTGTTACGCATATGAGCAACTGAGTGGGTACGCTTCCAGCTTTTTCGTCTTGAGACGGGGTAAGCGTACTTTTTGTGCGAAATCTGGCGGCTACAGGGTGCCGAGCCGCTTGCAACAAGGCTTTGCAGCCGATGGGATTTCGCGCGCGACATGCGAAAACACAAGTCCCTGATATTTCGGCTGTTTTCTTGTCTTACCGCCACTTTTGGCACGAAAAGGACGGATACCCCTTGACAGAGAAGCGGCGAAAAAAATGTCGTTGGTCGTGCCTGCAGACGGACACAATCAACGACGCGAACTCCAACTGTCATCTGGTTTGGCAGACTCGCTCGAATTTGATTCGCCGCTGCAGGTATCAAAGTTCAGGTACGCCACCACCTGCCCGAGACTGAAGAATGCGGGATACTGAACCCCATTCGTCACTCCCCCGCGGAATCCAGTACTAGGATCGGGAGGGCAGTTAAGGGCTCCAGTCGAATCGACCGACGAACGTTGATCGGATAATCGCCGTGATGACTTTCTCATGATCAAGCACCTTTTAACATGCACTTCTTGACGTCGCTCGCATAAGAATCCTCCGAACCTCCGCGACTTCGTTACAGCGGCGGTGTCCTGTTGAGTCAGCCTCTGCACTGAGATTCAATACGAGGAAATCCACAATTTCACGAGACATACATCGAGAAGCTCATCTGTATGTTCCTGGGATCCGGGGGAAACACGCGCCACGAGCCATCGTGATGGCGAAAGAAGAACATACCCTCGTCGTCCGGCGAGTTCAGCAGCACGACGCGCACGTACCGTCGCGAGTGAGCATCGCTCAGACGAGAAACGCGGGCCGATTTGTGGGCGGCAGCGCCCAACCATTTTTCAACGACCGCCCGCAACGACACTCTCAACTGTTCCATGACGCCCTCCATCCCGACCATACGACTTATCGAAGCTCGAATCTGCATGTTATGACTTAGCATATCGACGGCAAGGTTGCGTCGCGTCCACCGAAAGGATGAGAAACGCGCACGAGGTCGTGCGAATAGCAAGCGTGCTCGCGGGGGGCCTTCATCGAAGCAGAACGCAGCCAGCGAACATATCGCCGACTGCGTCTCTATCCAACTGCCTGCTTCGAACAAGCTCAGTCTTTGTGGCTGCGCCCGAGTCGCTCGAACACTTCCGGCTTGGCGCGCTTGAAGTATTGCGCGAGCACGATCCCGAACACCTGAACGCCGATCAGGCAATAGAACATCCACACATATTGGCCCGGATCGCCGCCTGCCAGCACATCGAAGTGAGCGGCGATCAGGACCACCAGCGCGATGAAGAACAGCGAAGAAATCGCTGGCGCGACGAAAGACTTGAACACGTTCACGCCCTGCGCCTTGCCGCTACGCACATACCATACGAGCGACGAGATGCTGACCACGGCCATCAGAAAAACAATGCCGGCGGTGCCCACGCCCGACAACTGACCGTACAGGAGGTCGGGTTTCGCGCCGAGTGCGATGAATGGCACGAGCACGCACAGCACCATGATCGACACCGTCAGCGAAGCAAGGTAAGGCGACTCGTGTTTCGCGTGCACCTTGCCGAGGAAGCGCGGCAACGCACCGTCGGTGCCGAGGTTGTGCATATAGCGCGCGAGAACGTTCTGGGTCGACAACGCGGACGCGAACGCAGAGATCAACACCAGACCCGAAACGAGCGTGTGCAGACGGCCACTGACGAAGCGTGCAAACGCATCGGGGAACATCGCGGCGGGCGTCTTTGTTGCGACATCAGCCGTATGGCTGCCATAGGACAGAATGAGTGCGTACGCGCAGATCGTGTACACCACGCCGATGAAGATTACCGCGCCGTACGTCGCTACAGGAATGGTCCGATCGGGTAGGCGCACCTCGTCACGGAACAGCGCGGTCGCTTCAAATCCCATGAAGAAGCCAACGATGAACAGAATTGAAAACGGCACGCTCTGACTCTTCGAAAGCTCGCTCGGCGAGAACGGCGCAGTGGCCGAAATATCGCCACCACCGCCCTTGACAAACACGAAGAACGAGAACGCAAGACAGACCACGATTTCCAGCAACATGATCCACGTCAGCACCTTCGCCGACAGTTCGACGTGCAGATAGCCGAGAATGCTGACGACCAGCCAGCAGCCGATGGTCGGCACGTACCACGGAACCGTCGCGCCGGACAGTTCGTGTATCAGATCGGAGCACGAAACGCCGAAGAACGACGTGACGCCTGCCAACAGCAAAAAGTATGACACGGCCGCCAGAATTCCGGAGCCGAGGCCCGTCGATTTGCCGATGCCGAAGCTCACGAATGCATAAAAATCGCCGGGCCGCTTCACGATGTTATTTAGCGTGACATAGCCGACTGAAAAGAGCAGCAGCACGACAGTCGTAACGCAAAACAGCAACGGACTCGCTACACCACCGAACATCAGCGCGAAAGGTATATAGCCCGATACCGTCGTAAGCGGCGCCGAGAATGCGAGGACCATCAGCGCGAGGCCGATCGGCCCCATGTTGCCGGTCAGCTTCTTCCTGGATGTTGGCGCCGCCAAACTCACGTCTTGCATATTCATATCCATCACCCCACTCCTCCATCGTTTCCGTGAATACCTACAATCTCGATTGGCAGGTCCGAAAGTTCCTGTTCTGGCTGGCCGCGCAGCACTGCAATGTGTTGTGCTTGAAACCACGCAATTAAGGATCTGCATGCTTAGCTTGACTATTTGTCGCCTAGATGCATCCCGAGATGATCGTCCTTCGACAAATTGGGGCAGTCCAATCGCTATGCATGATTTGGCGAGATAAGCGTTGCTTATCAGAAATGCACCACGTTGAACGATGCGGACGAAGAGAAGGCCGGAAGCCACGTCAGTCAAGGCGCTCGGGGAATCGATGATGCCGGCCCCAAGGCCCATTGAAGTGACGCGTATGGGTACAGCGCGATAGTGGCGAAGGGAAAACCCCGACCAGCTGAGCGGCTTGTCGAGGTCTCACCGAGATAATCGTACGCAGAATTAGTCCTAGATGATACAAAACACCTTCGAATTACTTACGAACGTGTTTATCGGAATCTCGCGACTCATTTGGGATGTCCTGCTTGGGGCGAAGAGAAAGAATCAGCGCTGCTGGCGATTGATCTGGTTTGAAATTGCCAGGAGAAAACAGTGTCAATCCCAACCTTCCAGACGCAACGTCGAGCGTACCAGACGCCGCTCCTCCTGCTCGATTTCAGAAAGACTCTCGCGCACGCTCTTGATGTGCTGTTCCGCTGCGCGCCGGGCCTGCTCCGGTCGGCGGCCTATGATCGCGTTGTAGAGCTTCGCATGCTGACGATCGATCTCGCGCTTCTGCGGTTGACGGTGATAAAGGTTATTCACCGATGCGAACACGGAACTCAGCATCAGGTCGTTCAACATGCCGAGTGTGTGCACGAGAACTGGATTGTGCGAAGCCTCGCAAATTGCCTGATGAAACGCGTGATCCAACTGCGCATGTTTAGACGCATGGGTGTCCGTCGCGTTTGCGCCGCTCATGTCCTCATACCGCCGTCTGATCAGAATGTGATCGGCGGGCGTTGCACGCAACGCAGCGAGCCGTGCGGATTCGGCTTCGAGCATTTCGCGCACCTCCAGCAGATCGTAGAGCGTGCGCGGTTGTGAGCACAGCAATTGCAGCATCGGCGCCTGCGTGGGTTCCGCGGTAAGTTGGGCGACGAACGAACCCTTCCCATGCGCCGTGTCGATTACGCCGCGCGCGCGCAAGATCTTCAGTCCCTCCCGCAACGCCGTTCGCGACACGCCCAGCTTTTCCGTCAGACGCCGCTCCGACGGAAGCGTTTGTCCCTGTCGAACCACACCATCGACAATGAGTTGCTCGATGCGCTCGACGACAACGTCAGCCAAGTGCCGCTTTGCATCCGTGTTCACGGCTCACCCTTCCTTGCTGGTATTACCAGTGACTTTTCCCGCACTCGCAGAATCCTGCGTTTTACATTAAGCCGACTTTACAACGAGTTGCGTCGTTTAGATCGGACCTACATCTCAAAAACTGGTAATACCAGTGAACAATCGGTTCGACAAGCTGAATCCGGCAGGCAAAATGCAAAGAAAACGCGGCACCGCATCGATGCCCTCGAACCAGAGACGCAAATGACCTATGCCTATGACGAGCACGTAGACGGCCCGCTGCTCACGCATGACAAAGCCACGATCGTGCGCGAGCTGCAGGGGCTGATGCCCGCGCTCAAACTGCTGCATGCGACCGAAGACCTGCGGCCATTCGAGTGCGACGGCCTGTCGGCTTATCGGATCACGCCGATGCTCGTCGCGCTGCCGGTGTCGTTCGACGAGGTCGAAGCGATCCTGCGCTACGCGAACGAACGCGGTGTGCCGGTGGTGGCGCGTGGCGCTGGCACGGGCTTGTCTGGCGGCGCGCTGCCACTCGAAAAAGGCATCTTGCTCGTGATGTCGCGCTTCAACCGCATTCTTGCCATCGATCCGGAAGCGGGTACAGCACGCGTGCAACCCGGCGTCCGCAATCTCGCGATCTCTCAGGCAGCCGCACCACATGGCCTGTATTACGCGCCCGATCCGTCGTCGCAGATTGCGTGTTCGATCGGCGGCAATGTCGCGGAGAACGCGGGCGGCGTGCATTGCCTGAAGTACGGCCTCACCGTCCACAACATTCTGAGCGTGGATATCGTGACGATCGAAGGCGACCGCCTCACGCTCGGCGCCGAAGCACTCGATTCGCCCGGCTTCGATTTACTCGCGCTCATCACGGGCTCGGAAGGCATGCTCGGCGTCGTCACCGAAGTCACGGTCAAGCTGCTCACTAAGCCACAAAGCGCGAAAGTCTTGCTCGCAAGCTTCGACGATATCGAAAAGGCGGGCGATGCTGTGGCCGGCATCATCGGCGCGGGCGTCATTCCAGGCGGCCTCGAAATGATGGACAACCTCGCGATCCGGGCAGCCGAGGACTTCATTCACGCGGGTTATCCCGTCGAGGCCGAAGCGCTGTTGCTCTGCGAAGTGGATGGTGCCGAATCCGATGTGGCCGAAGACTGCGAGCGCGTTGCGTCGCTGCTGCGCGATGCCGGCGCAACCGATATCCGCCTCGCCGCCGACGAAGCCGAACGTCAGCGTTTCTGGGCGGGACGCAAGAACGCGTTCCCCGCTGTCGGCCGCATCTCGCCGGACTACTACTGCATGGACGGCACCATTCCGCGCCGCGAGTTGTCGCGCGTGCTGCGCGGCATCGCGCATCTGTCGGTGCAATATGGCCTGCGCGTCGCCAACGTTTTTCACGCCGGCGACGGCAACATGCACCCGCTGATTCTGTTCGACGCGAACACACCCGGCGAGACCGAGCGGGCCGAAGCCATCGGCGCGCGCATTCTCGAACTGTGCGTAGAAGTCGGCGGCAGCATCACCGGCGAGCACGGCGTGGGACGCGAAAAGATCAATCAGATGTGTGCGCAGTTCAACAGCGACGAACTGACGTTCTTCCACGCGCTCAAGTCCGCTTTCGATCCATCCGGCATGCTTAATCCCGGCAAGAACGTGCCGACGCTCCACCGTTGCGCCGAATTCGGTTCAATGCATATTCATCACGGCGCGCTGCCTCATCCCGAACTGGAGCGATTCTGATGCGACACGGTCCTCTGTCTCTCGACAACAGCAAACAGCTCGTCGAGCAAGTGCGCCATGCGCTCGCCCATAAGCGCGTGCTGCGCATACGCGGCGGCGACAGCAAGCATTCGCTGGGACGCGCGGTCGTGGGTGACGACATCGACACGCGCTCGCATCGGGGCGTAGTGACGTATGACCCGAGTGAACTCGTCATCACGGCGCGCGCGGGCACGCCGCTCACGGAAATTGTCGCAATTCTGAACGACGCAAACCAGATGCTGCCCGCGGAGCCGCCGACGTTCGACGGCACGGCGACAGTCGGTGGTGCAGTGGCGAGCGGCTTGTCTGGCCCACGCCGCCCGTGGGCCGGTTCATTGCGGGACTTTGTGCTGGGCTGTCGTGTCGTGACCGGTGAAGGGCAGCATGTGCGCTTTGGCGGACAGGTCATGAAAAACGTCGCGGGCTACGACGTGTCGCGCTTGATGGCAGGCAGTTTCGGATGCCTCGGGCTCCTTACCGAGGTGTCGCTGAAGGTATTACCGAAGCCACGCGCGTTGGCATGCGTGAGCATCGCGATGGACGCGAGCGAAGCCATGAGTGAGCTTTCCGTATGGCGCAGGGCCGCATTGCCCGTCAGCGGCGCGTGCTACATCGATGGACGTCTTCACGTGCGACTCGAAGGCGGCGAAGTTTCCGTGCGCGCAGCAGCGGACCGGGTGGGCGGCGAAGCATCGGAGACGTCGTTCTGGGCGTCGCTGCGCGAACATCGTCTCGCCTTTTTCGACGATACCAACGATACGCGCGCGCTCTGGCGCGTATCGTTGCCGAACAATACGCCGCTCGTCGCATGGCCCGGCGATGTGCTGATCGACTGGGGCGGCGCACAACGCTTGCTCAGGAGCGATGCGAGCGCCGCCGAAATTCGCAACATCGCGCAAGCGCACGGTGGCCACGCGACCTGTTACACGCCTGCCGACGATGTCGAACCGTTTCATCCGCTGGCGGCGCCGCTCATGCGCTATCACCAACGCCTGAAGCAACGTCTCGATCCGCACGCCGTGTTCAATCGCGGCCGCATGTACGCCGAATTCTAAGTCACTTTCCGACCTGACCAATGCAAACCAATCTCAGCGACAAAGCCCGCGCACTCGCTCGCGCGGACGAAGCGGAAACCATCCTGCGTACGTGCGTGCATTGCGGATTCTGCAACGCGACATGTCCCACATATCAACTGCTCGGCAACGAACTCGATGGCCCGCGCGGCCGCATCTATCTGATCAAACAGATGCTGGAAGGGGCGCCCGTTACCGACAAGACACAAGTGCATCTGGACCGTTGTCTAACGTGCCGTAACTGCGAAACGACGTGCCCTTCCGGCGTCAAATATCATACACTGCTCGATATCGGCCGAGACATGCTCGATCAGACGGTCGAGCGCCCGCTTGCAGAACGTGCGCTGCGTGCAGGCCTGAGACATCTCGTGCCGCGTCCGCGTGCATTCGACGCGTTGCTCAAGGCGGGACGGATGATACGCCCCGCCCTGCCGAAAAAGATCGCCGATAAGATTCCACACAGTATCGCCGATGCAGGCGAGCGTCCCGCGATCCGTCATGCTCGACGCATGCTGATGCTCGAAGGCTGCGCGCAGCGATCGCTTTCACCGAACACGAATGCCGCCGCCGCACGCGTGCTCGACCGGTTCGGCATCAGCATCGAGAACGCGCCGGAAGCGGGCTGTTGCGGCGCGACGGACTATCATCTCGATGCGCAGCAGGCCGGGCTCGTCCGTGCACGCCGCAACATCGACGCGTGGTGGCCGAGTGTGGAAGCAGGAGCGGAAGCGATCGTGCAGACCGCGAGCGGTTGTGGCGCGTTCGTGAAGGAATACGGCGAACTGTTGCGAAGCGATCCCGCGTATGCCGAACGCGCGCGCCATATCAGTGCGATTGCGCGCGACCTCGTGGAAGTTATCGCGTCAGAATCCGTCGAGGAATTGCGCGTCGCGACGGATATGCGCATCGCGTTTCATTGTCCGTGCACGTTGCAACACGCGCAAAAGCTCGGCGGTGCCGTCGAAGGCGTGTTGAGCCGTCTCGGCTTCGATCTGACGAACGTACCGGACTCACATCTGTGTTGCGGATCGGCGGGCACGTATTCGATCACGCAGCCCGAACTAGCGCAACGTCTGCGCGACAACAAGCTCGATGCGCTTGAAAGCGGCCAACCCGATTTGATCGTCACGTCCAATATCGGCTGTCAAACTCATTTGGGCAGTGGCGGGCGCACGCCGGTGCGTCACTGGGTCGAACTGGTGGATTCGATGCTTTCTTGAGTTCTGGTGCTTCGAATCGATCGACGGTCAGCCCTCGATTCGGCGTCCCGCGAGCGCGGCCGCGAGCAGAAGTGCGGCCAGAATCGCAAAGGCCATCTGCAAGCCGAGCGCATGCGAAAAGAAGCCGACGACGGCGGGCCCTATCAGATTGCCGCCATACCCGAGCATCGTCAGCGCGGAGATCGCCTGAGTCGGCTCCATCGATTCCTGACGGCCTGCCGCAGCGAACAACACCGGAACGATATTCGCGCAGCCCAGACCGGTGATCGCGAAACCGAAAATCGCCTGATTTCCCGTCGGAAATAATATCGAGGCAATCAGGCCAATGACCGCAAGCACGCCGCCGCCGGTGATCATCGACCTCGCTCCGAGTCGCTTGACGAGATAGTCACCGCCGAGTCTGCCGATGGTCATGGCGATCGAAAACGCCGTATAGCCGAAACCCGCGCGGTCCTGATCGTACGATTTCACCGACGTCAGGTAGACAGCGCTCCAGTCGAGCATCGCCCCTTCCACCAGGAAACTGACGAGCGCGATTCCACTCATGACCACGACCACGCCTTGCGGCAGCACGAGTACCGACTTCGCACCCGCTTGCGCCCCTTCCGATTCGATATGACGAGCAAACACGGCGACCAGCGTAATCACGGCCGCGACGACAGCACCGGCAACGCCTAAGGGGTGGACTCCGATTGACAGTAACGTTCCGCCTAGCAGCGACCCGGTGATGCCGCCCACGCTGAAAAAACCATGAAAGCCGGACATCAAGCGACGCCCGGTGCGCGCTTCCAGTTGGATCGCGTTGATGTTCATCGATACGTCGATGAAGCCAAGACCCGCGCCGAAGATGAGTAACGAGCACCCCATCGCCACCTTGTTGGTGACCGTCGCTAGACATGGCAGCGCGACGCAGATCATCGCTGCGCCGCTATAGACCATCGCGCGGCATCCATATCGCGCAACCAGTCGTTGACAAATCGGCATGCAGCCGACAGCGCCGATTCCAAGACACAGTAAAAGAAATCCTAAGAGCGCGTCATCAGCCCTTAGGCGATCTTGCGCATAGGGCACAAGCGGCGCCCACGCTGCAACGCTCGTCCCCGCCAGGAAGAATATTACCCGTGTGGCGATGCTGGGCATCAATGCCTGATTTTTATCTGAAGCCATCTTTGTGAACGAGAGCGGGGATTGTGCGGCACCAGGTCAAATAGCGCCCGATACGTCAGAGGCTATCTGAGTCAATAGTTCGTAGATCCTCACGTCGATGGCGCGGGGATACGCAGAGCAAAACGTAAAGTCTTCAAGCACGAGCGTCGATTCCTTCTCGATCAGCGTGCCGCGATCGAGTTCGCTATGCGCGGCGGCCAGAGGCATCACGGCAATACCGATCTTGTCAACGGCCATCTTCACGATGGTCGATAAAGACCAGTTGGCGAATATTCTTGGTGACGGATTTTCTCGCGTTGCGATCGCATCGCGTAGCGTCACATAGGGGTGCGTGCGCTTGGGCAACGTAATGATCGGATAGCGAGATAAATTCGCCGGCGTCAAAGGACCTTCGCCAAGCTCAAGATCCGGCGAAACGATGAATTTCACCGGATACTTGCAAAGCGGCTTTTCGATAAAGTCGGCATCCGCGCCTGGGCCAGCCAAAAGAAATGCCATATCGATTTCGCCCGATCTAAGCGATTCCCTTAGCGCAGGGGAGATGTCCACGACGATATCTATGACAATGCCCAGATATTTCCGATGAGTCTCTTCGATAAAGTCGGTCAGCCACGTGTGAACGATCGTCTCTGCCACGCCGAGCCGCACCACACCCGAAAACTGGCCTGGACTGGCGATCGCGGACAGCAATTCCGATTCGAGCGCGAGAAAACGTTCAGCATACTCGAGGATCGTTCGCCCGTGAGGCGTCAGACGGACCGATCGCGACGTGCGGTCGAACAACGTCACGCCAAGCTCGCCCTCGAACGTGGCGATACGATGCGACACCGTCGACTGGGTCGCGTGCACCCTGGCCGCGGCTTTGTGAAAGCTGTTTAGCGTTGCAACCCAATAGAAAATTTCAAGGCTTCTGAGATTGAGCATCAGCATGCGCGGAGCAATGCCGCTCCGTTAAAATGCTGAGTTTGAGGTCTCGTGTTCATCGTTATGGTCCGCGTCTAGCGATTCACGATCTTCTTAGGAAGCGCCCAGGTAAGAGCCGCCCCGACAATCGCCATGCACGCAATGAACAGAACACCGTTGTTGGTGCTACCCGTTAGATCCTTGATTGTGCCGACGACATAAGGGCTTACGAAGCCGCCAAGACCGCCTAGCGAGTTGATCATCGCCACGCCCGCAGCCATTCCGACGCCAGACAAAAACAGGCCCGGAATCGAGAACAGCATAGATGTCGTGCTATAGGCGCCGACAGCAGCGACGCTTAGCGCCGCCATCGCGCCGAACGGCGAGTCGTGCAGATACACACTCGATGTGAGACCCGCGCTCACGCACAAGAACGGACCGACCAGATGCCACCTGCGCTCTCGGCGCTGGTCCGAACTCCGGCCGATGAGGTACATCAGTATGAACGCGGCGGTAAACGGGATCGCCGTATAAAATCCCACCTGCAGCGGATTGCCAACGCCGAGTTGAGCAACCAATGTCGGCAGCCAGAACGAAACGCCATACGAGCAGATAGCAGAACAAAAACAAATTAGGGTCATATGCCACACCTTGCGGTCGCACAGCATGGTGGACAGCGTATGGCTTCCTCCGTCGTCGATCGTGGCTTTCTGCTCGGCATCGAGATCGGCCTCAATGGCGTGCCTTTCTCCATCGCTTAGCCACTTCGCACGCTTTGGGTCGTCGTCGAGCAACGCCAGCGCGATCAAACCCATGACGACGGAAGGCATGGCTTCGAGCAGGAAGAGCCATTGCCAGCCGGCTAAACCGCCTACGCCGTCCATCGAGCTTAAAATTGCCCCAGAAATGGGCGAACCGACCATGCCTGCAAGCGGTACTGCTCCGACAAACAAGGCTACCATCTTGGCGCGACGCGCCGACGGAAACCAGTACGTCAGATAAAGAATGATTCCCGGATAAAAGCCGGCTTCGGCTACGCCGAGTAGAAATCGAAGGACATAGAACTGCGTCGGCGTCGACACGAACGCAAAGCCTGCCGAAATCACGCCCCAAAGAATCATGATGCGGGAAACGGTTTTCCTGGCGCCGATCCGCACCATCAAGATATTACTAGGAACTTCGAAAAGCAAATATCCGATAAAGAACAAGCCCGCGCCTAAGCCGTAAGCAGAATCGCTGAGCCCGAGATTGGTCAGCATCCTAAACTTTGCGAAGCCGATATTTATCCGGTCAAGGTAGGCCGTGACATAGCACACCATGAGAAATGGCATAACGCGCAGCGCGACTTTTTGATATACGTCCCGATCAGACACCGAGTGCGCGGCGCTGGTCCTGAGCGATTCGAATTCCACGTAAGGAATCTCCAACCTTAGGCGAGCTTTGAGCTGACGTCTTTAATCTCGACGGTCGCTTCGATCTCGACCGCCATATTTGACGGCAAACTACTCGCACCCGTCGCGATACGCGCATGCTGACCCGGCTCGCCCAGCGCCGCGAAGAACAGATCCGAGGCACCGTTCAAGACCTTTGCGTGTTCAGTGAACGAAGACTCGGCCTGAATGACGCCCGCGACACGAACGATCCGCACGACTCGACTCAGATCGCCATCGAGCATTCTCGACAGATGACTCAGAATGTTGAGCGCGCAAAGCTCGGCGGCACGCTGGCCCTCTTTGATCGTCAAATCCCGCCCGACCTTGCCTGCGAATTTGAGTTCACCGTCCCACCGTGGACCTTGTCCCGCGACCTGGATGTAATTGCCCGTCCGAACGGCGGGTACATAGCTTCCACGCGGAACGCTCGCAGGCGGAAGCGACAGACCGAGCTCCCCCAGGCGCGCGAAAATGTCGTCGTTCGCGCTCATTTGAGCTGCCTCCAGTCGCCGCGCTCGCCTTGCCAGTTGACCGAATCGCCCAGCGTGCGCCGTACCGTTGCCTTCAAGGCACGCAGCAAACCTTCCCACTCCAGCGAATTGATGCCGTCCACCGCTGGCTCAGGTGCCATGAACATTCCGTCCACGCCGCCCGAATTGACGCAGCATTCGATGCATCGGACCTCGAGTTCGGGATCGTGAAAGACGATCGGATTTTCCAATAACGCCGACAGTGCAGCAATCACGCCCGTCGCGCCCCAGTTCGATACATTCGACACGACGAGGTGATCCGCCGCATTCACCGCCGCCACGCCGCCGCGACCCGGCACGCCGGTCGACGCAGCTTTAGGCGAAAAGAAAGGCAACTCTTCGGCAATGACGCCCATGCCGAGTTCGTTGCCGCCATCGCCGATGCCGATATGCAGCACGCCACGCTTTTTGCCCTGATAGAACAGATAGTCGAGATCGCCGACCAGTCCATCGAGCGGACGGCCGCCCAAACCGTGATACAGGCCTAACGCATTGCAACCGGGGCGCTCAATGGAAATCATCACGCTCGGCTTCGTACGCTCGAGCAGATCGTCCGAGACACGCTTGCAGCCTTCCGTGTCTTTAGGCACCGTGCGGATGAACACGGGACGCAGATAATCGATTCCCTTGATGACGCCATCGGCAGGAAACGGCATCGGTGCAAGCCCTGCTCCTCTGCACGTGGCGATCATCATCTCTTCCCAGTCTTCGTCGATGACGATCACCGAATGCACGCCCAGACCCAGAAAGAATGCACGCGCCAATAGCGCCGCTCCGACGGGTCCATCAGTTTCAGGCGCGCCACCGCCTTCTGGAAAGCCAGTCGCAATCAGGACCGGGCCGCCAGCACGTTTAATGGTATCCGAGATCTTCTCGGCCGCACCCATGCAAGCGAAGCCGGGTTGACGTTTCTGAAGCGCCTTATAGATGTTGCCGATCAGACCCACGCCCGTGTAGTCAAGTGTCATGAAGTCGTCGATCGTTCGCGCGACCCGCTGATATGTCTTCGAATCCTTTTGCAGCATTGCCATGGCTCCTTGCGCCGATTGTCGTGACTGAACGCGTCAGACGAGTGCGCTTTGAAACACGTCCGCGTCGACATTGCCGCCGCTCAACACGAGCGCAACGGTCTTTCCGGCAACGTCCACTTTTCCACTTAACACAGCGGCAAGCGGCGCGGCACCGCCAGGCTCGACCACGAGTTTCAACGTATCGAAGGCGACGCGCATCGCGTGCCGCACTTCGTCGTCGCTCACGACAAGGCTCCCAGCAAGGAGCTTTTTGTTCACAGGGAAGGTCAGCTTGCCCGGCGACACCACTTGCAGCGAGTCGCAAATCGACTGAGCGCCAGCTACGTTCGACACCTGCTTGCCTTCCGCAAGCGAGCGCGCGTGATCGTCGAATCCGGAGGGCTCTACCGCGTACAAAAGCGTGTCCTCGTAGTGCGCGCTAATCGCCGTCGCGACGCCCGCAATTAGACCGCCGCCGCTCGCCGCCGCCAGCACGTAATTCGGCACCGCGCCGATCTCTTTCGTCTGCTCGACGATTTCGAGCCCGACCGTGCCTTGACCCGCCATGATGTACGGATCGTCATACGGTGGAACTGTGATGGCGCCGGTTCGAACCGCGATGTCGCGCCCGATCGCTTCACGATCATCCGTGCGGCGGTCATAGAGCCTTACCGTTGCACCAAAGCTGCGAGCGCCTTCGATCTTGGCGCGCGGCGCATCGCTCGGCATGATGATGGTGGCCGGCATGCCAAAGCGCGCGCAAACGGCCGACGTAGCCAGCGCGTGATTACCGGATGAGAAAGCCACTACGCCGACCCGGCGCTGCTCGTCGGTCATTTGCAGCGCTCTGTTGCACGCGCCCCGGAACTTGAACGAGCCTGTCTTCTGCAGCGTCTCTGCCTTCGCCAACACGCGGCCGCCAACGAGGCGGTTCAATGCTTCGCTTTCGAGCAGAGGTGTCCGTACGACGTAGGGGCGGATACGCGCGTAAGCCGCTGCGATGTCCGCGACACAAAAATCCTTCGATAACGATTCGGTCATGGTTCTCTCAAGTTGATGCGAATTTCCAATGCATTACATCAAAATCAGTCTATCTAATCCAATGATCATTCGGCATCGGTATCGATCGAATTTATTCATCGACTGGCCTGGAGAATTTCTTAGTGGCGGTAGAGGCCTTTAGACGCGACGAAATCCTTAAGCAAAGCAGGCACACCGCAGTCGACGCAAAACAGTTCCATCGAGTCGCTAGATACACCGACCTGGACTTTGCGAAAACCCTCCGGCGCAGACGTGGCGGCCATTTGCTCCACTTCCAGCGTTCCGACGGGGAGCGGTATGCAAGCCTCCCGACGACACCGCGGACAAAAAATGCGAACCTGACTGTCCTGCATTTCAGCTCCTTCAAGACCGTCCGACGAACGCCGATGCAAACTTGCAGGCAGATTAGAAACGGTGACGCAAGCCGATCACCACAGCTTCCTGGGTACTCTTGCCCGCAGGAATGCCGTATGAGCCGATCGACGCCTCTGCCGGACCTTGCCCGTTGTCGCCCATCGCATGCTGATAACCGGCCAACGCATAGACGTCGGTGCGCTTGCTCAGCAGATAGTCGGTTCCCACGTTGATCTGGTGATACTTCGCGGAAGAGTCGCCCAATGCTCTCGTATAGTTGTAAGCGCCGATCACCATGAACGCGGGCGTGAAGTTGTATTGAGCGAAGATCGAACCGTTGTGATATTTCTCTGAGCCGGCGTAGGTCGACGCTGCATCGGACGCGTATTGCGAGTAGCTGTACGCGGCGCCGACGGTGAAACCGCCAAGCACCAGATTTGCACCCACGCGCGCAATATTGATGGTTCTTGCCGACGCGTAAGCAGCGTTGATCGGCGTGTTGAATAACGTATCCGATGTGGACGTACCTCGCTGCCCGACGTTCGCATTGCCGTTGTCAATGTGCAGATAGCCGCCCGCGATATTAAACGGCGCCCTTGAGTACGCGAGCGCGGCGCTCCACGTCTGACCAGACCCGGTTGCACCGGCTACGCCACCGAGCGCATACATCGCCTCCGCGGTCAGACCGTTCCACGCCGGGCTTACCCACTTCACAGCGTTGTTGAAGCGGGCACTCGAATCGTAGTTGTCGATATCGCCCGGGGTCGCGAACCATCCGCTGAAAGTGTCGGCAGTGAGTCCTTGTTCGAGATCGGTCAGTGGATCGTATTGCCTGCCCAGCGTCACCGTGCCGAACGGAGTAGCCATACCCACCCACGCCTGACGTGAGAACAGCCGCCCTGCCGTCGCCAGATTGCCGTTCGAGCCATCGAACCCATTCTCGATCTGGAAGATCGCGGACAAGCCTCCACCGAGATCTTCGGTGCCCTTCAGACCCCAAGAGGTGGCCGACAGATTGCTCGGCGCCATCCTCCATTGTGAGGACTGTCCTTCACTGTTGTGAACATACGCAAGGCCGGTGTCGACAATGCCGTAAAGCGTGACGGAGCTCTGAGCCTTCGCTTGTCCGACGGCGATGGCACCGAGCGCAATAGCGGCGATGATCTTCTTATACATGTACATCTCCCCAATTTTTAATAAGTATGCGTTTCGGCATCCTTATTATCTGTTTCGTAAATAGGTTTAGGAATTGCAAGGTCGAACTTTTATCGGGCGATTGCTATATGAATCGGCATCACTAACAGCAATGGCAGGACCCTTGCGCCCTGCCCCTTTACGTTTAACCGAAGAACTTCTTCAATTCGGCTGCAAGCGGTTCCGGTTCTTCCTCGGGTACGTAGTGACCGGAAGCGATCGTCGTGCCGGTGACGTTGTTGGCTATGGCCTTCAACTGCGGCACCAGGTCAGGCATCGAGCCCTGGTCTGCCCGAACGGCAAGCACTGGCATCTCGAGCTTTCGACTGGCGCTGAGTTCGCGATTCTGTTGCGCGGAGACGGAGATTGCACGGTAATAAGCAAGGCCGCCCTTCCAGCCATTTGCCTTGAATACGCGCAAATACTCTTCGAAGTCGGCTTGCGAAAATACTTGCGGCTTTGCAGCCTTGCGCTGTAAATACCATTGCAGATAGATATGCTCGCGATCCTGCAACAACGCTTCCGGCAAATCCGGAATATTGTGGAACGCGACATGCCATGTCCGCCATGCGACATCCGAGGCCCATGGTAGTGTGTCGGGAAGGCTGATACCCGGAATGCCCGTATCGACGATCGCCACGCCGGTCACATGCTGACCGTAGAGCGCTGCATACGGATAGCCTACCCAGGCGCCGATATCGTGCAGCACGAAACCGTGGCGCTCGACGCCCAGTTGTTCGAGCAGACCGCGCACAAGCTTCGCCGAGCGCGTGGTATCCAATGTGCCAGTCGGGCGATCCGAATCTCCCTGACCCGGCAGGTCCAGCGCGATCACGTGATAGCGATCCGCCAGCAGTGGCATCAGCTTGCGCCACGCATACCAGCTTTGCGGAAAACCGCACATGAGAACGATCACTTCGCCGCTGGGTTCTCCGCCAGAAACGTAGTGCATGCGAATGCCATCGACGGTTTTATAACCGCGATTGAACCCCGGCAATCCAGACTGAGGCCATTCAAGCTTACTGAACATATCGATCTCGTGGTGAGAGGATGAAGCGTTGATAATTGCTTAAGGAACTGATTAGGCATTTAGAACGGATCGCGCGCGGCCGTGAGCCATCCGCCATCCATCACGTAGTCGCTGCCGTGCACAAAGTCGGCATCGTCGCCACCGAGGAACGCTGCCAGCCTGGCGATTTCTTCCGGACGGCACCAGCGTTGCGCCGGAAAGCTCCGGATCGCCGCTTCCATATCCGGCGACGAACTCATCGCCAGCGGCGTTGCAGTGGCGCCCGGACAGATAGTGTTGACGCGGATGCCTTTCGCGCCGTATTCGAAACACAACTGGCGCGTCAATCCGATCACTCCGTGCTTGGAAGCGGTATAGGCCGTTCCGCCACCCGCGGCGCTAAAGCCGGATGTCGAAGACGTATTGATGATCGCGCCTTTCTCTTGCTTGAGCATCTGCGGGATCACCGCTTTGGCCATCAGGAAAGGACCAGTGAGATTGATGGCGATCACGCGGTTCCATTCTTCGATGCTGGTTTCGTGCGCTGGCGCGTGACCGTCGAGCACGCCGGCGTTGTTGCACAGCAGATCAATACGTTCGAAGTGCGCGACGATGTCATCGACGGCTCGCTGAACGCTTGCAGGATCGCTGACATCTGCGCGATACGCCCGTGCGCGGGACGGATCGGCCAGGCCTGCGACCGTCTCGTTGGCGCGCTCGAAATTGACGTCGATTGCAGCCACACGTGCATTGCGAGACGTGAATTCATGAACCATCGCTCGGCCCATTCCCGAACCTGCACCCGTTACGATCACGACTCGGTTGGAATAATCATTCAAGGCGCACATCTCCTATTTACAAGGCTGGCTGGTCTTAGCAGACTTGCCGTTGCCTAATGGTTATTTGAAACAGATCGTCTGTCGTCAAATTGATAAGGTCCAATAGTGATTGTGGATTTGCTCAGATCACTTTTTTTTATCAGCCAGCAAGCAGAGCCCTTGACTCAGTCGCAGTCGGTATCGTTACCAGATCTCAGCAATGTTCGCGTGATCGGGCGACGACGCAGCCTGCTCGCGTCGGGTGCAAGCAAAAAAAGGCGGGACTGTCGGAACAATTCTAGGACCGGGCGAGGCTACGGACGTCCATCTAAAGGATTAGAAAAAACGCCCGGCCGGAGAGGAAACGCGCGAGGAAGAAGGGAAAAAAACAGCCGCGTTAGCGCGCGGCGGTGGGATCGCTGAAAAAAGCAGCGATCTGCGTGCGACTTTCCAGCCCTAATTTTCCGAGGACGCGAATGACGTGCGACTTGACAGTAGCCAACTCGATGGTCAGCGCGTCGCCGATATCTTTATTCGAAAGCCCGCTGTAAATCAGCTTCGCAACGTCGAGCTCCCGTTCGGTCAGGAAGTATTCGTCCTTCAGGATGGCTTGAGCGCGAAACCGCTTGACGGCGGGCAGCAACGACAATCCGTGCTCCATATAGCTATGGATCTGAGTGAACGCTTCGTGCGCGGTGAACGGTCGATCTTCGGTGGTCTGTATCGCCGACAGACAACCTATCGGCGTGTCGCCGCTCCAGAACATGAAGCCCACCTCATCTGCGAGGCCGAACTTGCGCTGATAGTCGCTCCAGGGCGTGTGCTGCTCTTCCCGCTTCGCACCTTGTAGCATGACGACCGTCGCACGCTGCTTGATCAGCCGGTAGATATTGAGCGGATCGGCCGACGAGTAGACGCTGTAGTACTCCTTGATCGTCGCCTCAGGCCAGCCGACCTGCGAATGAGGAAGGAACTGATCAGTCGAATCAGCCCACGTGAAGACGGCCGCCGAGCATTGAAGCACCGATCGGGCGAAGTGGACGGTCTGGTCGGCAAAGTCCTGCGAATCTCTGAATTTGCTTGCTTCGATCTGCATCGCCCTTTCCTCTTCTCTGTGACTCGGCGAGCGACTCGCCAAAGATCTCACGGCGGCGCAACTCATGTCGGCAAACATCGTGCCGAAAAGCGCCAACCAGCTCTGGCAGCCTATCGCAACAAAAAATTTTTGCACATTAGGGAAGATGCATAGGCGATTTCTAGCTAGCGCGGAGGCTGCTCTAAAAGGTCTCAATCAACGCGCGTGAGTGGTGCAGAGCGTAGGCAACGCATTCGCTGGCCGCGGTTTCGGCAGCGGCCCGCACCATCGGCGACGCATCGACACGAGTGCAGAGCGACACCACGATCGGCGGCAGAAGGTGTCCAAGCGGCACTTCGACGAACTCGCCACTCGATAACGCGTCACATACGAAAATGGCTGGTATCGCTGCGACGCCGTAGCCTTCCCGAACGAGTTGAAGAATCGCCGCGACTGAAGACAAGCATGTCATTCGAGGCATTTCGACCGGGACGCCGCTCTCTTCGGCGAGCCGATGTACGAGATTCTCCAACGCCAGCTGCGGCGTCGTTCCACGCCCGAATGTCAGCACAGGATGCGCGAGCACCTCTTGTATGAGAGCGCCCTGCTTGCCGGAAAGAAGGTCATGTCTTGCGATCCATCGCAGCGGATAACTCGCGATCGTTCTCGATTCAATCCTCGGGCTGTCGATGCCCTCCACGCGTACGACGACATCGAGCTCGCCGCTCAACATGCGCCGCTTGAGCACCGCACTGGAATCTACCGTCAAGTCGATCTGCAGATTCGGAAAGTCAGCACTCACCCGTCTCATGTAAGCGGACAACCAGCTGTGCACCACGGTGTCGATCACACCGATCCGCATGCGGTCGCGCGCAACGACCGCGTGTGACGCCGATTCCTGAAGAATCCGCGTTGCATTCACGACGTTCTTAGCCAGTCCAACGAGATTCTGTCCCGCCGGCGTCAAGCGAAATTTTGCCGATGAGCGATCGATGAGTTCGGTCTTGAACTCGTCCTCTAGCGATCTGATTCTTAGCGATACTGTAGCGGGTGTCGTGTTTAACAGTCGCGCGGTCGCCCGAAAATTCTCCAGTTGGGCAAGCGTGACAAAGGTCTCTAGAAAGCGCGTATTCATTGTGTAATAGCCCACAGTCCGAGCGTGATATCTGTTAAACAAAACTTAACGCAAGCGGCACGAATTTCTCGCTGGCGATATTTTTTTGGGGACCCTAGTCTCCAGTGAATCGAGGCGGATATTGCTCCGTCTTAAGTGTCCGAAACACTCAGTTTCTATCCTTATCCTTCTAACGAAACGCCCACGGCGTTAGCTCGCATGCTCAAGCAACTCGAACTCGATAGCGACAACCTGCTGACCGAAGTCAGCGCACGCCAAAACAACGAACCGCCTGAACAAAAAAACTCACGATACAGCGCGCTGCTCGAAGGACCGATTTCTTCGATAGTTTGCAACGTGCCGGATCGTCCGGATGTGCAAACCATCGCCATTCTGGGCTACAACTAAACGAGGAGCCGTTCGATGCATCGCATTGTGATCGTGGGAGGCGGCGCGGGCGGCCTGGAGCTTGCCACCCGCCTCGGCGACAGAGTCGGCAAGCGGCAGGATGTTGAGGTGTTGCTGGTTGACCGGAGCGCCACTCATGTCTGGAAGCCCCTACTGCATGAAGTGGCTGCAGGCAGCCTCGATACGCATGTTCATCAGATTGAGTACGCGGCTCAGGCACGCTGGCATGGGTTTCAGTTTCATCGCGGAGCGATGACCGGATTGAATCGTTCCAGCAAGGAAGTATTGCTTGGACCGGTGCATCAGGACAGCGCGCAGGCGCTGGAAATCATACCCGCCCGAGCGATTCGGTACGACACGCTCGTTCTCGCGCTTGGCAGCCAGACGCATTTCTTTGGCGTCGACGGTGCGGAGCAACATGCGGTCACGCTTGATTGCCTCGAACAAGCGGAAAAGCTTCGCAAGCGCCTGTTGCACACCTGCGTGCGCAACTACTCTCGGGGCGATGCTGCCGTGATGCGAAACATCAGTCTCGCGATTATTGGAGGCGGTGCGACTGGCGTCGAACTCGCCGCCGAGTTGCGTACCATGGAAAAGGAGTTTCGCCTGTTCGGTCTGCACTCGACCGCAAAAGACGATGAAATTCGCATCACGCTGCTCGAAGCCGGGCCGCGCATTCTTCCTGCGCTCCCTGAGGACGTATCCAATGCAACCACGGCGCTTCTCACCAAATTGTCGATCGAAGTGTCGGTCGGAGACCCGGTCACAAGGGTTCAGCCGGACCGCGTGCAAACAGCGGGCGGACGCGTGATCGAAGTGGACGTGACGATCTGGGCAGCGGGCATTCGCGCACCCGATGTACTGTCGACGCTCGATGGCGTGTCCGTCAATCGAATAAATCAAGTCGTCGTTTCGGGAACCTTGCAGAGCATAAGCGATGAAAACATCTTTGCGCTGGGCGACTGCGCGAGCTGCGCGTGGTCGGACGGTCGCATGGTTCCGCCGCGCGCGCAGGCAGCGCACCAGCAGGCAATGTTCCTTTCCAGAGCGCTGCGCGCACGTTTGAAACGCCGCCCGATGGGCGCTTTCAGATATTCTGACCACGGTTCGCTGGTTTCTGTCGGCCCTGCGGCGGCGATCGGAGTGGTCGCCGGACTTGCCACGCGAAGAGGCATGCTGGTGAAAGGGCCTTTGGCCCGGCTTTTGTATTCGGCGCTTTATCGAAAGCATCTTGCAACTGTCTCCGGGGTTCGTCGGACCATTGCCAGCATGGTTTCTCAACGACTCCACCGGCGCAGCGCACCGCGCATCAAACTTCACTAAATCCCGCTTAGTGTTTTTGATCCTGCCGCGCGTGGGCTAGACCGAAATAAGGTGTTAAGGTGCTCTGGTGCATCAGGAGACTGCACAATGGTAGATCACCTCCTCGACGGAGAAACAATAGCCTCTTTGCTCCATTCCTTGCCCCCGCCGGTCATGGTCACGGTGAGCGTCGTGTCGACGTTGATCGTCGTTGCAGCGGCTTCATGCTTGTCAAAGCGTCCAGAACCAACAAGTGAAACGCCTCAAGACAAACTGATCAGCGTTAGCGATCGAAACGCTTGCATAACGGTTATCTAGTTAATCAGCGAAGCCGCGCAGTGATTGCTCGCTGCGCGGCATATCTGTTAGCGAACGCTTAGCACTTTAAGCGTCTTTCCGTATGCCGCACCGTCCTGACAATCTCCGCAGTAGGATGCCGATTCCTTTGCGGTGTGGAAATTGCCCGAGGCAAGCCCGTTTTCGCCGCCCCTTCTATCGCCAGGAGCGCGCGCAAGTCCGCGAGTCCTTCTTCGCCATCTGCAATCGGTGCAATGCCCTTCTGAACGCACTCGGAAAAATAGCGTATCTGCCCGCCGAAGTGATCGCCGTGAAGAAACTGGATGGTTTCATTTCCGCACTTCGTATTCAGGACCATCCGGGTCGGCGTCTCGAATCGAAAGCCGGGGTCCATGGTCAGCACGCCTTCTGTGCCAACAACGCGATAGGTATCGATCGCCGCGGCGCCGAAGCTGCAATAGAACTGCGCGAGGCGGTTCTCCGGAAAGCGCAACGTGACGGCAACCGCCTCGTCGATATCGGCGAAGCGGGGATCGTCGTTTGGCCTCGTGGTCATCGCGGTCGCCTCGACAGGCTCCGAGGCAAACACATGACGCGCAGCATTCAAACAGTAAATGCCTATGTCTTGCAGCGGACCGCCCCAATGCTCGGCATTCAGGCGATGGTTTCCCAATGCCGCCTGAAAGCTGAAGTGCGCAGAAAAGTGCCGCGGATCGCCGATACGGCCATCACGAATCGCATCGAGTGCGGCCACAGTGCCGGCTTCGTTATGCAGGCGATAGCTGGTCATCAGTAAAACGCCCGAGTGTTCGGCCGCCTGAATCATCGCTTCTGCGTCTGACTCGGTCGTTGCAATCGGCTTCTCGACCAGCACGTGCTTGCCCGCCTTGGCTGCGCGGATTGCGTAAGTCGCGTGAAGCGGATTGGGCACCGCGATATAGACCGCATCGATGTCATCGCTGCTCAAGAGCGCGTCGAACTCAGCATAGGACGCGACTTTATCGACTGAATAGAACTTCGCCAGCTTGTTCGCCCGTTCCGCGTCACCCGAGACAATGGCCGCAATGCTCGAATTCCCCGTCTGACTGACTGCGGGAAGAAACGCTGCCTGGGAAATCCAGCCAGCACCGACTACGGCGTATCTAATCATGTCAGCCTCGCTCACGTCAGCTATCAAAGCACATATTGGACGGCAATCGCCTGTCGCTCTCGAAGCGACTGCCGCGCTGCATCGAGCAGGATGGCCGCATCGCACGCATCCTCCAAAGTCGACAACGGCTTTTCACCATTGCCAAGGCAATTCTTGACAAAGAAAGTCTGAACCTGAAGGAAGCTATCCCAGTAGGTCGCATCGTCCCAGAACGGCAGCGCTGGCTCGCCGAATCGCGTGACGTCCCAGGGAATGACGCTACTGCCCTCGGAACCGATGACCTTAAAATAGACCGACCACGGTTCGCGACTACGATCGTCCGCAGAAAAGCTGCCCCACAGATTCGCAATCTTGCCGTCGGGATAGGCCGCCGTGATCATCAGTTGATCGTCTGCGTTCGGATCGTCGAAGTGAACGTTTGAGCCTGTCGTGAAAACGTGCGAAGGACGGCCAATGAAGTACAACATGCAGTACGCGTGATGGATCATCAACTCGCGCATCGTCAGATCCGGCTCGCCAATCGACGCGTCGTGACGCTTGTTGTAGATCGCCCAGAAGTTGTAGATGTCGCCGAGCTTGCCCGAATCGATATGCGCGCGCGTCCGTCGCATGGTCTCTGCGTAGACGTAATTGTGCGAAGGCATGCAGACGCGCGACACGTTTCGCGCAATCTGTGCGAGTTCCAGAATTTGTTCTGGCCGCTCGCAAAGCGGCTTTTCCAGCAAGACATGCTTGCCGGCCAATAGTGCGCGTTTAGCAAAATCGAAGTGGCTCGCGGTGCCCGTGAGCACAAAGATTGCATCGATCGATTTGTCGTCGAGCAGTGCGTCCACCGACTCATACACTTTGCCGCCAAAGCGTGCGCAGAAATGCTCCGCCTTTGCAGCCGTTCGATTCCATCCGCCCGCAAAAAGACCGTCGCCGATCTCGCGAAGCGCTGTCGCGTGCAACTCGGCGACATTTCCTAAGCCAATAAATCCCACTCTCATTTCAGTTCTTTCCCTGCACGAGGTCGTCAACGACGCCTCCGCCTCATTGATAAGCGATGTCCACCGGCTCGCCGCGGTGCCATGACAGCGTAGCGGCATCCGCGATACACTGTGCGCGAAGGCCGTCGTCGGCATTCGGTGCGGGTTTGCGACCGTTGCTTATCGCGTCGATGAAATGTTCCATCTCCGCGAGATACGCCGCACCGAAGCGCTCCAGAAAGAAGGGCTGAGCCACTGATTTCCTAAAGCCGCTGGCCGTGGCGCTCTCCACCAATGACGCGAGTACGTTTGGTACGCTCAGCATTCCCTTCGAGCCGTGGACTTCCACACGCTGGTCGTAGCCGTAGGTCGAACGCCTGGAATTTGAGATCTGGCAAATGCGCCCGGTACGCGTGGTCAGAAGGACCGCAGCGGTATCGACATCGCCTTCTTTCCCGATGGCGGGATCGACGAGTGCCGAACCCACCGCATAGACTTTGACCGGTTCCTCATTGAGCAGGAAGCGCGCGAGATCGAGGTCATGAATCATCATGTCGCGAAACAAACCACCCGACGTCCGGATATACGAAACGGGCGGCGGACTTGGGTCACGTGAAATGATAGTGACCGTTTCGACATCGCCGATTTCGCCATCTCGAATGCGTCGCTCGAGGCCTGAAAAATGAGGATCGAAGCGCTGATTGAAAGCGGTCATGAATGGCACGCCCGCCGCTTCGACCGTTCTGATGCAAGCGACCACGCGTGACGAAGACAGATCGATTGGCTTCTCGCAGAAGATGGCTTTGCGCGCTTCGGCAACGGCGTGCACGACATCGAAATGCGTCGACGACGGCGTAGCGATGACGATGGCATCGATGTCTGCCGATGCGATGATGTCAGCCGCGTCACGCACTTCAGCGTCGAATCGCGTACCGCATGCCTTCGCCGCATCCGCAGACACATCCGCTACTGCAACCAGCTTTGCGCCGGGAATCTGTTTGATGCTTCGCGCGTGGACCTGACCGATTCTTCCGCAACCAAGAATGCCGACTCGAATCATTTGTTTCCCCTTTGGTCTGCTACGCGTAGATTGCAGGGCGCGCTTCCACGTCGAGATGCGCCATCTTGTTGGCGTTCATCGCGGAGACAATGTCTCCAGCCATCTTCGTTGTCACATAGCCGTCCCACGCGTTAGCGCCTGTGTTGGGCGCGCCGGTTGCAATCATGTTGATCCACCCCTTGATCTGCCGTGCGTAGGCTTCGCGGAACCGGTCGATCCAGTTGATCGGATACGATGTGATGCTCTGCTCTTCAGCGTTACGACGTGTCAGCACGGGCCGAACCGTTTCGACTGTCGCCTTGCTTCCGACAAGCTGCGCGTGCACGTGATAACCGTATTGGCAGTTCATGAAGACTTCTGTCGAGACGATCTCGCCTTTGTCCGTTTCGATGGTGATCATCAACGGGTCGCCGCCCGCGATGCTGCGCACATCTGCCAGCACTGGTTCCGAACCGAGCAACCATCGGCACACGTCGATCTCGTGAACGAATGCGTTCGTGACGGACATGGGACCGTTGAACCAGTCGGGCGCGACCGCGTTGCGATGAATGTTGTGCAGGAGATGCGGTTTGCCGATGTGACCATCCGAGAGAAGACGCTTCATCTCTTCGTAGGGCGGGTCGAACCGGCGCATATATCCGACCTGAACAAATCGCTTGCCTGCCTTCACCTCCGCTTCGACGACACGAAACGCGCCAGCGGCCGTTGCGGCCAGCGGCTTTTCGCACAGAACCGGCTTGCCCGCTTCGATGCATTTGAGCACCAGATCACCGTGCATCGCATCGGGCGCTGCAATGAGCACTGCGTCGACGCGATCCGAATGGATCAACGCGCTGGCGTCCGAGAATACTTCACCCTGTCCTACCACTGCGCGCGCCCGCTTTTCATCGGCATCGCACACCGCGACCAGATTCGCGCCATTGATATCCTCGCGAAGAATCCGGGCATGCTCTGAACCCATGACGCCCGCACCAATAACGCCCACTGCTACGCTCATGTCGCGCATCCTGAGTGAATGCGTTCCCGGTCTCGAATGATGCCGAGACCGGGAATGCCGGTGCCTTCTTATCGTTCGATTACCTGCGTTGCTTCCCGATGCTTACTTGCCGGGCTGTTCGATCTTTTCCCAGCCCTGGCTGCTGCCTGACACGAGAATTGCATCGGCAATGCGCTCGATCTGCACGCCATCCGCAAAGTTCGGCGAAGCCGCCTTGTTTTCCGCAATGGCCTTCAAAAAGTTGTACCACTCGATCGATTTGATATCGATATAGCCCTGACCCATGCCCGCCACCGGCCACAGCTTGTCGCCGAACGGTTGATGCGGACCTGAGTAGATCGTGCGGAAGCCGAATGCATCCTTCGGGTCGTCCGCGAACGCCACGCGCAGTTCGTTCAGACGCTGATAGTCGAACGCGATCGAACCCTTGGTGCCGTGAATCTCGAAGCCGAGCTGGTTGTGATGACCCCACGCATTACGCGTCACTTCGATGCTGCCGGTCGCGCCGCCCGCGAACTTGATCATGGTCATCGCCATATCGTCGACATCGACCTTGCCCTTCTCGGACGACGCCTCGCCAGCGGGACCAAAGAAACGGCCGGCCGGCAGGGGGCGTTCGTCGATGAAGGTCTTGACAATCGAGTTCACTTCCACGAATTCTCCGACGAGCAGACGGGCTGCGTCGATCACATGCGTGCCGATATCGCCCAGTGTTCCGGAGCCCGCCTTGGCCTTGTTGAAGCGCCACGAGAGCGGCGTGCTCGGGTCTGCGCCCCAGTCCTGCAGGTAGTAGCCACGGAAGGTCAGGATCTGACCGATTCGCCCTTCCTCAATGAGGCGCTTGGCCATCTGCAGCGCAGGCGTATGGCGATAGTTGTAAGAGACCATCGTCACGACGCCGGTTTCCTTCGCGGCTGCGTACATGGCTTCCGCGTCTTCGACGGTCATCGCCATCGGCTTCTCGCACATCACGTGCTTGCCAGCCTTCGCTGCCGCGATCGCGATCGGTGCGTGCGTGTCGTTCGGCGTGCAGATATCGACGATATCGATGTCCGGGCGCGACACCACTTCACGCCAGTCTGTCGCGTATTCGGCGAAGCCGTATTGCTTCGCGGCGTCGCGCGCGAGCTCTTCGTCGATATCGACGATGACCTTGCGCTCGATCTCGACCGGCGAGCCGAAGAGGATCGGAACGACGGCCGTGGCGATCGAGTGGGCCTTACCCATGAAGCCAGTGCCAACCAGTGCAACATTCAGTTTCTTCATCATCCATTCTCCATTCGAGCCGGCCCTTCTTTGGATATGCCAGACTCATCGTGACGACAACAGCTTTTCCTCTTCCGCGAGGGCCTCTTTGAATCTCATGCAGCGCGTCGAGCACCCTCCTTATTGCGGTTCGACGAGCGCCAGCTTTCCGCCTGCGGCGAGCATCGTGCCGGGTTCGACCGCAAAGCGAATGCGTCCGGCTTTCGGCGTGACCACGCGCATTTCCATCTTCATCGCTTCGATCAGTGCGACGGCCTCACCTTCATCGACGACATCGCCATCGGCGACGAGCCACTGTTGCAACGTGCCGGGCATCGGTGCCGTGACGGCGTTATCCGCCTCAGCAAGAGCGACCGTCGGCGTTGCCTGCGGTTGAGCGACGCCGGCGAACAGTCCGCTCGGGAGACCGAGCTCGTGCCGCTTTCCATCGATCTCGATCCAGCTACGCACGATGGCGCGTTCGACCGGCTCGACACGCGGAAACGAAGCGCATTCGAGAAACTCCGTTTCGATCCAGTTCGTAAACACGCCAAAGCCGTGCTTCGCCGTGAACGCGCTCTCGTTCACCACCGCACGATGAAACGGCAGCACGGACGCCACGCCTTCGATCACAAACTCGCTCAACGCGCGACGCGCGCGGCGCAGTGCCTGCTCGCGGCTCTCTCCATAGACGATCAGCTTGGCCATCATCGAGTCGTATAGGCCCGGAATGTCGGAGCCCGTTTCGACTCCGGCATCGACACGAATGCCGGGACCGGACGGTGCGCGGAACGTCATGATCAAACCGGGCGTCGGTAAAAACCCGCGGCCCGGATCTTCTGCGTTGATGCGAAACTCGAACGCGTGTCCCCTCGGCTCAGGCGTTTCCTTAATCGACAAGGGCAAGCCATCCGCAACGCGAAGTTGCTCGATGACAATATCGACGCCGGTCGTTTCTTCCGTGACCGGATGTTCGACCTGCAAGCGCGTATTCACTTCGAGAAACGAAATGGTTCCGTTCTGCGACAGCAGAAACTCGACCGTGCCCGCGCCGACATATCCCGCTTCGACGCAGATCGCTTTCGCCGCCTGATGAATGCGTTGCCGCTGATCTGCCGTGATGAACGGCGCGGGCGCTTCCTCGACGAGCTTCTGATTGCGACGTTGCAGGGAGCAGTCGCGCGTGCCGAGCACGACCGTGTTGCCATGCTGATCCGCGATGATCTGCGCTTCGATATGCCGTGGCTTGTCGAGGAATTGCTCGGCATAGCAATCGCCACGGCCGAATGCTTCAGTCGCTTCGCGGACCGCCGAATCGAACAGTTCGCCGACTTCCTCAATCTTTCGCGCGACTTTCATACCGCGCCCACCGCCGCCGAATGCGGCCTTGATCGCTACCGGCAGTCCGGCAGTGCGCGCAAACGCTACCGCTTCCTCTGCTGTGTTCAAAGAACCAACCGATCCTTTGACGAGCGGTGCGCCCACCTTCGCCGCGATCCGGCGCGCCTGGACCTTGTCGCCCAACGCCGTGATGACGTCAGGCCCGGGCCCTACCCACAGCAGCCCCGCATCGATCACCGCCTGCGCGAACTCCGCGCGTTCGGACAGGAAGCCGTAACCGGGATGCACCGCGTCCGCGTCTGCACGGCGTGCAATCTCTAGGATCTTGGCGATGCTCAGATAGGTTTCCGCTGGCCGCCCTGCTCCCAGCGAATACGCTTCGTCCGCCATCGATGCGTGCAGCGAGTGGGCATCCGCATCAGCATAGATGGCGACCGACTCGACGCCATAGTCGCGTGCAGCACGCATGATCCGGATCGCGATCTCGCCGCGATTGGCAACCAGCAACTTCTTCATCGAACAATGTCCTTCTTCAGCGAGACCGTATCGATTCCTGCGTTGAAGCGGATCCGCGCTCCAATAGGGATCTGGCCCAGTAAATTCAAATGGTGCTTCGACACCACGGCGATCACGGGGTAGCCGCCGGTCAACGGATGGTCGGCTAGGAACAGCACCGGCTGGCCGTTATGCGGCACCTGAATCGCACCGATCGAGGTTCCTTCCGACAGCAGTTCGGCCTGGTTGCAGCGCTCAAGCGGCGTCGGTGCAGACAAACGCATGCCGACGCGACTCGACTCAGCTGTAACGGTCCACAGTTGGTCTAGAAAGGCACCCAATCCAGCGGCGCTAAACCAGTCCGTACGCGGTCCGAGTTGCACGTCCAGTGTCACGATGTCGGATGCGCCCGGCAATGGCACGGGGGCAGGTCTATCGAGCCGAACGGACGATGTAGGGCGGCGCGCAGGCGAAAGGATGTCGCCCTGCGTGATCGGCGAAGGGCCGATTTTCGCGAGCGTATCGAACGATGCCGATCCGAGCACCGTGTTTAGTTGGAAACCGCCGCGCAGCGCGATGTAGCTGCGCACGCCCTGCGTCGGCATGGATAGCGACAACTCGTCGCCGGCATCGAGCGCAAACGGCTGCGCGAACGGCGCCTGGTGCGATTTGCCCGCTAAGGTCCTGATCGTCAACGCGCACGGCGCACCGGTAATCGCGACTGTCGCCGGTATCTCTGCCTTGATTGCGAAGCCACCGTAGCTCACTTCGATCGCGGCCGCGTCTTCGGCATTACCGACGCACGCATTCGCGTCTCGTAGCGCGGACAGGTCGAGCGCGCCCGATTCGGACACGCCCTGATCCGCGCGACCCAGGCGACCGGCGTCCTGGAACAAAGGCGGGCGATCCGCGCGAGTCACGTGAAACGCAACTTCCCTTTGCTCCGCTGCACGACGCTCGGGCATCGCGTGCGTCACCGGAATGACCGGACCTTTGCGCGCGTCGCGAAAGCGCACGGTATCCCCCGGCGCCAGTAGCGCTGCGCGCTCGCGCTGAAGATCCCACATACGCACGGACGTCAGTCCGATGAGCTGCCATCCGCCGGGACTATCCGACGGATACACGCCGCTGAATCGGCCCGCAAGCGCTACCGATCCCGCAGGGATTCGCACGCGGGGACTCTTGCGCCGGGGAACGTCGAGGCTTTGATCCTCGCACGTCATGTACGCAAAGCCGGGAGCGAAACCGGTGAACGCAACGGTATAAGTGGCATCGGTGTGCCGACGAATCACTTCGTCTACCGTCCATCCGAGAGACTCGGCCACTTCGTCAAGGTCTTCTCCTTCGTAAGCGACAGGAATATCGAAATTGTTTCCGGCCCGGTCTTGACGCGAACCGAAATCGAGGGATGTGACGAACGCTCGAAGTGCCAATTCATTTGTCAGCACCGGATTGAACTTGATCAAGACCGTGCTTGCGCCCGGGACGACGTCCGTCACGCCATCGGGCCTGTCCGCAATAAGCCGGTCGAGAAAGGCCAGCGCGGCATCCAGATCAGCCACTTCGATCAACAGTGACTCGCTTCCGGAAGGAAGGATGCGAATACGCTCACCCATGGAGCGAGCCCTCGAACATCGGCGCAAACGGAGCCAGTTCCACTCCGCTGGCGAGAAGCGTGTTTCGCAACGTCCGAGCCGTGACGACAGCGGCCGGATTGTCACCGTGCACGCAGATAGACTGCGCGTCGAGTTCGATATCGGTTCCGTCAATGGCGGTGATCGCGCCTTCTTCGACGAAGCGAACCATACGCCGCGCGACCTCGTCGTGATCGTGAATCACGGCGCCCGGCACGCGGCGGTTCACCAACGAACCGTCAGCGTTGTATGCGCGATCCGCGAACGCCTCGCACACGACATTGAGGCCTGATGTCCGGGCTTGCTCCACGAGCCGCGATCCGGCGAGAACGACGAAGATCAGAGTCGGATCGATCAACTGAATGGCGGTGATCACATCCGCGGCCTGGCGCGTATCCCTGGTGATGGTGTTATAGAGCGCGCCGTGCGGTTTCACGTACCGTACCGCCGAACCGACTGCCATCGCCAGGCCCTTCAGCGCGCCGATCTGATAGATCACGTCGCCGATGAGCTCCGGACTCGTGGGGTCCATCGGCCGACGGCCAAACCCGACGAGATCGCGATAGCCGACGTGTGCACCGACACATACATTCTGTCGCTTCGCCTCACTGAGAACATCGAGGATTCCGGCGGGATCGCCCGCATGAAAACCACACGCTATGTTCGCGCTTGTGACGACGCCGAGCATCGAGGAATCGTCCCCCATACGCCACGGACCGAATCCTTCGCCCAAATCGCTGTTGAGGTCAATGCTTGCCATGCCGCGAGCCTGCAAGTTTCGTGAGGCTGCCCGGCCGGTTGGCGACGGGCAGCGTCGATTGATCAGGAAATCTTCTTGTACTTTTCGAGTGACACGGATTCGATCCAGTCGCCGGTACGCGCGCCGAACGCTTTGGCAAAATCCGTTTTCGAGTGCACGTCCAGCGATTCCTCGTCCTTCCAGATTTCGTAAAAAACAAAATGACCCGGCTTTTCGATCGACTCGTGCAAGTCGTACTGAATGAAGCCCGGTTCCGTTCGAGCGACCGGCACCAGTTCCTTGAACGCCTCGCCCAATTGCGCTTCCTTGCCCGCCTTGGCAACGACCTTTACGACGACAACCAGACCATCTTTCATCTCTACCTCTCGTTTCGGGAAAAATTCAATTCTTGATTGAAAAATGCTTTTGAGGCTTAAATTCGCCGAGCCGATTAATCCAGGTCGATTGCAAACTCCGACTTGATACTGTTTGCAATGAAACAGCCGCGATGTGCGCGATCATGAAGCCGTGCAAGCTGGGCGTGATCTGGCTTCTCTTCCGAAGAAAATGTCACGCGCGGACGCAAAGTGATCTTCGAGACCCACTGAAAGCCTTCCAGACTTTTCGCCACGACGCCCACCGCTTCGTCCTCATACGACTGAACCACATAGCCGCTTCCTTCTGCAATCGCGAGGAAATACAGCATGTGACAGCTCGCCAACGCATTGACGAGCAATTGTTCCGGATCGGCGAATTCGCTATTACCGAGAAACTCGGGCGCAGCAGATACCGGAATGGAAACCTGCTCGCTGATAATCGCGTGATGATCCCGGCTGTACGTTTCCCGTTTACGCGCGTGCGGCGACGCGCGCCACTCGACGCGGATTTTGTGCTCCGACACGATCTTTCCCTTTTTCTATGAACGCCCTTTGACGGCGCTCAGCAGTTCTGCATGCGTAATGCGACTTCGCGATCTGCTCTGCGGGACATATCCGCGCTACGGGTCTCCGTTTGAGCAGGCGCGAGCGAGGTCCAGTCGGTCCATCCGCCTGGTCCGTCTTCGGTGCACATGCGCAGCGCGCGCGAGCCGTCGGAGAACGTCAGCATTTCCAGATCGAGCGGATAAGAATTGCTCAGGTCATCCACCATCACGCGTCCGATCTGATGACCAAAGGTCAGGCGCCCTTCCCTAAGCACATCGAGATACTGGCTGCTCATCGTCCCAGACGAGAGAAGCGATCGATTAAGCAATTTCACAGCAATTTCTGCATCAAGCATTTCTACGTCTCCCCAACTACACGGCCAGCCGACGAGATCAGATATGACGCATCAAGCGATTGCACTCAGCGCCTGTTTCGGCGCAACAACGGCATCGGCCGGCAAATCGGTCACCAACATGTATCCTGGCTCGTGGGTAATCGCCAGAGCGGGTTTGGCCTGACGAATAGCCATTTGCGGCGTGACTCCGCATGCCCAGAATCCGGGAATGTCACCTTCAGCGATCACTGGCGTGTCGCCGAAGTCAGGCTTGTAAATATCAGGGATGCCAATCTTTGACGGATCGCCGATGTGCACCGGTGCGCCATGAGCAAGCGGAAACGCATGCGACAGGATGATCGCCTGAATGAGGTCCTTCGGACTCAACGCGCGCATCGACACAACCATCGGACCTTTGAACGAACCCGCCGCATTCGTTTCCAGATTCGTCACGTACATCGGCACGTTTCGGCCTGCGCTGATATGGCGAACGTCGATGCCAGCCTTCAGAATGGCGCTTTCGAACGAGAACGAACATCCCAATGCAAAAGTGACGAGATCATCGCGCCACAGCCCGTCGAGAGTATCGACCGTATCGGTCTGTACACCGTTGCGGTAGACGCGATACCGCGCTACGTCGGTACGGATATCGATCTCCCCTAAGCCGGGCAGACCCGGCTGCCCCGGCTTGCCAACGCCGATCAGTGGGCAACTCTTCGGGTTGCTCAGACAGAATGTCAGAAAATCCGCGGCATACGATTCAGGCAGGATCGCGAGATTGGCCTGCATGAAACCGTCCGCAAAGCCAGTGGTCGGAACCCGCAACTCTCCGCGACGAATCATCTGGCGCACTTCAGCCGCAGACGCATTGCGCATGGCTACTTCCTTCATGTGAACGCTCTCTCAAGAATCCTTTCCAACCTTCATGCTGCGCGCGATCGCATCGACCATCGCGTGCGCAATGGCTTCATCGGCTTCCGTCGGACCACCCGATACGCCGACACCACCGATTACCGTCTCACCATCGAAAACGGGCATGCCGCCGCCGAATACCACATACGGACGCGTGCCGCTGCGATCGAGACCATATAGACCTTCGCCCGGTTGAACGAGCTTCATCCAGTGATCGCTGGGGAACCGAAACGCCGCCGCCGTGAAAGCCTTGCTGGTGGCGACTTCAATCGTGCCGAAGGCTCCGTCCTCTACTCGCACGAAGCCAAGCAGATTGCCGCCCTTGTCGACGATCGAAAGCGACGATCGCTGCGACAACTCTTTAGCCTTTTCGACGCCGGCCGCCAGCGCCAGCATCGCCGCTTCGTGCGGAATCTCTCTGAATGACATCGTGTGCGCTCCTGCCTGCATTGTCGATTTAGTTATAAACGCCGCCGCAGACGTTAATCGCCTGCGCCGTCACGTACGAGGACTCGTCTGACGCGAGATAGACGAATAGCGGCGCGACTTCGTCCGCCGTGGCCTGACGGCCGAGCGGGATGATGTTCTTGATAGCGGCTTCCTGTTTCTCGCGCCCGCCCATGAGGTCGATGACCGGCTGATTGAACGGCGTATCGATCCAGCCAGGGCAAACGGCATTCACGCGCACACCTTTCGGCGCAAGTTCGATCGCCATCGTCGTCGCAAGGCCGATGACTGCCGCCTTCGACGACGAGTAGCAAATCAGACCCGGAGCGCCGCGCTTTCCGGCGAGCGAGGACATCAACACGATGGACGATCGCCCGGCCGCTTCAAGATGACGAAGCGATTCGCGCGCGAACAGGAAGCTTGATCGAACGTTGATTGTGAACGTCTTGTCCCATTGCTCGGTGGTGAAATCTTCCAGACGTCCCGAGATCTGCACGCCAGCATTGAGGCACAAGGTATCGAGCCCACCCAGCCACATCGCGGACTTCGCAATGGCGCTCTTGATCTCTTCCTCCTGTCCGATGTCGGTGCTGAAGAACTTCACCTGACCTTCGAAACGCTTCTCGAGCTCCGTCCCGCGCGCAACGTCGATGTCGAGAACAGACACCTTCGCGCCTTCCGCGACGAACGACTCGAGAATCGAAAGCCCGATATTCGCTACCCCACCCGTCAGCAGCACTCTCTTTCCTGCCAGTCGTTCCGCCATCTTTCTCTCCTTTCCTTGATCTCTGTCTTTGAACTTACCGCGCCCGGCGGATGTTCTCGAACACCGCGTCATTCAATGCGGACGAGGCTTCCATCTGAGGCATGTGTCCCACCTCCGGAATCACGCGCAGTTCGACATTCGACGGCAATTTTGATTGTTCGGGCACGGGAATGATCGCGTCCCTCTCGCCCCAGATTGCCATCACCGGGCACTGGAGCTTTTCGAGCGCTGCACCGATCGAGCGCGCCTGACCGTCGTCGTTCGCGATGCTTTCCGCGATTCGGGAAAGCGCTTCCTGCACGCCTTCCAGACGCTTGAATTGCAACGTTCCTTCGACCATTTCGCTCGTAATCTTCGACGGGTCCGAGAACAGACGTTCGAGCACGTTCAGCAGCGGACGGCGGCGCTCGGCCGCAACAAAGTCGGCTAGAAATGCACGATTGATTTCCTTGCTCAATCCGACTGGCGCGATCAAGGTCAATGAAGCGACCTTGTCAGGTTCCTTCTCCGCGATGGCCGCCGCAACGGCGCCGCCGAATGAATGACCGACCAAATGCAGACGCTTGACGCCCGTTGCGTCAGTGGCCGCGATCAAAGCGTCGGTGATGGCCGCGAACACATCCTCGGTCGCCACGGGGGTCGATGCGCCGTGTCCCGGCAAATCGACAGCGATCGTGCGCAGCTTCTCCGCGAAGACCGCCTGATTAAACATCCAGGTCGACAGATCGCCGCCGAAGCCGTGAATCAGCACCACGGCTTCGTCGCCTTCCGCGCCGACATCCAGCACATTCACGACACCGCTAGGCACGGCGACCGCACGCGGCCCGTTGCCGGCAGCATCGCCGTCTTCCACCGCATTCATGCGATGCGCATAGCTTTCGATCAGCGCTTCGATCTCTTCATCACTCGCGGAGTCGTCTGCGATCACGCCGATGAGCGCACCGACCGGCGCAGCGTCACCCTCTTGAATAACGATCCGCTTCAACACACCATCCGCAGTCGATTCGACGACATTGTTCACCTTGGTTGACTCAACTTCGAGAAGCTCCTGACCGCGCGTCACCTTCTCGCCTTCCTTCACCAACCACTGGACGACCGTTCCCTCGGTCATCGTCATTCCCCACTTGGGAATGGTCACTGCTTCGATTGAAGACATCGCTCGTTACCTCTTGAGAATTTGCTTGACGGCCTCGATCACCGCAGGAGCGGACGGCAGATACGCGTCCTCCAGGTTCGGCGCATATGGCACAG
The DNA here is from genome assembly GCF_042680985.1 of Paraburkholderia dipogonis. Classification (NCBI taxonomy): domain Bacteria; kingdom Pseudomonadati; phylum Pseudomonadota; class Betaproteobacteria; order Burkholderiales; family Burkholderiaceae; genus Paraburkholderia; species Paraburkholderia dipogonis. The sequence continues at coordinate 104,809 of NZ_JBHUFR010000027.1, read as the reverse complement.
GCGAATGCGGCGCGGTCACGAGCTTGATCGGCCCCTTCAGGGCATCGAAACACTTGTCGGCAAGCAAAGCCGAGATGTCAGCCGCCACGCCGCAGCGGGGATTGGCTTCATCCACAATCACCACGCGACCGATCTGCTCCGCGTAATCGAGCAGCGTGTCTTCATCAAGCGGCGAAGTCGTGCGCGGATCGATCACGCAAGCCGACACGCCTTCAGCTGAAAGTTTGCGCGCGGCTTCTTCGGCGATCGCCACCATGCGGCCGATACCGATGATAAGAACGTCCTTGCCGTCGCGTACCACACGCGCTTCACCGAAGGGAATTGTGTAGGCCGCGTCCGGCACTTCGCCGACCGTGTCGTACAACATCTTGTTTTCGAGGAAGATCACGGGATCGTCGTCACGAATCGCTTGCAGGAGCAGGCCTTTCGCGTCGTACGGATTCGACGGAATCACGACCTTTAGCCCAGGGATATGCGTGAAGATCGGATAAAACGCTTGCGTGTGTTGCGCCGCCGAGCGCGTCCCCGCGCCGTATGTCGCGCGAATCACCAGCGGCGTACGCGCGCGGCCGCCGAACATGTACCGGAACTTGGCGACCTGATTCATGATCTGGTCCAGACACACGCCCGCGAAGTCGACGAACATTAGCTCCGCGATCGGGCGCATGCCGGTAAGCGCCGCGCCTGCAGCCGCGCCGATGAACGCCGCTTCGCTGATCGGGGTATCGCGGATGCGCTCCGGCCCGAAGGCTTCGAGCAAGCCACGCGTCACACCGAATGCACCGCCCCAGGCGTCTTTTACGCCGTTCGCGCCAGCGCCACCGGTCAGGTCTTCGCCCATCATGATCACGCGAGGGTCGCGTGCCATCTCCGAGTGCAGAGCGTCATTGAGCGCCTGACGAAAGGATTTCTTTGCCATGCTTCGAGTCCTTACAAATACTTCACGTACACATCGGTGGTCAGGGCCGACAACGGCGGGAAGGGTGCGGCTCGTGCCGCTCTCACCGCGTCGTCGATCTCGCTCTCGATTAATTGGTCGATTGCATCGAGCTCGGCGGCGTCCATCGACTCATCCTGTTTTACGCGCGCGCGCAGGTTCACGAGACAGTCGCGCTCTTGCCGCATGGCCTTCTTTTCTTCGACCGTACGATACGTGTCGGGGTCGCCGCTGTAGTGGCCGTAGTAGCGCGGAACATGCACGTGAAGCAGGCTCGGGCCGCCGCCAGTGCGAGCGCGCTGAATCGCGTCACCGGCAGCGGTATACACCGCGAAAAGATCTGTGCCGTCCACTTCGACGGCGGGGATGTCAAAGCCTTCGGCGCGACGGGTGAAGCTGCCAGCAGAAACGAACTCGTTTGCAGTCGCTTCGCCGAATCCGTTGTCCTCGATGACGAAGATGATGGGAAGCATCCAGATCTTCGCTAGATTGAAGCTTTCCGACATCGCGCCTTCGTTCATCGCGCCATCCCCGGCGAATGCCACTGCAACCTGATTCGTGCCGAGCAGCTTCGCGCTCAACGCAGCACCGCACGTGATCGGCGCACCGCCAGCGACGATACCGTTCGCGCCTAGCATACCCTTGTGCAAATCGGCGATGTGCTGTGAGCCGCCCTTGCCTCCGCACGTGCCGGTGGCCCGGCCGAACAGTTCGGCCATCATCGCGCCAATGTCGCACCCTTTGGCAATACAGTGGCCATGGCCCCGGTGAGTCGACGAGATGTAGTCGTTGTCAGTCAGATGAAGGCACACACCGACTGCACTGGCTTCCTGGCCAGCGCACAGATGCGTATTGCCGGGAATATCGCCGGTAGACATTTCATCCATCACGCGTTCTTCGAAGCGGCGGATCGTCCGCATGGCTCGATAGGCTTCAGCAAGCCGCTCGCGGGGAAAATTCATAGCGGACACTCCAGTTCTCCTGTCTTTTAAGAAGCTTTCTTCGTGGATGCTTAACGAAGCTCGATCCATCCTCGCTTGCCAATTTGATAAGGTCCAATTGTGTTTCTGGATTTGTTCAGATCACTTAGATTTATCAGCTCGGCGATTTTTCTAACCAGTGCATTGGGCAAGGAATCGCTGCGAAAGTGCGTGTACTTATTCTATTAAACGCACAAGGAATGCTCTTCCACCTTAAGGATGAGAAACAATCACGGCTCGCTTTCATGCGCGTGTAAGGCGGATATGATCGATTGTGTCAAGTCTCATCGACGGGACAAGCCTGCCTGCCACAGAGAACCTGCCATGATCGATATGAGGAATCTTGAGACGTTCTACGCCGTCGCTCAAAGCGGAGGATTTCACCGCGCCGCAGAGAAACTGCATACGACGCAGCCGGCCGTGTCCGCCCGTATCGTCCAACTCGAGCAGCAGCTCAAGGGACGGCTCTTCGAGCGGGATAAGCGCGGATGCTTTCTCACGGCGAAAGGACGGGCACTGCTCGGCTATGCCGAGCGCATGATGGCGCTGCGCACCGAGATGGTCGAAGCGATCGCGGGCGGAAGCGCGCTGAGTGGCGTGGTTCAGCTAGGCGCCTCGGATACAATCGTTCATACATGGCTATCCGATTTGCTCAAAGGACTCAATCGCGAGTATCCGGACGTCACACTGGAGGTCAATGTCGATACGACCGCGGCACTAACCGCAGGTCTGGTCGATGGAAGCATCGACGTCGCTTTGTTGATGGGACCGATAAGCACGAGCAGCGCAGAAAATCTTCCGCTATGCAGCTATGCAATCAGTTGGGTAGTGTCGAGCGATTTTCCGCTGCCGGACAAGCCCACGTTGGCCGATATCGTTCAGTATCCGATCATCACGTTTGCGCGTTCTACAAAGCCGTATTGGCAATTGAAAGGGTTGTTCGACGAGGCACATCTGTCCAATGTGCGCATCTTCGCTAATTCCTCGCTGTCCTCCATCGTCAAGATGGCCCTGGACCAAATCGGCGTGGCTGCGATTCCCAAGCACGTAGTGGCGGAACAGCTTGCGAGCGGGCGTCTTCGCCTGCTACAGACGGGGCACGACATGCCGACGATGTCTTTCACGGCGAGCTACTTTCGCCGCCCTGATATGCCGCTCAATCCGATCGTCGCGGAGTTGGCGCAAAAGATCGCCAGGGTATTCGAGGTCTGAATCCGCTGATAAAAGTCGGCTAGACAATTTCACAGTGATTGTCTAGCCGATATTCACGTTCGTTATCAGGAATGGTGGCTACGACCCAAACGCCTGAAAACATCCGGGCGCACACGCTTGAAGTATTGCGCGAGAACCATGCCGCCAAGCTGAACGCCGATCAGACAATAAAACAGCCATGTGTATTGGCCCGGCTCGCCACCCGCAAGTACGTCAAAATGCAGCGCCACCAGCACGACCAGCGCAATAAAGAACACAGAAGAAATAGCCGGTGCCAGAAAGGACTTGGCGAAGCTCGTGCCTTGCTTCCGGCCGCTTCGAACATACCAGGCAAGCGAAGCAAAGTTCACGATAGCCATCAGGATAATAACGCCCGACGTACCGAGACCCGACAACGCGCCGTAAAGAATATCGGGCTTGGTCCCCATAGGAATGAACGGAATCAACGTGCAAAGAACGAGTGTCGATGTCGTCATCGAAGCAAGATATGGAGACTGATGCTTCGGGTGCACTTGACCGAGGAAACCAGGGACCGCACCGTCCGTCCCGAGGTTATGCAGATAGCGCGACAATACGTTTTGATTCGACAAAGCCGCAGCAAATGCCGACGTCATCACAAGAATAGTCACGATGGTATGAAGTCGCGGATCGACAAACTTCGAAAATGCTTCCGGAAACATGACGGCAGGCGTTTTAGCGGCAACGTCCTGCACATTCGTGCCATACGCCATGATCATCGCGTAAGCGCAAAAGGTGTAGATCACGCCGATAAAAATCACCGCGCCATATGTCGCTCGCGGGATGGTCTGATCCGGCAGTTTGACTTCATCGCGAAACAACGCCGTCGCTTCGAAGCCCGTGAAGAACGACATCACGAACAGCATCGAAAACGGAATATGCGAGCTATGCGAAAGCTCGTGCGGGTTGAACGGCGCGCTTGCGGCAATCCCCGGCACGCCGCCTTTGAAAACGACACCGAACGAGAACGCGAGACACACCAGGATCTCGAGCATCATGACCCACGTTAGGACTTTCGCGGACAACTCCACATGCAAGTAACCGAGGATCGCTACAACGAGCCAGCATCCGAGCGTGGGCCAGAACCATGGCAGGTTAGCACCGGTCATCGAATGGACCAGGTCCGAGCAGGAGACGCCGAAAAAAGAGGTCACGCCCGACAAGAGAAGGAAGTACGCAACTGCGGCAAGAATGCCCGACCCCAGTCCCGTCGACTTTCCGATGCCGTAGCTGACAAAGGCGTAAAAATCTCCGGGCCGCTTCACGATATTGTTCAAGGTCACGTAACCAACCGAAAACAAAAGAAGCACGACGGCCGTAACCAGAAAGATTAACGGGCTCGCAACGCCACCAAATGCCAGTGCAAACGGGATATAGCCCGACACGGTCGTAAGCGGTGCGGAGAACGCGAGAACGGTGAGCGCAAGCCCTATGGCGCCCATGTTTCCCGTTAGCCTCCTGGGCGAGTTCTCGATGGTGGCCGAGTCCACTGTGGAATCGTGTCTCACGTCCTGCAACTTTATGTCCATCTCCCTGCTCCTTCATTTGGATTTCGTTCGATCGCCGTTTTCTTTTGAGCGCGAGGAACGCGGTCAGCCGCTTCTCTTCACGTTACGAAATTTTCATGGATCGGCGTCCGCCCATATGGTCGATCGTCACATTGATAACGTCCGATTGCCATTCCCGATCGAACCAGGTCAATCAGATTGATAAGACGCGCATCCATTCGACTCGGCGAAGTGCGTTTGAAAGCCCATTTTCAGCGGATTCCAGCCTCCATCGCCTGCTGATCGGCGTGATAGCTTGACCGCACCATCGCGCCGACGGCCGCGTGCGTGAAGCCCATCTTGTACGCTTCTTCCTCATACATCTTGAACGTATCCGGATGCACGTAAGCCCGTACCGGCAGATGGTGCTCCGACGGCTGCAGATACTGGCCGATCGTCAGCATATCGACGTCGTGCGCGCGCAGATCGCGCATCACCTGAAGAATTTCCTCGTCCGTCTCGCCGAGGCCGACCATCAGGCCCGACTTCGTCGCGACTTCCGGATGCAGCGCCTTGAAGTCCTTCAGGAGCTTGAGCGAATGGTGATAATCCGACCCCGGACGCGCTTCCTTGTACAGACGCGGCACCGTTTCGAGGTTGTGGTTCATAACGTCCGGCGGCGCCGCGGTCAGAATGCCGATCGCGCGGTCCAGCCGGCCGCGGAAGTCCGGCGTCAGAATCTCGATGCGCGTTTCCGGCGAATGCTCGCGAACCTGCCGGATGCACTCGGCGAAGTGCGCCGCCCCGCCGTCGCGCAGGTCGTCGCGGTCGACGGACGTGATCACCATGTATTTCAGCTTCAGCGCGCCGATCGTGCGGGCGAGATTCTTGGGCTCATCCGCATCGAGTGGATCGGGGCGGCCGTGTCCGACATCACAGAACGGGCAGCGGCGAGTACATTTGTCGCCCATGATCATGAACGTCGCGGTGCCCTTTCCAAAGCATTCACCGATATTCGGGCAGTTCGCTTCCTCGCACACCGTATGCAGGTGGTGCTCGCGCAGAATCTGCTTAATTTCGTAGAACCGCGAGTTCCCGACTGCCATTTTGGAACGAATCCAAGCGGGTCTCCGGATTTTTTCAATTGCAACGATCTTGATCGGAATGCGCGATGTCTTCGCCTGCGCCCGTTGCTTGGTGGCAGGGTTCGATGGACTGTCGATCTCATTCATGAAGCATTCCCTTGTTTTTGATGCTATGTGCTGATTTGAAGCGCCAGCTTTGCGGCCAGACGCTGAGCGACTTCTTTCCACTCTGCAACAACACCGAGCGTCGCCATGTCTACCGTGGCGAGTGTCGGATCTCCGCATGCATCGATCATGGTGAAAGGGGCCAGATCCATCTCCACGTTCAAGCTGAGGCCGTGATAGGTGCATCCTTTAGACACCTTGAGACCTAGAGCTGAAATTTTCGAACCAGCGTGCGATTCCCTTGATGGGCTCATCTCGACATAGATGCCGGGCCGACCCGATTTGCGTCCCGCCTTTACCGAAAAAGAAGCAAGCGTGTCGATGACCGCCTGCTCAACGACGTCAACGAGCACGGGAATGGAAAGTCTCCGTCGGCGCAAATCTAAGAGCAGATAGGCGACTACTTGACCGGGTCCGTGATATGTGATCTGCCCCCCGCGATCAACGTTGAGAAGTGGAATTCCGCTGTCGCGCCTGCGCAAATGTTTATAGTCTCCGGCTTTACCCAAGGTGAAAACAGGTGGGTGTTCAACAAGCCAGATCTGATCGGTGCTTCCGGGTCCACGCTCACGCGTGTAACGACGCATGGCGTCGTACGTTACCAAATACTCTTCGCGGCCTCGCCAAAACAAAACAATCGCCAAGCTGTCTGCGTTGCTCACTGCTGCGGATGTCCCTACAACATCCCAAGTCACACCCGTCTCCGTCAGCATCTCGCGATCCCAAAGCGGTCAATGTCTTTCGAGCCGCAAGATCCACCTCTAACATCCTGATCGTCTTTTTGGCCCTTGAAGCGAGTCTAGATGGTTGTGGGTGTAGGTGCGTCCACCCAAAGAATGAGAAAGAATTGATCGCAGAAATGTGAAAATGGTGAGAACTGAAATGTCGTCACTGCCGACACTGAGTAAAAATGCCGCGGCGCGGTAGGAATACTGTGCCAGGTAACTGAAAAACTGCCGCTAGAGTTAGTGAAATATTCCGGGCGTGTCGCGCTTGATCACCGCCTCTATCACTTCCGGCTGGCCTGGTCGGGCTTTGAGCACGCTCACGTCATTCTCGGCGGCGAGAGCTATGTCGCGCTGGCCGAATCTGGGCACTCGGGGGCGCGCCGCGCGAGCACCGCAGCGACAGCCTATCGGCGGCGTTCCGCAATCTCGATGTCAACAGCGCGGGCAATCAAAATAAGTAAACTATCGCGGCTCAATGGCTGGCCCGCACGTACCCCTGTCAACGCTTTGCCGCATGTCTCGCGACATACTGCGCATGACTCGGGGACAACGTGGTTTGCTCGACCTTCATTGTAAGAGACTTGCACTCTTTACTCCTTGCCGGTCTCCCGGCGCACTGACGATTTTACTTCGCGGGCAAACGAAGTAATTTCGTCACCTCGGAGGCCCCAGCCCTGTCCCTGGCGGCCATTGGCCGGTGACGGCATTAATTCGCCGTACCGCAGCGCTATCCGAGTTTTTAAGTCATTCAATCCGTTCCCCGTTCAGACGTGCAGTCTTATCCGGCAGCACGCGCAGCGCGCTGCCGGACCTTCAAGCTACTTGCTGAGGTTCTTCCGCCGACAGCGCGACCGCCCCCCTACGTCGAGGCGCCGTTTCGACGAGCGCGAGCACGACGAATACACCCAGCGCAAGGCCGCCTAACGCGAAGTAAAATACATGCGGCAACCCGAAATTCTGAGCGACATACCCGGCGATGGCGGGCGCCACGCCCCCGCCAAAGATCTCGCCGATCCCGGAGATCAAGCCGATCGTTGAAGCCACGAGTCCCGTGGGAGCCGCCTCGGTCGCAATGGGGCCGCTCAACAAGCTAAGTAAGCCAATCGAGCACATTGAGATACCGAACAGAAGCGCGAAAAGCTTTGCTGGCTCCGCCCCGGTTCTGGCGAACACGAAGAGGAGCACTGCCGCAACAGCGAATGCGCCGATGGCTGCGACCTTGCGCCCGACGTAGTCGGAGAGCCCAGACAAACCGAACGAGCCGATGAAGCCCCCGAAGCCCAGCGCCGACGCAACAAATCCCATGCTTTGCGCGTTAAGGTGCAACACCGCGACGAGATACGTCGGCACCATCGCACCGACGACAAAAATGCCGGACATCGCGCAAAGCATCGCTGCGATCGCGACAACGACATTCCGACTGGCAAAAATCGAACGCCACTGGACTTTGGGATGATTGAGTGAGCTAGCGCCCACGGTTCCCGTCCGCGGGCGATCGCGAAGAATCCTGGCGTACAGTGCCGCCACGATCAATCCCGGCACCGCGGAAACCATAAATACCCAATGCCATGACGGCACGATACGCAGCAGCTGCGTCGCGAGAATGGGCGCGACGCCAAGCCCGAGCAACGAGAACATGCTCATCTGGAAGCCGAGGTTGAAGCCTCGCCTCGAGGCAAGCGACGCTTCGCTGGTGGCCGCCACACTGGCCGGCGTGAATGCACCCTCGGCGACCCCCATGATCCCCCGGATCAGCATCAGGCTGGCAAATCCCGTCGCGAGCCCCGAAAAACTCGAGAGCAACGAGAATGCGATCATCGTCCACACGAGGATCTTCTTACAGCCGATTCGATCCGAGATCGGACCGCTTGCTATCGCCCAGGCGCCCCAGGCAATAGCCAGCACGCCGATCAGATTGCCAAGTTGCTGAAAATTCAATCCCAGGTCGCGCATCATGTACGGAAACAAGGGCGCAACCATCCATCGATCCAGACCAACCAACCCGAAGCCGACTGCCAACAGCAAAACCGTCTTAAACTCGTAAGCACTATCGTGCTTTCCCGGCGTATCCATGCTCTCGTCTCCTCCAATGATGCCTTCGAAAGGGTTTCCTTCAATGCAACCCAGTGATGCTTTCTCAAAATTATTTACTTCGCAATACTACTTATTATTCGAACGCCTGCAGATGGATAAACTCGTCACAGCGCTGCATGCGATTGCGCCCAGCGCCTGGATTTATCAAGTCTCGAGACGCTATCGTCCCGCGGTTTATGGATTGCTACTGGGACCTACACGATCGCGCAAGCTTCGTCGAATTTGAGCCGAGGACTGCGCGGATACAGTCCAGCCGGATCGCCATAGCCGAGACAACAGAGAAAATTGACGCGCAACGTTGTGCCTTCGAAGAACAGCGAATTGACGGCGCCTGGATCGAACCCCGACAGCGGTCCGCAGTCGAGCCCGAGCATTCGCGCCGCGAGGATGAAGTAACCGCCCTGCAGCGAGCTGTTTCTCAGGCAAGTCTCCTCGACGAACGCGGGTCGATCTCGAAAGAGATCGCCGGCATTCGGACGATGCGGAAACAGCTTGGGCATTTGCTCGTAAAACGCCGTGTCGTAAGCGACGATTGCGACAACCGGTGCCGTGCGAACTTTCTCGACGTTGCCGGTCAAAACAGCCGACTGCAGCCGTGTGCGAGCATCCGTCGAACGCACGAATGTCACGCGCATGGGCGAGCAGTTCATGCTCGTCGGCCCCCACCTGGTGAGTTCGTACAATTCACGCAGCATTTGGTCGGACACCGGGCGGGACAGCCAAGCGTTCTGACTTCGCGCGTCCGTCAACAGTTGCGCTCGAGTACGGGCATCAAGAGGCGCCATCATGGGTTCGTACTCCAGTTCGGCGTCACTCATCACGCGGTCCTGACCTGCTGCCGGCAAGCGCCCACCATGAAAAACGCCACAGTCGAGGGCGTATCGCTCTTGTTGCGCCACGCGTGCCGCGTACCCTGCTGCACGACGACATCATTCGGACATAGCAACGTCTCATTTCCATCATCGACCTCCAGCCAAATTTCCCCTGATAGTACGATCGCGTAATCGACGGTATCGGTCCTGTGCATGCCCGGGTATTCCGGCTCGAACGTCCGCGCGAGGTCAGGCATTCGTGCGACGCACTCCTCGCCCGCCGCGACAGGATCGAAGCCGGGCGTGCTCATCGTCCTGTCGGGCGGAAATGTAACGATCAAAAGGCTCGTTCCGCCCGCGGGAGGCAGTAAACCGATTTGTCCTTCGGTGGGATCCGCGTTGCCGGCAGGCAGGACAGGCGAAAGCGGTGTCGTCCAAATCTGCGCGAATGCGTGTCCAGGGATCGATTCGAAATTAACAGTGCGCGGCGTGGCGCCATCGAAAATCACCACGGAGCGGCCGTTGTTGTCGTGACCGGTTACCACTCTTCGGATAGCCATGAATACGCTCGATGCAAGAGATAGAGGTAGCGATGCGCCCCACCGGAAAGTCACTCGCCGGCCAGGCGCTGATGCCGTTGGTTAAGGGCAGATCACATAATTACTGAAGCCGCCGTTGCGATTCTCGATGCCGCCAAGCGCAGTGTTGATGTCTTCAAGCCTGAAGGTGCAATGCTCGAACACCGACAAATCGACGACACCCGACTCCACCATATCGGCCATCTCCTGCCCTTGCCCCGCCGTGAACCATGCCGAACCGCTCAAGCTCTGATCATTGTCCATCATGTAGTGCAGGTTGACGGGAACTTCACCCGCCACGGCGCCGATGTTGATAAGAAGGCCACCGCGCCGCAGCGTGTTCAACGTCTCGCGCAGTGTCTCTTGCGCTGCGCCCGGTCCCAGTGCGTCGATGACTGCGTCGACACCCGCGCCGTGCGTCACCCGCGCGGCCCATTCGCTGACGGAGCCGTCATCGAGCGACATGACTTCGATGCGCTCCGGCGCAATCGCCTTGACGCGCTGCAGGAGTTCCCTGTTACGTGCAGTACCTAGAATCTTCCTGGCGCCCATCGCGAGGCCGAAGAGCGCGACGCCGATACCCAACGTTCCGCTGATGCCGCTCACAAGAATCGTGCTGCTTGGGCCCACTCCGGCCTTCTTCAATGCTCGATAAGCCGTGCCCAAATAGCCGAAGCGCGCGGCCGTCTCGTGACTGAGACTATCGGGGATGCTCACGAGGCTGTATTGCGGAGCCGTCATGTACTCGCACAAACCGCCGTACGGATAGTCGTCGAATATCGCCTGCGAACGTTTGCTGAATCCGAAGTAGCCGTTGAACGTGTAGTAAGGGCACGCTGTCGTATCGCCGGAACGGCAAGCGCGGCACCCTCCGCAATAACGGGCGGGGTTCACGTAGACGCGATCGCCCGGCTTGAATGCATGAACCTGGTTGCCTACCTCTTCGATCACCCCCGTGGCATCGAGGCCGAAGATCGCCGGCAGTTTGGGCAACGGAAGATGAGGGAACCACTTCTCCCAATTGCTCAGGACGTTGCCGAGGTTCGGGACGATGCCGCATGCCTTTACTTTCACGAGCACATCGGTCGGGCGCGGCGACGGAATCGGGATGTCCTCCACCACCATTGGCTCGCCTACATTGTGCATGCGCGCCGCCCGCATCATCTTCGTCGTCATCGTTTGTCTCCTGTTTATCGATACGTGCACGATATATATTTTTGTGCACAAAGCAAATCATCGTTTACCTGAACGCTACCGCAGGCCGTCGAACCCTTTGATTTCCGATGCCTGCAATCCGCCTATTCGCGCATGAACGCGTCCGCCCGTCGCCATGGCCAGAGCAAATGCGATTTCATTGCGGCGCGGGCCGTCCCACACCGTGACCTCGCACGTTCCGAAGTGGCTGCGGACATACGAAGCTTGAATGTGGCCGAGCGGAACCATCAGACGTGTGCCCACACCGCCGATCGTCTTGGCCGACGGCACGATTGCTTTCGGCCCGTCCAAGGTTTCCCGCATGGCCCATCCGCCCGCTTCATGCCAGACGGCGCCGTGTTCGAGTTCACCGTCTTCGCCGACGATCGCCCCCTTCCCATATGCCTGCACCTTCGACTTGCCGCCCAGCTGCGCCACGAGACGGGACGACAGGTCCGCCCCGAGCTGCCGTAGTTGGCTCATGAACGGCAATAGATCCGGCTCGTACCTTCCAGCGTAAGGGTTCGCGACGATCGCGGTCGCCACCGCGATCACCAACGGCTCGCCGAGCCGCTCACCGCCTTCGTGCCAGACCTCTTCGACGTCCAGCTTGACCTTTCTTACATTGACTAGCGACATCCGCTGCTCCGAGGAAATGGTTCGCATCCGCTACTTCGCTTACATCGACTACTCACCGGCTCGTCATCTTGCTCGCCGGTCCTTGCATTATATCCAGCACGGTGTAATATGCACAAAAATATCTTTTATGCCCATGAGGAGAAAACAGATGAAACTGGTCTCGTACCGACGTCAAGGCCAACCGGGATTCGGCGCAGTCAAGGATCAAGGCATCATTGATCTCGCGAAGCGACTGCCAGCGATCGCCGATCTCGCGGCGCTAATATCGAACACGACCGCGCTCGATGAAGCACGGCGACTCGTCGACGCTTCAGTGTCCGACGACTTCGCACTCGCGGCGGTCGAGCTGGAACCGGTCATTCCCCGTCCGAATAAAATCATTTGTGTCGGAATCAACTATGTCGCGCACGCCGCGGAGGCGGGACGCACGGTGGGACAGTACCCCGTCATCTTCCATCGCTTCGCGCAAACCCTCGTTGCACACGGCGCGCCGATCATCCGTCCGCGCGTGTCGGAGCATTTCGACTTCGAAGCTGAACTCGCGGTCGTTATCGGCAAGGGCGGCGCGCACATCAAAGCGGAAGATGCGATGGATCACGTCGCCGGCTATACCTGCTTCAACGACGCGAGCGTCCGTGACTGGCAATTTCATACGCACCAGTACGGAATGGGCAAGAACTTCCGGGGCACGGGCTCGCTCGGTCCGTGGCTCGTTACCGCGGACGAAATCCGTGACTATAGGGAGTTGTCGATTCAAGGGCTGCTCAACGGCGAACGCATGCAGACTGGCAAGCTCTCCGAACTAGCGTTCGACATTCCCGCCCTGATCGCGTACGTTTCGCAGGCCCTCGATTGGCAACCGGGCGATATCCTGGCGACGGGCACCCCGAGCGGGATCGGTTTTAAGCGTCAACCACCGATCTTCCTGAAACCGGGCGATACGTTCGATGTCGTCATACCGGGAATCGGGACGTTGTCGAATCCCGTCGCAGACGAAGCGTGAACGCGCGGGTACATGAACGGCTGAGTATCTGAACAAAAAGCAAATGAGACATCCGGAGACAACCATGGCAGCCTTGCCGAAAATTCAGTTCACGCATTGCGGGATTTTTTGCAGCGACCTCGAGATGATGGTCGACTATTACCGCAAGTATCTTGGCTTTGTGATCAGCGACAAGGGCGTCGCATCGACCGGCCACCGTCTGTACTTTATGACCCAGGATCCCGAGATCCATCATCAACTCGTCCTCTTCGACGGAAAGCCGACCGATCTGCCGTTCAACCCCGTCAATCAGCTGTCGCTGCTGCTCGATTCGCTCGCCGATTTGCAGTCGTACTACCGGCGTGCGGTCAAAGCCGGCGTCCAGGGGATCGACCAAGTCGATCACGGCAACGCATGGTCGATCTATTTCAAGGACCCGGAAGGCAATCCGATCGAACTGTACGTCGACAGTCCGTTCTTTTCGGCGCAACCGTGCCGCGAACCGCTCAATCTCGATCTTTCGATTGACGAAATCCTGAAGCAGACCGAGGCAATGGCACGGCGCCGCCCCGGGTTTTTAACTCGCGAGGCTTGGATCTCCGAGATGCGCTCGCGGATTGCCGCCCAGCGCGTGGCGTTCGACGCTTAAGTACGGTAGGTCTTCGTATGAAGCGCAACTTTATCGGCGGTCACTGGCGCGAAAGCACGGCATCCCGCACCAACATCAATCCCTCGGACCTGGACGATGTCATCGGGGAATACGCCCACGCCGATGCCGACGACGCGCGAGCCGCCATCGACGCGGCGCGCGCGGCACAAGCAACGTGGGCGCATAGCGGCATCCAGGCGCGCTCGACCGCGCTCGATTTCATCGGCTCGGAGTTGCTAGCGAGACAGATCGAACTCGGCACGCTGCTTTCCCGCGAGGAAGGCAAGACGCTTACCGAAGGTGTCGCGGAAGTGGCTCGCGCCGGTCAAATATTCAAGTTCTTCGCCGGAGAAGTGCTGCGCACGGGTGGCGAAAAACTGCCGTCCGTTCGTCCTCTTGTCGAGGTGGAAGTCACACGCGAACCGGTTGGCGTAGTCGGCATCATTACGCCCTGGAATTTCCCGATCGCCATTCCGGCCTGGAAGATCGCGCCCGCTCTTGCCTACGGTAACTGTGTCGTGTTCAAGCCTGCCGATCTCGTCCCTGCATCGGCATGGGCATTGGCCGAGATCATTTCTCGTAGCGGGATCCCTGCGGGCGCATTCAACCTTGCCATGGGACGCGGCGGTGTCGTCGGCAATGCGCTCGTCTCGTCGCCCGACGTCAACGCCGTTTCGTTCACGGGCTCCGTCGAAACCGGCTCCACACTGTTGCAACGCGGGGCACTGCAGTTCAAACGCATGCAACTCGAGATGGGCGGCAAGAACCCCCTCGTCGTACTCGACGATGCGGATCTCGACGTGGCGATCGATTGCGCGGTCCAGGGTGCTTACTTTTCGACAGGGCAACGGTGCACCGCTTCGTCCCGATTCATCGTGCAAAAGGGAATCTATTCGCGGTTCGTTTCCCGTCTGACGGAAGCGGTCGAACGTCTGCGCGTCGGCCATGCGCTGGATCCGCAGACGCAGATCGGCCCGGTGGTCGACGAGGCGCAGTTGCGGCACGACGAGGACTATCTGAACATCGGCAAGAGCGAGGGTGCCAGGCTCGCCTGCGGTGGTGAGCTCTTGACGAGGGACACGCGTGGCCACTTCCTGTCACCGGCGCTATTCGTCGATGCAACGCCAAAAATGCGCATTGCCCGCGAAGAGATCTTTGGCCCGATCGCATGCGCCATCGCTGTGGACAGCTATGAAGAAGCACTCGCCGTCGCGAACGATAGTCCTTTCGGGCTCTCATCCGGCATCTGCACGACTTCGCTCAAATACGCGACGCATTTCAAGCGGCACGTGAAGAGCGGCATGACGATGGTGAACGTGCCGACCGCCGGCGTCGATTACCACGTGCCGTTCGGCGGAACGAAGGCGTCCAGCCATGGACCGCGCGAACAGGGCACGTACGCGGTCGACTTCTTCACGACCGTCAAAACCGGTTACACGAAGGCATACTTCGAATAATCCCGGCGCCGACCAGGACGGTCGTCGCCTTGCAAGCGCCGCCCCGCGCGCGCTTGCGGAACAGCATTCCATAAGGAGGAGACGTGGACTTCGATTTGATCATCGTCGGGCTCGGACCGGTTGGCGCCGTGGCTGCCAATTTAGCCGGCGAGGCCGGGCTGCGCACGCTCGTGCTTGAAAAATCCCTGACGGTCTTCGATAAGCCGCGCGCGATGGGCTTCGATCAGGAAATCATGCGGATCTTCGGCAATCTAGGACTCGCCGACAAAATCGCGCCTTATGTCATGCCCTATCGGCCATCCGAATATCGGACGACGGATTCGAGTGTAATTCGCCGCATCGAGGCTGCTGAGCCGCCGTTCCAACTCGGATGGGCGCCGAACTACGTTTTCATGCAACCTCAGATCGAAAGCCTGTTGCGCGAGAATCTCTCCCGCTTCCCGTCGGTGTCGGTCAAGCTCGGCGCGCAAGTCGAGGCCGTGACGTCCGGCGATGACGAGGCATCGGTCACGGTCGTCGAATCCTCAAACGAGCCGAACACGCCGCACACGTACAGATCGCACTATGTGCTTGCATGCGACGGCGGCACGAGCCCGATCCGCACGGGGTTCGGCTTGGAGATGGAAGACCTCGACTTCGATGAACCGTGGCTCGTGGTCGACGTCGTCCTCAAGGACGGATGCGGCGCAAATCTACCGACGACCAACGTCCAGTACTGCGAAATCGAGCGCCCCTGCACGTTCGTGGTCGGGCCCGGGCAAGTTCGACGCTGGGAATTCATGATAAATGCAGACGAAACGCCGGCGCAGGTGATGGAGCCCGCGTTCGTGCGCCGGCTCATCTCGCGCTGGCTCGACGAAAGCGAATACGAAATCTGGCGCGCCTCGTCTTATCGTTTCCACGCCCTTGTCCTGCGCCAATGGCAGTCAGACCGTGTGTTCTTCCTCGGCGACGCGGCGCATATGACCCCCCCGTTTCTGGCGCAGGGCATGTGCCAAGGAATCCGTGACGCAGCCAATCTCGTCTGGAAGCTGGCCCTTGCCAACCGCGGCGCGGCCAGTCCCGACCTGCTGGGGACCTATCAAACCGAACGGCTCCCGCATGTGAAGCAAACCACGCTCGTCACGAAATCGCTTGGCAAGTTGATCTGCGAGCGCGATCGTGTGGCCGCGCGCGATCGGGATGAACGCTTGCTCGAGGAAATGACGGCCAATCCGCGCGGGACCGTCCGGCAATCGTTGATTCCCGGGCTCAGCGCGGGCCTCCTGGTCGCATCGAATGACGGCCCGCGAGGCCAATTGTTTCCGCAACCGCTCGTCAAAACTGCAGACGGTTTCAAATGCCTGCTCGACGAAGCAACCGGCATGACGTTTCGCATCGTCGTCGAGAATGACACCGATCCAGTCGTCATCGAACGCGTGGCGGGGGAATGGGGCGCACTGAGCGATATTCCGGTGGAGCTGGTCGTGATCGGGACCGAGCCGCTTACGTCGGATGCGCCGTCATATGCCTATCAAGACGTCGATGGCGTACTCGTCAGCTGGATGCAACGGCATGATTGCGCCGCCGTGATCGTCCGGCCCGATCACTACGTGTACGGCGGCTGCCGCAAAGTGGAAGACGCGGTCGCGATGATCCGTGAGTTGGCCGCTGCGCTGCGGTCGGACAACGCACACAAACATCCCACCCCCGCCGCTTGCGCTTGATCGACTGTGCATCCGTGCAGCGCGAGGGACCCTAGCCCTCGCGTTTTTCTTGCGCAGGGGAATATTTATATCTTGCATATCGCCATATTTTGCGCATAAAATCGATCTCATCGATAAATCCGCAGTCAACCCACGCCCATGGACTCGACATCCGCTTCGAATGGTGTACCGCTGATCGACGTCGCCTTCGCCCGGATGAAAACGTCCATCATCCGCTGCGAACTCGTACCGGGTACCCGGCTCAAGGTCGAGAGCCTTTCTAAGGCGTACGGGCTCAGTAGTTCGCCGATCCGCGAAGCCTTGAATCGGCTCGCGCAAGACGGCATCGTCCAAGCCACGGAAAATCGCGGGTTCTGGGTCGCACCGATCAGCATCGACGACTTCAAAGACATCACACGGCTGCGCGTGCTGCTCGAACTCGAGGCACTCAGCGATTCGATCGCACACGGCGACGAAGAATGGGAAGTGGCCGTGCTCACAGCCTTTCATCGATTGAGTCTCGCGGAAAAGCGCCTTGGCTCGGGCCCCGTCGCACTCGACGACGACTGGTCCGAACGACACCGCGCCTATCACATGGCGTTGCTGTCGGCGACGCCCAGCGCCCTGCTTTCAAGTATGGTCGCTTCGCTCTTTGATCGTGCCGAACGTTATCGGCGCTATTCCGCGCTGCATCGAACCGAAGAAAGGCATAAGAACAGCGAGCACGAGGCGCTCATGAAGGCAGCGATCGATCGAGACACGGAAAAGGCCATCCGTCTGCTGCGCAAGCATATCGAAGGTACGCTGGCACGTGTCGGAGGCG
Source organism: Paraburkholderia dipogonis (assembly GCF_042680985.1). NCBI lineage: Bacteria > Pseudomonadati > Pseudomonadota > Betaproteobacteria > Burkholderiales > Burkholderiaceae > Paraburkholderia > Paraburkholderia dipogonis. The sequence goes on along the minus strand of NZ_JBHUFR010000027.1, from coordinate 87,284 downwards.
CACTCGAGCGCCAATTAGCTATCGTCCAATAAGCAAACGCGGCGCTGATCAGAAACCGCGCAGCGCCTCCCATGTCGCGATATCGGCCAGGCAAGGCCTTGTCTCGCCCTGCCGATATCCGAGTCCTTAAAACATCGTTTGCATGCCGATCCGGCCGACGAACTGCGAGCGACCGCTCGACGGACCGAACGTCCCGTTGATGACTGCGTTAGCGCCAGAGTTAGTCAACTGATACGCGCCCTGGACGTAAACCGCCGTCCGTTTGGAGAGGAAATATTTGGCAACGGCGCCAAGTTGATGAGCGTGATTGCGATCCACTCCGCCATTGCCCCACATATACGTGTACGCGAGGCTGGTTGAAAAGGCCGGTGTAAAGCGATAGAGTGCGCCTAGTTCCGCGGCGTTCACGGCCGCACCATTCTGGGTGTTGCGCGTGTTGGTGAAGAGCGCCGTCAACAGCAGTTTCTGTCCATTGTATTTCGCACCGAGACCAAAGTTTCGAATGCTGTCGCCAAGCATCGCTGCGTAACGAACGTCCGTATACGCTGCACCAAACGCGAACGAACCAGCGGTATAGCTCGCCCCAAAACTGTCCGCGCTGTTCTGACGGAAATCCCCCGCCGTTCCGCCAAAGGCATACATGGCGCCGAACCGCAGCCCACCGACTAGCGGGCTAGTGTATTTGACCGAGTTATTCAACGGTGTGTCGCCGTTCATGCGATCGAAATCGAATGCCTCGTCCGGCGGTGAATCGGGGATACCCAGCTTGGCGAACGGACCATCGCGGAACTGATAAAAGCCACCGCCATACATCGCCATATCGGCGCCAACGTCAGCAAACAGCGTATCGACCATGAAGTCGTATTGGCGACCGAGCGTGAGCTTCCCATACTGATCGTTATCGATGCCGACCCATGCATTGCGCGCGAACAGCCCGACTCCCGAGCCGCTACCGTTCGATTTCTGAGAAACGAGCGTTCCATTCAAAGAGAACTGCGTCGTCAGCTGAAAAATCGCATGGGTACCGTTACCCAGGTCTTCCGTGCCTTTGAACCCTACCAGGTTCGGCAGCGCGATGCCGTCGTCCATCCTCCATGCGGAATGTCCCCCAATATTGCTGATGTACGACACCCCGGCATCGAGCAAGCCCCACAGCGTTACGCTGCTTTGAGCGTGCGCACTCGGCACGATGCCGACACACGTTCCCACTGCGACTGTCGCCGCAGCCATGATGCGCTTCTTCACTTTCGCCTCCTCCGATTGCATTGCCTAATTAATATTTAACGCACAAATATTATCAACATACACATATCGTCTTTTTATGCATATTCACTCAAACAGCCGTGATGGTCAATGCTGATGTGGATAAATCGTGCTCAGTGTTTACGCGCGTGCGCGGCGCGGAGCACAACAGGAGCATTGAACTTGCTAAGGCGGGTGACATCGCGAGCAGACGGCCTCGCGCGTGTAGTAGCTGCGATGGGGATTGGGACAGGACGAGGGGGATGCTATGAGACGCAGCGCCTACTTCTTGAACGCCTATGCCATAAAATTCCCAGTGACGTGGGCGTACGCGCTTGGCACCAGACGGCAAGCGATCCGGCTAGTAGGGATGAAACTCGTTCTGAGCCTGCTGCTCGAGCTCGGAAGCCCCGGAACGCATCCGGTGCGTTCGCGATCGTTCGGCAGACCGTCCAAGTCCACGCCGATCGGCTTCATCCTTCGCCGCTCGTATCGCGTCATAGAATGTCGGCTCCGTGGCAACACGTGTCCGATCTACGTTCACGACCCAGCTATCGAACATGTAGCGCCAGCGGATTCGGCGCTCTTCGAGCAGCGCGGAGAACCAACGCCAGACCGACGCGTCTTCGGCATTGACCGCGGCGGCGGCGTTGACGCGAACCCGTTGCATGGCGTCCATAGGGTTACGCTCGCTCGAGCCCATTTTCTATCAACATGTCGGCGCCGTGCTCAAGTCCGAACGTCGGAATAGACATAAAAGCCCCGCCCGCTCTTTCGTCGCAGATAGCCGGCATCGACCATCTTCTTGAGCGACGGTGCGGGACGATACTTCGGATCGTTGAAATCGCGGCACAGCAGTATGTTCATATCGCGTTCTTCGCGCGCAACTCATCAATCTCAGTCGCCGCCGCTGCTAGCCAATCCGACAATACCTCGTCCGTATGCTGACCGAGCGTCGGTGGCGCGTTCCGATACCGCACGGGCGACTCGGAGAATCGAATCGGATTCGCCACGAGCGCAACGTCCTTCGCCAACGGATGAGGCATTTCGATGCGAGTGCCGCGAGCCTGCACATGTGGATCTGCGAATACCCGATCGAGCGTGTTGATCGGACCGCACGGCACGCCAGCCGCTTCCATCGCGGCAACCCAATCGTCGGTCGTACGGCGCACCGTCATGCTGTGAATCAGAGCGATCAGTTCGCCCCTATGCTTCACGCGCTGTGGGTTCGTGGCGAAGCGTTCGTCGCTGGACCATTCCGGCTTGCCTAGCGTCTTGCAAAGATTCGCAAACTGACTGTCGTTGCCAACCGCTACGATCATGTATCCATCGGCTGTCGGGAATTCCTGATACGGCACGATGTTGGGATGCGCATTGCCCATGCGTTGCGGCACGACACCGCCCACCAAATAGTTTGCCGCCTGGTTCGCCAGGCACGCAATCTGGATGTCGAGTAACGCCAGATCGATATGCTGCCCTTCGCCGGACTGCTCGCGACGCTTCAACGCAGCCAATACGGCAACCGTCGCGTACAGACCCGTCATGATGTCGGTCAATGCGACGCCAACCTTCATCGGGCCGGCGCCCTCCGTACCGTCAGGGCGGCCGGTCAAGCTCATCAGGCCGCCCATGCCCTGAATCAGAAAATCGTACCCGGCGCGCGACGCGTAAGGGCCGGTCTGACCAAACCCGGTGATCGAGCAATAGACGAGCCGCGGATTGATCGCTTTCAGACTGACGTAGTCGAGCCCGTACTGCGCCAAGCCAGCTACCTTGAAGTTCTCGAGCACGACGTCAGCCTTGCTTGCCAACTGCCGGACAAGGTTTTGCCCCTCGGCGCTCGCGATATCGATCGTCACCGATCGCTTATTGCGGTTGGCGCTCAGGTAATAGGCCGATTCGCCCGTCGAATTGCCGTCGGAATCGTTCAACCACGGCGGCCCCCAGGCGCGCGTGTCGTCACCCGCGCCCGGGCGCTCTACCTTGACGACGTCTGCGCCGAGATCGGCCAGCAACTGCCCGGCCCACGGGCCCGCGAGCACGCGAGAAAGATCGAGGACGCGCACGCCCGCGAGCGCGCCCGGTTGCAAGGTATCGTTCATGGCGATCGGAGATCAGAACGCGGCGATGCCGGTCATAGCGCGCCCGAGAATCAGCGCGTGGACATCGTGCGTTCCTTCATAGGTGTTGACGACTTCCAGATTCACGAGATGGCGCGCGACGCCGAATTCATCGCTAATGCCGTTTCCGCCTAGCATGTCGCGCGCCACGCGAGCGATGTCGAGCGCCTTCCCGCACGAATTGCGCTTCATGATCGACGTAATCTCGACCGCAGCCGTCCCTTCGTCTTTCATGCGCCCGAGCCGCAAGCAGCCTTGGAGACCAAGCGTGATTTCGGTTTGCATGTCAGCCAGTTTCTTTTGGATCAGCTGGTTCGCCGCGAGCGGCTTGCCGAATTGCTTGCGATCCAGCACGTATTGGCGGACGCGCTGCCAGCAGTCCTCAGCTGCGCCGAGCGCACCCCATGCAATACCGAAGCGCGCGCTGTTCAGACACGTGAACGGCCCCTTCAATCCGCGCACTTCCGCGAAGGCATTTTCTTCGGGGCAGAACACCTCGTCCATGACGATTTCGCCCGTGATCGACGCGCGCAGCCCCACCTTCCCATGAATAGCGGGGGCAGACAGTCCCTTCCAACGTTTTTCCAGCACGAAGCCGCGAATCGCGCCTTCGTCGTCCTTCGCCCAGACGACGAACACGTCGGCGATCGGGCTATTAGTGATCCACATCTTACTGCCAGTCAGCTGGTAGCCGCCCGGCACCTTCCGTGCGCGCGTCACCATGCTTCCGGGATCCGAGCCATGATTCGGCTCCGTCAACCCGAAGCAACCAATCCATTCACCCGTCGCGAGTCGCGGCAAATATTTCTGTTTGGCGGCCTCACTGCCGAAAGCATTGATCGGCACCATCACGAGCGAAGACTGAACGCTCATCATCGAGCGATAGCCCGAATCGACCCGCTCCACCTCGCGCGCGACGAGGCCGTAACTAACATAGCTGAGGCCCGCGCCGCCGTATGCTTCGGGAAGCGTCACGCCCAGCAACCCAAGTTCGCCCATCTCGCGGAAAATTGCGGGATCCGTCCGCTCGTTGCGAAATGCATCCAACACGCGCGGCGCGAGGCGCTCCTGGCAGTAGGCACGCGCCGATTCGGCAACGATCCGCTCCTCGTCGTTCAATTGCTGTGTCAGCAGTAGAGGGTCATCCCATTGAAACGACGAGGGCTTGTGCTGTTGGCTCATTTCAGACTCAAGTGGTATTGATCGTGGAGACAATCTACCGGCCGCCCGGTGCCCAATCAAACGATTTGTTGTCAGTCACCTGTGCGAAAATCGCACAAGTCAGTCAACCAGGCATTCATGCCATGCGCCGAAAGATCCCGTCTACTCTGGCACTGTCAGCATTCGAGGCTGCAGCGCGCCACCAGAGCTTCACAAAAGCCGCCGATGAGCTGGCGGTGACGCAAAGCGCTATCTGCAGACAGATCGCCACCCTCGAAGACTTTCTTGGCCTGAAGCTGTTTCGCCGCGATCGGCGAGGAGTCGCATTGACCGAAGCGGGGCTTGCCTACAGCCGCAAAGTGGCCGCTCGATTGGATGACGTGGAGCGCGACACAGTCGAATTGATGGGCAGCGGCGGCACGGGGCGCACGATCGAAGTCGCCGTGGTGCCCACGTTCGCAACCAAGTGGCTGCTGCCGCGCATGCCGCAGTTCATCGCGGCCCATCCGGACATCACGGTCAATCTCACTACACGTACGCGCCCGTTTCTGTTCGGCGACACGGAGTTCGACGCCGCGCTCTATGCGGGCCCCGCCACGTGGCCCGGTACGTGCAGCCGGTTCCTGATGCGCGAGAGTCTAATTGCTGTGTGTAGTCCCCGTCTCATCGCGCCCCGGCAGAGGCTGAAGGCTTCCGACTGGACGCAATACCGGCTGCTGCAGCAAAGCACGCGGCCCTATGCGTGGCGCGACTGGTTTGCATCACGCGGCATGCGGGTCGAGGGCGATATGTCGGGGCCGAAATTCGAGCTGTTTTCGATGCACACGGAAGCAGCCATTCAGGGAATCGGCATTGCGCTGCTCCCTCGCCTGCTGATCGAGGACGAATTGAAGCGAGGTGTGTTGATTCCCGTCGTCCAGCATGACCATCTGAGTGACCGATCGTACTACCTCATTTATCCGGAGCGGAAATCCGACAATGAGCCGCTTCGAGCCTTCAGTGAGTGGATCGAGGAGCAGGCGCGAATCTATCGGGAGCCGTTGGCGTTAGGGTGATGTTTGTGCGCCACGCGCATCCGCTACTGTGAGCAAGGTTATCGTTCGCGAAAAATATGTTCCCTGCATGGACGACACTCTGCGCCTGGTCTTTCCCCGGTGGGTGCCGCAAGGGGAGGCAGCCCTTGGTTTGTCCGACTATCTCGTGAGGCAAGCCATTCAACGCAGGGAACCGTCGCTCTTGTGCAACGTACCTTGAGAATCTTTCTAGCCTGCTAGCGCACGTTGCGCTGACAGTCGAACGCGTGCTCCTCATGAACGAGCAGCCGTTCGAATGGAGTTGGCTCATCTGATTTTGCAGCATGCTTTCTGCGATTGATGTCGGCATGATTCCGAGCATACGGCGGCAGGTTCGGCTCAAGTGAGCGGCGTCGGCAAATGCTGCCTCCAGTGCCGCCTCGGCCGCGCTTGCACCGCGCATGAGTTCACCGCAGGCTAGTTGCGAGCGCAACCAGAGCAGGTGGGGCCGCAGCATGATGCCTATCGACGCGGTAAGGCATGCGTCAGCCGCGAGGGCGACAGCCCAGCCACTACGGCCAGCGCATACAGCTACAGCACATCCAGCTCTTACAACTGGTTGCGAACGTGGCGCAGTACGCGCACGCCTGAGTGCAAGGTAGGCGGGGGGCGCTCGCCAAGTAGATTCGCGTCCAGCCACCTTTTGACTCCCGCGTCGCTTGGTGAACCGCCCCGCCCAGGCCGCACTGCGCCGGCGGGCTGCCTCGCCCGCTGTGACGTGGTCAACATCCACAGGAATGCCTGTCGTCAGAACCGCGCCCAGCGGGTCTTCCGGCCCTGAGAGCGACTAGCACCATGGCGCCGTGCGCGTCGACTTCGTGCGATGCGTCGGCGCGCACACCAGCGCGGCGTCGCAGATGTGCCTCGGTTCGCCCTTGCCGCGGCGAACGCGCACGCTGGATGTCTGCGCTAGGATGGGCAATGCCAGGTCGCTGGAGATGTGGCGGCAAAATGAAGCGATGAATAAGATGAATCGCATTATCACGGCCACCGTTTCCCTGCTATCGTCATCGGTTGCGCCGTTCGCTGGTACTTCCGGTTCAACCTAAGCCTGCGCGACGTCGAGGAGTAGTTGTTTGAGCGTGGCGGTGTGGTTACGTATGAAACGATCCGTTGCAGGTGCGACAAGTTCGGCGCTGGATTCGCTCAGCGTGTCAAAGCGGTGCGGCGCAAGCCGGGCAGCACCTGGCATCCAGACGAGGTGTTCGTGACGCTGCGCGGTGAGCCGTATCTCCTGAGGCGCGCGGTCGACGAGCATGGCGCCGAACTCGACGCGCTGGTGCAAAAGCGTCGCGACAAGGCCGCGGCAAAGCGCTTCTTCCGGCGGGTGCTACGTTCAAACCATGTACCGTTGCCGACAGTGAAACACTTACAGTGGCTGAAGGTAGAGCGACCCAGACGCCGAAAAAGTCACGCCGCAAATTCGAAATAACGCAGAACTTTCGTACCACACGCAGGCTGAGTTCGTTTGATAAAGTCGCTTCCATGCAGACCAAGAGCCTACACTAGCCCCTTGGGAGTTGGAACAGCCGTTGACCGATATATTCACGCGTGCGATAAGGGATAAGTGTTCAGATCACCCTTCTTATCATAACGCGTCGATTTCTAACTAAACTTCGTCAGATGAAAACACACCGTGAGACGCCTGTCGGGTCCCGCCCAACCAATCAGCCTCCCGTGGTCCCTACCGTAGATCACGTTAAAACTGCCACGTTCAAATCCGAGCGCATCACCGCGAGGCTGAGTCAGCGCCATAATTATTTAGTTATACTATATGCAAATGCAGGCGACGGCCGAACATAACCGCCGTGAACATCTGGTCGCCAGCAAGCGTCGTGGCCAACGGAGTGAACAGAAGGTTGCTCGTCATAACAGGATGGCGCCACGCGCGTAGCGCTTGCGACGCACGCTAGAACCTCAGATGGTAGTCAGGGTCAGCGTATAGTGCATCTGTCAGCTGCTCTCGTTCAGCGCGCATCTCTGCCCTTGCCCCTTCTTCGCTAAATCGCGGAGTGCCAAAAGTCGCGCCACGAATGTAAGCAAAGATTCCCGCCTGATTGGGCTCCGCCACGATCCGGGCACACCGGATGCTCATCCACCAACCAGACCAAGGAACTGGCGCCCCCTCGAAATCGTCTCAGCCCCAAGCGCCTCAGCAGCGGGAGCGCGCGTCGATAGCAATGTGTCACTGTATTCTTAGCCGAATGGCTCACGAATGGCATGTCCCTGTTGCCCGGGGCACGCCTTGAAGTTGCAAATCGCCAGGCCATCATCAAGCGGCGTCTAGGTGCTCGGCCTCGATTTCCGTGATCACCTTCTTGGCACGAAGGATTGCAGACGGACTCATGCTGAGCTCGTGCACGCCGAGCTTGACTAGTGTCGGTATCATTTCCGGACGCGATGCCGCTTCACCGCAAACTCCAACGCTGATCTTCGCACGTCGCGCCGCATCGCAAACTATGCGAATCGCCTGCAGAACGGCTAGATGATCTGTCCGGTAAAGGGAGCCGAGCCGCGGATTCATGCGATCGACAGCCATCACGTATTGCGTTAGATCGTTGGTGCCGATCGAAAAGAAGTCAGCCTCCTTCGCCAGAAGATCGGCTGTGAGCACCGCCGCAGGCGTCTCTATCATGATACCTAGTTTTGGCTGGCCATAAGGAATCCCCTTGTTGCACAGGTCCGCAGACAAGCGCGCCATGATAGCTTTTGTTCGACGAACCTCCTCGATGTCATCCACCATTGGAATCATTACAGACAGGTTTCCGTGGACCGCAGCGCGCAACAGCGCCCGCAACTGAGGCTCAAATATCTCCGGGCAATCCAGGCACATGCGAATCCCGCGCCATCCGAGGAAAGGATTCTCTTCTTTTGGAAACGGCACGCCTGGCAGAGGTTTGTCCGCGCCTGCATCCAGTGTGCGAATGATTACCGGCCACGGCGCAAACGACCGTGCTAGTGTCGAATACACCTCGTATTGCTCATCTTCCGACGGCACACGCCGCTGGTCCATGAAAAGCAGTTCAGTGCGAAAAAGCCCAACACCCATCGCGCCGGTTCGTTGAGCGGCTTCAATTTCCGTCAGAGACCCGAGATTTGCCGCGACCTGGATCTTATGGCCATCCTGAGTCTGCGGCTCCACGTCACGATATACGAGTAGCGCCGCGTCGGCTTCGCGCTGTGTCTGCAGCCGCTTCGCCATCGAGCGCTCCAGTTCCGACGAATGATCGAGCCATACTTCACCCGTACATCCGTCGATGGCCGCCCAGGACGCGGCGCGCAGCACCTCGTGCCCGGCCGCGACGCCCAGAATCGCGGGAATGCCATGTGCTCGCGCGATGATAGCGACGTGCGAGGTAGCGCTTCCCGAAGTACAAACAATGCCTGCAATGTTGCCCAGGTCCGCTCGTGCAAGATCCGGCGCTGAAAGACTCTCTGCGATGACGATGCACCGGCCGGGGAGGTCGCTCAGCGAGCAACGCTCCCTGCCGAGCAGCGTCGCAGCGACCGCCTGGGTCAGCCCCCGGATGTCGTCGGCCCGGCTGCGCATATATTCGTCTGGCAGCGCGGCGAATGCGCTCGCCAGATCATGGCCGCACTTCAGGGTGGCCGCTTCCGCACTCCAGCCGGAGGACATCAGCGCTCGAATCGCGCCTTCGAAGTCGTCGCTTCTTGCCACCTCGGCAATGGCCGTGAAAATCTCTTCGTGGTCCTCTGCATTGTCCCGCGGCTCCAGCATCGCGCGAAGGGCCGCATCGAGAGCAGCACTGAAGCGGTCAAGTTCTGCGACGATTTCGTGCGGCGCGACGAACTGGCGATCCGCGACGAATTCCTCTGTGAAATACAGATAGGCGCTCCCGTATGCGAGACCCTCGCTGGCGGGAACGCCGCGCAACGACGGTGCGTCCGTCCGGACCGCCGCCCCTGTGCCTGCACGGTCGGCCCGCGTAGCAGGGGCCGGGTCGAGCGTTTGGGCAGGCACGCCACCGCTGCCTTCGGCATTCGCCGGCAAACACAGGGTCTCGTCGGCGAGGAACTCGGCCAACTGCCCCACGGCTTCGCGTTCGTCGTCGCCCTCCGCACGCAAAATGATCTGCTCGTGCTGCTTCACGCCCAGCAGCATGAGCTTGACCGCGCTCTTCGCATCGGCCCACGCGTCGCCGCGCCCCACCTTCAGTGAGCAGTTGAAGCGCTTGGCCAGCTTTGCGAACTGCGTGGCGGGACGGGCATGCAGCCCCTCATGTACCTTGACGACGACCGGTGTCTCCAGCATGACGTGCCCTTTTCGGTTATGCAGATATATCGATGTTGTTGTACGCGCTTCTCAGGCGCCCAGGATCTCAATGACGGTGCCGCTCTTCATGCAGTCGAAAAGCCGGCCGCAATCGATCTCCGATACGCAGATCTCGCCGGGGCGCTCCGCGGTCTGAGAGCCGTTGAAATTGATCACGACGTGACCCAGTTCGCTGACCTTATTCCAGGCGGAAGACCCGACTGCCGTGACGACGGCCGAATCTTCGCCGATGCGTAACACAGAGCCGATACGGGGAACGTCGCGGCTTGCTTCCTGCACGCGATGGAGGACCGACACCTCCGCCAGTTCAGGCGGGGCGCCATCTGCATAAAGGATCAGCACGCCGCCTTCCAGCAGCGACTGAACTTCTTCTCCTATCGATGAAATGACCGTCCTGTAGTAATTCATAGCGCTTTCCGAAGGTTTGATCAAAGGGCGAAACTTGCAATCCATGCGATGAGTACTGAAACAGGGCCCATGATCTGGCGGCTGATCAGCACGGCCGGCACGCCGACCCGGATCGTGTCCGGCTTCGCCTCGCCGAGCGCCATACCCACCGGCACGAAGTCACAGCCGACCTGCGTGTCATAGGCGAACAAGGCGGGCAGCGCCATGTGCGGCGGGATCGTACCGCTGCCTATGGCCGGGCCGATGATGGCCGCACCGATCACCTGGGCGATGACCGCACCGGGCCCCAGGACGGGCGAGAGAAACGGCAAGCCGCAAATGGCCGACAGCGCCACCAGTCCAATGATATTCCCGGCCAGTGGGGACAGGACATGCGCGAGCCCGACGCCAATGCCCGTCGAGTTGATGATGCCGATTAGCATGGTGACGAACGCCATGAAAGGCAGGACGTTGCGGATCACCGTATCGATCGACTTGCGGCCGCTATTGAACAGCACATTGACTACCCCGCCCATGCCGCGGCCGATTGCCGTGATCCATCCGACCACGCCGCTGGAAGGTACGGCCTCAGCTGCGCCCAGGGCGGGCGAGCCGCCCACGGAAGCATTCGCCGCGGCCGCGGCGAATGCTTCGGTTGCGCCGGCGCGCACAGCGGCTTCGGTGGCGTCATCGACTGAATGAAGGCCCTCCGGCTTGACTCCTGACACGTAGATGTCCTCGGTAATGAATTGCGCGAGCGGGCCCGACTGGCCAACTGGGCTCAGATTGATCGTCGGTATGCGCTTGCGCGGGTAGACGCCGCAGCGGGCAGTGCCTCCGCAATCGATCACGACCGCGGCAATCTCAGATTCGAGCGGCGGATTGCGGAAACCGTCGACAACCACGCCGCCCGTCATTTCCGCGAGCGCCACGGCGAGCTTCGGAATATCGCCGCCCGTCACGGCCATGATCTTGTTGCGCTCCGACGTCGGCATGATGACGAGCGGGCCGCCCCACCCATTCGGTCCCTTCTCGACCCGTACGGCGCGATAAGTACGCGTGTCCATGTTCATCTCCTCCAGTTTGCTTTTTTTGATGTCAGAGCTTGAGCCCTTCCCGCCTCGCGATCATTCGCGTGATCGCTTCTGTCAGGATTCCTTTCAGCAGATTCACCACGAGGCCGACCGCGAGATAAAACAGCGCAAGCTTCGGCAAGGAAAACGGCGCAGCGTGGCTTTCGGCGAGCTTGGTAATGCCGGCCGCGACGCCGAGCCAGACAAAAAGCTCGCCGGGATTGCAATGCGGAAAGAGACCGGTGATCGGATGACACAGCGATACCGCCGAATCGTAGAAAGCCGGTTTATGTTTCTCTTCAAGAAAGACGCCGAAGGTATACGCCATCGGATTCGTCAGGAAAAACATGGCAAGCAACGGCAACAGCGTGTAGCGGGTAATCACATTCTTCGAAAAGAAGCGCGCGAGACCTTGAATGCGCTGCTCGCCGACGAGGGCGATCACCGTATAAACGGCAGTCAGTAACACAATCAGCGTCGGCAGAATGCCTGTAACGAAGCCAATGAAAACCTTGCCGCCTGCATTGAAAACGCCGATGAATGCCTCGGCCGCGTGAGTGAGAAGATCCATGCTGCTCTCCTGATAGGGAATGAACCTGAATTTATTTGTCCCGGCCGCCCAGGCAATGCGAAACACCCAAGGCGGCTGGCTTTTTTTCCAAGACCTGCTTCAACCACTACACTTGCGCGCGTTCGCTTGCCGTGCGGCATGCGATTTCAAATGCGTTATCAAGCGCACGCTTGACGCCGGGCGCAAGCGCGGATGCCGCGAGACGCTGGTGAAAGTCGGCGAGGCCGGCGCCGGTCAGCGCATTGAGTTTCTCGAAGCGGGCGAAGACCGAGAGGCCGGACATGCTGAGTGCCTCGCGCACGCGCGCTTCGTTGTCGATGACGACAATGGCGAGGGCTCCGCGTCCGAGCTTCGGCTTGAACGAACCGGCTCCGAGAAAGCCGTTGCCATGTTCACTCGCCGTTCTTCGCACCACCGTGCGGTAGTAGCGCATCTGCATCCAGGAGGCGATGACCTGAAGCGCCCACATGAGGGCCAGCAGCAATAAGCCAAGTCGAACGAGTTCCATTGCGCGTCTCCATGCCGCCGTCGGGCGGCCTGCCGAATCTACGGTTAATTGAGCAACTGTTCTCCGACAATCTTCGCCACTTCATTGGCCACTTCCATCTGCGGAAGATGGCCCACTCCGGCAAATCGATGTTGCGCCACCACGCCGGGCAAATGATCCGCGTGCGCAATCGGCAAGATGCGGTCGTCGCCACCCCAGATCGCTCGCACGGGCATGGGCAATTCCAGGATCGCCCCGCGCAGATCGAATTGCAGCCGCCCATCGCGGAAAAACGTTGCGGCAATGCACTGCAGTGCCTCGCGTCTGCCGCTGCGCCCGAGTTGCTGCAAAGCGGTCGCGACAAAAGCGTCGTCAATCAATGCGCGGTTCTCAACCAGTTCTTCCAGCCACACGCGAAGCGTCGCGGGATCGATCGCCTTCACCAGCCCGTTAATGAAAGCCCAATTGCAGCTTTCGCCCAAACCGGCCGGCGCGAGCAGCGTCAGGGAGCGCACCCGTGAGCGCAAACGGCCGGCCAGCTCGATCGCCACCGCGCCGCCGAAAGAATGGGCGACCAGGTGCAGTTCGTCGACCTGCTCCTCCTGCAACACTGTTTCGACCGCCTGACGAATGCTCGTGAGCGAGTCGGCGGCATCGTCAGGCGACTTGCCGTGCCCGGGCAAATCGATGGCGAGCACGCCCGTGTCCGTCAACAGGGACGCGCTCCGCATTGCATTGAAAAGCGGGCGCCAGCTATTGGACTCGGCGCCGAAGCCGTGTATCAGCACGATCGTAGCCGCGTTTCCTGTTTGCAGCCAGATCCGGTTCAATGACTTTGACGACGCCGCAGCCGCACCTTCGCGCTGCAAGAAAGCGCGAACATCTTTCTCGACGATACGGCCGAGCGGGCCGGACCCGTCCACACCTTCGAGCCGGATCCGGCTTTCGCGAGCCGCGCGGCGCGCCGCCGGTGTGGCACGCAATCCGCCCGAGGCTGCGGGGGCGGGCTCGTCGTCTCGCCCGCGGCTGCGCAACACGGGTTCCGGAGCAATCGAGGAGCCCATCGGCGACGTGACGACTTCTTCAGCAGCCGCCCCGACCATCGCTTCTTCCAACTCCTCCACCGCCTCCGCGCTCGCATAGATCCACGCGATGACTGTCCCGACCGGCACCGTGTCGCCGACCGCCGCCGTGATCTTGCGCACCACGCCCGAAGCCGGGGATTCGATTTCCATCGTGGCTTTGCTTGTTTCGATGTCGAACAGCGGCTCGCCCTGCCTCACCGTGTCGCCGTCCTTCGCATACCAAGCGGTGATGGAGCCTTCGGTCATGTCCATGTCGACGCGCGGAAGAATTACCTCTGTCGGCATCTCAAATCCTCCCGTCCATGAGGCGCCGGACCGCGTCGACGATATCGGGCACCTGGGGCACCGCAGCCTTTTCGAGTTGCGGGTTGTAAGGAAGCGGGCAGTCGGCGCCTCCGAGGCGTACGACAGGCGCGTCCAGCGCATCGAACGCGTCGCCCTCGCTCACGATCGCGGCGATTTCCGCCCCGATACCCAGTTGCTTGACGCCCTCGTACACGCAGACGAGCCGCGACGTTTTGCGCACGCTTTCGACGATCGCCTGACGATCGATCGGCCGAATGCTGCGCAAATCGATCACCTCGGCGCTGATGCCTTCAGCGGCCAAAGTCTCGGCAGCTTCGAGAGCCCGGATACTCATGATCGAGGTCGCCACGATTGTGACGTCGCGCCCCTCGCGCCGCACGGCCGCCTTGCCCAACGGTTCGACGTAATAGCCTTCCGGGACGACGCCTTTGCTCTTATAGAGCAGCTTGTGTTCGAAAATCATGACCGGGTCGGGATCTTCGAGTGCCGCGAGCAGCAGACCTTTTGCGTCGTGCGGCGTGCTGGGCTGAATCACCTTCAGGCCAGGCACATGCGCGAACCACGCTTCGAGGCTCTGGCTGTGCTGGGCTGCGGCGCCCGTCCCCGAGCCCGCCGGAAAGCGCATCACCACCGGCACCGAAACGCCGCCGCCCAGCATATACCGCATCTTTGCGGCCTGGTTGACGATCTGCTCCATCGCGAGCGTCGCAAAGTCCGAGAACTGGAACTCGTAGACGGGCCGCGAGCCCGTCATCGCAGCGCCCACCGCGATGCCCGCGCCGGCCAGTTCGGCGATGGGCGTGTCCATCACGCGGTCGCCACCGAAGCGCTGATACAGATCCCCGGTGACCTGAAACGCTCCGCCATATACGCCGATGTCCTCTCCCATCAGGAACACGCGCTCGTCGCGCTCCAGCGCGATGGCAAGCGCCTCGTTGATCGCCTGCGCGTAGGTTAGCTCACGCTCGTTGCTCATTGCCTGTTCCCTTCCTGTGCCAGTTCGGGCGTATAAACGTCGCGTACCAGATCGTCGATCCGCGGTGAAGGACTGTGCTGTGCGAAATCCAGACCCGCATCGATCTCCGCCTCCACGTCCGCGCGCATGGCTTCGATCGCAGCGTCGTCGATCACACCATGTTCCAGCAGTTGCGCCTGCAAAATGTTGATCGGATCGCGCGCTCCCCACGAGTCGATTTCCTCGCGCGTGCGGTACCGGTTGCGGTCGCTCTTGGAATGGCCGCGAATGCGGTACGTCTCGCATTCGACGAGCGTCGGCCCGCCGCCGGCCCGCGCCCTTGCGATTGCCGTCTCAGCCGCTTCGAGCACGTCGCTCAGACGGTTACCGTCGACGGTAACGCCCGGCATGTCGTATGCCGCCGCCCGCTGCGCGATATGGCTGACCGCCGTCGAACGTTCGACCGACATCGACATGCCGTAACGGTTGTTCTCACATACGAAGATAACGGGCAGCGTCCAGATGGCCGCGAAATTCAGCGACTCATGAAACGCGCCTTCGTTGTTTGCGCCGTCGCCGAAAAAGCACACGACAACCGAGTCGCGCTTCTGCTTCTTGATGGACAGTGCAGCGCCGACGGCGATGGGCAGCCCGCCGCCCACGATGCCGTTTGCACCGAGGTTGCCGCGGCTCACATCGGCAATGTGCATCGAGCCGCCGCGCCCGCGGCAATAGCCCGTTTCCTTGCCGAAGAACTCGGCGAACATCAGCTTCGGGTCGGCACCCTTGCCGATGCAGTGCCCATGGCCCCGGTGCGTCGACGTGATGTAGTCGTCGTCGGTGAGCAGCATGGTCATTCCGATCGCCGAGGCTTCCTGGCCGATGGAGAGATGCATGGTGCCGTGGATGAGCCCACGCATGTAAGCCTGCTCAGCGCTTTCCTCGAAGCGACGCACGAGGATCATTTTGCGCAGCGCATCGCGCAGCGCCGATTCGGAGACGTTACGGAACGCCGCCGGCATACCTGTGACCTTGTCTTCTATGTATCCCATGGTAAGCCCCTTACGCAGCGCGACGCGCGCCGAGAACCAGTTCGTCCTGCAGGTGCCGAAGGCGCACAATCGGCGAATTGGCATTCACGGCGCAGTTCTGGCGTGTGAGAAGTTCTCCTTTCCTGATCGACTGCGTGACCACGCCGCCTTCCAGCAAGCCGCACGGCACGGCGTCCTTCGACAGCGCGTCGCTGACCGCCAGCGCCCAGGCGCGATACGTGTATTCACCGATCGCGTCAAGATGCTCGCCCGGCGTCAGATCTCGTTTCGCCACAGCACACACTTCGACCACTGGAACTGGCAGCGGGCGCATATCCGGCTTACCGTATAGCGCGGCGCGCGCGCAGCTGAGCGGAACTTCAAGGCTCGTCAAGTGATACGGACGATAGAAAGTGTAGTACGGGCCTTTACCGAGCTTCAGGTCGTGCATACGCTCGCGCAAGCGGGGATGCGCCAGTTCCGCGACCACGAACACGCCAGGCGCCACACCCTTCCCGATCGTGTAGTCGACTACGCCCTTGCGGCTGAGAATACCGCCGTCTGCGACCGGACAGAGAACGTCGTGCAACTGGTCGAGCGTCGCCGACGGTCCATGCATTCCGGGAACGTCGGGCACAAGACCGGTTGCATTGCCAATTGCAGCCATTTCCACCGCCGTCTTCGAACCGTCGACGAATTCCACCAGCATGCGCGGGTTCATATTCCGTGCCTTCGCCTCCGCAGCGTAGTCATCCGGCGTCGCCTCGACGTTCAGCGGATTGTTTTTGCCTTTGCCGGCCGCCACGATCGGATAGCCGAGCGCGCTGACGAAATCGATCAGTTCGATAGTGGAGCTCGGCTCGTCGCCTGCGCCGAGCGTATAGACTACGCCTAGGCGTTCCGCCTCCCGACGCAGATATGCGCCGATGGTGACGTCTGCCTCGACGTTCATCATCACTAGGTGCTTGCCGTGTTCCATCGCGAGCAGGCCGATCTGCGCGCCCACCGCAGGTTTGCCGGTCGCATCGATGACGACATCGATCTGCTCATGCGTGCAGACAGCCCTCGCGTCCTCGGTAATCGCAATGGAACCGGACTCGATTGCCTCCGAAATCCCTCTGGCGTTTGCGACCACACGATATCCCTCATCGGCCTGCCGGGCGACGCGCACTGCGTCGCATGCTGAGTCGACACGCAGATCGGCAATCGCACCGATCTCGAGCCCTTCCATCTGCTGAACCTGCGTGACGATATCGGTTCCCATTTCCCCTGAACCGATAAGACCGATACGAATGGGCTTGCCCGCCTGTGCACGAGCCTGAAGCGCGGCCGCGAGGCCACTTGGGGTGATGTTCAGCATCAGCAAAGTCTCCTGAAATAAAGGCGCAACACGCGCCGAACCGTGCTTCGGCCGCATCGCGGGACAACATCAAACCGCCGTTGCCGCATTTGCCGCCGAGTTGCTTTTCGCACATTTGTTTTTTAGAATAGACATATGTTCATGTCAGGGCAAGCGATTTCCAGCGCGAAAGTGCCCACCTGGGGAAAGTCCGGAAGTCGGAGATGAAGAGTCGACCTAAAGGTCTTTTTTGCGCCGCATGGAACGGCGGCGCGAGAGGACAAACCGAGAAGAAGCTTACTCGCCGGCCTGAAGCAGCGCGGCGGCCGCATACTCGTCGGTGATCAGCACCGTGGGCGCGAGCATCGTTATGGAGGCTCGCAGCGCGCCAGTCTTTGTCGTGCCACCCGCGGCGATGATGCGCTGCGGCACGTGCTTAACGATGTCCAGCGGCACGGACATAACGCAATCATTGATCCAATGCCTAACGATATGCCCCTCGGCGTCCAGGAAGTTGAACAGCAGGTCACCCACCGCTCCCGCGGCTATAAGGGATTCGCGGTCGGAGTCCGAGATGAAACGAGAGCGGTACGCGGTCGCGTCCGTACCCATGCCTGCTGCACCGAGAATGACCGCGTCAAGTCTGCGCGCCATGTCGAATATGTCGCGCAAGCCGCAGCGTTCGATCAACGCCGTACGCGTTTCCGGACTGTCCACCACAAGCGGTGCCGTCATCAGATAGCAGTCGGCCTGATAATGACTGGCGAAGCGCCATGCAAATTCAGCAGGGTTGAAAGTGCGCGCCTTCATGATGCCGCCAAGCAGCGAAACAATCGAAACATTCTCCACTGCCTTTTCGCTCATGTACGCGAGCGAATTCACCAAAGTGCGGCCCCAGCCCACGCCGATACGCATGTCCGAACGAACCATCGCGGACAGGTAGGCTCCGGCCGCCGCGCTGACTGGTTCAGTGGCGTCGGCGTCGGGCGAAGAAAGAGGCGCCACGATTGCCTCGTGCAGCCCGAATCGTTTTTCCAGTCTGCGTTCAAGATCGACGCATTCAGCAAGCCGGTCGCTGATGACGATCTGAACTTCATTGCGCTCCCGAGCGGCTGCGAGCATACGCAAAACCGTGACGCGCCCGACCCCCAAACGCTGCGCGATTTCCTGCTGCGTCATCTCTTCAACGAAGTACATCCAGGACGCGCGCAACCGCATGCGCCGGGCTGGGCTTTGATCATCGAGGTTTTCGTCACGCACGTTATTCGTCGCTCTCGCCACCCTTGCTTCCCCTCGTTAAACTGACATTCGGATATGAACAATCGTGCTATCTTAACTTCAAACATTGCATTCCTGAGGTGGTCATGGAAGCCAAGTCGTTGATCCCCCGTCACATCGCCCCAGATTTAAACCAGGTCCGGATCGCGCTCGTCGACTGCGCCAGACAACTCCGTTACACAGCGCGCAATGTGCCGGGCACGGAGTCCGTGAAGACGAAAAATTCTTCTCCTCAGGCAACCTTTCCGCGCCCGCCGTTACCGCAGTTTCTCGGTTCTGTCGGGCATCTGGCGGATTCCCTTCTCGAGACCGCGGAGACCTACGCCGGTCACGCCATTCCCCCCTTACAGGATCACTGGAAGCTTCCAGTCACTGTTGATATTGATGTCCAATGCCTTATTCACTGCGCTGAGGACATGAAACTCGTTCGCGGTTATCCAGCCATCTATTACGCTGCCGCGAAACGCTTCATTCTCCGGACGGGGGCTCGGGACGTGCTAATCTTTGAACACCGGATCAATGACGCTTTCATAGCCTTCTGCGAAAGCCCCACCCTGCGGCCACCGTCTGAAGACAAAGCAGATACCCCCGCCGGGAACCCCCTGGAGGAAGCCAGCGGGATCTTCGCCCGGCTGACGATGTCGCTCATCGACAAGCACCCCATCCGCAGCGCAAGGTTCGTGGAACTCCCTGACGTTCTCGCGCCCTGGTGGCTGGTTGCCGAACCGAATGCCTATGTGTTCCTGGTGCTTGGGCTCGTCGGGTGCGCGAGAAGCCTATGCCCGGACTCGTTACCAGCGGCCCCTGACGAGACGCTCAGTCTAGCGGCGGACATCCTAGGCAGTCGGGAGTTGAGACTTCGCGCCGCTCTCCGCGACGCAATGCCCGAAGAGGCCTTGCAGCAGGAATTTGCAGCAATCGTCAAATATCTTTGATATGGAAGCCTGCCATGCTTGAGGATCTCGTAACGATAAAAGGTCACGTACCGAACGTCTGGAAGGCGGCGACTAGGCTATCGTCTTTCAAAGAGTTGCTTGGCGAGCACTGCCGGTCGATGTCTTCCGCCTACGGCGTGTCCGTCGAAACCGACGACCGCGCACTCGCCAGCGCTTTTTTTATTTGGGCGCAGACTATTGAGAATCACCGGCACTACCTCCAACAGAACGCGCCAGACTATTTTCAGTTTCTCGTTGGTCGTCTGCTGGCAGAACTCCTGAAGGCGCACGCGGTAAATGCCGTGCCCCGTGTAGATGATGTGGCATCGCCGACTGAGGACAACTCGATCGCAAAATGGTGGCCCACCGGCTTCATACTGACCATCTTCTTAATAGAACTCGTGCGCAAGGTTATCTTACAAGAATGCGATCGGATCGTTTGCCCGTCCGACAAGCTGGCAAACATCAAGGTGTGGCAATCGTTTCGCGAGAATCTGCTCGAAGAACCGTCGATTGCGGTCGCTTATTTTGACGACTTTATGCGCATCGTGCCTAACTGGCGCAACCCGTCGGCCGTATGCGAGCGCAATGCTCGGGCCGTGCGATACGACAAGCCGCCCGGAAATCTCGACTAAGCAGATCGCACGCTCGCATCCCCGGCTCACAGATTTTGCAGCGTAGCGCGCTGGGCAAGCGATTGCTGAGCCCAGATTAGTATCGCGGTTGTTGAATTGATCGGGCCTCATCGAACCAATATAGATAGTCCGTCCGCCGTCAACGACTGCCCACTGATTTGAAATAGTCCTATTGACCGGAGCCGTCTCACGGAGAGTGAGAAGGCAGGTCTCGCCAGAGACTGGTACTTCCTAGATGCTATATGGGAGGGCAGCGACAAAAAGGGCTCTGTCGCAATAACGCAGTCCGCTATGATGTACGGAACAAGGTGAACGACAGAAACCTCGACGAATACGTTGAATCCGGCCATGGCAAGGGTGCTCAAACGGCTACAGTATTCGCTCGACGTCATGTTGACTTGTGTCCGATAGTATGTAGCTTATCGGTCGAGTCTACGCCATCTTCAACAGATGATGGCCGAGCGCGGCACTGCGGTCGATCACCCGACCGTGCACCGCGGGGCGGTGATGCTGTTGCCCGCCTTGGAGAAAGCGTTTCGCTTTCGCACGCGCGCAGTCGGTAAGAGCTGGCGTATCGACGAAACGTACAGTACGCCGAGCCGACGTAGCCCGCCCGTGTTGGGGGTGAAGTTGCTTGAGCATGCTTGGAATGCACAACTCGGAGAAGTTGTTGTTGCAGTACCGGCGTATGCCCTTCTTCTGCCGCGAGAGGAAGTGAGCCGAAGCGACGGTGACTTGCCGACACTGGCAAGGTGACGAAGTCCGTGGGAAATGGAGCGTGAGGCGAAGCGGTTACGCCAAGATGAGCTTCCAGGCTGAACATGGGACGATTGAGGGACACGAACCTGTTTGAACGCATCTGAGGGTTGAACCGTCACTCCTGCCGTCTACACCGCTTAACAGGCAGGACGCGGATCGGCGTCGGTCACATGTAGGGCCCGACGCCGCGAATACTGGCCGGAGATGTAAGCCGGCCAGCAGGGCATCACGGAGAGCGTGCAGCTAGACCGTGATATCTCCGACGACTTGCGGCAAGCAAGGATAAAGACTGCGACAGGCAACCTCGCTCGTGCGATTGAGTCCAGCAAGTGAACTGGGGAGGCTTGCACAGGGGCAGTGGAAATATTTGTACCGCGCAGTCGACGAGGCCGGCACACGGTCGATTTCCTGCTTCAGGCCCATCGTGACAAGATCGCGGCGCGGCGGTATTTTGAGGACCTATCGATCGGAACCGCGCCCCCGACATCGTGACGATCGACCGAAGCGGCGCCAATCTCGCCGCTCTCGAAACGATCAATGCCGATCGTGAAGTGCCCGCCAAGATCCGCCAGTCCGAATATCTCAATAATCTAGTCGAGGAGGACCATCCGGCGATCAAGAGACGCACGCGACTGCGGATTTCGGGGAAGGCGAACGCTCGTTTCGGTGAAGTCGAACAAGCTGGAGGGCTGTGCTGCGAGGTGCATGGATTGTAGCGTGAGTGTTCGGGATCAGGCTACGCCGTCATCGGGCTTATTCTTTCGGCGCATCGAGTCGCCCTTCAGCGGAAGCTTGTGGGCCTGATGCACGAGGCGATCGAGAATGGCGTCAGCGAGCGTCGGATCCTGTAGCCAGGCATGCCAGTGTTCGAGCGGCAACTGGCTGGTGATGATTGTCGAGCGTGTGCCCACGCGATCGTCGAGCACCTCGAGCAGATCGTTACGCGCGCCCGAATCGAGATCCTGCAGGCCCCAGTCATCAAGCAATAAAACGTCCATTTTTGCGAGTTGCGCGAGGCGTCGGGTGAAGCTGCCGTCGCCATGTGTGATCTTCAGTTCCTCGAACAGGCGGGCAACACGCACATACAGTACCGAGAAGCCTTGCCGGCAGGCTTGCTGCGCGAACGCGCAGGCGATCCATGTCTTGCCCGCGCCGGTCGGCCCGCTCAGGATGATGTTCTGCGCGTTGCGAATCCAGTCACAGCCGGCGAGCGTGGCCACGACCCGCTGATCAAGTCCGCGACTCTGCCGGTATTCGATATCTTCGATGCATGCCTGCGGGTTCTTCAACTTTGCAGCCTTCATCAGGCGTTCGAGTCGTCGCGTGTCGCGCCATGCCAATTCACGATCGACGACGATGCCAAAGCGCTCTTCGAATGACAGGCTCGAACTGGCGGTGAGCGAGACCTGCTCCTCGAAGGCGCGCGCCATGCCGTCGAGCTTGAGGGCTTTGAGCTGGGAGAGGGTTTGCTGCATCAACATACGCGACCTCCTTGGGTCAGTGGTAATAGTCGGGGCCTCGCACGTTCTCGTGCTCGGGTGAATGCCATTCGGTCAGCTGCAACGGGAGTGCGGGTTGCCGGTCCAGGCCGGACTTGAGAATCGAGAGCACCGAGCGGCGCGTTGGCGAGCCAATGACGAGCGCGCGCTGGCAGGCGATTTCGAGGCGCTCCTTGCCGTACTTGCGGGCGAACCCCAGCAGGCCAAGGCAGGCCCGGTAGCCCATTTCGGGATGCGGGCGGTTGGTCAGCAGGTGGTTGACGATGGCTTGAGCGCCGGGGCCGATCGAGGCGCCCCAGTTCAGAAGGCGACCTGGGGTCCATTCCATGTGGGCACGATGGGCTGCTGGCATGTGCTCGGGCAGAGTTGTGTGCTTGCCTTTGAGCCGACTGCGCGCGTGTGCGGCGACACGCCTGCCGCCGTGCAGGATCTCAACGCCATGACGGGTGACGCGAGCGTACACTTCCTGACGAACCAGGCTGTGCGGCACGCTGTAATAGTGGTGGTCGACCTCGACGTGGTAATCGATGTTCACGCGGCACTTCTGGAACGCGGCGATCTCGTAGCGACGCGCGGGCAGCGCACGCAGCGCCGGCTGGTCGAGCCGTTCGAACCATTCCCGGCGATTTCCCTTGAGCTTCCTGAATGGGCGCTGGTTCAGGTCGGTGATGAGCTTGCCGATCGCTCTGTTCAGTTCGGCAAGGCTGAAGAAGCGGTGATTGCGCAGCCGGGCCAGAATCCAGCGCTCGACGATCTGTACGCCGACTTCAACCTTGGCCTTGTCCTGTGGCTTGCGCGGCCGGGCCGGGAGCATCGCGGTGGCATAGTGGTTCACGAAGTCCTGCGTGGTTCGACCGAGACCAGGCTCGTACCGGTCGGGCTTCGCGATTAGCGCGCGGGGGTTGTCCGGGACGAGCAGTTCGGGAACGCCGCCACAGAATTCCATCGCGTCGATCAGGCCGCCAATCCAGTCCGCCGTCGTCTCCGAGCGTGTCGCACAGGCATACGTGTAATTCGATGCGCCGAGCACAGCAACAAAGATATGGGCCTGGAAGGCAACCCCGCCGTCGCGAGCGAGGACCGGCATGGTCTGTCCGGCAAAGTCGGCGAACAACTTCTCGCCGGCGCGGTGCTGCTGACGCATTGAACGCTTGAGCGTTTGCGCCCAGTCCTTGTAGCGCTGGCAGAACTGCGTGTAGCGGTACGTGCGCCCGCCGGGATGGGACTCAACGTATTCCTCCCAGAGCAGTTGCAACGTCACGCCCTTGCGGCGCAATTCCCGGTGGATCACGTTGCAATCTGGCTCGACCCGCTTCGTCGGCGTCGGCGACGAAGCCGGCGACAGGATGCGCCGCTCAAGCTCGTCCTCTTCCAGTGGTTCGGCCGCAGCCCAATCGAGCCCTGCCGCGGTGGCGAGCTGAAGGTATTGCGTGATCGTCCCGAGGCCGACGCCGAGCGCGCCCTGTACCTGTCGGTGCGTGAGATTGCATGCCCACTTCAGGCGGAGCACTTCCTTGATTCTGCGCATGGTCGTCCGGTGAGCCGGCATCGTCGATAACTCCCAAAGGGAGCCACCTTAATGCCGGCAGATTGGTCCATACGCAGCACCGCCATGATGAAGCCGACGATCGGTTTCGGTTTGCCGAACACTCATTCCGGGAATCCGAACAGGCGTTTCGGCAAATCGAACAACCGTTTCGGAACATCAGCGTCTTTGTTCGACTTCAACCGAAACGCGTGTTCATCTTCCAGCGAAAACCCTATTCGATATCAACCGAAATCTCTGTTCGGCTTCGCCGAAATACGCACACGCGACCAATGCTCGGTTTCAAGTCTTTTCGCTGTGCCCGGATCTTGCTCGCCGGAATTGAGCTGATGCATATGATCGCAAAAGGACCGATGCAGCGTGCTCGCGGACACATCGGTCGGACGCTGATCAATTCTACGACGTCACAATATAAGCAGTACTTTGCATATCGATATCGCGGGCTCTTTAAGCATTACCGCGACAAAGCCGCTAAAACGCAACGCGCACAAGGGCGCGCGAAACGGCGGCGATGCCTTATCTGGCGTGCCCAGGATCCTTGCTTGCATTGGCGTAATCTACGGACGCGGTTGGCAGTCTTCAAGAGGTCATCGAAGCGTTGGCTTTTCGCCGGTAGGTTGCCGCTGATCATGCCACTCCAGGCACAGTGCGGGCCACCCAATCTCGGTGTAGTCTTATTGTTCGACTGCCACAATCCCTTCCGGCGCCCCGCGATTGATGCCGAAGGTTGCGTCCCGGTACAACCCATTTTGATATGCAGATAGCATCTCACCACCGAGAATTTCCGTACGTCGCGCCCGAACATTGCCGACAACCGTGCGCCCTACGTTGGCAAGCGTCTCCTACGCGATTAAAACTAAGGGCTGGTCTTCACCTCGCGTAAAGTGGAAAGACAAGCAACCGCGAGTTCCTGGTATTTGCGCGTGGCCGTTGCTTTTCCCTCACGCTCGCCCTCCTCAAGCTGGCGGACCACGCGCGCTGGAATGCCAGCTACAAGGCATCCGGGCGGCACTTCCCAGCCGGCTTTCACAAATGCGCACGCAGCTACGATCGAGGACTCCCCGATGACAGCGTCGTCCATGATGACCGCATTCATCCCGATCAAAGTGTTGCGTCGCAGGAAAGCACCGTGAACTACCGCCCCATGCCCGACATGGGAAGTCGGTTCGAGTTCGCATCGACGGCCGTGCCCAACATGCAAGGTACAACCATCCTGCACGTTGCTGCCCTCGCCGATAACGATTGCGCCGAAGTCACCACGGATTGACGCAAACGGGCCGATGTAGCAGCGCGCCCCTATCTGGACGTCGCCGATAATAGACGCCAACGGATGAACGAACGCACCGGGATCAATCTTTGGTGCGTTCCCTTGAAACTCGTAGATTGGCATGCTGCACCTTTGCCTCTTGCACTTCTGTGGATCCAAACTACCCGACGTTGATATCCATGCAACGTGTCTCTCGAACAAAGATAAATCCGATCACGAACGACGCAACCGCTATAACAATTGGATACCATAGCCCGGAGTAGATGCTGCCTTGCGCGGCGACAATCGCGAATGTCGACGCCGGTAAAAATCCTCCGAACCATCCGTTTCCAATATGGTACGGCAAGGACATCGAGGTGTAACGGATTCGCGTTGGAAAATACTCCACAAGCATCGCTGCGATTGGCCCATACACCATGGTTCCGTAGATCATGAGAATGGCCAGAAGCAGAATAGCCATCGGCCTGTTCATGAGAGAAGCGTCTGCTTTAAGCGGATATCCAAAGCGCTGCAGATTCAACTTCAGTTCATTGTCAAATCTAGCACCACGCGCCTTCGCATCCGGACCTTTTGCGTCATACGCGGAGATCATCACCGAGCCAATTGTCACGGTCGCCGTCGAACCCGCTGGGGCCGCTTCATTCTGATAGTTCAACCCAGCCTTCGACAACGCTCCCTTTGCGATATCGCATGAACTCGTAAAGTTTGCAGTGCCCACAGGATTGAACTGAAACGAACATTGAGAGGCATCTGCCCTCACGACGATTGGCGCGCTACGCTGCGCGCTCTCAAGGGCGGGGTTAATGTAATGTGTCAACCCTTTGAAGAGAGGGAAATAGGTGACGGCCGCAAGAACAAAGCCTGCAAGGATGATTGGCTTCCGGCCGATCCGGTCGGACAACGAGCCAAAGACCAGATAGAACGGTGTTGAGATGACCAACGCAATCGCAAGTATGACGTTCGCGGTCGGACCGTCGAGCTTAAGCGTCTGGGTAAGAAAGAATAAGGTGTAGAACTGCCCCGTGTACCAGACCACAGCCTGCCCCGCCGTAAGACCAAACAGTACGATCAGAACCAGCTTGAGATTTTTCCATTGCCCAAAGGCTTCGGAGACCGGTGCTTTGGATACCTTTCCCTCGGCCTTCATCTTTTCAAAAGCGGGTGACTCGTGGAGCTTGAGGCGAATCCATACCGAGATTGCAAGCAAAACTATCGAGAGTAGAAACGGCACGCGCCACCCCCAGTCTGCAAAAGGACCTTCTCCCGTCCCAGTCCTGACGCCGAGAATCACGATCAGCGACAGGAACAAACCGAGCGTCGCGGTCATCTGAATCCACGCCGTCCACGCTCCCCGCTTATCACTGGGAGCATGCTCCGCAACGTAGGTCGCAGCGCCTCCGTATTCACCGCCAAGCGCAAGACCCTGAAGCATGCGCATCGCGATAAACAGGATCGGAGATGCTATCCCTATTGTTGCGTAGCCCGGCAATAATCCGATGAAAAATGTTGACGCTCCCATCAGCAGAATAGTGACGAGAAACGTATATTTCCGTCCTACTAAATCCCCAAGACGACCGAAGACTACAGCACCAAAAGGGCGAACTGCAAAGCCAGCCGCAAAGCTTAGGAGAGTGAAGATGAAACCAGCAGTTGGGTTAACACCGGCGAATATATTGCGGCTGATGAAGATGGCTAGCGATCCAGCCAGAAAAAAGTCATACCACTCAAAGACGGTCCCGAGGGATGACGCAAAGATGACGAGTCGCTCGTCCTGTGACATTCGTGCAGCTGGCAGTGCCTGATTTGTGATCGACATGACCATCTCCTCCAACCTGAAATTTGCCTGTTATATTGACTTGCATTACTAGACTATACGAAGTAAACGCCCACCTTTCAAGAACGAACACGTCCACGTTTTCACCTACATATACGGCGTTTTACCAAATGCTTCAGAAAAACATCCGATGCCATCGCGTGTTTTCTCACTTGCTCATGGCGTTACTTTCCTCAATCATCGACCATAACTCGGGGAGAAATACCTCCGTCAGAACGAGCGGCGACAATCCACGGTGGAATTCTGAAATCCGCGCCCACGCCCGGTTAGATTGACTATCATCGTCGAGAAGATTGCGATCAAAGAATGGCGTAGCAGACAAGAGAAAAGACGCGTATGCGAATTCTGTACGGGTTATTGTTGGGTCGTTATACAGGAGGCTGCCAAGCGGACGCGCGGCTATCACGCGTCGAGACGATACTGCGCGCAGATACTACGGCTTTTTTATCAACGATAAGAGTGATGTCGCGCACCCACAGCGGCGACGTGGGCGTGCCAGCCCTGCGGGTGCCTCCGCCTACGGACGGGGGCTTGCATTGCAGCGGCATTTCGCCAGAATGCATGCTAACGACGCCTTCGAAATTAACACTTACATCGACGCTCCCGAGCGCCTGAAGCGCACGAGTCAAAGAGCCGCCGCGGCGTAACCACCGAGCCCATAACCGAGGAATAGAAGCTGACGGGCTGGAGCGCCAGCGACCGCCGCGGGGTACTGCCGTATTTGGACGCATTGGCTTTTAGGAAGGGAAGTAACGCGCCTGAGAGCCAGGCGCACTTCGACACACCAATCAGGCGATACCGCCTATGCAGAGATACTTCACTTCCATATAGTCTTCAATACCGTACTTCGATCCTTCTCGACCAAGACCGCTCTCTTTTACACCGCCGAACGGAGCGACCTCCGTCGAAATAAGGCCCTCGTTGATGCCGACGATTCCGTATTCCAATGCTTCGGCAACCTTCCAGATGCGACCAATATCGCGCCCGTAAAAGTACGACGCGAGGCCGAACTCAGTGTCATTCGCTAGCGCGATCGCTTCGTCATCCGTCCTGAACCGGAAGATTGGCGCCACCGGTCCGAATGTCTCTTCACGGAATATCTGCATATCGGGCGTTGCGTCAGCAAGAATGGTCGGCTCATAGAAGTTGCCGCCTTTCGGGTGATGCCGTCCGCCGAGCACTAGCCGTGCACCTTTCGCCAATGCATCCGTTACATGCTCATGGACCTTGGCGACCGCATTGTCGTCGATAAGCGGCCCAATCAAGGTCGTCTGCTCCAGACCGTCGCCGACCCTTAATTTCTCGACTTCAGCCGCCAGCTTCTGAACAAACTCGTCGTAGACACCGTCCTGGACCAGCAGACGATTCGCGCATACACAGGTCTGGCCAGCATTGCGGTACTTCGAGGCGATCGCTCCCTTGACAGCTGCGTCGAGGTCAGCATCGTCAAACACGATAAAGGGTGCGTTACCTCCCAGCTCCATTGATGCTTTTTTGACCGTAGCAGCGCACTGCGCCAGCAGCACTTTGCCAATTTCAGTCGAGCCAGTGAACGACAGCTTCCGGACGGTCGGGTTGGCGGTCAGTTCTCCACCAATAGCGGACGCAGCGCCCGTCACACATGAGATAACACCCTTCGGCACCCCGGCCCGCTCGGCAAGCACGCAGAGTGCGAGCGCTGAGAAAGGCGTCTGACTAGCCGGCTTGAGCACCATCGTGCATCCGGCAGCAAGGGCGGGCCCGATCTTACGGGTTAACATGGCCGCAGGAAAATTCCAGGGAGTGATGGCCGCACATACGCCGATCGGCTGCTTGAGAACGATAATGCGCTTGTCGCGACCATGTCCCGGAATAGTGTCGCCATAGACGCGCTTGGCCTCCTCTGCAAACCACTCGAGAAACGAGGCGGCGTATGAGATTTCGCCTCGACTTTCAGACAACGGTTTGCCCTGCTCCGCCGTCATGATGACAGCGAGATCCTCCTTGTTTTCGAGCATAAGATCGTGCCAGCGACGAAGAATAGCTGCCCGCTCTTTTCCTGTGTGCGCGCTCCACTCTTTGAGTGCGTCGTTTGCTGCCGCAATAGCGCGCCGGGTTTCTTCGGTTCCCATGCGTGGAACCGTGCCAAGCGAATCTCCGTTTGCGGGGTTCGTGACTTCGATGGTTGCGCCACTGTCAGCGTCAAGCCACTCGCCGCCAATCAGACATTTGTTCTTGACGAGACTAGTATCCTTGAGCGGTACTGCGACCGCGAAAATGTTCTTTTCCATGACTTTCAACCTTTTCAGTCAAATTAACCGGATGCACGGGTCGTGGGCGCAACGGCGATGACTTCAATCGCCTCACGCAGCTTGAAGCGCATCACCTTTCCCGATCCGGTGCGCGGAATCTCGGCCACAATGTGCACCGCATGCGGCACCTTATAGGCTGATAATTGTGTTTTGCAGTACGCAAGCAGCGCTCCTACGTCAACCGTTTCACCTTCACGCTGAACCACAAAGACAACCGGCACCTCGCCGAGGTGCTCGTGCTGGCAGCCGGTAACTGCGCAGTCCATCACCCCTTCAAATTCGGAAACTAGCTGCTCAATTTCCGCAGGAGAGATGTTCTGCCCACCACGAATAATCACTTCCTTGAGTCGCCCGGTGATAGTGATGTAGCCGGCCGCGTCGAAGCGTGCAAGATCTCCCGTGTGGTACCACCCATTCCGAAGTGCAGCGTCAGTCTCAGCAGGTTTGTCCAAATAGCCCTTCATTACATTCGGTCCCCGAACCAGCAACTCACCTTCTTCACCCACGTTGACGTCGCGCATACCGACGGGTTCAACAATGCGAGTTGCCACGCCTGGCAGGGGCAAACCACATGACCCGTAAGGACGAGTGCCGGTCGGCCAGTTCATGGTGACCATGGTGGACGTCTCCGTGATTCCGTAGCCATCAAGAAGCTTCACGCCAAACTGCTTCTCAAAGGCCTGGTTTGTAGCCGCTGGCAGGATTGCGCCGGCTGACACACAAAGTCGAATACCTGGAAGCACGTTCACGGCGTTGCCATGCGCTCCTTCCAACAGATAGTGGAACATGGTCGGAACGCCTGGCATCACGGAGAATTCGCCGCTTGCAAGGAGCTTAGGCACTTCTCTCGACGAGTACCGGTCCATCAAATATTCAGACGCGCCCACTGCCAGTATGCTAAGTACCGCAAAGTTAAGAGCATACGAATGATATAGTGGTAGGCAGTTCAGAACACGATCGTTTTGATTCAGACCGGCTATTGGTGCCCAACAGGAAGCCGTTACCCATAACATGCTGCGTGTTGTGAGGAGCACCCCCTTCGCCTTACCAGTCGTACCCGAGGTGTAGACCACAAACGCGGGCACGTCGAGCGTATCAGCATCCAAAGGTGTGCCCTGTACTTTCTCTTCAACTATTCTTCTGTATTCGGTCCCAATCACGGGTGCTGTACCCCATTGAACCGTGACGTATTCCTTGAGCGAAGGAATCCCCCTGCCGAGCTTCCTCACTTCCAGTTCTCTCGAATCGCTCGTTACGACGGCTACGCACGATGCGTCCGTCAGCCTGTACTCGATTTCAGGAATCGTGGCGTCGTGACTCACAGGCACGGCGATGCCGCCAGCTCGTACGATAGCCAGGCAACTTACAACCCATTCAACTGAATTCGGCAACAGGACGGCTACGCGATCTCCCGGCGCTACGCCAGAAACCTGAAAGTGCACGGCAAGTCGCGCCGTAACTTCCTCGAGTTGCCGGTAAGTCAGGGACGACCGTTTGTCCTCAAACGAGAGTTTCTCGGGTCTTTCTGTGGCATGCCGCTTCAGCAGTTCGTGAACTGGTGCGATTAGTTCTGTTTGAATCATGACTGTCTCCTGGGGGATGTAGCCAGCGACGATGTCGCAATGCAAACCATCCCCTGTCCTGATGGGTTCACCAGTGTGCGCTTCAGACCATGCTGAAACCGCCGCTGATGCTAATGACTTGACCGGTGATCCAGCTACCCTTATCGGAGGCTAGAAGTACGGCCATGGGCGCCACATCTCCCGGCTGCCCCAGCCTGCGCAATGGGTAAAGCTTGGTTAGCTTTTCGCGGTTGGCTTCCAGAAACTCCGGATCGTGCGCTGTCTCGATCAGGCCAAGAGCAAGCGCATTTGCAGTCGTTCCAGAACGGGTTTCACGCGCGATGGACTTCATCAATGCAATATTGGCGGCGCGCGCGGCAGCCCCAATGGCCAGTCCAGACTCGCCCACCCGCGAAGAGTCCCCCATGACGCTTATGATCCGACCACTGCCCTTTTGCGCTTCAAGATGTGGCAATGCGGCGTGGGTGCAATTCAGGGTGCCATACAGGCACACGTCAATCTGTCGGCGCCACTCCTCTGGTGTGCTGTCGGCGAAACGCTTGCGGATCACAAGGCCAGCATTGTTCACCAGGATGTTGAGTCCACCGAATGCCTCGACGGTCTGCGCAACCATGTCGTCCACCGCCCGACGGTCGGAGATATCGCAGCCAATGGCCAAAGCTTTGCCCCCTGCGGCTCTGATCTCCGCCACAACCGACTCAGCTCCGTCACGGGAGCCGTGATAGTTCACGACGACACTTGCGCCCTCGGCGGCAAGCCCGATCGCGATTTCTCTTCCAACGTCCCGAGCGCCGCCAGTGATAAGGGCGACCTTCCCGTCCAGTTCAAACTTCATTTAATTCTCCTCTTTGCGTTTAAGCGACGTTGATTGGATAAGCTGGAAGATGCGCTCTGGAGTGACAGGCAGTTCGCTGATTTCGATACCTAGCGGAGAAAGCGCGTCGGCCACTGCGTTGGCAATCGCCGCTGGGGAACCAATGGTTCCGCCCTCGCCCATTCCGCGGAACCCGCCAAGGGTGTTCGGCGCTTCGGTATGCAGGTGAACCATCTCCAGTTCTGGAACCTCAGGCGCAGACGGCAGCAGGTAGTCCACCATGCTCGCGGTAAGCAACTGACCGTCTGCGTCGTACACGACCTCCTCGAGCAGCGCGGCACCGACTCCCTGCGCAAGCGCACCCCGCGTCTGGCCTGCGACGATGAGAGGATTGATGATTCGGCCGCAGTCCTCGGCAATGACGTATCGCTGGATGTGCACCGCGTAAGTCTGCGGGTCGACCTCAACCTGCACGAGGTGCGTGGCCGAACTGGTCGTGCCGACGACCGGGTCGTAGACACGCGTGACACACATTTCTTCGCGCACATCGGCCGGGACCCTTCCCATCTGCGAGTACAGCGCACGGGCAAGTTCCGGAAAAGTGATCCGTTCGTCCCCTGCCTGCACACGAATCGAACTGTCGACGCATTCGAGATACTCGACAGGACTATCGAGTAAGTGAGCAGCGACCCGCAGCATGCGCTCGCGAAGCTCACGCGCTGCCAATATCCCCGCCCCGCTACTGATGACTGCAGTGCGGCTGGCATAGCTACCCGTACCGTGTGGCACGGTCGAGCTGTTGCCCGTAATAACGCGAAGGTCTTCGAGGCGCGCACCGAGCTCATCGGCGAGTACTTGCCCAAGTGTGGTTTCATGGCCCTGGCCATGCGAGGCACAACCGAACGAAGCAGTAATTGAGCCCGTCGAATCAAGCTGGATGACGCACGTGTCGGTTCCCGTGTTGATTGGCATCCCGGGAGATGCTGAGATGCGCGATCCGATTCCAGAGAGTTCCGCATAACAGGCAACGCCAATGCCGATCCATCGACCTTCAGCACGCGCCCTCGCCTGCGCTTCGCGGGCAGCGTCGTAGTCAAAACGCTCCATCGCGCCTTCAAGACCGCCCATGAAAGCAGACCTGTCCCACACGATGCCGACCGGCGTACGGTAAGGAAACTCCTCATCCCGGACCAGGTTCCGACGGCGAATTTCAGCCGGGTCAAGACCTAGGTGTTTAGCCGCCATATCCATGAGGCGTTCCATCGCGAAGGTGGAAGTCGGTCTGCCAACGCCGCGATAAGGCCCGGTAGGCGCCTTCGGCGTGGTAACTCCCCTGACGTGGCCGTGATATGCGGGCACGCGATATGGGCCCGGCAGAAAGCTGATTACCTGTACCGGCTCGATCCCGCAGGTCCACGGGTAAATGGAATACGCGCCCACATCACCAACCACGTCAGCACGCAGACCCAAGATCTGACCATGAGCGTCAAGCGACAACTCCGCAGTCACCAGTTCATCGAATGCCTGGCTGGTGGAAAGCAGATCTTCGAGGCGGTCGCCAGTCCACTTCACGCTTTTGCCGATTTTCCGCGCAAGAACGCATACGAGCATTTCCTCCTGGTAAAGCGACGTTTTGCCACCAAAGCCTCCGCCGACGTCGGGTGCTATCGTCGTGAGGCGGTTGCCTGGTATGTCCAGCAGGTCGGCCAGGGCGTCGCGGATGATGCCCGGCACCTGACTGGACGTGTATAAAGTGAGCGCGTCTCGCCCTGCGTCAACCTCAGCGAGATAGCAGCGCGGCTCCATGGCTGCCGATGTCTTCCTGTGAAAACGGAACCGGCCCCCGACCAGAACAGGAGGATTAGTAAACGCCTGTTCGATCTCGCCGCGAACAAAGCTGCGCTCGACGAGGACGTTGCTTTCGAATCCCTCGTGCAGCAGAGGAGCGTCCTCCAATGCGGCGGCCTCCGCATCTGTGCAGACCGGTAGAGGTTCATATTCCACCTCGATGGCGTCCCGCGCGTCCTCCGCGAGATAACGGTTCTCCGCCAGGATCGCAACGACAGGCTCACCAACGAAATGCACTTTCCCATTCGCTAGCGCATGGATTGGCGTGGGCTGATAACCACTCATACGGGATACAGCAAGCGCTGGCTTGATAAGCCGCTCGATGTCCTGCCACGTGTAGACGCCGTAGATCCCGCGCATCCCTCTGGCAGCGTCCGCGTGGATTGCAACGATTCGCGCATGCGGCTGGTCACTTCGCAGGATAGCCATATGCAAAGCGTGACCACTCGGACGGTCATCGACATACCGACCCAGTCCAGTCAGGAGTCGGGCGTCTTCAACACGCCTGACGGGCTGCCCGACCAGCTTGTCGCGGGTCCGCTCGCGCACATCTGAATCCGGCGAAACGGGTTGGGCCCACCGATCGTTACGCTCACTCATATCGATCCTCCCCTTTACGCATTTCCGCCCATTGGACCGGGTCGTGGCCAAATATGACCTTTGCTCCGGACGCGGCAATACGTTGGACTTCGCGCAGTGAAGCCATCGCCAGGTCAGGGTTCCACGTGTTGCGCGGCATCACCTCGCGGTCGAGATTGGGCCTCATGGCAACTGCGTCCGCAGCGAGCAGGAAACTGCCATCCCGGCTCAGCGTCGCGACCGCGCCAAGGCTTCCCGGTGTGTGTCCAGGCAGAGGTACCAGAACTAACCTCCCGTCGCCAAAAACGTCATGTTCACCGTCAATGGCTTCGGTCGGCATGGGATGCTCCCAGTCGGCCGGGATGTATCCTTTCTGCACCGCGTCTGGACCCTGAGCAGCCTCCAGTTCCTTGTAGTGGCAGAAGAACGTGGCGCGTTTAAAAAACCCGTTGCATCCACAATGGTCAGAGTGCAGGTGCGAGTTGACCACGACGTCAATGTTATCCGGCACTAATCCTAGCGTTGCCAACTGTGAGACAACGTTGTCCTCGGGACCGCTCAAAGGCATCATTGCCTTGGCCATCGCGCCCCAACGGCCAGTCGCATCTACCGCGGTATCCGGATGGCATCCGGTGTCGAAAAGGACGTTGCCCTGCGCATGGCGCAACAGAACGCAGGAAACCGGCAAATCGATTGTCTCGGTGCGCTCCGCTTCCGGTAGATAAACGCTCTTGCGCATACGCAGTCGACCACCGTTGAGAATATGCATTTTCATGGTGTATCGTCCTTGCCGATTTTCTGGCTTCCTGCAGCATCGCGAAGCGCGTTTCGTCCGGTCACGCAGACGCGAACCGCCTCAACGATGCCTTGATAGCCCGTACAGCGACAGAGGTTCCCCGAGAGAACATCCCTGATCTCTTCATCGCTATCGAGCGGATATTTTTGCAGCGCATCTGCACAGCTGGCCAGCATGCCTGGCGTACAGAAACCGCACTGCAAGCCGTGATGCTCCCGAAAAGCTTCCTGCAAAGGACTGAGCGCGTCGACGGTGCCCATACTCTCGACCGTGCGGACTTCACAACCATTTGCACGGATCGCGAGCATCAGACACGACCGCACGCTGTCGCCGTCAACCATCACCGTGCATGCACCGCAAACCCCGTGCTCGCAGCCAACGTGGGTTCCCGTCAGCCCAAGCGTGTGCCGCAGATAATCGGACAGTAGAAGACGTGGTTCGACATGATCCTCGTGGACTTGCCCATTGACCAGGACCCAGAGAGGTTTGAGGGGGATTTCGGTATCACTCATTGAGCTACTCCCGCGGCGCGCTGCCACGCTTTGCGTGTGACACGCTCCATCAATACGCCGGCAAGATGACGGCGGAATTCAGGCGAAGCATGCAGATCGGTATTCGGTTGCAGCGAATCGCAGGCTGCATGGACGGCATCGGCCATCACCTCGTCGGAGAGCGCTTTCCCAGTCAGAACTGCTTCGGCTTCGGGACGGCGCATCGGCGTATCACCGACACCCATCATCGCGACGCGGGCCTCGCGGATCTCACCGCCCTGCACATCGAGTAACACGCCAACAGCTGCAAGCGCGAAGTCACCTGCGCGCCGCGCA
Organism: Paraburkholderia dipogonis; assembly: GCF_042680985.1. NCBI lineage: Bacteria > Pseudomonadati > Pseudomonadota > Betaproteobacteria > Burkholderiales > Burkholderiaceae > Paraburkholderia > Paraburkholderia dipogonis. The sequence goes on along the minus strand of NZ_JBHUFR010000027.1, from coordinate 51,669 downwards.
AACTCATGGAAGCACCAGCCCATGCCAGCGGGCAATCCCGGGAGTTCGACACGGACGACAATTTCGTCATCATCCAACGCGGTCGTCAGCGGCGCGACAAAGAATTCGGATGCCGGGATTTCCCGTTCTCCCCGAACCGAACGAGCAACGATCACGGCGTCGAGAAGACGGCTCAGCATCGGCAGCTCTGCGGCGGGATCAGCGTGCGACAGACTTCCGCCGATCGTGCCGCGGTTCCGAATCGCGAGATGGGCAACGTTGTGCATCGTTTCCGGAATCACAGGAAAACGGCTTGCAACCAACGCCGAAGTTTCAAGAACTCGATGCCGCGTCAGAGCGCCGATCGTGAGTCCGCCGTCTCTGCGTTCGCGGACGTACTCGAGTTCTAGCAGCCTGCTGATATCGATGATGAGCGCCGGCCGGACGACCCTGAAGTTCAACATTGGCGTCAAACTCTGCCCACCTGCCATCAGCTTGGCATCATCGACGTTAGCTGCAAGCACCTCAACAGCTTCGTCGATGGTGTCGGGACAACAGTAGTCAAAAGGAGCAGGTTTCATAGTGATCCCGTCTAGCGGCCCTGAAACTTTGGCGAACGCTTTTCACCGAATGCAGCGCGCCCTTCGCGGTAATCTTCGCTTGCAGCTGCTGCGGCAATTAGCGCCTCAGATCTGACCAGATCGAGAGCGCCCGTGCCCATCGCCATCCCGTTGAGAAGGTATTTGGCGCCTGCCATGCTCAGCGGCGCATTGCCCGCCAGCGATGTGGCAAAAGCACGGGCCTCGGCCATTGGGTCACTTTTGGCAACCTGCTGCTTCGCGCCGATAAGGCGCTCCCAAAAAGACCGGCCTGAAGCAACCACGCCAAGGCCGGCGACCTGATCTACGAAACCGATTCTCAGAGCGTGGGGGGCGCCAAACCGCTGGCCGCCATATAGAATCTTCTTTGCTTCGGAGAGCCCGACCAGGGACAGCAGCTTGCGCGTTCCCTTCACGCCGTAAATGATCGACAGACGCGCGGCAGGTATTCCCATCAACGCGTCCTGACCCGCAAAACGGAAATCGCAGGACATGGCCAGATGGGCTCCCCCTCCCAGGCAGTAGCCCCGCAGTACTGCGACCGTCGGCTTCGATATGTTTGCGATGGCATCGCAACAGGCGTCAACGGCGACTTCATACGTCGTAGCCTGCGCGACGTCAGCGCGGACCTTCTCGAATTCGGCGATGTCGGCCCCGGCACAAAAGTCCGCGCCTGCGCCAGTTAGAATCACGGCGCGCACTTCCGGGTTGCGGTCGAGTGCGGCCATGATCGACGGCATCGCAAGCCACATCCCGTAAGTCATAGCATTTCGGCTGCCAGGACGGTTTAGCGTGACGACGGCGACCTGATCAGAAATCCAGACCTTGATCTTTTCTGAAGTCAACACGTCCATCACCGCTGCCTGCGCTTCTGCGGCCGGCACTGGTGACACGGGTGTTAGTACCGGCGCAAGCTGCGCAGGATCATCCCGCGGCGCCGCAGCACGCTCGGGCGCGGTTGGCGCTGCCGCCGCCTCCAGCGTCGACGCTTTCGCATTGGCTGCAGCAGGTGCAGCAACGGCTGCCGGCGCAGCTACTGGGGCCTCCAAGGTCGCGACTTCGGCTACCGGGGCCGAGAGTTCCTGCATGAAAGCGTGCATGCCAGCCGGTTGTCCGGCAGAGACCGAAGTGGAGTCTGACGCGCGGCCGTCCACCTGCTTGCGGAACAGTTCAAAGAAGTCATCGGCAGATTTACGTGCCGCCGCATCAATCATGCGGGAGCCGAGTTGCGCCAGCTTGCCGCCCACGTTTGCCTTCACTCCGTAACGCAGGAGTGTCACCGTCGGCTCAAGAGCGTCAAGCGACACCTCAATATCGGCACGCGCGAACCCCGCCGCACCGCCTGAACCTTCCCCAGTCAACGTGTAGCTACGCGGCGGGGCAATATTCGAGAGGCTGACTTTGCCAGCGAATCGCGCTTTGATCGGCCCGACCTTTGATACGACCGTTGCTGTGAACTCATTCTCAGCTGTGCTTTCGAGGGATTCGCACCCTGGAATACTCGCTTGCAGGACCGCGGGATCATTCAGCGCTTCCCACACGACTTCGCGCGCAGCCTCCAGCCTCGCTTCGCCGACCATTTCCATTATTGACTCCTCCGTCTCACAGTATGTTTTGCGCTTGCGATGAACTGGGCTTATGCGGCTATCGATTCCAGAACAGCACGCACGGCATCCGGAATGGGCACGGAGCGATTGTTTGCGCGCTCCACATAGACGTGCACAAACTGGCCAACCGCGGAGGCCTCGTCGGACTCGTTGCGGAACAGAGCAATTTCATATCGAACGCTTGAGTTACCAAGGTGTATCACCCTTAAGCCAACGTGGACGGTGTCTGGAAACGCCACTGAAGAGAAAAACGTACATTTCGTTTCGATAACGAGGCCAACGATTTTGTTGTTAGCGATATCGAGAACGCCTTGCTCGATCAGGTGGCGGTTCACAGCGGTGTCAAAGAACGCGTAATAGACAACGTTGTTCACGTGGCCGTACACGTCGTTATCCCCCCAGCGCGTCGGCAATATCGTGAAGTGACGGTATGCTTCACGACGCGTCGGCCTGGCCTTCTCGCTCACAGGACCTCCTCGTAGATCGACTTAGCATCTTCGATGGCAATTTCTCTCGGATTGTTTACGAGGAGGCGCGTCTGACGCATCGCATCTTCGGCCAATGCGGTGATGTCGGCGGCCGCAATGCCGACGTCCCGGAGGCGGGTCGGCAACGCCAATTCTGCCGGTAAAACCGCGAGACGCTCGACGAGCGCCTGAGCCTTTTGAGCCTGGGTTCCCTGGACATTGAGAATCACAACAGGCGCCAGTTCTGCGTAAAGCGATTCAGCCGCTTCAAGGTTGAAGCGCATGACCGCGGGCAGAACAAGAGAATTCGACAAGCCGTGTGGCACGTGAAACCGAGAGCCGACCGGATATGCGAGCGCGTGAACGCCGGCAACCGGAGCATTGGCAAACGCCAAGCCCGCGAGCATTGCCCCCAGCAGCATCCCCTGACGCGCCTCGCAGTTCGTTCCATTGGAACAGGCTTCGTGAATATTTAAGCTGAGCAGGCGCAGGGCCTCTCGGGCCAGGCAATCTGACACAGGATTTTTCAAACGCTTGCTCGTGTATGCCTCAATCGCATGCACCATCGCATCAATGCCCGTCGCAGCCGTCACAGCTGCAGGAAGACCCAGCGTCAGTTCAGCGTCCAGCACGGCAATGTCGGGCAAAAGAACGGGGGACACGACGCCTTTCTTCTCGCCCTCACCTGTCGTGACGATGGAAATAGGCGTCACCTCCGACCCTGTGCCAGCGGTTGTCGGCACCAGAATGAGTGGCAACCGGGGACCTTTCGCAACGCCGACGCCGTAGATCTCGTCGAGCTTCTCCGTCCCGTGCGCCAGAAGCGCGACAAGCTTTGCTACGTCCATCGAGCTTCCGCCACCGAGCCCAATGACGCCGTCAGCACCCGATTGGACCGCGGCATCTGTCGCTGCAAGAATCACGTGCGCGGGCGGATCCGCCTGTACGTCACAGTAGATCGTTACCGCGATCTCTTCGGCAGCGAAGCTGCGCAGCGCCGACTTGGTCAAGCCGTTGTCCACCACACCTTTATCCGTCACCAGAAGAATATTCCGGCAGCCCAAACGCGTGGCAATCTGGCCCAAACGGGCGGAAGCGCCGGGTCCGACGACGGTGGAACGGGTCGACTGGAATTCAAAACTGATCACGATATCTCCTTGGCCTGACGAGCATCGTGAAAATCTCGATGCGCGCGTTAGTCACTTGCATAACAAGACTATAATTAGCCAAGACTCACTTTGCAAGCGGGTTTTCCCTCGCCCGGGAACCGTAAGACTCTCTCACATCTTCTGATCGCGCATCCGTCTGATTACTTAAGTTTCCCTCGAAACACATGCGCAGACGGGCATCAGGGCGGGGAATGGCGTCGAAGCTGCGGCTGTCAGTAGGCCCTGACAACGCATTGCTCCAGATCATGCAAAGGTAACTTGCATTACTCGTTCCAATCGTGACACCATGGAGATGCTCGCGCTATAAGGTTCGGCGAGCGGGGATCGAGGGGGACTATGCCGAATGGGCAGTATGATTGGTTCGACTCGACGGGGCGGCGGACCGGAGAGACAGAGCCGTGGCGCTTCACCTACTCGTCTAAATGGAGACCCCTATGAAGATCGTTATCAACAGGGAAGTAGGCGCGTTTAACTTGAGTGACGAGGCCGCGCGTCGCTATCTGCGGATGAGTGGGCGGAGCGGGACGCACAGTGAGTCAGGTGTGACGTTGTCGCGTCAATTCGCCCACCAATATGCGCGCCGCAGCGACCCAGTCTTAGTCGAAGTGGTAGAGAAGATGGGACCCTCGGCAAGCGGAGACGATGCTTGCCTCGAAGTCGTTGAGGTGCCTGCCACTGGTTGGCGCCTTCTCGACGTTTGCGGCATTGAGTGCGTCGTACCCGACGCTGATGCACAAAGCGCGTCGACGTCGCAAGTCCGCTAGCAGCGTCTGTGGATTGAGACTTCCCCCTCAGGTGTGTGCGCGACTGCGAGAAAGGTGCAACCCACCTGCCGATTGACAGTGGGAAGAAGCAGCAGTATTTGTCGCCAAGACATCGCATACCGCGTCGGCCCACTAATTTTTGGAAGTGCCCACGGGCGCCGACGCGCAGGGAAGGCGCGCAATCCCCGGCCGCTCTCAGCAAGACCCGGCAGAGCAAATGTCGTTGCTATGCGGCATCAAGTTCGGGAAGCATATATCGCAGGACATAGCCCATTTCTCGCGCATCCAGTTCGTTTCCACACTTGTCACAGACCACAATAGCGTGGAAATCCTGGTCGCATTCCCGGTGTCGAAGTTTGAGGGGCGGCTTACCGCCGGAGAGCCACTTATCGCCCCAATGCATCATGATGAGCATCGGACCGTACAGCGCTCGCCCCATCTCCGTGAGGCGATATTCGTAGCGCTTCGGGCCTTCCTGATAAAGCGTCTTGCTGGCGACGCCCTGCTCCACCAAGCGCTGCAACCGGTCAGCAAGTATGTTGGTAGCGATGCCCAACCGCGTCTGGAATTCGTCGAAACGTCGAACCCCGTAAAAGAACTCGCGAATGACCAGAAAGCTCCAACGATCTCCAATGATCTGAAGAGTTCGAGCTACAGAACACGGCCGCACCCGCTCTAGCACGGTGGGGTCGGAGGCACGGCGCGAACGCTTGCGGTCTTCATTTCGTGCTGCTTCACCCGCACCGGCACCATCGCGATAGTGCACCTGACGCGGATTAATCTCGCCGTGACAATGCGAACATGCCACACGCGGATGGCACTCACATCCACAAGGTTTATGGATGAGCTTCAGCGGCGGAAGTGCGTCACCGCTCAGCCATTGATCCCCGAAGGCGAGGAGTCCAATCATCGTGGCGTAGAGGTCGCGGCCCTTGTCAGTAAAGCGGTACTCATGACGAGCCCCGCCCGTCGAAGGAATCTGCTTTCGCAACAACCCGAGGCCAGTGAACTTCTTCAGTCGCTCCACAAGCGTGGTCCGTGGAACCTGCAAAAGGCTCTGGAACTGTTCAAACCGTCGCACGCCAAAAAAACACTCGCGCAAAACGAGAAATCCCCACGGATCCGAAAGGATTTCAACAGTGCGCGCGACGGACGAGTAGCGCTCGACGGAAGCGAAACGGGCGTCCGAGGCGCGGTGACTGTCAGCTTCAAGTGTTGCGGGCTTTGCCATAAAACCTATCGATATCTTCTGGACGCGGACCACCGCAATCTCATATTTTACTTCACGCTGCGTGGGCCGATTGAGCCGGACTTTCCCGCATCTGGTGCCCCTGCAGAACCGGTACGGAATGCCGCATTGCAGTCATCTCCGCAAGAATGGATACAGCAATCTCCGGGGGCGTTTGTGCGCCGATGTGAAGCCCGATTGGCCCTCGAAGTCTTGCAATGTGGTCGTCGCGAAGATCAAACAAGCGTAGCCGTGCGCGCCGCTTCGAATTGTTCGCCCGGGAACCGATGGCTCCGACGTAAAACGCGTTGGAGTTCAACGCCTCGATGAGCGCCAGATCATCCAACTTTGGGTCGTGTGTGAGTGTGACAACGGCGGTGTGCCGATCCAGTCCAACGCGAATCAACAGATCGTCCGGCATCTCACGAGTTATCTGTGTATGCGGAACGGGCCAGTCGGATGCATACCCCTCCCGCGGATCGCACACGATGACGTCATACCCAAGGGGGACAGCCATACGCGCGACGTACTCTGATAACTGACCCGCCCCTACGATTATCAGACGGTATTGAGGCCCGTAGACTGTTCGCAAGCTTTGTCCGTCGAATTGGACGTCGCGAGACCTACTGCACTCACGGACAGCAGCGCGCCCGCTGCTCATATCCAACGTGCGCCCAACGACAGCACCACGCCCGGTCAACTCCAACAGTCGCTCAAGGCCAGATGCAGGCCCGACGGGCTCCACGATCAGCTTCAACGTGCCACCGCACGGAAGCCCGAAACGATGCGCCTCATCGGCCGATACGCCATACGTCACCTCACAAGGCAACGATTTCGGCAACTCGCCCGATTTGACTCGAAGAATCAGATCGTCCTCGATACAGCCGCCTGATACCGACCCTTTGAGAATACCGTCACCTCGAATGACGACCATCGACCCGAGCGGTCGCGGCGCCGAACCCCAGGTCCGGATCACAGTTCCCAACGCGACGGCCTCGCCAGCCCGGTGCCACATGACCGCCGCACTCAGGACATCCCTATCCATACTGTCCATGATCTCCTCGCCAAAGTCTCCTCATCTGCAGTATAGTCTATTTATGCAAGTCACAGGATAGACGATGAAACTGACTTCCTCAAACGGGCGGACAATCGCGGGCGGCCACCAACAGGCCGACGATCGGGCGGACAGAGACGGCAGTGTGGAGGATGCGCAGGATTCGCTCCTCCGAACCGTCGGCAGCCGGGTTCGGGCGCTGCGCGCGCGGCATGCGCTTACCAGGAGGAGCCTCGCAGAACACGCCGGCGTATCCGAACGTTACCTGGCGAAATTGGAGGGAGGTTCGGGCAATGCTTCGATCCTGGTACTCCGCAAACTTGCGGTCGCGCTTTGTTGTGAGCCGGTCGACCTCTTGTCATCAGAAGATACAGCAGGCCAGGAGGAATGGGGCGAACTCCAATCAATGCTCCGCGGCAAAAGCAGCGAAGAGCTTCGGGCGTTCCGCCAGATTCTTGACGGTCTAACCAGTCGGTCCGTGGCGCAGGACCCGCAGCGGACCGAGCGGATCGCTTTGGTAGGCCTGCGAGGCGCCGGGAAATCTACCCTAGGGCGGATGCTTGCCGAAGAAAGAAAGTGTTGCTTTATAGAGCTTAGCCGCCTGGTAGTTGAAATAGCCGGGTGTCCGGTCCCGGAAATTTATGCGCTGTACGGCGAGGCAGCCTATCGGAGGTATGAGCGCAGAGCGCTCGAACACGCCATCGAGAAATATCCTCGCGCAGTAATCGCAGTGCCCGGCGGCCTCGTTGGCGAAAGCGAGACGTACAACCTTGTACTTAAGCATTGCTTCATCGTTTGGCTGACCGCCAGCCCAGACGATCACATGTCTCGGGTCATCTCGCAAGGCGACCTGCGTCCTATGGTCGGCTACAACGAGGCGACCGACGACCTGCGTCGTATCTTGGCGTCGAGACGCGACAAGTATGCACTAGCGGATCTTACGCACGACACCAGTAAAATGGCCCTGGTTGAAACGTATCTCGCTTTACGCGACCGAATCGAACAAACCCAGATGCGGAATTCGAAGAACACCGCGGATACATCCAAAGCGTCACACGGAGAAGAATTCCGACCGCAGCGTCAATAGAATTATGAACGCATAGTTTGAAGCAGCGCGGATGGGGCAATCAGGTGGCGCGTTGCAGTCGTAAGTCAGCCCGTTAAACAATGCGGTTCAAAAAGCGCCGATTTGGGGTAACACGTGAGCCCGAGCATCACGTGACGCAGCCAGGGCCGGGTGACCGGCAACTGGAACAGAACCTAGTCATCGGGCGCCGTCAGAGAGAACGCAACATCGAGCGCGTCGCTCGCCTTGCCCCGTAGCGCGTAGACAAACTTGCCATTCACGCCGAGCCTGGCAGACAGTTCACTGATCGTTTCCGACCCCGCCAGCGCCTGAACGGCCAGTTGCTTGCGTTCACTCTCAGGCAGCCGCTTCGCTGCCGCGCCAGCCGATTGATTCATGCATGCACCACGACTGAAAAAATGGGCTGTCATTATCGGCCGTGACAGCCCCATCAGGTGGCTCGCCTGTTACCCTGGTTTGAACCTCGCCCCCTCAATCATGTCCGGCGCGCGGCCCGGACCGCTGAATCGGCCAGCGTCCGCTCGAAGAAGCGGTTGCTCGGGATCCAAGCGTCGTCGTCCGGCGTGCGCTGGATGCAACCGGCCACTTCCAGGCGCTCCATGAGACGCTTTGAGGCGGCCTTGGAGGCAAACCCCATCACCTCGGCGATGCGTGACATGGAGAGGATGCGTCGATTGTCGGCGAAGTAGTCCTGCAGGCGGCCGAGGTACTCGGCGTCCTTGTTGGTCGGTGGCGTGGCGGCTCCCATAGTGTCCGTTCGTACACACCGATAGTGTCCGGGCGGACACTTGTCAACCAAGTTTGCGTCGGGTGGGGATAAGGAAAGTCACACAGAGAAAATAGTCAAAGCGACAATTCTGTAGCAAGCGACTCACGGCGGCCGATCTCGACGTTACGCGCGCGAGTAAGGCATGATCGCGACGAAGGTAAGTTGATAGATCGGGCTGTATCCGGCTGTCGGGCGATTGCGGGTGCTCTACTTGCCGGACAGTCTGTCTGCCAGGTTCCAGGGCAGCAATTCGTCGATGCAGTTGATCTTGTGATTAGCGATATGGGTCATGACATATTCGAGATAGGGGTGCGGATTGATGTCATTGATCTTGCAGCTTCCGATCAGACCGCGTAACCACAGACGCAACCGCGCAGCCGTGTATCTGGTTAGACAGCCGTTACGAAAGACGCGATCATCGATTGCCGCGTCTGCTACGCGCTGATGCAGATCGCGAGATCCGAGGCGCCTCATGTTGCGCGACCGGCCGCCACGTAGGGCCGGGCACGAAATGCCATCGCCGGTCGCGTGAGCCTAGCGCGTGGCGTTGCCGACGCTGAGAGGTCCGTCGACCTGATCGTCGGCAAGAATGGTCTACTCCCCGACCGAACGGCTAGATCTCGGCAGCCAGCTGCGGTAAAACGGTGAAAAGATCACCCACGATGGCGCAATCCGCCACACTGAAGATAGGTGCTTCCGGATCCTTGTTGATCGCAACGATCACCTTCGAGTCTTTCATACCCGCCAAGTGCTGGATCGCGCCGGAGATGCCCGCCGCGATATACAATTGCGGCGCAACGATCTTTCCCTTCTGGCCAACCTGATAATCGTTCGACACATAACCGAGGTCGACGGCCGCGCGTGATGCTCCGAGCGCCGCATCGAGCTTGTCCGCCAAGGGCTCCATCATCGCCGCGTAGTCCTTCGCGCTGCCCAGCCAACGACCGCCCGACACGATAGTCTTCGCACTCGTCAACTCGGGGCGGTCGGAATGCGTTAGCGCTCGGCTCACGAAGTGCGATATGCCGGCACCTTGCGTTGCGTCCACAAGTTCGATCGCCGCATTGCCGCCGTCCGGAGCGAGTGCATCGAAGGCGGTCGGACGAACGGTCACGACCTTGATCGGATCGATCGACTGCACGCTCGCGATCGCGTTGCCCGCGTGGATCGGCCGCTCGACCGTGTCAGGCGCAAGCACCGCGGTAATGTCGCTGATCTGGGCGACGTCGAGACAGGCCGCGATGCGCGGCGCGATGTTCTTGCCGTAAGCAGTCGCCGCAGCCAGGATGTGCGTGTAATTTTTCGCGATCGCAACGACCGTTCGTTCGACGTTCTCGGCGAGCCCGTCAGCGAGTTGCGGCGCATCCGCCACCAGCACTTTCACCACGCCCGCGATGTTGGCCGCAGCCTGCGCGACGCCCAGCACGCCGGAACCGGCAACGAGCAGATGCACGTCCCCGCCGATCTTTCGCGCCGCCGCCACGGTGTTCAATGTGGCCGCCCTGATAGAGCCGCCTTCGTGCTCTGCGATAACCAGTATCGTCATCCCGTTGCGAACGTGGCCTGCGGCCAACCGGCCAGAGCCGCTAACATCTGGCCGGTCTGGTTGCAGTCGGCGTCGATAGCCTGTTTGCCGAGGATGATGAGATCGGCCTTCTCCTGATCCGCCACGGCCTTCAGAATTTTCGCGACGGCCAACGGCTGCAATTCGTCCTCCGTTTCCACCAGAATCGCGCGGTCCGCGCCGATGGCCAACGCGGTGCGTAACGTTTCCTGAGATTGCGCCGTACCGCACGACACAACGACTACTTCAGCGGCAACGTCTGCTTCTCTCAGCTGGACGACCTCCTCGACGGCAATCTCGTCGAATGGGTTCATCGACATCTTCAGATTCGCGATGTCCACGCCAGTCTGGTCCTGCTTCACTCGGACCTTTACGTTGTAGTCAAGCACGCGTTTCACACAAACCACGACTTTCAAGACCCCTCCTCACTCCGGTTGATCCCAGCATCAGACGTAGATCGCGACCATTTCAGTTCAACGATACCACCTTCGCTGGGTTCATGATGTTCTCGGGATCCATCAGCCTCTTGATCTTGCGCATTAGTTCGAGCTCGACCGGATTCTTGTGGCCCGGCAGCTTGTCGCGTAGCGATACTCCGACGCCATGCTCCGCACTGATGCTGCCATGCAGCTTACGGGTGATGTCGTACACGACCGAGCTGACCTCGCTCGCTCGAACTTCGAATTCCTCGGCGCTGATGCGGTCGCGATCGAAGATCGCGACCGCATGGATATTGCCGTCGCCGAGGTGCCCGACGAAAGACAACTGCATGCCCGGCTGATCCTTCAGGGCGCGCTCCACTTGCCTAATGAACTCGGCGCACGAAGATACCGGCACCGACGTGTCGTGCGACAGCACTCGCCCGGTCGCGACATTCGCTTCTGAGACCCGGTGTCGGATCGCCCAGAACGACTCCTTCTGGCTATCCGATTGCGCGATGGCGGCATCCGCAACGATGCCGTTCTCCATCGCGTCCGAGAGAACGTTGAGCAGCAGTTCGTCGACCGGCGCGTCCTTGTCCGGATCCGTCAACTCGATCAACAGAAACCATGGCGCACTGCCGGTCAGCGGCGATTGCAGATCGGCGTGGGCGCAGACGAGATCGACCTGTAGCTTGTTAAGAATTTCGAACGTGGACAGCCGGCTGCCGCAGCGCTGCTTAACCACGGAAAGCACCAACAACGCGTCGTCGGCGGACGCAAGCGCGCAAAACGCGGTGGCTGTCACATGAGGCCGCGGATAAAGCCGCACTGCAGCCGCCGTGATGATCCCGAGCGTACCCTCGGCGCCGATGAACAGCTGCTTCAAGTCGTAACCCGTATTGTTCTTGCGTAGTTCCAGAATGTCGCCGAGGATGTCGCCGTTCGGCAGTACGACTTCCAGTCCCAGAACGTGATCGCGCATCGGACCGTAACGAACCACCTCGAGTCCTCCGGCGTTCGTCGCGATGTTGCCGCCTATCTGGCAACTTCCTTCGCTGCCGACGCTCAATGGAAAGATGCGATCGAGCTCGCTGGCAGCGGCTTGAATGTTCGCGAGAATGCAGCCGGCCTCGACGATCATCGTGTCGTTCACGACATCGACTTTGCGGACCCGGTTCATACGCGTCAAAGCAATCACGATGGCAGTTCCGGTAGCGTCGGGAATGCCGCCACCGACCAGTCCCGTGTTTCCGCCTTGCGGTACCACGGGGATCCGGTGCGTCGTCGCATACTGCAGGATCTCGCTGACTTCTTTCGCACTTCCGGGCCGAACCACGGCCGCGCAGCGGCCATTGAAACGCCCGCGCCAATCGGTCGTGAAAGAGGCGGTATCGCTTTCCTCGGTCAATACATTTTCACGACCCACGATATCGATTAGTTTTTGCAGATGCGTACTATCCACGATTGCTCCCTAGCCTGCGGCCAACAAGGTGTGTCGATCTCTCGCGTCGCCTCAGGGGTGACCCGTCTTGAAAGATTTGAAGGTACGGTCGGCCCGAGCGACGGACGTGTTCGAACGAGCTCGACCGAACGCGTTTACATGTTCGGATAATTCGGGCCGCCGCCTTCAGGCGTGACCCATACGATGTTCTGCGTCGGGTCCTTGATATCGCACGTCTTGCAGTGCACGCAGTTCTGCGCGTTGATCACGAGGCGTTCGCTGCCGTCGTCGTTCTTCACGAACTCGTACACGGCCGCCGGGCAATAGCGTGATTCAGGACCGGCATACGTTTGCCAATTCACGTTCACCGGCACCAATGGATCTTTCAGCGTCAGGTGAGCCGGCTGATTCTCTTCGTGATTCGTGTTCGAGATGAACACCGAAGACAGCCGGTCGAACGTGAGCTTGCCATCCGGCTTCGGATAGACGATCGGCTTGCATTGCGACGCGGGCTTGAGCATTTCGTGATCCGAGTGCTGGTGATGCAGCGTCCACGGCACGTTGCCGCCCAGCAGCTTCTGCTCGATGCCGACCATCAGCGTGCCGAGGTAGAGGCCCTTGCTCATCCACTGCTTGAAGTTGCGCGCGCGATGCAGTTCGGTGTGCAGCCACGACGTCTTGAAGCTCTCCGGATACGCGGTGAGTTCATCGTTCTGACGGCCAGCTTGCACAGCGTCGAAAGCCGCGTCAGCAGCCAGCATGCCGGTCTTGATCGCGGCATGCGAGCCTTTGATCCGCGATGCGTTCAGGAAGCCCGCATCGTCGCCCACCAGCGCGCCGCCTGGAAACACCAGCTTCGGCAGCGACATCAAACCGCCCGCCGTGATTGCCCGCGCGCCATACGACACGCGCTTGCCGCCTTCGAGCACGGGGCGGATCGCCGGGTGCGTCTTGTAGCGCTGGAATTCCTCGAACGGCGACAGATACGGGTTGGTGTAGCCCAAGCCCACGACGAAGCCCACCACCACCTGGTTGTTATCCATGTGATACAGGAACGAGCCGCCGTACGTGTCGTTTTCCAGCGGCCAGCCGGCGGTGTGCATCACCAGACCCGGCTTGTGTTTCGACGGATCGATTTCCCACAGTTCCTTGATGCCGATCCCGTAGACCTGCGGATCGGCGCCTTCGCGCAGCTTGAATTTATCGTTCAGCTGGCGACCGAGGTGACCGCGCGCGCCTTCGCAGAACAGCGTGTATTTGGCGTGCAGCTCCATGCCGAGCTGGAAGTTTTCGGTCGGCTCGCCGTCCTTGCCGATGCCGAGATTGCCCGTGGCCACACCTTTAACCGAACCGTCGTCGTTGTACAGGATTTCAGCCGCCGGAAAGCCCGGGAAAATCTCCACGCCCAGCGCCTCAGCCTGCTGACCCAGCCAGCGCGTGACATTCGCGAGGCTGATCACATAATTGCCGTGATTCTTGAAGTTATCCGGCAGCGCCCAGGTCGGAACGCTCTTCGAGCCGGTCTCGGTGAGGAACAGGAATTTATCTTCGGTCACATCCACCGTCAGCGGCGCGCCTTTTTCCTTCCAGTCGGGAATAAGTTCGGTGATCGCGCGCGGATCCATCACCGCGCCCGACAGGATATGCGCACCGACCTCCGAGCCTTTCTCCAGTACGCACACGCCAATCTCAGTGCCATGAGCCTGCGCCAACTGCTTTGCACGTATCGCCGTCGACAGCCCGGCCGGCCCACCTCCGACGATGACCAGGTCGTACTGCATCGATTCACGTGGTCCCGACTCTGAAACCGAAGACATGCGCATTACCCTGGAACAATGTGAACGATTCGTTGATATAACCTCGCTCGCTCTTCAAAGGTCGCACTCAGGTTGGATCAACCGAGCCACGAATAAACTCGAATTGATCGCCGAGGCGACCAAGCGAAGAGCGGCCTCCTCCATTCGTCCTGTGCGGCTTGACGGAGCCGCCACAGGACATCGCGTTACTGCGCGGTGTAGCCGCCGTCGATGTACAACTCGGTACCCGTGATGTAGCTAGCTTCATCGCTTGCGAGAAAGAGCACGCCATAGCTAATTTCCTCGGGACGGGCACCGCGTCCCATCGGCGTGGCGGCGGCGAATGCGCGGTTCGACTCTTCGCCCTCTTCGGCTGCCATCGGCGTCATGACAAGACCCGGACATACCGAATTTACCCGGATCCCGTCTTTCACGTACTGCAGCGCAGCGGCTTTAGTCATCATGCGCACCGCGCCTTTCGACGCCTGGTACGAGAAGAATCCCGCCCCGCCGACGGCACCGTTGATCGAACAGGTATTGACGATCGAGCCGCCGCCCGCTTTCCGAAGCGCGGCTACCGCGTGCTTGATGCCCAGAAAGACGCCCTGCTGGTTGATCGCCGTGATCTTGGTCCACGCGTCCACGTTTTCTTCGTGCGCGCCTTTCATCGAACCGACGATGCCGGCGTTGTTCAGCACGATGTCGAGACGTCCCCAGCGCCGCTCGACTTCTGACATCGCCGCAACCCAGCTCGCTTCGGACGTGACGTCCATGCGCATGTAGTGCACGTCATGACCCGCATCCCGCAGCTCGGCCGCCACTTTTTCGCCGGCTTCGTCGAGAACGTCGGTCATCAGAACTGCCGAACCTTCCGACGCGAAGAGCCGCGTATGAGCCTCGCCCATTCCGCGTGCAGCTCCGGTAATCAGCGTCACTTTCCCTTGCACTCGTTTCATAATTTCCTCTTGCTTGAATCTCGACATTGTTACTGAATAGCCCATCCACGACTGTCCTACGTTGGCGCACCGGGACAAACCTGTTGCCGCACAATGAGCCCGATACTCTTAATGATGGCTTCTGCCCAAGCGCTGGAATACCGCCGGTTTCGCGTATCGGAAGTACTGCGCCAACAGCATTCCGCCGGCCTGCACCGCCAGCAGACAATAGAGCATCCATACGTACTGGCCCGGCTCTCCTCCGGCCAGCAACTCGAAGTGCCGGGCGACCAGATACAGCAGCCCGATAAAGAATACCGACGAGATCGAGGGCGCCACACACGCCTTGAGAAAGCTGACGCCGAGTTCGCGGCCGGCCCGGAAAAACCAGAGCAGCGCCGAAACGTTCACGATGGTCATTAGAAGCATGACGCCCGCGGCAGCGAGTCCGGTCAACTGGCCATAGAGCAGATCCGGCTTTGCGCCCATCACGATGAACGGCACGAGCACACACAGCACCAGCAGTGAAACCGTCACCGACGCCAGATAAGGCGACGCATGCTTCCCATGTACTTTGCTGAGGTAGCGCGGAAGCGCACCGTCGGTTCCTAGGTTGTGGAGATAACGGGAAAGAACGTTTTGGGTCGACAACGCGGACGCGAAGGCAGAGGAAAGCACCAGAACCGAGACCACCAAATGAACGCGGCCGTTGACGAATTTGGAGAATGCGTCGATGAACATGGTGGCGGGCGCCTTCGTCGCGACCTCCTGCGCACTGGTGCCATAAGCCAGCACCATCGCGTAACTGCCGAACGTATAGAGAATCCCGATGAAAATCACCGAACCGTACGTCGCGACAGGAATGGTCCGGTCGGGCATGCGTACTTCGTCGCGGAAGAGCGCCGTCGCTTCGAAGCCGAGGAAGAAAGACACTGCGAACAATGTGGCGAAAGCGGCGTTGTTACGGGTGAGTTCGTGAGGGACGAAAGGCGTCATCGCGTCGACTTGATGCACGCCGCCCTTCAACGTCACGCCGAACGAAAACAGCAGACAAATTGCGACTTCGACCACCATCGCGGTAGTGAGCACCTTGGCCGACAGCTCGACATGCAGATAGCCGAGCACGCCGACCGCGGCCCAGTCCAGCAGCGTGTACATGTACCAGGGAAACGCCGAACCGGTTATCTCGCGCTGCAGGTCCGAGCAGGCAACGCCAAAAAACGAAGTCACGCCTGCGAGCAACAGGAAATACGACAATGCGGCGAGAATCCCGGAGCCCAGGCCGGTCGACTTGCCTATTCCGTAGCTGATGAAAGCGTAGAAGTCGCCGGGTCTTTTCACGACGTTGTTCAGCGTGACGTACCCGACCGAAAACAGCAACAACATGACCGTTGCAATCGCGAATGCAAGGGGCGTTCCGATTCCGCCGAACATCACGGAAATCGGAATGTACCCGGACAGTACGGTGAGCGGTGCGGAGAAGGCCAGAACGGTCAGCGCCAGTCCCACCGGACCCATATTCCCCGACAACTTCTTTGGCGCTTCGTTGGGCGCTCCATGGCCCAACACCACGTCATTCATCTTCATCGAAATCTCCTTGACCGCCATAACCTGGTGTGCGCCTCGACTTCAACGCTGCCGACAGATGCTTGTTTTGGGCTTTGGCCTGTCGGGCAGCGCTGCATGCGCGTCGCTTCCTGTCTATCTGTCGCTTCCTGTCCATCTTTATCCGATCGAGCGCGGAAGAACCGAGCCTGCGTCTTCGAGCGTGTGCATTCCGGATGCCCGTTGCTCGAAGGCTGCCCGCATGTCGCTTCACATGCCGGGCAGCCCAACGACGCGAGGTTTAGTCTTTCACGTCGACCGGACGCTTCAGTTCGGCCAGCGTTTCGGTCCTGAACTTGAGGTCCTTGATGCGAGGCAGCACTTCGGTCCCGAGCAGCTCGAAGTGACGGCGGTAGCGCGCCGCCTGATCGAGGTAGTCGAACGTGAACGTAATGACCGTGCCGAAGCCACCCGAGGCCTCCAGGTCGCGTTGCAGTTTCTTGACCACGGTATCGGGCGAGCCGACCAGCCACTTCTCGCGCGCGAGGTACTCGATCGGCACGTCTTTGGCGGTCTGCACATCCAGCTCCGGCACCATCACCGGCAGGAAGCCGCCGCGCTCGTAGCCCGGCAGCATCCACTCGCGATAAGCTTGCCCCATCGCGCCGTTCACCGCCAGATCCATCGCCTCTTCGTCAGTATCGGCGACCAGAATGTTGTGGGCAATGCGCCACTGGTTGCGGTCGGCCACGTTGTCCGCGCTCTCCGCGCCTTGCATATAGCGATACCAGTGGCCGGCCAGATATTCACGGCCCACATTGAAGCTCATCGGGATGTAGCCGAGCTTGCCCGCCTGCGTAAGCGTCTTCGACGCCGGGCTCAGGCCGGCCATGGCCAGCGGCGGGTGAGGCTTTTGATAGGGCTCCATGAACGGCCCCTGCTGCACCTCGTCATAAGCGGGAATCTCGAAGCTCCAGAACTTGCCGCGATATTCGAGCGGCCCCTTCTTCTCCCACACCGCTTTCATAATGTCCACGGCCTCGCGCATCATCTCGTTCGGATTGCTGTTGCCGTGAACCTTGTGATCGGACGGATAGGCGCCCGCGCCGATGCCGACCATCAGCCGGCCGCCGGTCATCATGTCCAGTTGCATCAGCCGATGCGCGAGCGCCACCGGATTGTGATTGGCCGGCACGTTCGCGCCCGTGGCCAGCTTGATTCGCGACGTCTGCATCGCTGCCGCGGCGAGGTACAACTCGGGGCTGCACACCGGCTCCCAGCGCATCGTGCTGTGCTCGGCCACCCACACTTCCGAAAGGCCGAACTCTTCGGCCCAGCGAATGCACTGCATATCCCATTCGAAACCTGCACGCAAATCGGTCTGCGGCGCACGAAACGGTACAACGAACAATCCAATATCCATCATCGACTCCAAACTAAACGTATCAAGGGGACCTTGTGTGACCATCTCCGCACTCCGGCGCGGCGCGAGAGCGGCCCACATCCGGCGGAACGGGTCCGTCCGGGCGGAGAACAAACGATTCGAGAGGGGCGCCGCCGCCGGGTCAGCCGGAGTGGTTCGCGACCTCGACCACTGCTTCCGACAGACGCTCCGCGAGATCCGCGACGACCGCCGCGGTCATAGGCGACGACAGCGCGACAAGGTTCGCCGGGGAAAGCAAAACGCCGCGGTCGTAGGCGGCCCACCACATGGCCTGTTGAAGCGCCGAGCTGTAGGGGGCGTCCTTCGGAAACGGACGTAGCAGCGAACCGCGGCCGCGCACTTCCCAGCCGACCGAAGCGATGCGGCTCGCAATCGCTTGTCGCGCGCCTTCGCCCAGCGCGTTCATCGTCGCAATGACCTCGGCGGAGAGCAGGCGCAACGATTCGACGCCCGCTGCCATGCTCATGGGATTACCAGTGAATGTGCCCGCATGAGGAATCGCGTCCTGCCGCGATGGGTCCAGCTCGCGCATCAGATCTTCCCGACCGGCAACGGCGCCGATCGGAAATCCGCCGCCGATCAGCTTGCCCGTCGTGATCATGTCCGGCGTCACACCGTATTCGCCGCTGAGTCCTCGATAGCCGAGCCGGAAGCTGATCACTTCGTCGACGATCAACACGATTCCATGGCGCGTCGCGAGCGCACGTGCCGTTTCGATGTAATCGGGCGAAATGCCGTACAGGGCCGCCCGGTTCGGCAGCAGATCGACGACGATCGCCGCGTAATGTGCCGGCCGTGCTGCAATCGCTTCTTCGAGTGCGGCGACGTCGTTGATCGGGATGGTCGTCACGTCGCGAGACACGCCCTCCGGCACGCCGCGGCTTTCTTTGGCGCCTTGCGCCGACAGCGCGACGTCGGACGAGCCGTGATAGCCGCCGCGCGTCATGATGCAACCGTCGCGTCCCGTGCTTGCTCGCGCGATCCGGATCGCGGTCATCACGGCTTCAGTTCCCGAATTCGTATAGCGGATCTGGTCCATTCCGGGCAGACGTTTCAACAGAAGCTCCGCGTGCTCCCATTCGTGCACGTTCGGAATGCCCCAGCACATCCCTTCGCGCATTGTTTTCGCCGCAGCGTCGACGATTCGCGGATGGGCGTTGCCGTGCACGAGCACCGTGAAGTTGTTGTTGGCGTCGATCAGTTCGCGGCCGCGATCGTCCCACACCTTGTAGCCGTCACCGTGCAGCGCGTAGGGTGCCGGCGCCCCGATGTAATACGTCGAGCGTCCCACGCCGCCGGGCAGTAGCGGGAGACCCCGGTTGCCGCGCTTTGCAAACTTGTCTTCCACTTTCATCCTTCCAAGGCCTTCGTCCGATGTAGCCATCATTTCCAGCGCTCCCGACGCAATGAGATGTCGACGCAATGTTCCGATGTCGCGTCAAATGCACGGCGTCAACCTGACCGTCGCGGTGTTACGGCTGTGTCCGAAGCAGGTTTCGCCGGGACAGATGCGATAGTCGATGAAATAAACCCATTCGACTGTCTCACCTTGAATCATTGCGCTGACACATTCGGAAGTTATTCGCTCAGAAAGCGTAAAGAAGGAGACGCTTGCATCGGACAACGTTACTTGGCGAACTCAGACTCTATTAGGTGTCGGTCGTTTCTACCGAAGCACATCCGGCGCATAGTACAGCGGGAGTGGCGTCATGGCCGCCCCAGCTGCCTCTGGACTGTCCCATGTTGAGACATGAGACGAATGAACGGCTCGATCATCGCGAAAAGGTAGCGTTTCGATTCTGATATTGCTCGAATTGCTGCATTTTCTTTCAGCCAACGCCCCGGTTCGCGAAACTCAATGATTTATGCCCGTTGACGGTCGAGATATGGCTACTTACGCTCAATCAACCGCATAACTGAAGTCGACCAAGGTACTGTATGAGTGTCTCGCCACTGGCATTCGGCCAGCCAGCCGTCAATCGCTCCGATAATGCCTCGCTTATCGAGCTTCGGGAGCAGTTCGTGACGGACCCGATCAATACGGATTTGTCGGCCCTGCGTCCGGTTATCGCCCGTTCCTGGCAACGAAGCATGCAGTCGAACGTCAGCACTGGAAAGCGCGTACTCGACGCGATGGCGGAGCCGGAGCTCGACGAACATTTTCTGCGTGCCGCGGAGCCGGCGCTCAAAGATCTCGAACGACTCTTCTCGGAAGCGAACGGCTGCCTGAGTGTCTGCGATCCTCGCGGCACGCTCGCCGTTTATCGGGGAGCGCATTCGATGGTCAAAGTCGCGGATCGGCTGTTCCCCACGTTGGGGGGCCAGATGTCGGAGAGCCTGCTCGGCACCAATTCGGATGGGACCGCCATCGAGGAAGGCTGCTCGGTGCAAGTGTGGGGCGGCGAGCATTTCAACGAAGCGTTCCAGGATGCCTGCTGCACCTCAGTACTCATTCGGGATCCGCTGCACCAGGGCATTCGCGGCGTATTGAGCCTGACGCTGCCGGAGCCCTTCGTCAGAGGCCTCGATCCCCGCACGGTCATGTTCATTCTCCAGGGTGCCGCGTCGGAAATCACCGGCGCATTGGCCGCGCGAATGGCGCCCGGCGAACAGGCGATGCTCGGCGCGTACTTGCGTGAAGTGCGCAAGCGCGGCGCCGAGGCCGTCGTGGTGATGGACGATCACACGACCATCGCGAGTCGAGCGGCGACGCAATTGCTAGAGCAGAGCGATTACGCGGTTCTCTCCGCGTTCGCGCGAGAAGCGAAGCAATACAACCGCCCTTCCGAACATCAGGTTGTGTGCGGGCCCGATCGGGTCCTGCGGCTTCAGGTTGCGCCGGTGAGCGCCGGCAACCCGAAAGCGGGATCCATCATCAAGGTCAAGAAGTTCGACATGTCGGACGCGCGGATTGCTGTGTCGTGCCCTGCCGTCCGCGGTTCGCGCTTCGGCGCGCTCTTGGGCGAGAGCTTCGCGATTCGCCGCGCGGTCGAAAGCTCGTCGGCGGCGGTGGAGCAGCGCATCGGCGCCTGTATCAGCGGCGAGCCGGGTACGGGAAAGAAGTTCATCGCGCAGATGATTGCGCAGCAGTTGCGCACGGATCTCGAATCGTTCGACCTCGGCCGTCGCGGCGACGCGGAGGCCCTCGCGCGGCACCTCGACGACGAGCTATCCGATGATTCGTGCGCGTTGCTGATCCATCGGGTCGATCTGGCGAGCGACACGGTGCTTGAACGACTCGTCGCCGCGCTCGCCGGCGTCGACCAGCCGCTGGTCGTCGTGACGGCCCGGCAGATCACGGACCGGCTGCTTCCGTTATTCGCCGCGGCCAAAGGCGTCGATATACGGATGCCGCCGTTGCGCACCCGGCGCGAAGACATTCCGCTGCTGGCGCAAAGTTTCGCGCAGAGTTCTCAAGGTGGGCGCCGGGTGTCCGCTCGCCTGCTTGACGTGCTCGCGTCCGCCGAATGGACCGACAACGTCCGCGAGTTGCGAGAGGTGATCGAAGGTGCGGCATTGCGCTCTACCGGGCCTGAGATTCGGGTGGACGATCTGACCGAAGTGCATAAGCGCGCACTGGCTCGCAGTCGGCTCAGCCCGCTTCAGCAGGCAGAGCTGCAGCAGATTCGCGACGCGCTGGTCGAGTCGGGCGGCAACCGCCAGCGCGCGGCCGCGATCCTCCGGATCGCACGCTCGACCTTGTACCGGAAGATCGATTCGTACGAGAGCCGCGGCTTCGATCTGGGTATCGCGATACATTGAGTCGCTATCGCGTGTCGAGCGGGTTCGATTAGCTAAGACTCGACGCACTATAAAACAACTGGCGGACATCGATCATCGATGTCCGCCCGTGTCATTATCGCCGGCGCGCTTTATCCTTCCCGGCGATTTGCGACAGACGATCCACCGCGCCGCAGTGGATCACATCTGTCAGCCAAGCAGGCTTCGCATGTGCAGCGGCACCTTTCGCGCCTGCTCGCGCGCGAACTGCTGAACGTACCACTTGCCATAGGCCTGCTTACCGGTCGAACCGCTTGCTTTCCAGCCGCCGAACGTTTGCGGCCCCGGAAACCATCCGGTGCATGCATGACCGTGAATGTTCACATCCACGCAGCCGGCTTCGATACGTCGTAGGAACGTTTGCGCTTCGGACTCGTCGCCGGTATAGATTCCGGCTGTCAGTCCGACGGAGAGTTGATTCGCCGCCTTCAGCGCTTCATCGAACGACGCGACCTTGCTGATCGTCACCAGCGGCAGGAAGTGCTCTGTCGTCGACAGCTCATGATCGGCGGACAACGATGAGATCACGACCGGCTTGACGAAGTAGCCCTCTGCATCCGCGCGTTCGCCGCCCGCGACTCGCAAGCCTGCCTTGCGCGCCGAGGCCACGACCCGTTCGAAACGCTCGGCAGTTTCCTTCGTGATCAGCGGACCGGCGAAGACGTCGGCCTCTACCGGATCGGCGATCTTGATTCCCTCGAGGCGCGCTTCGACGAGTTCGACGAGGCGATCGTGGACGCCCGGCGTAACGAGCACTCGCGACAATGCGCTGCACTTCTGCCCGATCAGATCGAACGACGAAAACACGATGCCGTCCGCAGCCGCTTCGATGTCGGCGGAGTCGGTGACGATGACCGGGTTCTTGCCGCCCATCTCGGCAATCACCGGCTTCGGGTACGGGCCCGCATTGAACTGTCGCATGATCGCGAGACCCGTTTGCACGGAACCGACGAACGACATCCCGTCCACCGACGAATTGACCAGTGCTTTGCCGGGTGCATCCGCGCCGTGCACGATATTGACGAGACCCGTGGGCAGACCCATCGCCTCGAACATCTCGTACACCGCTTGCCCACACCACGGTCCAAGATGCGACGACTTGATGACCGCGCCGTTGCCGGCGAGCACAGCTGCGATGGCCGGGCCCGCCGACAACGCCATCGGATAATTGAATGGCGTGATCACGCCGAAAACGCCGTACGGGCGCAACACCGACTGATTGCAGACATCGGGCGAACCGGGAACCCGTTCATCTTCGAATGCGCCGGGTGCGTCCGCGTAATCCGGATAGAACTTCAGGAACGCCAGCGTTTCCAGTACTTCGGCCCTAGCCGCGCCGAACGTCTTACCCGTTTCCACACCAAGGCGGGCAGTCCAGTCGCGCACGTTCGATTCGCCGAACGCAATGCCTTTGCGTACGAGCCGCACGCGTTCCACAAGCGGCACGGTATCCCATTCGAGTTGCGCCTTCCGGCTGGCCGCTACCGCTTCGAGAACCAGTGCATCCGATGCCTCGTGCGATCCGCTGACGATCGCGCTCGGAACAGCCGGGTCCTCGCGGTAGATCAGGTCACCTTCATAGATGCGTCGACCGTCGATGACATGAGGTACGACGTTAGGTTTTCCCTGTCGGATCGCGTTCAGATCCGCCGCGAATTGGGCATGGGTGAATTCTGTCATTCAGGCTCCGGGTAAAGATGCGAAAGCTGACCGTGCTCGACGATCCGCTTGGTCAATGGATTATAGGAAGCGTCGAATCCGCGCTATGTCTCAAATCGATACAGCCGTACGCGCTGCACTACGCGCATGAAAAGAGCGCCTGACGAAACTGCTTCGCGGGCGCATCGAACGGTATCGACGAGCAACGGGCCAAGCCTCTGGTGTCGAATGACGTGACCTTCGCCATCTGCACTGCCTTATGAACTTCGACCAGCGCGATCAGCTCCGCGGATGCGGATAAAACCGAAAAGTAACAACTAGCGGATGCGCTGCCGTTTTCGAGCGTATTCGACGACGTTCGACCTGCCCGATCGTCCGAACCGCCGCCATCGAGAAGATTGACGATGTGGCCCGTCGCGGCGCGCTCCAAGGTCCGCCTCAGATCGACCGAACCCCTCCATGTCTTCGCTTGCAGAATGCCGGACAGAACCGTTCTCAGACAGAGTGGTTTCATGTGCGAACCCCGTGTGATGCAATTGCCTGTTATCCGGCGTTTTAGAACCGATGGGTCAGGCCGAGTCGAACGACGGTCTGATTTCCAGTCGAGGACGGTGACATGGAGCCCACGATAGAGGCGTTGTCGAAGCCCGTACCGGTCCTCGCATTGTTGTGTTGAAACGCGCCCTGCAGATACACGGACGTCCTTTTCGACAGGTCGTAGTCGAGCATCAGCGCCGCCTGGTGCCAATTAGGAGCGAAACCGTCGGCAGCTCGTTGCAACCGCGCGTGAGTGAAGGTGTACGAGGCTGCCAGCCAGACATCTGGCGCGAAGAAGTACTGGCCGTTGAGTTCGACGTTGTCGAACTTCCACGACGTCCAAGCTGCCGAACCGACGTCAGTGATATAGATTCCGCCGGTCGGCGCATCGAAGCTCACATGGGAATAGGCGAGCGACACGTTCGATTCGTTGGAGAACGTGTACTTCACCCCGACGCCCGCATTGCTCTGCGCCGCTGCGACGAACGCGAGATCCGACGCCACCGCGCCGGGCAGCGTCGTTCCGCCATTGGTCTGATGCGAGTACGCCACCGCGGCCGACAACGGCCCGGTCGCGTAGCTCACGGAACCGCTGTACGCGCGATTGTTCGCGAAGCGCGTCGCGTTACTGAACGCATAGACAGCCTCGGCCTGCAGCCCTAGAAACGATGGCGATGCGTACTTGATCGCATTGTTGTATCGATAGGAGTAGTCCGCGTTGTCGTTGTCGAAGATATGCGCGGCCAGATCGCCCATCGTCGAACCCGCTGCTGTGAAGATGCTCCACGCATCGACCATCGCGTCGTATTGGCGGCCGAGCGTGAACGTGCCCACCCGTGTCGAACTGAGGCCCATGAACGCCTGACGCGCGAAGAGTCCGCCATACAGCGACTTTCCGCTATTGATGTCGAAGCCATTCTCGAGTTGCATGATCGCCGACATTCCCCCGCCTAGGTCTTCTGTTCCTTTGAATCCCCACATACTCGGCGCAGCATCGGCGCTGACCATCCCGTATCCGTTGTGCCCGCCGGCGTTGCTTGTGAAGTTGAAGCCGTTATCTACCGTTCCATAGAGCGAAATGCTGCTTTCAGCATGCGCAACGGTACTCATCATGAACGCGCAACTCAGCGTGATTGCTGTGTTCTTCATAGTGCTCCTGTCCGGACTTCGATTTTATACGTAGGATTACTTATCGATTGTGAAGCGTGAATCGTTCAATCGATTTCCGCATCCGCTTCGCGCCAGCATTGGGGTTTGTCCCTTGTTCGTCATCAAGCGAGTCATTCTATTTTTTATCGACAAAAAGGAGGCAACTGTCCGGTGTTGCTACATCCGACGGAAATCGTCGGTTCGCGCTTCGGGCAAGAATGCGCGCGATCGTCTTCCGCCTTGCCCGTCGGCGACGCATGAACGCGGAGGAAGTCTGCGGTCAGCCGTCTACGCGGCTGACCGGATGTCTGACGGTTGATCAGCGAACCACGTTGCGAAGACGCCCGATCTTCTCGATTTCCACTTCGACGGTGTCGCCCGCTTTTAGCCAGACTGGCGGCGTTCGCTTGCTGCCTATCCCTTCCGGTGTTCCAGTCGCGATGATGTCGCCCGGCTTGAGCGCGAGGAAGTACGAGATGTAGGAGATGATGTGCCGAATCGAAAAGATCATCCGTTCTGTGTTCGAGCGCTGCATGACCACGCCATTCACGCGGGTGCTCAGATCGAGACGTTGCGGGTCGCCGATTTCGTCCAGCGTGACCAGTGCGGGGCCGCACGGCGTCGATGAGTCCACCGCTTTGCCGGCAAGCCACTGCGTGCCCTTGTATTGCATGTCGCGCGCCGTAATGTCGTTCAAGATCGTGAAGCCTGCGACATACGAGAGCGCGTCGTCAGCATCGACATGACGACACGGACGGCCGATGACTACCGCGAGCTCGCCCTCGAAGTCCAGGTTCGACGTGATCGCCGTGCAATCGATGTCATCGTTCGGCCCGATGAGCGTGGAGGCGAACTTCGCGAACACGTCGGGCGCCTTGGGGTCGGCGCGCCCCGTCTCGGCGACGTGATCGCGGTAGTTAAGGCCGATGCATAGCACCTTCGCCGGGTCGGGAATCGGCGGCCCCAATCTGACCGCCCCGACGCGACCCACGCGTGCGTTGGGCTCGGCGCGAGCCGCAGTCAACAGTCGCTCGGACAGCGCGGGCAGTGCCTCCCCATGCCGCCGCAATAAATCGGCGATGGAACCGACCGCATCCGCCGCCGCGCCGGTTTGAGCGGTCAGGAGCTTGTCGATGTCGAATACGGAATCGTCGACGAGGATTCCAGGGCACAACGTCCCCGAAGCTTCGTAAGAGACTAATTTCAATTGGGTTCCTTGGATCGGAGCGATGTATCACCGCTACCGTTTGAACGATCTTCCTGTCACCCGGCGATAGCACGCCGAATCTCGGCGATCTTCAGCGCCGCATGAGCCGCCTCTCGTCCCTTCAAGACGAAGTGAGCACTAAAAATCGCATTGTGGTGGTCGGTTTCCTGGTAGTGATGCGGCGTCAGCGATACGGACAGCACCGGGACTCCCGTGTCCATGCCGGCATTCATGAGTCCGTCCACGACCGCTTGCGCGACGAAGTCATGCCGGTAGATTCCGCCGTCGACGACGAGCGCCGCAGCGACCACGGCCGCATATCGCCCGGTGCGCGCCAGATCGCGGGCCATCAACGGAAGTTCGAAGGCGCCGGGAACGTCGAAAGTCTCGACGTTCGCGCGATCGATGACTTCACAGAACCCATCCAGCGCCCGATCCACGATGTCGCGGTGCCAGTTCGCCTTGATGAACGCGTAGCGCGCGGCAGTCGTTGCCTGTCTGGACTGCATCAGCCGATCTCCGCAATCGTCCGGTACCGGCGCTGATGCCACATCAGGCAGTTGCGGTCTTCGTGTTCCGCGATTTCGACGCTGTCGACAGTGCCGATCAGAATGGTGTGCGAAAAACCATCGATCGCTTCTTTCAGCCGGCAGTCGAAGGTCGCTAGCGCCGTGCTTAGCAAAGGCGCGCCGGTAGCCCGCTGGGTCCAGTCCGAGCTCGCGAATCGATCCACGCCTTTCTGCGTAAATAAGGACGCCATGTCAATCTGTGAAGGCCGCAAGACATTAACCCCGAAGACCCCGCGCGCAACGAGTTCGTCATGCGCACTCGCGTTCTTGTTGATGCAGGTGAGCAACGAAGGCGGATCGGCGGAAAGGCTGCAGATCGCGGAGACTGTCAATCCCATTCGCTTTGCTCCGCTGCCGGTTGTTACGAGCGCAACCGGGCCCGGCAAATGCGACATCGCTTCCAAGAATAATGCGCGGACGTCTGGCTGCGCGACGTTTTCGACACGGGCATTCATGGATCATCTCCCTTCATTGCGGTTCTGAGTCTGCTGTAACGACCCAGTTTGTGTTGCGAACTGACGTCGCCAGCATGTCGTGGAGGCGCCAGCGAGTGAACCGATTCTGACTCAACCGGAGTTAGCTGACTGTCCCACCTTGGGTCAATACGTGAGCACCTGAACGATGGGCAAATAGAGCCCACCGATGTCGAGAGATGGTTAGTGGGCTTTTGCGGGGCATCCCGCTGGAGGTAGCTCCCGGCAACCAGCGATCGCTCCAGGGCGTACAGCGACTCCGCGACAGCTGGCCAATCCGCACTCTGACGTCGAGGTGCTCTGCCATTTGCGTGGATCGTCGACTTCAATGCTGTGTTACTCGATCTGCCTAGCTAGAGTCGGCCCTGCGCCCCGGGACGCATCGCCAAAATCAGTCCCAGCGTAACTACTTTGCAGGCAGGTGCCTGATCCCTCGAAAACAAGCGGTCAGCGCTGCTTGCGCGCGGTCGCCGATTGTCGCTGTCAGTTCCCGAAAGATATCCCTCAGGGCTGACTGCCCCGGTGCACAGCGCGTATCCCTCTGCCAGTGCCCGAAGATCGAATGGCTTCGCAATTTCTGCGCTTCATTCAGCTTTGCGCACAACCGGCCCGTAAAATCCCCAGCAGAGTTAGCTGTGCAAACAACGCTTGTGGATTTGCCACGAGGTGAGCCGATGGCTCTTCAACGCGGGATAGGTGCGCAAACCCGTCAGCGCCACGAAATCTGGCAAGCCCGAATCGACCCCGGTCCCGGCGCCGGCCGTAACAATCAGGCCGTCCGCCTCGCGTAACCATGTCGCGGCTCGTTTCAGTGTTTCGCGCTCTTCCATTCCGTTACCCAGCGGGTTCGAATCTTCGATGAGAGATTGAGTTAGATGGGCGCATCCCGTCAAGGTCCGCTCGGTCACGCCCCCGACACGACCGGTCACGTTGCCGAAACCGCCGGTCATGATCCCGAAACGGCCGGCCACATTCCTCCGAAATACGCACATGTGGGTCGGATTGTCGATCGCTTCAACGATGTCGGCATATCCTGGCAATCCACCGACGTCTTCCGGCGGGCACGCATTCTTCCCGTGCGGATCAGACAGATCACGGTTGGTACGCTTACGCCCACGAGTTGGGGATACCTCACCGCGTCGTATGCCGCGTGCCCGTGATCCGCAGCGTGCCGGCCACGTGGTCGCGCATCCGGCCCAGTTCGGCGAGTGCGCCGTCGATTGCCGATTCCAGCGTTGGCAACAGCGTCTGGCCTTCGGCGGTGGGCGCGACGCGGCGGCCGGTCCGCCGCAGCAGCGGGTAGCTGAGGTGATGGCGTCAATCGGCGCGAATAAACAGCCATTGGCTGCTTGAATGAGACGACAACCAGCTTGACGCGCGCCGTCTGCCACGCAATTCACGCCTCACAGCGTTCTAGAGTGGCGTCGTTCGTGGACCGGAGAGGTTTGACCTCGCGACGCCTTCGATAGCGGGTTATTGCCTTCGAGCGATATTGATCATTTACTCCTTATCGGCACGACTTTACCTGTTCGATCGCGTGTCCTGGCGGCGACATAGATGAACGGTCGACCTCATCTGCGAGAATGCGGTCGCGCAACTGATCTCAACTTCACGGCTTGGGCAAAAGGGCCGCCGCGTTTGCGAAAGTCTTCGGCATCCTGTCTTCCTCGACGGCATGGATTGAGACCTGCTGTCGCTCCTTGACAAGCTTCTCGAGAAATGCATCCATTTCATTTAGGCTGTCGATCATCGGCATGGCAGCGATAATGTGGTCACCTTGAGGATAATCCACGAACCACTTGGGATAATCAGGACCTGGGAACTTACGAAAATATGCAACAGGACCGTAGCCGGAGAACGGTCCTTCTACCTCGTCATACGTGACCAGTTGATCCTTCCCGCCGTGAAAGAACATAATTGGGGCGGGCTGGTTCTTGAAAGCGAGTGGCGTGTTCGCCTTCAGCCAAAATGCCCCTGCCATCGAGATTACTCCGGCGTATTTGAAACCCACAGGGAGATGCGTTCTCGCCAGTTCAGTTGCATTGGCAACGTTGTATTCGGCAACCAGAGAATTCGTGGCACCAGAGCTACCGCCCATGAGGACAATTTGATCTTTGTCGATATTCCAATCGTCTGCATGCTTCAGCACGAACGACGTGGCGTCAAACAGATCTTCCACGCTCCATTGGATAGCGCGAAGGTACATCTCGGTGCCGTTGGCCGGAGTAATCTCGTTCCTTTCCTTGGCGATCTTGATGCCCAAGCGGTAATCCAATGCGACCACGTCATAGCCCAATGACGTAAAATGTTCGAGCCCAGTTGTAAAGCCTTCGTCGTTCCGAGCGCCCCCTTCCCACCCCCCGCCGAACGAAAAGATTATGACTGGACGCTTGCCCGCCATTTTGGCGGAGTGTTCTACAAGGCGGTCCAGTTGCAGTTTTTGTCCATTCTTGGTGGCGTAAAGATAGGTTGTTCTCTGCACTTGGGAGGGCGAGGCAGCAATCTTTACTTGCGCCGTGTTGGTTTGCCCGTAAGCGGACGCGGTCGTAAAGAACGCGACGATGGCTGCGGTCCAAATAGAACGTTTCATCCGTTTTCCTGGCGATAGGTTGTTGATAAGGTTCATGTTATGCGCGATGTGCATAGTGAGCGCGTGACGTTCCATGACGCCAATTCAGATCAAAGGCTGGCTTGCGGCTCGGCGGACATAGAACGTGACTGCTTGCGACGAAGCGGAATGCCGCCGGATCATGAGCGGGTTACACGGCCCTGTGTCGGCGCAAGCAGCGGGTCCGTAGGCTTTCCGTAACAATCCAATCTGGGCGGCGCGACTCCCATCCAGCAATCGCCCGCACTGACAAAGTTCGCGCAGGTGAAACTGCCAAGTTCGACACGACCAGTCTGACAATCCTGGCAAAGACGCGCACTGGGTCATGAATTCATTCCCTCAGGACCTTTATGCCGATTCGCCCCATTTTGTGACTTCAGCCTCTTGCAAGGGATGTTTCGTCACCCCCTCCAGTCCGCCCGCTTCTATTTGACCTAGAAATGTCTGCAGTAACCGCAGCACGTAGTCACCCTCACCAATTGCTGCCAATTCCAATGCAGTTTTGTTCCCGAAGGCGGCCAACGGCGCTTGGGTGATCCACCTGAACACCGCATTGCGGTCAGGCTCAATCTCGTACGCGGAAGTTGCAATCTTCCGGACCATGCCAATCGCCGTATTACCAACAGCCTTGACAGGTTCTGCCGGCGGTGCGGCGGTGTTTTCTGCTGCTAGCTGTCTCATATCATTACGCCCCGAGATGATCAGTAATGGTGTCGGTCGTGACCCGAAGTGGCAACTCCTACGGCGGCGCCTGCTGCCGCGCCTAGTGCGGCCCCTTGCGCCAAGTTGCCTCCTGTTACGGCACTGATGACCGCTCCGCCGGCTGCTCCGAGAAGCGCTCCCCGGGCACCCGAGCGAGCTGTGTGCGGATCAACCTCGCACCCTGCCAGCAATGTAGCTACAGTGAGAACGATGAGTATTTTTTTCATGTGTTTTCCCAGTGGGTTGAGCGGCACTAGTAACCGACTCAGTTAATGATAAACGATAATATAATATCGTTCATCATTAATTTACGAGCTAGGAGTGTGTGACAGTTGGTTACTGGTTGCGATTCCATGCGACGATTGCACCTTTAAGGGAGGCGGGCAGGTGGAAAGCAAATTGAAAGAGTGGGGGCCCGGCAGCGGCATCTGGCGCCACTCAAATCTCAGGCCGATCACGTGGATGTTCGGCGCATGGGCGGTCTACTCGATAGTTTTTCAGCCTATACAGGTAGCGCTCGGCCTTGTCAATTCCACATGGAAGATAGGTGGCGGCCCAGGGATCCCGTACCTCCACTTTCCTATGTTGACGTTGGCAATCCTGATCGGCTCATGCTTGGCCAAGCTGACTGTCGTCATCGTGGTCTATAAGGCACTGCGACTGGTCTTCGGCAACGCTGGGCAGAACAACAAGTTGTTGTCGCGTCGGAACGCCAGTGCACTCCGACGGATTGGGCGTTTATTGCTCATATTTTCGGCTCTTGACCTATTGACCTTCCCCGTGGCGTACCTGTCTTTGGCACTACTGGATCCAAGAGTACAGTTCGAGGTCTCAGTTTTTTTGTTTTTAGCTCTCGTGACACCGCCCGACAAACTAGTACTTGCGGGCTTGGCACTTGGTAGCGCAGAAGTGTTGAAAAGAGGCGCAGCTTTGGACGAAGAAGCCAACCTGACAATTTGAACATGGCAATAATCGTCAACCTTGATGTCATGCTGGCGCGACGTAAGATGAGCTTGACCGAGCTTTCGGAGATTGTCGAGATAAGCCTTCCGAACCTGTCTGTGCTTAAGACGGGCAAGGCTCGCGCGATCCGCTTCTCTACCATGGAAGCACTCTGCGAGGCCCTCTCTTGCCAGCCGGGGGATTTGCTCGAATACGTCGCCGACGGCACCGGACCATGAGCGTGCGGAGCTGGAGCAGCAGGTCGAAACGCTTCGACGCGACATACGAAAGTTGGACCTCGAGCGCGACATCCTCAAGAAGGCGAACGAACTGGTAACAAAAGTGGGCATCGACCCGCAGCTCCTGAGCAACCAGGAGAAGACGATGCTGGTTGATGCCCTGAAACGCCTATGCGTTGCCGGAGTTGTTAGCCGTCCTGAGGCTTGCTCGCAGCTCCTACTTCTATCGCCGTGCACATCTGCTCGTCGCTGACAGGTATGCAGGCGCTCGTCGCGTCATCGCAGACACCTTCGAGCGCAATCACCGCTGCTACGGCTATCGTCGAGTCCGCGCGGCATTGAGCAGGCAAAAGGTCCTCATCTCGGAGAAGGTCGTGCGACGTTTGATGCGACAGGAAGGTCTGGCCGCAGGCACGACCGGACGACGTCGCTACTGCTCCTATCGTGGAGAAATAAGTCCTGTACCCGAGAAGCTCATCAATCGTGATTTCCGTGCAGCTACCGGCAAAGTCTCGGAATCGCGGCATAAACCAGTCCAGGATTTTAGCCGCATCCCCGTGGGTCAGGATTCGGTGCAAATCAACAGTCAGATCGACCGGTTGGCTCGCGCCAACACGTCCGACGAGAAAGAACGGCAAGTTGAACCTGCGGTCTAATCAGCCCCGGTCCACGAATATCATGGACCGGCGTTCCTCTGCTCTGAGAGTACTATCTATTCACAAAAGGATAGTCATGCGCACGACACGTTCTCGGGGCGTGCTTTATGACTGTGCCTCACACTGTGCGTCGTCGATGTTCAGAACTTGTGACGCAAGCCCACGACCACCACTCCTTGCGTACGTGCTCCCGCAGCAATGCCGGTGGACCCCATGGACGCTTCGGCCGGACCTTGACCGTTCTGCCCAATTGCGTGCTGGTACCCTGCAAAAGCATAAATATCGGTTCGCTTGCTCAGGAAGTAATCAGTTCCGATATTTACTTGATGGTACTTTGCCGACGAGTCACCCAAGGCCCGGGTGTAGTTATATGCACCGATTACCATGAAAGCTGGAGTCAGATAATATTGCGCGAATACCGAGCCGTTATAAAACCTCTGCGAGTCGCGGAACGAGGAAGCCGCATCCGGTGAGTATTGGGAATAACTAAAAGCCGCCCCGGTCGTGAATGATCCGACCACATGGTTTCCAGCAACCCGCGCGATATTGATCGACCTTGAACTCGCGTAGGCTGCGTTTACAGGCGAATTAATACGCTATCCGATGAGGTGGTGCCACGCTTACCGAGTGTTCCGTTCCCGTTGTCAATGTGAAGGAAGCCGCCGGCAACGCTAAAAGATCCACTCTGATAGGCCGCCGCTGCGCCCCAGGATTGCCCCGATCCCGAGGATCCAGCGACACCACCGAGTCCATACATGACCTCCGCAGACGCTCCCTTCCACGAAGGACTTGCCCACTTTACGGCGTTATTGAAACGCGCGCTGGAGTCGTAGTTGTCGATATCGCCCGGCGTGGCAAACCATCCACTGTATATATCAGCGGTGAGCCCCTGCTCCAAATCCGTCAGCGGGTCAAACTGCCTACCTAAGGTCAGCGTTCCGTATTGGCTGCTTGCGATACCGACGAACGCCTGCCGGCTAAACAAAACACCCGGCGTGGCGAACGAGCCGTTTGTGGGTTCTGTCGCGCTAACGCGGTGCGCCAGAATTCGCATTCCCTCACGGATCACGAACGAGATGGGCGAAACGAAGAATTCATCGCGCGCGACGTCTCCTGCGGGGATCGGCAAGGTTCTCAAGCGCTTGCACTATCCGCTGGACGTGATTCTTCTGTGTGTTCGCTGGTATGTGGCGTACTCGCTGAGCCTGCGCAACCTCGAAGAATGATATGAACGCCTCCCACCCGTGAGCGGTGGGGGCGAAGAAGGAAGGTGGACCCTCACGGGCCGACGGCATCAGAGTGCCCAAGGTGGAAGATCATGCAGCTCTTCACAGGAAAACCGGAGGGTCCGACATGAAGTTTGCGACAGTAGGTGTGGACATTGCAAAGAGCGTGATGCAGCTCCATTACATCGACGTGGAAACCGGCGAGATCGTGAACAAACCGGTCAAGCGTGTGGCATTTCTCGAACACTTTGCGAACCGGTCGCCGTGCCTGATCGGAATGGAAGCCTGCGGAGGCTCGCAGCACTGGGCGCGCAAGCTCACGGCGATGGGCCATCAGGTGAAGCTGATGCCAGGGAAGTTCGTGAAGGTTCCGGTGCAAATAGGCGGTCCGGACAAGATTTTAGTTATAAAAACGATCCCTAATCAACAAAACAGAACGGCTTCCCAGACTGCGGGTGCAGCAGTATCTTTGAGACCGAGCTTCGCGAGATTGAATTGGCTTTTGCGAATACGATGCATCAATTCAATGCCGGCCAAAGTGATCGCCGCGTTCCTGAAACGTTTGAAGCCGAGCATGACTTTCGTCCGGAACTTGATGTTGCGGTGATCCTGCTCGACCAGATTATTGAGATATTTCGAGGATCGGACCTTCGTGTCACTAGGCAGCAAGCCATCGGCCTTCATCTCGCGCACGGCGCGGTGCGAGGCTGCATAGCCATCAAGTGTGATTGTGTTCGGTGGCTGATCTTGATGTTTCATCGCCTTCCTGAAAAAGGCTTTTGCCGCTTGCACGTCGCGCTTCGCACGGAGCATGAAGTCAACCGTCAGGCCAGCCCGATCAACCGCTCGATAAAGATAGACCCACTTGCCGCGCAGCTTGAGGTAAGTCTCGTCGACTCGCCACGCCCGGCCGGTGGGTCTGCCAAAGCGGTTCCATCGTTTGACGAACTCCGGCGCAAAGCGCCGCACCCAGCGCAGGATCGTCGTGTGCGCCAGCGACAGACCCCGTTCTGTCATCATCTCGACCAGATCACGCAGGCTGAGCTTGTAGCGCAGATACCAGCGAACGCACAGAATGATCACATCTCGGTCAAAGTGACGGCCTGCGAACAGTTCGTCCAGGCTTTTCAGCTTGCTCATCGTCGGTTCTCAATTCGTTCAGCCCAACACCTTAACCGATTTGCCGCCGCGCGATTTGCACCAGATCCCTTTTTGATAACAGCCGGATTGCCACGCCCCGCCGGATTGGAGATACGAACCCGTCGAGGGCGGTCCGAAATGCTCCGCCTACGCGCGACGCTCATGCCGGGGAGCCAGTATTATTATGTCGACGATAATCGCTGGGCAGCAGCGGGCCGCTACAAGGCTCCTTTGCCCGCGCAGGAATTATCGCCACGTCAGACAAAGCACTCAAACCACTCATGGAAACACTTGATTCCGAGCCGCAAATCGTGGCGAATGGCCGCGGCGTGTCATTCGGCCTCGCAAGACGGGGCACCACCGTCGAATGCCTCATCACGATTGCAGCGCTCGAAGCCTGCTTCTGGCTTGAACCTCGCGCCAGCGACGCCCGGGTGCTGAAGACCTTCCGTGACGGATACAGCCGCATCCGCGCAATCGCCGAACGCAAGCTGCTCGCCCATCCCTGCGCACGCCTCGAACTGACGCCGGACGATTTCAGGCGCCGCTGATTGAAGCGAACGACGCTGGTTACGCCACATCGCTATCCGCAAGGAAATCTCGGGTTGCGCAAACTTCGCATGCCCTTTTTCACGCTGAGCGAAGTCGTCGCCTGCTATCCCATCCTGCTGCGAAACGGGGTTGCGGCGGAGCTGAGCTCGAGGCCGTGACCGCTTGACCGTTAGTTGCACCGCCGTCACCGCGGCGGGTTGCGAGGACGCGGCCAGCCGCAATATCCGTTGGGTTTCCGTGTTGGGCCTTGTGCCTGATGAACCCCTCGCCTGCGGCGATCGTCTCAGGGAAAAGTATCCGTGGCGGCGCACTGATGGGTTGGCGCTTTGGCCATTCAAAGGGCGGATGACGGCGCAGTCCGGTCGTCGGCGCCAGCTTTCCGATGCCGGCAACTCGGCCATTGCGGCCGTTGGGACCTAGTCATCACTACGTCCGCAATGTGGCCGACTGCGGCCGGCGGTTTCGCTTCGTCACCGAGCGACAGCTTTCTTGACCAGCGAACTCACACTCCCGACCCGTTTGAGTCACTCAGTCAGCATCGGCGCGAGTCCGCTCTCCCGCCGATATGAGACATTCGCAACCAGCGCGGTAGTGACTAGCATGACGGTCAAACCTGCAGACAGCAGACGATGCCTACTGGGGAGCATCCCTCTCCATGGTCGATAAGGTGCACGGAAACACCTCGACTCTCGCGTCATCCTGGCTCGTATAGCCCTGTCTTTTTTGCGCGAATGTGAGGCTGTACCAGGAGAACAGCAATTACGCTCAAACTTAACATTGTCAGGGCGAACATCAACCCAGAAGAAAATTGTCCGGTGCGGTCACGCAGAAAGCCAACCACTACGGGACTCAGCGCGGCGCCGGCCGTGCCAAACGCGTGAATCATCGCGATTCCAGCAGGGCGATTCTTTTCCGGCAAGACGTTCGCGACGAGGGTCCAGAACACGCCGTAGCCTCCGTATGCGCCGACCGCACAGACGATCAGGCCGCAAAGCGTCATAGCAGGCGCTCCACCATACAAAATAATGCTTAAGCCAAGCCCGGCCGCCACAGATGATGAGATGACGTGCCATTTGCGCTCGTTGCGGGCGTCGGAGCTTGCACTCCATATCGGCATGGCGATCGCAGCCGCAAGCGCAGGAAGAGCCGCAAGCCAACCAAAGTGTAAATAGTGACCTCCTGGATAGGCGTTTCGTAAGATCTGCGGTGTCCAGGTTGTCATCACACTCAAGGTAACAAAAAGGCCGAGATTCGCGATCGCTAGCAGTAGTAAGTCAGGTCCTACGATCCCGACGCCCCACCTACGATGCGATTGGATATTTCCACCGTGAGTTGAATCCCGCCTATCCTCTGTTCCGACGCGAAGAAGGGTTTCGAGAATTCGCTTGTCTTCAGAGGTAAGCCAGCTTGCGTACTTCGGGCGATCCGTCAGGTAGAAGATGGCTATGATGCCGAGAACGACCGATGGCAATCCCAACAGCAAGAACAGCCAGCGCCACCCTGCCATTCCGAACAAGCCATCGAAATCAAGGATTGCGCCAGAAAGGATTGACGAAACCACACCCGCTACTGGCATGGCCAGGAGAAACCAACTGTTCGCGCGCGCCCGATAAGCCGCCGGAAACCAGTATGTAAAGTAAAGCAGGAGGCCCGGAACCATGCCTGCCTCGGCGACACCCAGAAGGAATCGGATCGCCAGCAAGCTATTTGGCCCGACCGCAAATGTGGTCGCCGCTGAAACGAGCCCAATCGTAATCGCGATACGTGCCAACCACACGCGAGCGCCGACCCGAGCCATGATGAGATTGCTCGGGATTTCGCACAACACATAACCCACGTAGAAAATTGCCGTACATAGGCCAAACATTGTGGCCGTGAGCTTTAGCTCATGACTCATCGTCAACGCTGCAAACGCGATATTATGCTTGTCGATCTGTGCGCACAGCAGAAGCAACGCGGCAAACCAAAGTATGCGACGCGAGACTTTTCCAACTACTTCACGCTGGCGCTCGGGAGTTTCAATCTCATCCATTTGATTGTGGTGGGGGCGCTGCATCGATGAACCTCCTACATAGCGTACCAATCGAGCCAAAGTTCAGGACTCGGGGAAATTCCCTTCAGCTTGAGACACACCCAGTCGGACAGCCGTAATCGCGAATGTGCAAACCGGAGATTCAGCTGACCAATCAATCTGAAAACCCGAGCGACAGATTCAGTTCTGCGCGCCTTGACAGCCAGACGCCAGGGCGGTAACGCGGATCCCCATAAACATCCAGAAGCCCTTTCAGCACCGCTAGTATCCGACTGGCACCAATATGGTCGCCGAGCGCCAGAGGTCCACGCGGATAGCCAAGTCCCAGTCGAACCGCAGCGTCGATGTCTTCAGGTGTTCCAATCCGCTTCTGGGCGATTTCGCATGCTGTATTCACGATGCAGGCGATCATGCGCTGCGCTACGAACCCTCCGGAGTCGCGAAGGGTGGAAACCGGTGCGCCGTCGATCCCAAAGAGCGCCTGCGCGCGCGTAAGCATTTCTTCCGTGGTTGCCGGAGTGGGCATAATCACGCGCCGCGAACCGTTGCCGAATCCCAAAAGCGTGTCCACTGCCACGACACGCGTTGCGTCGAGTTCCTCTGATATCGCGCAAGTGGTCGCATCGTGGCCGAGCGGTGTAACGACAATCAAGGCGTTGTCACTCGGCTCACTGCTTGTCTCTACTTCGACGTCCAACGCCCGGAGCAACTCAAGCACCCGTCTCGCTTCATCGGGATGGCGATGGCTCACCCAAACCGGGGCGGTGCTCCATTGAGCCGTTCCCTGCGCGCAGATTGATTTCGACATCGTCGATGTGTCGGCATACTCGTAGAAGCCCGATCCACTCTTACGCCCCAACATCCCGCCCGCAAGACGGATCGCTGTAATCGGCGACGGGCGGAACCTTGGTTCGTCGTAGAACTGGCGATAGATCGACTCCATCACAGGATGCGATACATCCAGACCGGTTAGGTCCAGCAGCTCGAACGGACCCATGCGGAAACCCATCTGTTCACGCACGATGACGTCAACAGTCGGCTCGTCGGTTACACCCTCCTGAACGATGCACAAGCCCTCAGTATTGAGCGCACGCCCAGCGTGGTTCACGATGAAGCCAGGCATGTCGCGGCAACGGACGGCTGTATGGCCGAGTTGCCTGGCCAGCGAAACAAGCCAGTCGATCGTGGTGTCGCTTGAACGTAGCCCGCGCACCACTTCCACGACTTTCATGAGCGGCACCGGGTTGAAGAAGTGATATCCCGCAACCCGCTCAGGAAGACGACAGGTCGCGGCTATTGCGGTAATCGACAACGAAGAAGTGTTCGAAGCAAGCACAGCATCGTCCCGCACGACTTCTTCAAGTTGAGCGAACAACGAACGCTTCACATCCAGCTTTTCGACAATTGCTTCGACCACGAGATCGCAATCAGACAGTGCACCGATCGAGTCCTCCGGATGAATGCGGTGCAGTGCTTCCTGCGCTTGCTCCGAGCTTAGTTTTCCTTTTGCGGCCAGCTTGTCAAGAATGCTGCCGATGGCGGCGACGGCGCGACCCGATGCGGCAGGGTTGACGTCCATGAGTCTGACTTCCAGACCTGCCATTGCAGCAATCTGAGCGATACCCTGACCCATGGCTCCGGCACCGACGATTCCAATCTTTGCGTCCTGGACGTCTTTCATATCGGCCTCAGACCCGTTCGATCGCGATTGCGATGCCTTGACCCACGCCGATGCACATCGTGCAAAGCGCGAAGCGACCGCCGGTACGCTGCAACTGATAGCTAGCGGTCGAGACCAGGCGCGCGCCGCTCATGCCCAACGGATGGCCAAGTGCAATGGCGCCACCGTTCGGATTGACGCGCGGATCGTTGTCAGCGACGCCGAGCATGCGCAGCACGGCGAGACCTTGCGACGCGAACGCTTCGTTCAGTTCGATCACGTCGAACTGGTCAATGGTCATGTTCAGTCGTTTGAGGAGTCGCTGGGTTGCCGGCGCTGGCCCGAGACCCATCACGCGTGGCGCAACGCCCGCGGTCGCCAGCCCGAGGATTCGAGCGCGCGGCACAAGGCCAAAACGCTTCGCACTGTCCTCGTCCGCGAGGATGAGCGCGGCCGCGCCATCGTTCACGCCCGACGCATTGCCAGCCGTCACGCTGCCATCCGGACGTACTACGCCCTTTAGTTTGGCGAGCGCTTCCAGGCTTGTTTCGCGCGGATGTTCGTCCTGCGACACGACGATCGGATCGCCCTTTTTCTGAGCGATCGTCACGGCGACGATTTCCTGCGCAAGGGTACCGTCCTTTTGCGCACGCGCTGCTTTCTGCTGGCTATGTAAAGCGAACGCGTCCTGGTCGGCACGGCTCACCTTGTAGTCGTCTGCGACGTTCTCAGCTGTTTCCGGCATCGAATCGACGCCGTATTGCGTTTTCATCAGTGGGTTGATGAAGCGCCAGCCGATGGTCGTATCCTGGATATCGGCCTGACGGGAGTACGCGGAGGTCGCTTTGCCCTGCACGAATGGCGCACGGCTCATACTCTCCACACCGCCTGCGATGAGGAAACTTGCCTCGCCCGACTTGATGGCACGCGCGGCGACGCCGATCGCGTCCATGCCTGAGCCGCACAGGCGGTTCACCGTCGTTCCTGGCACGCCTTCCGGCAAGCCAGCCAGCAACGTCGACATGCGCGCGACATTTCGATTGTCCTCTCCAGCCTGATTCGCGCAGCCGAAGATCACTTCCTCGACCGCGTTCCAGTCGACATCCTTGTTGCGTTCCATTAACGCCCGCAGGGGCACGGCGCCGAGATCGTCGGCTCGTACCGACGACAGCGCGCCCGCATATCGGCCAATCGGTGTACGAATCGCGTCACATATGAAAGCGTCTCTCATGAAAATCTCCTGTAGTTACGCGACCGCACGCGCGAAATGCCACGAGGCCGCAGCATTGCGTCGGTTCCGTATCGATCACTTATCTGATGTCCGTCCGAGTGGACAGATGCGATATATAAGACTCAGGTCAAAACATTTGACGCATTCGACGATGCGCAAAAGCGGGCTCTACGCGCCGCGATATACCGGTCGGCGCTTCTCCAGGAACGCGCGCATGCCTTCCTCCTGATCGCTCGTGTCGAAAAGAAGCTGGAACGCCTTGCGCTCGAGAAGCAACGCGCCTTCTAGTGGCAGGTTCTGTCCTGCATTGACGATCTCCTTGATTGCGCTGACCGCGAGAGGTGGCATGCCGGCGATGGCGCTCGCCAGCTCAAGTGCCCGCTTCAACGCGAAGCCAGTTTCGGCAATCTCGGAAACGAAACCCATCGCGAAAGCCAATTCCGCATCAACCGGTTCACCAGTCAGGACCATCTTCATCGCCTGATATTTTCCGATGGTGCGCAGCAGCCGTTGCGTCCCACCCGCGCCGGGCATGATGCCGACGCGAATCTCCGGTTGACCAAATCGCGCGCCGCGTCCCGCGACGATCATGTCGCATGCAAGCGCTAATTCGCAGCCACCGCCGAGGGCGTAGCCTTCTACCGCCGCAATTACCGGCTTGCGACACGCATTGACGGTCCGGAACACACGGCCTGTGTCACGCGCCGTGTGCTCGCGAGACGTCATATGCAGCATCTCGTCGATGTCGGTGCCACCAATGAAGAAAGAGTCGCCGCCAGTCAGTACGACCACGCGCACATCCGGGTCAGCGTCTGCGGCAGCAAACGCCTCATCAAGTTGTCGCTTGACTTCAAGGCTAAGCGCGTTACGTCGTTCGGGGCGATCGATGCGAATGACTGCGATCGCCAGTTCAGGACGCTCGCAGATCACGACCTTTGCTGCGTCCGGTTCGGATGTATTCATAACAGCCTCAATTCTGAGTCGATCATCGGCCCTTGAAGACCGGCGGGCGCTTTTCCACGGATGCGCGTGTCGCCTCGCGCGCATCCTCGGTGTACATCAGCTTCGTGCTGTAACCCTGCTCGTGTTCATAGCCGGCTTCGAGCGGCATCGATTCGACGTCATTGAGCGCCTGTTTCGCGAAGCGCAATCCGAGCGGGCTTTTCGCTGCAATTTTTGATGCCAGCTTAAGTGCAGCTGGCATTAGCTCATCAGGCTCGACAACCTCATCGACGAGCCCTAGCCTGAGTGCTTCCTGCGCGCCAATCGGTTCGCCCGTGAAATACATACGCCGAAGCGCACCTTGCGGAATCAAACGACCGTGATGAGCTGCGCCCCCGCAGCGGCCAACATTGATTTCAGGCGTGCCAAAACGTGCGTTGCTCGCTGCGATACGGATGTCACATACGGTTGCGAGCACAGAGCCCGCGCCGAGGGCTGGGCCGTTGATCGCGGCAATGACGGGAATCGGGCAGCGATACACGGCGGAGAACGTCCTGCGCACGATGGCCGCGCGCTCGGGATCCTGCTCGGGCGTTGCGCTCAGGAATTCGTTCAGGTCCAAACCCGCGCAGAACGCGCGATTGCCCGCGCCGGTAAAGACGGCGCAATGCACATCGAGCTCTTTACCGAGGTTTTCAAACAGGTCGCCTATTGCGCAGTAATCTGCGAGAGTAATCGCATTGACCGGCGGCCGGTCGAGCGTGACGATAGCGACCCCGTCGCGCTTTTCGATATTCAATGACATGGGTATCCTTTCTTGAATGAAGAGCGCAATCAATCCTCGAATCGATAGAGACGCGCAGGGTTATCTACGAGGATGGTGTTCCGCAAGGAGGCGTCATCCACCCATTCATAAAATGTATCCAGCAAATCGCCCACATCCGGTGCGGCATCGCCCATCCGGACGAAAGGCCAGTCCGAACCCCATACCAGTTGTCGTGCATTCGCCTCGATCATGAGGTCGTGGAAAGGACGCAAGTCCTTGTAACCGGGCGCCTGCTTCGATACCCGGCAAAGAGCAAGCTTTACGCCGATGCGTCCCTCACGGAGCAACGCGAGCACATTCTGAAAGTCACGATGGCCAGTTCCAAGCGAAGGATCGAAGCACGTCATATGTTCGAACACCACGGACAGTCCTTCGCACTCAAGCGTCTCCGTAATCGCGGGCACATCGCTGCATCGTGCCCAGACCTGCGCGTGCCAGACGAGCGCCTTCATGCGGCTTGCGAGCGACAACGCAACGTCCAGCCCAACACTTCCTGCGAATGGCTTGCCGGTTTGCGGGCTCGGCATCTCGTTGAAGCGCAATGCGCGTACGCCGTTGCTGTCGAGGTGTTGCAACGCCTCGTCGGTCGCGTCGCGCTGGGTCACCGCGACGCCACGAATTCTTCCGCCACCCGCCTGGAGCGCCGCTACCAGCGCTTCATTATTGATTCCGTATGGCGCCGGTTGAACAAGGACGCCACGTTTGGCGCCAATCGTGTCGAGCATCGTGAGATAGGTCGCGCAAGGCGCGAGCGGCGGTGGATAGCTCGACGCTGTCGTGAACGGAAAGTCCTGATACGGGCCGAACACATGCGAGTGCGCATCGCAGGCATTATCGGGAAGCCGATTGCGGGGCGAGTGCGCCATCTTGGCGGGCACGACGTCGAGGGGGCGAAGAGGATCCGTAAAATTGCTCATGACGTCACTCTCCGCCGCCAGGTTCTGTGCGCCGCATCGATTCGCGCTCGGCAAAACGTGCGTGCCACGCGGCGAGCGCCGGATGCCCGTCGCGCCATTGCAAGTCCGGCAGGCGGAAGTCGTAGTAAGAAAGCACGCAGGCAATGGCGATGTCGCCGATCTGGATCGCGTCAAGCCTCAATTGCGATGCGAGTTTCTCCAGCGCATCGAGCGAAGCCGCCGATTTGACCTTGAAGGCCGCGAGCCATTCCGGTCGTTGTTGCGACTGAGGTTTGTTGCGCTCCTGGCGCCAGAGCAACAACACATCAAGCAAGCCATCAGCAAATGCCTGCTGCTGCAATGCGACGAATCGTTCGCGCCCCTCGGCGGGAAAGAGACATGCGCCGTCGTGCAACGTGTCGAGATATTCGCAGATCACCGATGAATCGAATAACGCCAAACCGTCGTCAAGCACGAGGGTGGGCAACTTGCTCAACGGGTTGTCAGGCAGCAGGTCGAGATTGGGCCTGTCCATGGCCACGGGAGAACGTACGCAATCGAACTTGTCGGCAGTACCCGTCTCGTACGCGCACACCATCACTTTGCGGACAAACGGCGAGCGCGGCGACCAATGCAGTTTCATGTACTTATCCTTCAGGAACGTTAAGGAACACACGAACCTGCCGAATCACATGATGCAGATACGACCCGTCTTTCGTGTTAGGTCAATTATATGGCCTTTTGACCTAAAGACACGAGAAATTAGGTGGGTGAAAACACTGATAACGCCTGGCCACGGACGCTGCGCCCAGCAGCGCCCGCGGCGCGCGCCTAGAGAGCGACCTTGATGTCCAGACGAATGACATCGCCCCGGTACACGCCGTTGCCGACAAAGACGATCGTTCCGTCGGCGTCAGTTGCGGTGCGATA
Organism: Paraburkholderia dipogonis; assembly: GCF_042680985.1. NCBI lineage: Bacteria > Pseudomonadati > Pseudomonadota > Betaproteobacteria > Burkholderiales > Burkholderiaceae > Paraburkholderia > Paraburkholderia dipogonis. Next base: position 7,843 of record NZ_JBHUFR010000027.1, on the reverse strand, counting down.
GGCGTGCGCAACCGGCGCATTGAGCGGGATCTCAAGCATGCGCGACAGTTCCACGTCGGCGGTGCCGATAGTAATTGTCTGATGGATCTCCTGCAGCTTGAGATCGGGCATGTCGCGCAGTATGCGCATCGTCGTGTACTGCTTGAATGCGGACTTCGGGATGCGCCGGCTCAGGCGTTCGTCTATGTACGCATCGCCAAGGTAATAAGGCTGGCCTTCGCGCGAATGGCGTCGGCGCCAGTGCTGATAGGACGGTGCAAGCTTGCCACTGGTATGCAGGACGTTGGCGGGCATCACGCCCTTTTCTGTCTTCAGCAGCTCGATGGTTGCGCCTTCAGCGGCAAGCAGCAAGCCGGACAGATCGGTTGGCACCTCGCACCAGAGCTGGCTTTGCGGTTTCTGGATGACGAAGGTGCCCTTGGCGCGGAAGCGCTCGATGAGCTTATCCTCCTCAAGAATGCCAAGCGCCTGGCGAACGGTGGCGCGGGCGACTGCACATTCTTCGGCGAGTTCGTCGACAGTCGGTATCTGCTCGCCGACGTTCCACTGACCGGATTCGATGCGCCGCCTGAAAAGCGTGGCGAGCTGGATGTAGCGGGCAACTCCGCTCAGGCTGAAATCAATGGCTGGTTCTTTCAGGGCCGCCTCTGTACTCATTGCAACTCCGGATGGTGTCATATGGCCCTTCCGGCACGGCTGCTCCGGGCAGCCCGCACAGCGGGAACCCTCATAGTTTAATCGAAAGAACCAGTTGTCTAGCTTACTGACTTTTCTACCGACGTCTGTCAAGGTTTTTAGCCTGTTAAGCCGCGGCTCCCGGCATCGGCATTTACCGGCCGCCCGCCACAGAGCAGCGTGCAAGAGTCGGCAAGGCCTCGCCGGCTGAGCTCGAATGAGGGATGGGCTCGAGCGGCGGCGAGACATCGTCGGGCAACGGGATCTGATGGACATTGAGGGTCATCGACACCAGCGTGTAGTAACCAATCACCGCTCCGAGTTCCACTACGCCCACGTTACCCCAGCGGAGCATCACGCGTTGATAGACTTCCTCCTCCACGTTGCCGGTTTGTTGCAGTTGCCGCGCGAACTCGTAGACGTCGGCTTCCTCCGCATCATTGAAGACAGGCTGCACACCGGTCCTGATCGCGTCCAGGGCGGTTTGGCTCAGGCCAGCGCGCAAACCTGCTTCGGCGTGGATATGCCATTCAAGCTGGCTGTTCCAACGTCGCGCCGTGACGGCGATCGCGAGCTCGGTCAAACGCGGCGGCAAGGTCGTCCCATAGCGCAAGATTTCGCCGAAGCGTTGCCAGCGGTCGGCCAGTTCAGGACGATGCAGCGCGGCGCGCAAGGGACCGACGACAGTGCCGCGCGGTCCGTCGACGACGGCCTGGTAGACGCGCTCCTGCTCAGCGGTCATCGAGTCTGGAGAGAAAAGAGGAATGCGGGCCACGTTCAGTCCTTGAAAATTGATGTCATACGATCGGCTGGCTCGATGCGTAGGGCTCACCGGGACGCGATACCGAGTTCGCGCAACACTTCTTCCGTGTGCTGTCCAAGCGTCGGTGGGGCACGATCGAAGCTCAACGGCGAGTTGCGCAGTCGAATCGGACTTACCACCTGCGGAACGGTACCCGATACCGGATGAGGGAGATGGCGCAGCATCTCGCGGTGCTTTACCTGAGCGTCTTCGAAAACCATCGGAATCGTGTTGATCGGGCCGCACGGCACGGTGGCGGCGTCGAGCTTTCCCAGCCAGACGGCGAGATCGTCCTGAAGCAGCGCTTCGCGGATGATTGCGAGCAGCGGTGGAAGGTTGCGCACGCGCTGCGCATTGGTCGCGAAGCGCTCGTCGTCAGCCAGTTCGGGACGCGAGATGACTTCGCAGAATTTGCGGAACTGGCCATCGTTACCCACCGCGAGTACAAGGTAGCCGTCCCGGCACTTGAACACATCTTGTGGCTGTATGTTCGGGTGTTTATTGCCGTTGCGCGCTGGCGTCTTCCCTGAGACGAGGTAGTTCATTGCCTGGTTGGCGAGAAACGCGACCTGGACGTCCAGCATGGCGACGTCTATGTATTCGCCTTCGCCCGTTTCATTACGACGCGCGAGGGCCGCGAGAATGCCAACCGTCGCGTACATGCCTGTCATGATGTCGACAATCGGCACACCAACCTTCTGTGGGCCACCGCCGGGTTCGTCGTCCCGTTCGCCTGTCACGCTCATCAGGCCGCCCATCGCCTGAATCATAAAGTCATAGGCAGCATTTTCCGATCTGGGTCCATCCTGGCCAAACCCGGTGATGGAACAATAGATCAGGTCGGGCTTGACTGCTTTCAGGTCATCGTACGCGAGACCATATCGCTTCAGGGCGCCCGCCTTGAAGTTTTCGAGTACAACGTCGCAATGCGCAGCAAGCGCCCGCACGGTTTCCTGCCCCTCAGGCGTCGCAAGGTCAACTGCGACCGAACGTTTGCCGCGATTTACCGACAAAAAATATCCCGACTCCTTTGACGACGTGCCGTCGCTCGACTTCAGGAACGGGGGCCCCCAGGTGCGGGTGTCGTCGCCAACTTCGGGGCGTTCGACCTTGATTACGTCTGCACCAAGGTCCGCGAGAATCTGGCCGCTCCACGGCCCTGCCATGATGCGACTGAGGTCGAGAATCCTGATGTGGGAGAGAGGTCCGCTCATGATTTGTCCAATGAAAACCAATATTCGCGCAGCCGCGAAAATCATGCGACCGTGCTTCCATGAATTGTTGACGACGGCGGTCGGATGCAACGCCGGCCTTCCATGTGCCCGCGCCGATCGCGATGCTCTGTTGGCGGGGTATGCGTCGCATTGTGGACGGTTCTGCTGTCCGAGACTGCTCGTGAAAACCCTATAGGTCATGTTATTGACTTTTATGCCCGCGAGTTTTCTAATTCGTCCATCGACTGGGCTCGCTCGTGTCGATCTGTGAGTCAAACGAGGAGACATCAGTGACTATCCGAACATCCGCGTCGCCTACCATCGATTTATCCGCAGGTGCCACTGCGGATAACGCCGTCTACAAGAAACTGCTCTGGCGCCTGATGCCGCTCCTGATGCTGCTCTATATCGTTGCGTTCATCGACAGGTCCAATGTTGGCTTCGCGAAGTTGAACTTCCTGCGTGACCTGGGTTTGTCCGAAACAGTGTTCGGGATCGGGGCCGGGGTCTTCTACGCGGGATACATGCTTTTCGAGATACCCAGCAATATGCTGCTGGCGAAAATCGGCGCCCGGAAGACATTCCTGCGGATCATGCTTCTTTGGGCTGTTTGTTCTGCGGGGCTTGCAGCCATGTCCGGTCAGAACAGTTACTACCTTTGGCGGTTTTTACTGGGCGCTTCCGAAGCGGGACTGTTTCCCGGCATCCTGCTTTATCTGACCTACTGGGTGCCCGTCTCGCGCCGGGCTCGGTTTACCGCACTATTCATGGCCTCTATTCCCATTGCGGGAGTGATCGGCGGCCCGCTGTCGGGGCTAATCATGCACACGATGAACGGCGTCGCGGGACTGCACAGCTGGCGGTGGCTTTTCCTGATTGAAGGCATCCCTCCGTTGCTGCTCGTTTTCGTCGTGCTACGACTCCTGCATGACACGCCTGCAAATGCGCCGTGGCTCACGCCCAATGAAGTGGCCATTATCGAGCGTGACTTACGTGCCGACCGCGAGGCGACCGTTTCAACAGCACACAAGTCTTTCGGCCAGGCGTTGCTTTCTCCTCGTTTCTATCTGTTGACAGGAATGGGCGTCGCCCTTCTCGCAAGCACTTCGAACGTGTTTTTCTGGTTACCGACAATCATCAACCGCACTGGCATCACCGATTTGTGGACGATCGGCGTATTGTCGTCGCTCCCGTTTATCGCCGGGTTCGTTTGCCAGTATTTTGTGGCTCGACACTCCGACGCCCGCAAGGAGCGCCGCTGGCATGCTGCCCTCTCTGGTGTGGCTGCAGCGATTGGTTGGGCAGCTCTGCCGCTAGTGTCAGCGGACCCAGCATTGTCGGTTGTCGCGTTGATCGTTACCGCAGCCGGAACCTTCGCGGCGATGGGGCCTTTCTGGTCCATGCCGAGCCTGTATCTCAGCAAGGAAGCCGCGGCGGGCGGCATCGCTTTGATCAGCACGCTCGCCGGTCTTGGCAGCCTGGTCAGCCCGGGCATTGTCGGCTGGCTCAATCAGACCACTCACACGCTCGCTGCCGGTCAGTACTACCTTGCAGCGCTGATGATAATCGGAGCGACAACCGTTATCGCGATCGGCCGACACGACAGGCCCATAAAGACAGACCGCGCCTGAAATCGGCGCCGGCATGCCGGGAGTTTAATCCCTCGGCACCTCAAGCAATCACCCAGATGTCTACGCGAGACACCGTACCCCGGTCTCTCCATTGGCGAAGCGTTGCCGCCGTTTTCTAACAGATCTGAATACTGGAGACTATTAATGAAAAAGCATTTCTACTCGTTTTGCGCGATGGCTGCGGTTGGCACCTTTGCCACTGCTGCCTATGGTCAAAGCAGCGTCACCCTTTACGGCATTATCGATGTCGGTCTCAACTATCAGTCGAACGCCAATGGTGGACGGCTGTTTGCGATGACGAGCGGCGTAAACCAGGGCAGCCGCTTTGGGCTTCAGGGAAGCGAGGATCTGGGTGGAGGGCTTAAGGCCATCTTCCGGCTGGAAAACGGCTTCGATGTGACGAACGGGCGACTCGGTCAAGGTGGTCTGATGTTCGGTCGGCAAGCCTACGTCGGGTTATCGAACCCGTATGGCACGCTAACATTCGGCAGACAGTACGACTCGCTTATCGATTTCGTCAGTCAGTACTCGGTAAGCAATCAGTGGGGAGGATACATTTCTGCTCATCCAGGTGACCTCGACAACTTTAACTACAGCTTTCGTAGCAACAACGCGGTGAAGTTCACTAGCACAAATTACGCGGGCTTCTCATTTGGAGGCACGTACAGTCTCGGCGGCGTCGCGGGCGACGTGACCCGAAACCAGATCTGGTCCGTGGGTGCTGGCTATACTCACGGTCCATTCTCGGCGGGCGTTGCCTACCTCAACGCCCGCAACCCCAACACGAGCCTGTTCGGAGGAAACTCCGCCACGGCCGCAACGGCGACCGCCGCCAATGCAACGTCGCCGGTTTATCGCGGCTTTCTGTCCGCGCACTCGTATCAGGACATTGGTGCAGGCGCGTCATACACGTATGGTGCCGCCACATTCGGCGCGACCTACTCGAATATCAGTTTCCGCGGCATGGGCGATACCACTTCAGGGCCAAACCCGAGCCGGTACACGGGTAACGCGACATTCAACAACGCCGAGGTGAACTTCAGTTATCAGATCACGCCCGCGTGGATGGCCGGCGTCGCTTACGACTACACAAAAGGCGGCTCGAACAACATCAACGAAGGCGCGACCTATCACCAGGCCGAGGCCAGCACCCACTACTACCTGTCCAAAAGAACGGACGTCTACCTGTCCGCAATTTATCAGCATGCGTCCGGTGTCGATTCGACGAATCACGATGCAGTCGCAGCCATCAATGTCCTGACGCCGTCATCGTCTGACAGCGTGAAAGTGATACGTGTCGGTCTGCGTCACAAATTCTGACGAGGGCATCGACGGGGCTGCCTGGCAGGATCTCTCATCGACACAGTTCAAGCCTTCGATGGCGTCGCGCGCAGGCATTCTGCGCCTTACTCCGTATGCCCTAGTTCACTCAGCAACTTTGCGGCCGGCGTTGCCGACTTGCAGGGAGATAGAAATGCACAGCACTGAGAAAGTTTCCCGTATTGGCACCGTCACGGCTGCAGTCATCATTCTGTCCGGTGCGGGCGGTTGCGGCGGCCACATCGACAGCAATAACTCCACGCCCGACGCCCAGCAACTTGCCGCAAATTGTACGTCGCTTGCGTCGAAGGGCGGAGCATCGTCGTTCCCGGTGAGCGGTACAAATGTACTGAGCAGCGTGGTGGTTCCCGCGACCCCAACCGCGCCTCAACAGTGCCAGGTCGATGGCGTCATCAATCAACGAACCGGCGTCGATGGGCAAAGCTATGCGATCCATTTCCGTCTTCGTCTGCCGATCACGGGCTGGAACGGACGCTTCTACATGGGTGGCGGTGGCGGGACCGACGGAACGCTTGTCGACCCTTCCGATGTCGCGGCGTTGGGATACGCGACCATAGGCACGGACTCCGGACACGACAACGTCGCGGACAATGGGTTGAACGCTGGCGGCACGGCTTCGTTCGGCGTCGATCCTCAGGCCCGGATCGATTTCGCCTACAACTCCTATGATGAAGTAGCACGCACGGGCAAATCTGTCGTCGAAGCGTTCTATAGACACCCGGCGTCCTATTCCTATTTCGTAGGATGCTCGGAGGGTGGTCGCGAAGCTATGTTGATGTCGCAAAAATTTCCCACGTATTTTGATGGAATCGTTGCAGGTGACCCGGCGTTTCATCTGCCGCTTGGACCTATGAGCGGCCTGTATTCGACTCAGCTTTTCGCCGGTCTGGCCACGCGTATGGGGCTCACACTTTCAAACGGAGACCCCGCCATTGCCAAAACCTATTCCGATGCTGACCTAATGCTGGTGAGAGGTGCCGTTCTAAGTGCATGCGACAGCCTCGACGGACTGGCTGACGGCATCGTCGACAATCTCGCGGCCTGCACAGCGCCACTCGTCGAGGCGAAGTTGACTGAGGTCCAATGCTCTGGCGCGAAAACAGCTAGCTGCCTGACCGCCGATCAGATAACCACGCTAGAAAAAGCCTTTGCCGGTCCAGTAGATTCAAGCGGAAAGCAACTCTATTCGGACTGGCCTTGGGATGCAGGTGTGAGCGCGCAGTCGGGCACAACATATAGCCAGAACTGGCGCTCCTGGTGGCTCGGCACCTACACTTCGGCAACTAACAATGCGACCAAGCTCGTGTTCGCCCCCGCCGAAGCCGTTGCCTACACGACGCCGCCGCGCCTGCCTATCTCGGCTGCCGACGCACTGAGCTACTCGCTCGGTTACAACTTCAACACTGACCCGCAGACGCTCTACCAGACCTCGGGAATCTACACACAGTCCGCGGCGCAATTGTATTTCACCGACAACACCGATCTTTCCGCATTTAAAAGTCACGGCGGCAAGTTGATGCTGTACCAGGGAGGCTCCGACTCGTCGTTGTCGAGAAATGATCTGGTGAACTGGTACAACTCGATGAATAAAACGATGGGAAACAACGCTCAGATGTTTGCACGACTGTATCTTGTCCCGGGCATGAACCATTGCAGCGGCGGTCCAGCTACCGACAACTTTAATATGCTGCCGCAACTTGTGAACTGGGTCGAAAATGGCGTGTCACCGGATTCGGTCCTTGCCAGCGCAACGAACCCAGGATACTTCAACGTTGCATCGCGTACCCGCCCGCTGTGTCCTTATCCTAAACAGTCACGCTACAAAGGAGCCGGGGACATTAACGTTGCAGCGAATTTTTCCTGCCAGTAGTGGGTGAGTGGCAGCCAGCTTTGCTGGTTGCCACCACGGTCACACAGCATCAATTGTCGGAAGTCCGCTGATGACTCGATTTCGGCCACTCGAATAGGATCGACGAACGTCGCGAATTGGCCGGCAGTACGCGTCCACCCACCTCGCCGGAAAGCCGACGTTGAAAACGCCAACGTCAGCTCTGTAGAACGTTCACGGAACTGGTGCTCTCGGCCATCAAGCGCGATTCGCCAGTAGCGTCAGTGAGACGTTCCGTAAGCGCGCATTAGACGGCGTCCCTTGCGCATTGCCATGCGACATGCGTCAGGCC
>NZ_JBHUFR010000026.1:0-219058 GCF_042680985.1 Paraburkholderia dipogonis | reverse complement strand
TACATGCTCCTTGAGCTACATGTTATGCCTTACACACAAAATTTATGACAGGCCCCGGAGGCGCGGCTTCGCGAACTGCGCACTTCCGACCTCGCTGCCTCACGGCCCCGCCGACCTTCCACCCCGCAGAAGCCCCACCTACCCCACCTGCCATCGTCACCAATATGGCGTCCCATATTGCGTTAGGATTCAGGGCCAGCCATCGTTTGGCCCTCTTCGGCAAAACCATCCTCGATAGCTTCGCCGACGCGCCGACCGCGGCCACGATCCCGCGCGCGTCCGCCCGTCCGGATGCCGCAAACACGTTTTCAAAAGGTAGTCGCAAGAACATGAAGGCCCAACCATCGCGCGCGAAGCGCCGGCACCGCAGCGGCGCTGACCGGCCCCCGCACGACACCGCAAGCAGCGCGACCGGAGCCGCCCAATGAGCGGCAGCGAGGCACGCAACGCGCACGTCGGCTGGCTGCCGTATATCGTCGCGGCTACCTTCTTCATGGAATACCTCGACACCACCGTAATCGCCACCGCGTTGCCGCAGATGGCGCACTCGTTCGGCGTCGGTCCCAACAGCCTCAGTCTCGGCATGACGGCCTACATGCTGGCGCTGGCTATCTTCATCCCCGCGAGCGGCTGGGTCGCCGACCGCTGCGGCTCGCGCACGGTGTTCTTCAGCGCAATCGGCGTGTTCACCGTGGCTTCCGTGCTGTGCGGCCTGTCGCAGAACGTCGCCGAGTTCACCGCCGCCCGTCTGCTGCAAGGCATAGGCGGCGCGATGATGGTGCCGGTGGGCCGGCTGATCGTGGTCCGCAGCACCGAAAAAAGCCGCATGATGCAGGCGATCTCGACCATCACGTGGCCGGCGATTGCCGCGCCGGTGGTCGGGCCGCCGATCGGCGGCTTCATCACGACTTACGCGTCGTGGCGCTGGATCTTTCTGCTCAACGTGCCGTTCGGCCTCGCGGCCATGGCCGTTGCGCTCGCGCTGGTGCCGAACCTGCGCGGCGCCGAACGCAAGCCGCTCGACGTGATCGGCCTGCTGCTAAGCGGCGTGGCGTTGACGGCGATTCTCTACGGCGCGGAGTTGGCAAGCCAGCCCGGCGAGAATCCGTGGATCGCCGGGGCGATCATCCTCGGCGGTTTGCTGGCGGGCATGGTGGCGTTCCAGCATGCGAAGCGTCATCCGCATCCGCTCATCGACGTCTCGACGCTGCAAATCCCCACTTTTTCGGTGACCGTGGTGACGGGCTCGTTCACGCGCATCGGCATCGGCGCGGTGCCTTATCTGATGCCGCTGCTGTTCCAGGTGGGCTTCGGCTTGTCGGCGTTCAAGTCGGGGCTGCTGCTGCTCGCGAGCGCGCTCGGCAACCTCGGCATGAAGGCGCTGACCACACGCATCCTGCAGCGTTACGGTTTTCGCATGGTGTCGATTGTCGACGTGACGGTGGCCGGGGTGTTCATCATCGCGTGCGGATTGCTCAGCCCGAATGTGCCGCTCGCGCTGGTGCTGTTCGTCGTGTTCATCTACGGCGTGGCGCGCTCGATGCAATTTTCGACGCTCGCCACGCTCGCCTACGCCGACGTCGCGCAACCGCAGATGAGCGCGGCCAGCACGCTATGGAGCGCGGCCGCGCAGATGACGATCGGCCTCGGCATCGCGTTCGGCGCGGTGTCGCTGCGCGCGGCGGCGTTCTTCAACGGCGAGATCACGGGCCGCGTGTTCACGCTCGACGATTTCCGTCTTGCGTTTCTGTTCGCGGGCGTAGTGACGCTGGCATCCGTGATCGGCTACATGGGTCTCGCGCGCGATGCCGGCCAGAGCATCGGCGGCGGCTCGCGCGGCAGCGAAGATCCGGCCAAGGGTTGACGGCGCAGCACTCTGATAAAACGGGCGGAGATACGCGGTGCAAGCACAAGAACTCACGATTTCGCATGACAAGGCCGACCTCGACATCGAGATGGTCTACACGTTCCTGTCGCAAGAAACGCCGTGGGCGAAGGGCATGCCGCGCGAGACGTTCGAGCGGGCCATCGCGGGCTCGCTGTGTTTCGGCGGCTATATCGAAGGCAAACAGATCGCGTTCGCGCGTCTGATTACCGACGAAGCAACCTTCGCTTACCTGTGCGACGTGTTCGTGCTGCCGGCGTATCGCGGTAAGGGATACGCGTCCGCTTTAATGACGCACGTTTTCGCCAGCCCTTCGCTGCAGGGCCTGCGAAGAATCATGTTGGCGACGACCGACGCGCATCACGTATATGCATCGCATGGTTTCGAGGGACTCGCGAATCCGGAGCTTTTCATGCAGGTGCACAACCCCGACGTCTATAAAACGACCTGAGCGCGGCGCACGCGAAGTACAGCGATAGCGGCTGAGGGCAAACGCAAACTCGCGTCACGCATGTGACGCTCCCAGACGAAAGAACCTATAGCGAATCCCAACGGGCAGACCACGTCGCGCCGGCGCCGCGAACCCTCATGGCACTGTCATCGGCGTGCCACGTTGGACGGTTAATTTGCTGCGGGAACAGAAACCGCACAACAGCAAAAACCGTCCCCAGCCCATGCCACAGTATTCCGCGCGCGCGCCCCGCAGCGATTCGGTCGACGGCGGGCGCCTTGTTTAAGGCCGCCTCCGCCAGCGCGCTGCTCAACGCGTTCCTTTCGGCGATGCAGATCGCCATCGGCCTGATGGCGCATTCGGATGGGCTCTTCGCCGACGGCGTCCACACCTTGAGCGACCTCGCCGCCGACGGCGTCGTGCTGATCGTGCTGTACCTCGCCACGAGACACCCGCGCGCTGACAAATCCAGCACTGATACCGGCATCGAACAGGTGCTGGCCACGCTATTCATCGCCGCCGTACTGATGATCACCGCCGCCGAAATGCTCTGGACCAGCGTCGCGCAAACCTCCACGTTGAGCGGCGGCATCGCGATGCATCTCGGTGCGCTGGCCGTGAGCGGTTTCGTGATGCTCGCCAAAGAAGCCTTGTTTCGCTATATGCGCGCCGAAGGCGCCCGCACCGGCTCGGCGATTCTGCTGGCCAGCGCGTGGCATGCACGCGTCGACGCGGTGTCGGCGCTGGTGGCGACGTTGGGACTCGCCGGCAGTCTGGCCGGCATGCCGATGCTGGATCACATTGCCGGCGCGGCGATCGGCTTGATGATCATGCGGATGGGTTACATGAGCGCGCGCGGCGCGCTGAAGCAGCTATTCGCCGGCTCGCCGGGCAACGCGACTGCGACTGCCACCGCCGGCCAGCCGGCTGAATAGCGCCTGGGATCGGTTGTCGTCAGCCGTAAGCGCGTTCGCGCATCCACTTCGTCATGATCCATTTGTCGCCGCCGAGCACCGGCGCGCCGCCGTGCAAGGTCAGTGGATCGAGTTGGCGCTGGCCGTTCATATAACGGAAATACACCGCCCCACCCTGTCTCGCCGCGACCGACATGCCCGCTTCGGGAAAGATGGTTTCGCCGCCGTCCGGCACGTCGTTCAGATAGATCACCAGTGTGGCGACGCGCTGGCCACCCTGCGCGGTATGCACCGCGCTGCCGGGTTGATCGGGCGGGAAGTAGTCGAAATGCGGGCGGTATTCGCCGGTCGTGCCGTAGTGCAGAATCTGCAGCCCTTCGCCGTTTTCGACCGGCCAGTTCATCAGGCTCGAAATGCGCCGATCCATCCGTTCGATGAACGCGTCTTCGCCGCGCTGATACCAGATGCCTTCGCTGGTGCGATTGCGGATCACGTCTTCCTTGCCGGTCTCGGGATTGACCGTGGTGGAGCGCTTCAACCGATGACGCGAACGCTCGATCATCTCGGCGCATTCATCTGGCGACAACACATCGCCGAACACGATCACCTGGGGACGCTCGCAACGCATCAGCACACGCACGTCGCGATCGTGCGCGCGGATCAGATTGCCGCGCGCGACGGGCGGATCGTCGTATTGGTAAATTTGCGGCGCGGCTTTAGCCAGCGCCGCTTCGGTCGCGGCCGCCGCGGCAAAGGCCGGATTCGCCGCTTTAGCCGGGTCTTGCCCGAACGTCTTGTGCACGGCGGCGCGCGCGGCGTCGGTGGCAAAACCGGCCTGCACCATGGCGTCGACCATCGAATCGGGACTGCAGCCGCGCGCCACGTTGCTGCTCAGCCACTCTTCCCATGCGGCATCCACTACTGGCATAGCATTCCTTGTTCGTCCGCTTGAAGAAATTCAGCATCACGTGGCTGAATGATAGCAAGCAGGCGGTCTTAGGCCTGACTGCGCGGCACGCGGCTCAAGTGCGCTGCTGGCGGCGCCGGTAGAGTTCGAGGCCCTTTCTTGCCTGCGTTCTGATAGCGCGCTGCACGAGCGGCGACCAGCCGAGCAACGTCCCCTTGAGGCCCAGCGCCTGGCGCGTCCAACTCCACAAATCGAAGCTGTCGCGATGTTCGACGATGCGGCCGTCGCGGAACACGAAGCGGGCGTCGATGCGATTGACCACCGCGCGGCCGGTCTGGCTGAAGAGATAACTTGCGACCCAGCGGGCGCGCCCGCTGCGGTCGTCCGCTTCGACGCCCTCGAACGTCAGCGAGAAGTCTTGTGCTCGCGCCACCAGCATGCGCCACATATCGCGCGCTTCCTCGCCGCGCAGCTCGCCGAACGCGGGGTCGCTGAAGACGACGTCGTCCGCGTAACAGGCCGCCATGGTTTCGGCGTCGCGTTGCTGGAACGCCGTATAGAAACGTTGGATCAGTTCGATGTTGGTGTTGGCGTTGGGATGGCTCATTGTTTTGATGGGGTGTGTTGGCCGCGTTTGAAGTCGATCCGCAAAAGCGCCCGGCGATCATTCGACGGCGGGCACGCCGCACACGATATCGGAAAACCGGGCCCAGCGGGCGACGCGGCGCGCCTAGCCGTTCGACGCCGCGCCACGCATCCGCGCAGCCTCGCTTTTGCCGGCCAGCAACCACACGCCCGCCGCAATCGACACCGCAATGACAGCGGCCAGACCCAGCGCGGCGGCAAAACCACTCGCAAAGCTCGCGTGCGCGGCCGACATCAGCGTGGCGCGTACGGCGGCCGGCAAACCAGCCGTGGCCTGCGCCGTATCGCCGGCCAGCACGCGAGACATGAAACCGGCATCGAGCGCGGTTTTCACCTCGAGCGTCACTGGCGTCGCCGCAAGAAATGCCGTGTGCGTGCGCGCCGCGAGCACCGCGCCGAGCCCCCCGACCGAGGTGACAATGGCGGTAAAGCGCGTCGTCGTGCTGATGCCGGAGGCCATGCCGGTGCGATCCGGCGGCACGCAGGCCATGATCGCCTTCTGCGTGTCGCCGTTCAGAATCCCGGCGCCGAGCCCCGTCACGATCATGCCGAGCGCGACCAGCACATAGCGTTCGTCGCCCGCCACCCATGCCGTCAGCAGATTGCCGAGGGCGATCAGCACCAGGCCCGCCGACAGCACCGCCATGCTCGACACACGCCTGCCGAGCGCGGCGCCGATGTACGGCCCGACCACCATCGAGAGCGCGAACGGCAGCATGCCGACGCCGGCCGCCACCGCGGACAGACCGAACGCGTTCTGCAGATACAACGGCAGGAACGTCATCATCACCTGCGCGCAGGCGGCGTAGCCGAACATGGCGAGCACGGCGGCGACAAAGCGCGGCTGCCGGAACAGCGCGAGATCGACCATCGCATGTGCCCGTGCGCGTTGCACCTGGACGAAAGCGGCGAACAACAGCACACAGGCCACGAGCCGCGCGACGGTCGGCCAGCCCGCGAGGCCGTCGGCCGGCACTTCGATCAACGCCCAGATGCCGAGCGCGAGCGCACTGCCGAACAGCACGCTGCCGGCGAGATCGAGCGGACCGGGTTGCGGATTGCGCGACTCGACGATCGCGCGCGACGCACACCACGCAAGCACCGCGCACACCGGCAGATTCAGCAGAAAGATCCAGCGCCAGCCGAACCATTGCGTGATGACGCCGCCGACCAGCGGCGCCACCGTGGTCGCAAGGCCCATGCAGGTGCCCCACACGGCCCACGCGCGCACGCGGGCGGGACCTTCGTGAAACGTGTTCGCGATCACGGCGAGCGCGGCGGTGAGCAGCATTGCGGCTCCGACGCCCTTGAGCGCTCGCGCGAGGTTCAGCGCCGTCGCAGTGGGCGCCGCGCCGCAACCGAGCGACGCCAGAAAGAACACCGCCAGCCCGAGCAGCAGCATTTTCTTGCGGCCCACGCGGTCCGCGAGACCGCCCGCGGGCAGCAGGCACGACGCGAACGCGACCATGTACGCGCTGACGACCCATTCGACGTCGGCGAAACTCGCGTGGAACGAGCGTGCGATCGACGGCAGCGAGACCGCCACGACATTGGTGTCCAGCACGATCAGCGCGCAGGTGGCCGAGGCGGTGGCCAGCACGAATGCGGGATTGACGGGTTTCGGGCGCTGAGCTGGCGAAGAAGGCGGCATAGGAAGGCAAATGGCGGTGAGTCGAAGTCATGTCATCGTAGCGACCCGTGTATTGCCTGTCATTGGCATAGAATCACAAAATAATTAGCCTGAATGGAAATACAGAAAACCATGCGGCAACTCGAACTCCGTCACATCCACGCCTTCGTTTGCGTCGCGAAACAGCTTCATTTCTCGCGCGCCGCGGACGAACTCGGGATCGCCGCGCCGTCGCTGACCAAGCTGATCCAGGAGGCGGAACGGCTGCTCGGCGTGCGGCTGTTTCATCGCACCAAGCGCTCGGTGGCGCTGAGCGCGGCGGGCAGCGCCTATCTCGCCGAAGCGCTGGCCGCGCTCGATCACCTCGCGCGCGGCGAGGAGCGCGCCGTGCTGGCCGAGCGTGGCGAACTTGGGCGCGTCGAAGTCGGTTATGTGGCGTCGGCGGCGTATGCGGGCGTGCTGCAGCGCGACGTCGGCGGATTTCGCGGCACGCATCCGGGCGTCGATATCTCGATCCGCGAGGTGCCGATGGACAACATTGCCGCCATGCTCCGCGACGGCCTCCTCGACGCCGCCTACGTGCGCCCGCCGATGCTGCTCGCCGACGGCATTCAGGCCACGACCGTGCATCGCGACCAGTTCGTGCTCGCGCTGCCGGCCGACTCCGCGCTGGCGGCCTCGGCGAGCGTCAAACCGGCGCAACTGCGCGACCAGTGCTTCGTGCTGCCGGAACAGGAAGCCGGCACCTTCGAAGTCGCGCGCCGCGGACGCTTCTCCGCCCGCCTCGGACCGCGCCCCGGCACGCTCGCCTCGGTGCTGGCCTGCGTGTCGCTGGGCGGCTACGTCGCCGTCGTGCCGCATACGCTGGCTGACTGCATCGCGTTGCCGGGCGTGGTGTACCGCGACATCGCCGGGCCATCCATCGCGTCGGAGATCGCGATTGCCTTCCGCAAGTACGAGCGGGCCCCGGCCGTCAAGGCGTTTCTCGACTTTGCGAGGCGCAAATGACAGCGGTCTGACGGCGGCGCGAAGGGCCGGAAACGGCTCCTGTTCAACACGCGGGTCGCGTTTCGTTATATCCTGCCGAATATCACGGTAGGCTTCGTGGTGCGTGGCGATGCGTCTTTTGGTGCCTTCGCGAACCGCGCCCGATGAAGCCTAAGGAGCCAGCAGCAGTGCGCAGCCGATCCATTTCATCCGCCCCGGCAGAACGTCTCGGACGCTTGCCGACCGAGCTTTCGTCGACCATCGTCGCGGTGAAGTCGGCGTCCGAGCGCGGCCGCGCCGAATCGATCCGCGATGTCGTCGACGCCTACCGGCGTCTCTACGGCAGCGTGCAGCGGTTCGTGCTGATGCTGACCGACGACCAGTTGAATTTCGCCTCGGTCGGCACGTCCGGCTCGCACTCGCTGAACCAGTTGCTGTCGATCCTCGCCGAGCGGGCGAGAGCCGCAGGGTTCGCACGTCTGCGCGACCTGAAAGCGGCGATCGAAGAAGCGCGCTGCGCCGAACAACTGCGCGACGCGATCTTTTCCGACACGTTCAGCAATGACCTGGCCGCGCTGCGCAAGGTGGTCGCGGAACTCGAAGGGCTCGACGCGGCGTTCGTGGGCCTGTGCGTCGGGCATGTGCTCGAAACGCACGCACGCGTGGCGAGCGAGACGAACGCGGTGGCCGGCCAGCGCGCCGCCACTGTTCGAAGCCCGGCGGGCGGCACGGCGCCCCAGCGCAAAGCGCGCGTCGCCGAGCCCGCCCTCGCCCCTTCCAACGACTGATTCGCGACAACCGCAGATGAACGTTCGCTCTCGTCCACCGCTATATCTCTCCGAATACATCGACGACCGCGCTCGCGCGGCGAACGTGCGCCATGCGCTTAACCGACACGTTCAACCCGCCTGACACCGAACCGGATTCGAGATTCCCATGCACACGCCCCCGTTCCGTCTCGCCCAGCCCATGCGTCTGAAACTGTCCGGCGACGAGCTTGCCGGCACCGGCCTGCACGCCGCCGACGCGTGCTGCGCGCCCGCCAAAGTATCGTTCTCGAACACCAAACGGCGCGCGCGTCTCGCCGAACTCGATAGCCATCTGCATTGCTCGATCATCGGCACGTGTCTGAGCACGCATGAATTGCGCAAGCTGGTGCCCAAATTCAAGGGACTCGACCGCCACGACGCGAGCGATCTCGAGATTCATCACGCGGCGGTCGAACTCGCGATCGAAGGCGGCGCGGCCGCCAAGGCGCTGCACAAACTGCTCGACGAACACTATGCGGGCGCGATCCGCCGCTTCGACAAAGCCGCCGACGATGGCGCCCTGCTCAAGCTCTGGGACGAAGCGCTGAAGAGCGGCGACATCCCGCCCGCCTACTGGGCCTTGATGACGCATCCGTTCGCGACCATGCCCGTGCGCCAGAAAGCGTTCGGCGAATTGCACATGCTGTCGCATCTGGTGGGCGCGGCCAATCGCGCGGACATTCGCCGCCTGGTCGCGCTGGAAGAGGAAAACGCCGCACTGAAAGAAAAGATCGAGCGTCAGCAAAGCCGCTTGCACGAACTCAGCGTGCAACGCGACGCGTCGATCGCCGCGCTCAACGAACAGATTGCCCAGCTCACGGCGCAGACAACCCGCCAGATCCCAGCCGACGCAGCCCGCCTCGAAGCCGAAGCGCAACGGCTGCGCGACAAACTAGCCGACGCCGATCAGCGCGTCGCTCTGCACACGAGCCGCCGCGAGGCCGCGGAACAGCGCGCGCTGCAGGAACAGGAGGCGGCACTCGCGCTACGCCGGAGCCACGATCAGATGCTGACGCTGCTCAAGCTGGTGCAAAGCGAATGCGACGCCCTCGAACGCGCGACATTGGATGCAGCCGACGCGGCGAGCGCAACCGGCACGCACCGCGCGAGCCTCGACAGCGTGCAAGGCAAACGGATCGTGTACGTGGGCGGCAGGCCGGGCTCGAACGCCGCGCTCAAACGGCTGGTGGAAGCCGCGGGCGGCGAACTCATCGTGCACGACGGCGGCGTGGAAGATCGCAAGGGCCTGCTTGCCGCGGCGTTGCCGGGCGCGGATGTCGTCGTGTTTCCGGTCGACTGCATCGCCCACGATTCGATGAATACGCTCAAGCGCGTCTGCGAGCGCCATCAGATCGGTTATTACCCGCTGCGCACGGCGAGCATGGCGAGCTTCGTCGAATTGATGGGCCGCCTGCATCCGGAGAATCTTGCGCAATTGGGCAATCCGCCGCCGTCGGCATTCTGCCTGCGGCACGGCTAAGCGCGCTCTTTAGGAACGGGGCGGATCAGGCGCGGATCAGCCTGGTCAATTCGGCGATCTGTTTCGCGCAACTGCGCTGCGCCTCGACTTCGACGTCGCGGTAAAGGCGAATGATGGTTTCGCCCACCGGCGTGAGCGTGCAGCCGCCGCCGCTCTGACCGCCCTGCTCCGAATGCGTGGCAGGCGACTTGAGCGAACGGTTCAGTTCGTCGATCAGCAGCCACGCGCGGCGGTACGACATATCGAGGCTGCGCGCCGCCGCCGAGATAGAGCCGAATTCGCGCACGGCTTCGAGCAGTTCGACTTTGCCCGGCCCGAGCGCGACCGCGTCTCCGCTACGGATGCGCATTCTGAAGCGCACTTCGGGGCGCGTCTTCGCGGCTTTTTTTGCCGCGTGCGCGGGTGTGGTTTTGGGGGTGTCAGCCATGCGCGAAAGCATACACGAACCGTCTCGCGCTGCCATCCTGGCCGAATGGCCGTCACGGTACTCGTTGAAGCGCTGGGTAGCAGTGCGCGTAGTCTTCGCAGCCTGGACAACCTGGCGCCGGGCCGGGTTCCAGACCCAATGACAGCGCGCGCTGTTCAGCGAGGAATTTCTTCCATCGCAAGTTAGCGGTGTTCAATGCGACGAGTGTGGGGAAATAACGCGTCAGCATCCATGTGACTTCGTCTCGGCCGGCGAGACCGAGATCGCGCCACAGATGATCCGGGCGCAAGCAGGCATGAGCGATGATCGCCGCGAGACACTGCGCGTCGTCCCCATGGACCGTGGCGCTTGCGTGCGTAAGCAACAGCGCGTGGAGCGTGCGGACAAATTCAGCGTGTTCGCTTGAAGTAACGACGAACGGCAGCGCGGCAGGAATGGCGCCGCGCGCAAAGTGCCGCGCCAGCAGTGCGCGCCACTCCGTTTGTTTGAGTCCGAGCAGCGCGAGTTCGTCGCGCGCGTCGCGCTCCGCGATCAGTTTGGCGAAGAGTTGCGTATCGGGCGACGCGGGGTTGGCTGCCGCGTTCAACCAATAGGCCATGTGCGCTGAGGTTTGCACGTCCCGCGGCAACGACAGCGCCCACAGCGGCGCGCCCGCGTCCGATGCGGCAATACCCGTAGCGCGTGCAAGCGGATCGTCAGACATGGACATGGCGGCAATGCAGTGTGAACCAGCGGATCATGTTACGCCTGCCGGCCGCGTCTCGCGTCCGCTTACATCAACGGTCCCAACACATGCGCCTCGATCCGCGCGAGCCGTTTGACATGACGCGGCGCAGGCAGGATGTCCGAACCTGAAAACAGAATCGGCGCGCCGTCTTCAGCGTCGAGCGCGCGGCCGCCGCATTCATAGGCGACCATCACGTTCTCGCCGATCGGCGTGTTGAAGAGTTCGTGCCACGAAAACGTCACGACATAGCCGTCGTGCCCGACCGCGACAAACACCGTGCGCTTGAATTCGCCCGGCACGCTATCCGGCAGGCCGGCTTCCTTGATGAGCGTCATCAGGCGCACGCCGCGGTACGGTTCGACGCTGCGGATAAAGCGGTTGGTCGTATAGCAACGCAGATCGAACGGCGTCGCTGTCATGCTTTCGTAGCGTCTGAGGTCGTCCAGGCTGAATGAAAGCGGCCGCTGGAATCGTCCGCTCAGGACGAGCGCGCAGTCGACGGCGGGCGGGTTGATCACATTCACACTATCCATTTCCGATTATCTCCAGCATGCGTGCCTGAACGGCCTGTTCGCACGTTATATCTATGCGTATATTACGATGCAACCGCGGCTCGCGCACAAAACTGCGCCGATACGCACTATATCGCCGGACATATTGGACGAATCGGCCATGCGGACGGCACGATCAGCCTGCTTGCAAACGATTTTCAGGACGCCCGCGACGTGGCCGTGGACACGCCACGCGGCAAGCTCAACGCAATCGACCGCGCCGCCAGCGCGAGCGGCACCAGCTACGTGCGCAGCTTCCCACTCAACTGAAGCGCAGCGACGTCGTCACACAAGACAGCGCGATGACGTCGTAATATAGCGCTCTTAATAACGTATCGGGGTTATCGCATGATTCGCAAGCTGCTCGCTTCTCTCGTCGCTCCTGTAATGGTCGTTGCCGGCATCGTGACGGCCGTGCCCGCGTTCGCACAGGACAATACGGTCAACGTGCTGTACGCCGGCTCGCTCGTCAATCTGATGGAGCGCAGCATCGGCCCGGCATTCGAGAAAGCCACCGGCCAGCATTTCCGCGGCTACGCGGCCGGCTCGAACAAGATCGCCAACGAAATCAAGGGCAAGCTGCGCCGCGGCGACGTGTTCATCAGCGCAAGCCCCAAGGTGAATGACAGCCTGACGGGCGCGGCGAACGGCGATCACGTCACGTGGTACGTGAATTTCGCCGAATCGCCGTTGATGATCGGCTACAACCCGCAGAGCAAATTCGCCCCGCAGTTCAAGAGCAAGCGCTGGGACCAGGTGCTGCAGGAACCGGGCATCCGCATCGGCCGCACCGATCCGAAGCTCGACCCGAAGGGCGCGTTTACCGTCGAGATGGTGACCAAGGCGGCTGAGCTCTACCATCAGCCGGACCTCGTGGAAAAAACGCTCGGCGCCGCGGAAAACCCCGAACAGGTGTTACCCGAGGAAACGCTGGTGGGCCGTCTGCAATCCGGCCAGCTCGACGCCGGCTTTTTCTATTCCACCGAAACGTCCGACCTGAAGATTCCGGCGATCCGCCCCGCGCCCGAATTGCAGGCCAAGGCCAGCTACACGCTGACCATTCTCAGCGACGCGCCGAATCGTGAAGGCGCGAGCAGCTTCGTCGACTTCCTGTTGAGCACGCAAGGCCGCGCGTTGCTCAAGCAACATGGCGTGGACGTCGTCAAACCGACGGTGAAGGGCAACGTGCAAGCCATGCCGCCTTCGGTGCAAGCCGTGATCGACGCCGCCGCGCAATAAGCGCGATGAATCGTACCGCGGCGCGTCCGCTGCTGTGCCTGGCGGCGCTGCTGGCCGTCTATCTGTGCGCTCCGTTTGTCGCGAGCGTGCCGCAGCTCGGCGCGGCGGACTGGGCGAATGTCGACTGGCGCGCGACGTGGTCGGCGGTCGGTGTCTCCGCCGCGAGCGCGAGCGTCGCCTCGCTCGCGATCCTGCTGGGCGGCGTCCCGCTCGGTTATTTCCTGGCGCGTTCGCAGTCGCGCAAAGTCGCGCTGCTCGGCTTTGTCGTGCAACTGCCGCTGGCGCTGCCGCCGCTCACCAGCGGCGTGCTGCTGCTGTTTCTGCTCGGCCCGTATAGCTGGATCGGCCGCTTCACCAACGGCGTGCTGACGGATTCGTTCGCCGGCATCGTGCTCGCGGAAGTCTTCGTCGCCGCACCCTTTCTGATCATTGCCGCCAAGTCCGCGTTTACCGCCGTCGATCCGGTGCTCGACGACGTCGCCGCGACGCTCGGCCATCACGCCGGGAGCCGCTTTTTCCGCGTCATGCTGCCGGTCGCGTGGCCGGCGATTCGCGCGGGACTCGCGCTCGCGTGGCTGCGCGCATTCGGCGAATTCGGCGCGACCGTGATGGTCGCCTATCACCCGTATTCGTTGCCGGTCTATACGTACGTCGTATTCGGCGGCCAGGGGCTGCCGGCGATGATGCCCCTGCTGCTGCCGACACTCGCCATCGCGATCGTCTGCGCGGCGCTGTCGATCTACAGCATTCGACAAAAAACCGCGCTCGAGCAGACCGAAAACGGCGACGACGCGCTCGAACCCGGCGCGAATCTGACGGCTTCGAGTGGCAGCGAAACAGCGGGCCTGCGCCTCGCTTTCCATCTGCAACGACAACTGGGCGCATTCGATCTCGACCTCGCATGGACGCCGGCCACGCGGCGTCTCGCGATCATCGGGCCGTCGGGCTCGGGCAAGTCGCTGGCGCTGCGTCTGATCGCGGGACTCGAATCCAACGCGACGAGCAGCGTGACGCTCGGCGCGACGCCGTTGAATACTTTGCCGCCCGAGCGCCGGCAGATCGGTTATATGCCGCAAGACTACGGCCTGTTTCCGCACATGACGGTTGCGCAGCAACTGGCCTTTCCCGTCGATGCCGATCCGGCGAGCGCGCGTTACTGGCTCGATCATCTGGGCCTCGCGCAACTGGTCGCGCGACTGCCGCATCAACTATCGTTCGGCCAGCGGCAGCGCGTCGCGCTTGCCCGTGCGCTGACACGGCATAGCGAACTGCTGCTGTTCGACGAGCCCTTCGCCGCGCTGGACACGCCGCGGCGGCGCCGCTTGCAGCAGTCGCTGCGCGCGTTGCAACGTGAGATCGCCGCGGTCACGATCATCGTCACGCATGATCCGGATGAAGCCGCGTTTCTGGCTGATGAAGTCCTGGTGGCCGAACAGGGCCGCGTGTTGCAAGCGGGGTTTATCGACGCCGTGTTCGAACGCCCGGCGTCGATGCGCGTGGCCGGTCTGCTCGGCTTGCATAACGTCGGCGAAGGCGTGATGAACGCGTCGGGCCAGGTCGAGATCGCGCCAGGCTTCGTGATCGGAACCGGCGACAGTGGGCTCGATCTGCGCGCCGGCGAACGCGTCATGTGGCGTGTATCGTCGCATGCGATTGTTGTCGAGCTGGACGGCACGCACGCCGGTGTGGTCGACGCAGTCGAACTACGGCGCGGCGAGCGCTATGTCCGCGTGAATATCGCCGGTGTCCGCTTCGACATTGCCAATGAAGATAACCGCTTGCGCGAAGGCGCACCGTGCCGGATCGATATCCGCGCTTCGGGCGTGGCGGTCTGGCCGGCGAGCAAGGCGGCGCATTAGCCTTCGTGCGCGTGAGCGCGGCTCCTGATTTCAGCAAGCGACATATCGACCAGCAGCTTGCCGGAATCGAACACTGTCACCAACGCTTCTTCCCAATCGCCTTCTACCTCAACGGGCAGCGTCGTCGTTCGATACTCGCCCGTGCGGCGATTCTTCAGCAGTGTCAGTCGCCCTTTCATTGAGCGCTTTCCCGCGTCCGTGACCGGATCTTTGAGCACATCGCGCCACTCGTCGCCTAACCGGATCGCCGAACACTTCATCGCGAAGCGCTGCGTGTCGCGGTTGATCTGCTGCAACAGTGCGCCGCCCATGCCGAACACGATGTTGTCCGCGGCGAAACCGGCTTCATCTATGGCGGCGAGAATTGCTTCGATCGAATCGGGATTGACGCCGTCGCCCTGGATCACGCGCACGTTGTTGAGCACGCGCCGCCCTTTGCCGTTCACCACCGATCCGAACGACGCCTCCAATGCCCGCAGCGTTTGCAGCACGATGGTTTGCGGATCGCCTGAGTCGGGCCGGATCACCAGCGTGCCGCCGGAGTCGAGCACCGCCTGCTTCAACTCCGTGCCCCAGGCGTTCAGCGCGGCGAACAGATCGTAGGAGTCGGATACCACCGACACGATCGCGCCCGGCTTGCCGAAGCGCGCGATCATGTTGCGAAACGCGTCGGTTTCGCGCTCGCGGCCCCACGAGGTGATCGTGCTGTGCTCCGCCGCCGGCACCGAAAACGCCGCCATCGTCTCGTTGTAGTAATGGTTCGCCGCGACCACGCCGAGCACGGTATCCGAGCCCATGAAGCTGACGAGATGCGCCGCGCCGCCGATCGCCGCCGACTCCGCGCTCGACACGCCACGCGCGCCGAAGTCGTGCAGCTTGAACGGCAATTGCGCGAGGTCGTCGCTGCTCTTCAGCAGATAGCCGCGAATCGTCCCGCGCAGATGCCAGCTTTGTGTCGCGACCGTAATCGGATACCACACGCGCAGCAACATGGTCTCCAGATACGACGCCAGCCAGAACACCTGCGGGTCGTCGCATTCTACGGTGACGAGCACGTTGTGCGTCGGCACGACCGAGCCTTCCTGCACCGCGCAGATGCGCACCGGCAGATAACCGCCGTGATGTTCGACGACGTAGCGCCAGCCCGCTTCGTTGAACGGCTCGCCATGCGCCGTGAAAAACGCCCTGGCCTGCTCGATCATGGCCGGCGTGATCGGACGGCAGAGGTATTCCTTGATCAGCATCTGCAGGCCGAAGAACAGCGTGCGGTCGTAGCGCCCGCCACGTGATTCGATGTATGAAAACATCGCCGACGCTTCGGGCGGATATTGCAGGTAGTGCGACGCCTTGTACGAATCCGTGTTGAGAATCGGATTGGACAGGATCGACGCGATATCGTTGAAACCGCTGGACTCGTTTTGCATGGGGCAATGCCGCGCTCAAGGGCGCGCTGAAAAGTAAGCAGACGGACCGCGCATCCAGGCGGCCACAACAACACGATACACCGTCAAAACACGCCGGGAATCACGCGAAATCGCACCTTGCTTCGATAGGCGCGATAGCGCTCGTCATCGGACAACAGCTTTTCTTCGCGCAAGATGCGTCCCACCTGCAAGGCGAACTGGCATCCATACACGATCATGTTCTGAATCCCGAAGTTCACCAGCAAAAAACCGATGTCCATCACGAAGTAGCCGAGATACATGGGATGACGCACGAAGCGGTACGCGCCGCGAGACACCACGCCGCGATTGGCCGGCAAGATACCGAACGACCTGCGCAACGAGGCCTTGGCGAACAACTCCCAGAAAATGCCGAACACCTGCAGCGCCGCGCCGGCCATTTCGGGAACCAGTTGCACGCCGGGTGCGAGCCGCACCGCCAGAAAATAGAACGTGCCGCCTACCGCGCAGATGAAAGCGAACGGCGTCCAGTCGCGCCGCACCGGCACGCGCGCAAATAGCGACAAGCCTAGCGTGACGAACGCACCCACCACCAGCAGCAACAACGTGATGCGATCCGGCTCTTGCTGCCAGCGCTTGATCGCCGCATAGGCGAAGAGACTGAACATGAGCGCGGCGGCGCAACGCGCGAGCACTTCCACCGAAGCCGCGCGCATGCCGCTCGCCGTGATAGCGCGCGGCTGCGCGTCGACGCGATCCGTCACACTGCCCGTTTCACCGCTCTTGTTTTTCGCAGGACAATGCTCGCCATGACGCTCCGGCGGCGGAGTGGTCCATGTCATTGCAGACTCGTTTCGATATGCGAATTATTATTCGAGCCGGCTACGCCACGGGCTGCCGGCCTCCCAGTGCCGCAGCGTAGCAGCGGCACGGGTCCGCTGTCCAGATCAGGACATGGACGTGCGGATTCGCTTTCAACGAGTCTATCCCGCTTGACTGGATGGGTTCAATGCCCTGGCTTGAGCTGCGGCGGCACGTTCGGCCGCGACGCGAACAGCCGGCCGAGCACGCCTTTGCGGCGCTCGGCGCTGCACGGCCACAGCATGTCCGCCAGCAGGCTGATGCCTTGCGCAAGCGTGCTGTCTCGCGCCGACGTCACCAGCGGCACCCCGCGGCTGAGCGCGTCGTTGGCCTGCTTGTCGTCGTGCGGAAGCTGATGCGCCACCTTCGCGCCAAGCGTCTGTTCGAGCTTCGACAGGTTGATCTGGGCGTTCTTGTCGTAGTGATTCACCACCACCCGCACCTTGCTGGCCGGATAGCCCAGTTCCCTGAAAATATCGAGCATGCGGCGCCCGCCGTGCAGGTAGAGCAGGTTCTGACGCACGACCATGCAGATCGCGTCGCTGCGATCGAGCGCGTGGATCGTCATCGGATTCAGGCTCTGCCCCACGTCGATCAGCACCGCGTCATAGCGCTCGCGCGCGAGCGCGAGAATGCGCTCCAACTGCGTGGGCAGCAGTTCGGCGGCCTTGAGCGGATCGCCCGCGCCCGCCAGCACATCGAGATTTGCGTGGACGTGCATCACGCATGATTCGAGTAGTGCGGCGTCGAGGCGCTCCGCCTGGGAGCAGAGATCGGCAAGCGTGGTGGGCGGCGGTTTGTCGGCCATGAGCAGACTGGCGTCGCCGAATTGCTGGCTCAGGTCGATCAGCAGCACACGCCGGTTGCTCAGCGCGGCAAGTGAATACGCGAGATTCACGGCGATCAGCGTGGTGCCGCTGCCGCCCTTGCTCGAAGCCAGCGAGACCACGCGGCCCGTGCGGCGGCTGGTGGCGTTTTTCCGCGCGTCGGCCTGGATGAGAATGGTGGTGATCTCGTCGGCGTCGGACGGCCACGACAGCACGTGCCGCACGCCGACGCGCATCGCCACGCCCAGCAAAGCGGTGGACGGCGCCGCTGTCATCAGCACGCAATGCAGGGCCGGCGTGCAGGCCAGCGCTTCCTCGACGCCGTCCAGATCGCGCGTGCCCAGATCGGCGTCGTCGACGATCAGCATATCGGCGCTCCGAATCGCACGGTCGTGCGCCCGCACTTGCCGGGCAGTGCCGTGAGCGGTGCGCAACCGGTAAGCCACGCCGCTTGCTTCGAGGCGAGCGACGATTTGCGGCGCACGCTCCGTGCTGGATGAAATCAGGAAGATGTCGATCATGTCGGCTCTCCGCCGGTCTGACGCCGTTCGGTTGGCGAGGCCACCTCGATAGCGGTCGATGTTCTTTTTATTCGTCGGCATCGGACGGGTCAACGTCCGCACCGCGTTCGTAGTTTCGTTCCCGCGACACCGGCATTTCATACACCGAGTCGCGCAGCGCCTCGCGCTGAAGTTCCGCTTGCGCCCGGCGCTTGATCGCCTCGGCGATCACCAGCGTCGTCAGATCGACCGGCGGCGTGGCGAACAACGCACGCGGCGCGGCGTTATGCCGTTGATATGAGACGCCCACTGAACGAGTCGTGGTTTGACGATCCGACCGTGCTGTGCCGGCCGGTTTGGTGATCTGTCTGGTCATGACAACCCCCGTAAAGATGTGCTTCTTCTACTGCCCTGTCCAGGTGAGCCGTGTCCGCAACTTCGCGGACACGGCGCCCGGTCCACCTCGTAACCCCGCCTCTCTATGGAGGCTCCGGCCATTTCTCCCCGCTTCATCACGCCCGGCTGATCCTCGACCGCGCGCTGCCCCGTCGCTGTTCTTTTGCTGTTTTCTTGTTGTTATGCGTACCGTTCGCTCGCAACTCCGCTGGCGCGGTACGTGTTGTTATTGCCATCCCCTTCACATCCGCCGGACCAGACGGAAAAAGTGGCGAGGTCAACCTTTACATCGTCCGGTCGCAATGACCGGTACGTTGTACCGATCATTGCGCCGTTCTTTTTTATGACATCTGTTTTTCAGTGGCCCCGCCGCACCCTCGTAGAACATTGGCTTCCCCGGCCGCGCCTACGAAGTTTCTTGCCGCCGGTCCCTTGTTATTCTGGCTTCCCTGAACCCTGGACCGGGCGACACCAGCTTTCGCTGTGCAGAGCATATTGCAACGGCTATGCCATGCACCCTCAAACCCTTATGGCGCCGCGATCGTCGCGGCGCCATAAGGGTTGGGGCCTGCTTCGCAGCACGCGTTGATTCGAATTCGACACGTATTCGCGCGCCCGGCGATGCGCCGCGGCAAGATATTCGCGGTGGTCCGCATGCCGGGCAGGCCGCACGCTCCATGCGTGGCCGGGAGTTGAGTCGCATCCCGGCTGAATAGGCCGACGCTTCGGAACCCTACCTGGTGGCATCCATACGTATGCCCAATGTGTCGCAAGCGTGAGACAAGGCAAATCTGGACCTACAGTTCCGTTTGACATTTGCCGTAAAACGAATTGAGGCGCTATGTGTGATGCCACGCATAGCAGGACTTGACCGACCATTTTTGACTCGCAAGGACATCGGCGTAACGTAAAAAACGTTTCTGAATCCACACTTGTTTGTATGGCGCTCGAAAGCGGTTTCGCTTATCGTTAAGCCCATGCGCCAATAAGAGCGCCTGTATCAGGCCAACGAGGTTAGAAACGGTTTGAGTGATTCGGGGAAAAGATCGCGTGACGGTTACAACGGTGAACACTGTTTCCGTCATTCGTCCGATATGTAGCACCTCGCGGTTCGCGCCGCCTGCTCCATGCCCCCGAGATTGCCGCTACCGTGAATCGTGACCGCCGGGCTGGGAGGAGCAGAACCCCAAAGCGGTGGATCAATCCATGTCCGGGCTCGCGCAAGCGGACCGGCTGGCTCCGTTGGCCGGAAGCCGGCATGTTGCCGGTCTGTCGAGTTCGTCGCAGAACAGTCCTGAGAGCTGCATCAAACCGGGGGTAACATGAATACGACTTGCACGCCTGTCGACACGGAACGCACCGTTCTGTATGTGTCGAATTCGCCGGATCAGAAACTCGCCGCTTTTCTGGCGGCTTCTGGCTGGCAAGCGGTGCATGCCAAAAGCACGGCCGTCGCCGAGCGTATGCTCGAGCGCGGCAACATCAAGGTCGGCCTGGTCGAACTGCCTGGCGAATGCACGTCCCAACATCTTTCCGCGCTGGCGTCCTGCATGCGGCGCGTCGAAACCAACTGGGTCGCCCAGATCGCGCCGGGGCAGGCGGAAAACGAACTGGTCAGCCGCTTTATCCTCGACTACTGCTTCGACTTCGTGACCCGGCCGTGGCTCAACGAGCGGCTCGTGTTCGCGCTCGGCCATGCGCATGGCCTGTCGAGCCTGCGGCATGTGGAAGTCGCGCCGGAGCCTTCAGCCGGCCGGCACGGCATGGTCGGGCAATGCGAGGCGATGCAGCAGTTGTACCGGCGCATCGACAAATGCGGCGTGACCGACGCGCCGGTATTCGTCGCGGGTGAATCCGGCACGGGTAAGGAACTGACCGCCAAGGCGATTCACGAACGCTCGCCGCGCGCCGGCCGCCCCTTCGTCGCGATCAATTGCGCGGCCATTCCGCCGAGCCTGCTGCAAGCCGAACTGTTCGGCCATGAACGCGGCGCGTTTACCGGCGCGCTCCAGCGCAAGATCGGCCGGATCGAGAGCGCGCACGAGGGCACGCTGTTTCTCGATGAAATCGGCGATATGCCGCATGAATGCCAGGCGGTCCTGTTGCGCTTCCTGCAGGAAGGCACGATCGAACGGCTGGGCGGCAACGGCCCGATCAACGTCGATGCGCGGGTGATTTCGGCGACTCACGTCGATCTGGACAAGGCGGTCGAAGACGGGCGCTTCCGCTCCGACCTGTATCACCGCCTATGCGTACTGCGTCTGGTAGAGCCGCCGTTGCGCGAGCGCGGCGGCGACATCAAGCTGCTCGCCAACTATGCACTGAGCATGTACAAACAGGACGGCGCGCGCAAACTGCGCGGCCTGTCGAGCGACGCGATCGTCGCCATGTCGAACTATCCGTGGCCGGGCAACGTGCGCGAGCTGATCAATTGCGTGCGCCGCGCCGTGGTGATGAGCGAGGGCCGCTTTATCACGGCCAGCGATCTGGGCCTGCCGGAAGCCGACAACGGGCCGGCCGTGACGCTCGCCGAAATCCGCAGCAAGGCCGAGAAAGACGCGATCGAACACGCTCTGCAGCGGCATGGCTACAAGTTGTCCGAAGCGGCGGCCGAACTCGGCATTTCGCGGGCCACGCTGTATCGGCTGATGCATGCCAACCGGCTGCATCAGGAGCCGGCGAGCGGGCGCGCTTCCAGCACGGCCGGCGGTGCGGATGCCGATGGCGAGGCGGAGCGGCGGGCGCCTTCGCTGGTGTGAGCGGATAAGTTCGGCGTCGGTTTTCGCGTTGCCTGTTTGCGGGTCCGGTCCGGACCTCGCCGGCTGGAAGTCGAGGGCCGCGCACGCCGCCACTCCACGCGCACCATGGCGCGCAATGACGTGACTCGATGCGTCAGCGGCGTCGCCCGCACCCCTCGCGCCTTTCGCCGACGCCCCGGCATTGCTATGCTGAAGGCCGTTCATCCATCCTCCGGGAGCGGACTTGGCCGACCCGCACGCACCGGCGCTCGAGCGCCCTTCCTCGTCCGTCCTGCCCGCTCAGGCCAGCCCGTGCGACGCGCTCGTCATCCGCGCGCAGCCTCTCAGTCTCGTCCACCCGTGCCGGCGTAAAAAACTCGCGCTGGCCGCGACCATCCTCGGTTCGAGCATGGCCTTCATCGACGGCTCCGTGGTCAATGTCGCCTTGCCGTCCATCCAGAGCGAACTGGGCGCGAGCGTGGCGGCGATCCAGTGGGTCGTCGACGCCTATCTGCTGTTTCTCGGCGCGCTGGTGCTGGTGGGCGGCTCGCTCGGCGACACGCTCGGCCGGCGCACGGTGTTCATCACGGGAATCGGGCTGTTCACGCTGGCCTCGATCGGCTGCGGCCTCGCGCCGGGCGCCGCCGCCCTGATCGCGGCGCGCGCTGTGCAAGGCGTGGGCGCGGCGCTGCTGGTGCCGAGCAGCCTGTCGATCATCGGCGCGGTGTTCGACGACAAGGAGCGCGGCCAGGCAATCGGCACCTGGGCCGGCGTCGGCGCGATCACCTCGGCGCTCGGGCCGGTCGCGGGCGGCTGGCTCGTCGATGCGTTTTCGTGGCGAGCCATCTTCTTCCTGAACGTGCCGATTGCGTGCGCGACGGTCGCGCTGGCGGTCATGGCCGTGCCGGATAGCCGGCAGGACGATGAGGGAAATTCGTCCGCGTTTGCCGGCGGCACCACCGGACACGCGGCGGGCGGCCTCGACTGGCAGGGTGCCGCCACGGCCACCGCCGGACTCGCAGCCCTGACGTACGGCCTGACCCTAGCCTCGGCGCGCGGCTTCGGCGACCGCTGGGTGCTGGCATCGGTCTTCGGCGGCTTGCTGGTGCTGATCGCCTTCGTCGCGCTCGAAGCGAGAACCCGCAATCCGATGATGCCGCTCGACGTGTTCCGCTCACGCGACTTCGTCGGCGCCAATCTCGTCACGCTGCTGCTCTACTTCGGCCTGGGCGGCGCGCTGTTCTTCCTGCCGTTCACGCTCATCCGCGCTTATGGTTACAGCGCGACGCAGGCGGGCGCGGCGTTGCTGCCGGTGCCGGTGACCATCGGCCTGCTGTCGCGCTTCACCGGCGGCCTGACGAGCCGCTACGGCGCGCGGGCCTTGCTGACGGCGGGGCCGGTGGTCGCCGCGGCCGGCTTCGCGATGCTCGCGCTGCCATGGGTCCGCGGCGGCTACTGGCGCGGCTTTCTGCCCGCGCTGACCGTGCTCGGGCTCGGCATGACCGTCACCGTCGCGCCGCTGACGACGACCGTGATGACCTCGGTGTCAGCCGCGCGCACGGGGGTCGCTTCGGGCATCAACAACGCGGTGGCGCGGGTGGCGAGCCTGCTGGCGATCGCGGTGCTGGGCATCGTGTTCGTCTGGTCGCACGACGCGGCACTCCGTGCGCGGCTCGATGCGCTGCATGTGCCGCAGGCAGCGCGCGACGCAGCGAGCCTAGCGCAGGTCGGCACGGACGCGGGCGCGGCGTCGCCGGCTACCGGAACCGGTGCGCCGGAAGGGAAAGCGGGCGCGGCGGATCTGACTGCGGCGCACCCCAAAACCGACGCGGCCCACCCAAACGTGGATGCGGCGCGAGCGCAGGCCGAGGTGGCGCGGGCACAAGCCGACGCCCTCGGCGCGGCATTGCGCGCGGTGGCGCTGGTGTCGGCGTTGTGCGCGCTGGCCGGTGCGGCGCTGGCGTTTTCGACGATTCGCTCGCAACGGCCGCTTTAGATGCGCGGCGCCTGAATTACGCCTCGCGCACGGTCACCATCCATAGTTCAGACCGCGCTGAAACATCGCTGCCCGGCGCGCTTCATACTGCAGTCACGGTGCTTCACACCACGACCTTCGACTCAACCGGGAGCTTGCACATGGCGATTACCTGCTTCATCCGCTATCAGATCGATCCGTTCCAGCGCGATGCCTTCGACGAATACGCCCGCAACTGGGGCCGCATTATTCCGCGCTGCGGCGGCCATCTGATCGGCTATTTCCTGCCGCACGAGGGGACTAACGACATTGCGTGGGGCTTGATCGCGTTCGACAGTCTCGCGGCCTATGAAGCGTATCGGGCGAGACTGCGCGCAGATGCCGAGGCTCGCGACAATTTCAAGCTGGCTCAAACGAAGCGCTTCATTCTGCGCGAGGAGCGCACCTTCACCGAAGTCGTGGAAGGCACCTTGGGTGTGCCGCCGGTGCGCAGGGCGGCGGCGACGGAGTGATGGCGCGGCGGTGGGTGTAACGGCGGCAAGGGCGTTTGCGCGGGCGGAGCGGGTTTCGGTGCGATTGTGATTGCAGAGACGTCTGCAGTCGCGCCAGCACTCGCGCAGGCAAGATGAGCGGGAATTCCGGCGCGTCCCGCTCAGCATGGGACAATGCGGTTCTTTTCGACAGGCAGGTTTTTTGCTACCGCAAGATGCCGCCGCACGGGGCTTGCCGGCTTTCCGTTGCCTCGTGCCAAGGCCGCCCAAGGAACTTGTGCGACACGACGCGAGTCGGTTCATGGTCACGCCGCCGAACCGGTCCGTATGTGTCGGCACAGCCTTCCGCATCTGTCCCCCGCTTTACACCCTATGCGCAAACTATTCCCAATCTGGCTTTTCCTCCTCCTCGCTTTCATCGCCGCGCCGGTTTTCGCCGCCGCAGCGCCGGCCGCGTCCGCATCGTCGGCTTCCGGCGTCGGCGTCACGCTGACACCCGAGCAGGCCCGCCAGGCGCTCGCCGTCCTCAATGATCCCAAGCGGCGCGCGCAAGTCGCCGACACGCTGCAGGCTATCGCCGCCGCCGGCGCGCTGAGCGCGCCGCCCGCTTCCGCGCCTGCGGCCACCTCATCGCCCGCCGCGGCAAGCGGCGCCGCCGCGCTCGTGCCGGCGGCGTTCAAGTCGAACGGCCTAGCCTCGCAACTGGCCCGTCAGGGCGCGCACTGGGCCGTCCACCTCGGTACGTCGTTGCGCAGTTCGGTCGCCGCGTTGCTCGACGTCGCCTCGGTCCGCGCCTGGTGGAACTGGCAATCGACCAACCCGCAAGCGCGCGCCGTGCTCGGTCATGTCGCCTGGTCGCTGCTGGCCGCGCTGATTCCCGCGCTCGTGCTCGAATGGCTCGCGCGCCGCCTGCTGCGCCGCGCCTACCGGGCGCTGGCCGCGCGCCGCGAACTGGAAGAGGAAGACGACACCGCGGGCGCCGACCTGCCCGTGGACGTCGCGCCCCAACCCGCCGACGCGCCGAACGCCGCGCCGCCCCTGCCCGTTTCGCCGGCTTCGCCGGTAAGCGCGGCGCAGGCACAAGCCGAAGCCGTGCCGGCAGGCACCTCGGCTGCCACGAAGGCCAACGGCAAGCTCACCGAAGCCAAAGGCAAGCAGAACGCCAAACACCACTGGACGCTCCTGCGCCGCCTGCCGCGCGCGCTCCTGACGATGGTGCTGCGGCTATTGCCACTGGTGGTGTTCGTCGGCGCGGCAAGCGCGCTCATGTCGATCTTCACCGACGACGGCACGCCGCAAGACCGCGCGCTCGATTCGCTGGTCGATATCTACGTGCTGTGCCGCGTGATCGTGATCGTCAGCGGTTTCTTCCTGCAGCCGGCCGCGCCGCGTTTGCGCCTGCTGCGCATGAGCGATGCGTGGGCCGTTTTCATGCAGCGCTGGGTGGTGCGGATCGTCAGCGTGGTGGGCGCGGGTTCCGCGGTCGCGGAGATCGCGCAGTCGCTCGGCCTGAACGACGCGGCGCATCTCGCCTTGATGAAAGTGGTCGCGCTCGCTGGCCACGTCCTGATTTCGATTCTGCTGCTGCAATGCGCGAACCCGGTCGGCGAACTGATCCGTAAGCGCGTCGCCGAGCGCAAATCGCTGGAGATCGCCGGCAATGTCTTCGCCGAGGTCTGGGCGTGGGCCGCGGTGTTCGTCGTGATGGCGCTGTGGTTCGTCTGGGCACTCGACGTGCAGAACGGCTATCACACGCTGCTGCACCTCGGCGGCATTTCGCTGGCGGTGCTGGTGGGCGCGCGGGTCGTGTCGATCGTGGTGTTCGGAGCGCTGGCCCGGCTCTTCAATGTGCAGGACGACGCAACGAAGTCGCTCGTGCATCTGCATGCGTACCGCTATTACCCGCTGCTGCGCCGTGTGGTGGCGTGGGTGATCGGCGTCGTGACCGCGCTCGCGCTGCTGCAGGTGTGGGGCGTGCACGTGATCGACCTGTTCCGTACGGGCACGATCGGGCACCGGCTCGCATCGGCGATCATCACGATCGGCGTGGCCGCCGTGATCGCGCTGCTGGTGTGGGAAGGCGTCAACGTCTCCGTCGAACAGCGGCTCGACCGCTGGACCGCCAGCGGCGACCTCGTGCGCGCCGCGCGCTTGCGCACCCTGCTGCCGATGCTGCGCAGCGCGCTCTTTTGCGCGATCGCGCTAGTGGTGGTGCTGACCGGTTTGAGCGAACTCGGCGTGAACATCGGGCCGCTGCTGGCGGGCGCGAGTATTTTCGGCGTGGCGCTCGGTTTCGGCTCGCAAAAACTGGTGCAGGATTTCATCACCGGCATTTTCCTGTTGATGGAGAACGCGATGCAGGTCGGCGACTGGGTCACGCTCGCGGGCGTGTCCGGCACCGTCGAATATCTGTCGATCCGCACCGTGCGGCTGCGCGGCGGCGACGGCTCGCTCTACACCGTGCCGTTCAGTTCGGTGTCGACGGTGAACAACACGAATCGCGGCATCGGCAACGCGGCGGTGAAGGTCAACATCGTGTTCGGCCAGGATGTTGACCTCGCCATCGACACCTTGAAGGAAATCGGCGCCGCCTTGCGCGAGGACGACAAGTTCAAGGACGGCATTCTGTCGGACTTCAGCTTCTGGGGTGTCGATGCGCTCGACGGCTCCGCCATCACGCTGGCCGGCCAGATTCAGTGCCGCGACAGCGCGCGCTGGGGCGTGCAGCGCGAATTCAACCGGCGCATCCTGTTCCAGTTCCAGGAGCGCGGCATCGAGATCGCGAACCCGCAGCGCAATCTGTTGACGTGGGATCCGGACAGCGCGCCGGCCAGGATCGAAGCGGATGACGTGCACAAGGACGCACCGGGGTCATCAACCACAACGCAGAACGAACCGCCCGCCTCCGCGCC
Source organism: Paraburkholderia dipogonis (assembly GCF_042680985.1). NCBI lineage: Bacteria > Pseudomonadati > Pseudomonadota > Betaproteobacteria > Burkholderiales > Burkholderiaceae > Paraburkholderia > Paraburkholderia dipogonis. Next base: position 192,444 of record NZ_JBHUFR010000026.1, on the reverse strand, counting down.
GTCCACCGATGCCGCCGATGCTCACACCCAGGCCGACGCGCCGGTGAAAGACCAGTTGCCCGTCGATCCTAAGCCGGCTGGCGGCCCAGGAACGCCAGCAAATCCTGGTTCAACCTCTCCACATGAGTGAAGTAAAAGCCGTGACCGGCGCCTTCGTAGACATGCAGCGACGCACCGGGTATCAGCGCGGCGGTGGGCCGCCCGGTCAGTTCGAGCGGCGCCGACGCATCGCGGTCGCCATGCAGGACCAGCGACGGCACCTCGATCCGCGCCAGTTCCGCGCGGAAATCGGTGATGGTCTGCACGCGGGCCAGTTCGAGCATCGCTTGATGCGAGGTTTGCAGCATCATGCGGATCGTCCAGTCCATCGGCGCGCGCGACACGCCGGGCCCGAAATACGGCGCCGCGTTCGCCTCGATCCAGTCGGGAAACGAGCGGCTCAGCGCGAGGCGGCCCTGCTCGAACAAAGCGGCGTCGATGCCGTTCGGGTTGTCCTCGGTCTTCAGCAGATACGGCGTGGCGGCGGGCGCAACGAACGCGACCCGGGCGACGCGCGCCGAACCGTAACGCGTCAGGTAACGCACCGCTTCTCCGCTCGCAATCGAATGCGCGATCAGCGTGACGCCGCTCAGATCGAGCGCGCTCAACACGCTTTCCAGATCGGCGGCGAGCGTGTCGAAGTCGTAGCCGCGGCCCGGATCGCTCGAACGGCCATGCCCGCGCCGGTCGTACGCGATGCAGCGGCAATCGAGGCGCGACAGCGGTTCCATCTGGTACGCCCACATGTCGGAATTGAGCGTCCAGCCTGAGAGAAACACGAGCGGCGTGCCCTGCCCCCAGTCGCGGTAGAAAAGGCGTGTGTTGTCGGCGGTGCGGATGGTGTTCGGTTCGTCGGCGAGATACGGGGCGGTGGCGTTCATGGAAGTCTCCTTTGTCGGCCAGAGTTGGCGCTGTAGCGCTGACTCTGGTCCCGTGCAGCATCGTTGCGGCCTCAAGCGGGAATCGTGATGCCGTGCCGCCACTGTGCCGGGCGGCGGTAGGCAGGTCGATTACCTGTGAGGTAAAGAAGCGCACTGACGAAGCCCCGCGCCGCCGCTATTGCACGTCCCACCAGCGCGGCAGCAAACGCCGCACTTCCGGCCGCCGATAGCGGTCGTCAATCAGATGCACCACGCCCTGGTCCTGCTCCGTGCGGATCACGCGCCCGGCCGCCTGCACCACTTTCTGCAAACCGGGGTACAGATACATGTAGTCGTAGCCGTTGCCGAACCTCGTCTCCATCGTGCGACGCATCTGTTCGTTGATCTCGTTCATCTGCGGCAAACCGAGCGTGGCGATGAACGCGCCGATCAATTGCTGGCCGACCAGATCGACGCCTTCCGAGAATGCGCCGCCGAGCACCGCGAAGCCCACGCCCTGGTTCATGGTGCGAAAACGCGCGAGAAAAGCGTCGCGCGCCGTTTCGTCCATGCCGGGTTCCTGCGCCCAGACCGGTAAATCCGGATGCCGCTCGCGCATCAGCGCGACCACGCGCTGCAGATACTCGAAGCTGCTCAGAAAGCCCAGGTAGTTGCCCGGTTGCGCCGCGTATTGCCTCGCGATCAGATCGACGATCGGCATGAGGGAACGCTCGCGGTCGCGCCAACGCGTCGATACGTTGCCGGCCACGCGCACCTGCAACTGCTTGGCGCGAAAAGGCCCTTCCACGTCGAGCCACTGGGTCTGTTCGGGCAGGCCCAGCGTGTCGCGATAGAAATGATGCGGGTTGAGCGTGCCGGAGAACATCACCGTGGTGCGCGCGGCCGCGTAGCGAGGCACGAGAAACGGCGCGGGAATCACGTTGCGCACGCACAGCGTGGCATTCGTTTTGTCGCGCGGCGCGTAACGGTCTGTGGCGAGCGTGATATCGAAGATCGAATGCTCGCCGAACTGCTCGGCCAGCGCGACGAAATGCATCGCGTCGAAGAAAAAACGCAGCGACGCTTCGTCGATGGAAAGCGGTGCTTCCGCCAGTTGATCGGTGACGGCGCCGATCAGATTCTGCGCGGCCGAGAGCAGTTTGCCGGGGACCTCGGCATACACCTGATAGGGCGGGGTCTGCGCGCGCTTGACCGCGCTCCACTCGCGTTGCAGCCGCTCGAGCGGCTTCTTCAAGGTGGCCGGCGCCGTCTTGCGCGCGAGCCGGAACGCGGCCTGATCGAGCGACGTGCTGTACATGCGCCGCGCGCGGTCGAGCAGATTGTGCGCCTCGTCCACCAGCACGCCGACGCGCCACTGGTTGATCTGCGTCAGCGCGTACAGCATCGCGCTGCTGTCGTAGTAGTAGTTGTAATCGCCGACCACCACGTCGGCCCAACGCGCGAGTTCCTGCGCCAGATAGTACGGACAGACCTCGTTGGCGAGCGCCGCTTCGCGCACCGCCGCGCGGTCGAGGCGCGGACCGGCCAGCGCCGCGCCGCGGGCCGCGTCGAGCCGGTCGTAGAAGCCGCGCGCGAGCGGACAGGATTCGCCGTTGCAGGCTTTGTCGGGATGCTCGCAGGCTTTGTCGCGCGCCACCAGTTCGAGGGTTCTCAACGGCAGACGCGTGGCGCCTTGATGGAGTGTTTCGATCGCGTCCAAGGCCAGCGCGCGGCCCGGCGTCTTGGCGGTCAGAAAGAAGATCCGCTCGATCTGGTCCGCAGCGCACGCCTTGAGCAAGGGGAAAATCGTCGCGAGCGTTTTGCCGATGCCGGTCGGCGCCTGCGCCATCAAAGGCTTGCCGTCGCGCGCCGCGCGATACACCGAGACCGCCAGCTCGCGCTGCCCACTGCGAAACTGCCCGTGCGGAAACTGCAGCGCGCCGAGCGCCGCGTTGCGCGCGGCCCGATGCGCTTCTTCCTGCACCGCCCAATCGAGAAAGCACTCGCATTGCTCGACGAAGAAAATTTCCAGTTCGCGCGCAGTGTGCGTTTGCGTCAGCACCACTTCTTTTTGCGTGCCGATATCGAAATACACCAGCGCTACGGTCAGCTCCGTTAGCTCCCGCGTCCGGCACAGCAGATGACCGTAGACGAGCGCCTGCGCCCAGTGCAGCGTGCGGTGATTGGCCGGCATGCGTTCGAGATCGCCGCGATGCGTCTTGACCTCTTCCACGCGGTTCGCGACGGGATCGTAGCCGTCGGCGCGCCCGCGCACGGTCAGATTGCGGTGCGTGCCGGTCAGCGTGATCTCGGTTTCGTAGCCGCTCGCGCGCCGGCCGGTGACGGTCACGTGGCCCGCCATGCCTTCGAGCGAGGTCGGCGCCGGCGTGAAGCGCAGATCCAGATCGCCACGCCTCGCGGTGAACTCGCACATCGCCCGTACGGCGACCACGTAGGTCATGCGCGGGCCTCGGTGGTGGAGGTGATGGCGGTTGTTGCGGCGGTATTTGCGGCGGGTTTGGCGGCGACCTCGATAGTGGCCTTTGTCGCGGCCTCGGCAGCAAGCTCGATAGTGGTATTGATGGCGGCCTCTAAGGCGGCCTCAGAGACAGCTTCGATGGCGGCCTCGGCGGCGACGGTGCCATCTTCCGCCGCGCCACCGTCCGCGACTACTGCTTCATCGGCCCAGCGCACATCGAGCACGCGCACCGGCATGCCGTGCTGCGCGCAATACGCGAGCCAGCGAATCTGGTTGTCCTGCAAGCGGTCGCCCGGGCCCTTCACTTCGATCAACTCATAGCGGCGTTCGGCCGGCCAGAAGCGGATCAGATCCGGCAAGCCGGACCGATTGCCGCGCACATCGCGCAGCAAGCGTACGAACCACAGCTTCAGATGCGCGGCCGGCAGACAGTCGAGCGCCAGTGCAACCAGCTCCGGCGTAAGCAGCCCCCAGAACACGAACGGCGACTGCAGCCCTGCCTTGCCGTGCAGATGCCGCACGATCGTCTCGCGATAGACACCGCTATCGAGTTGTTCGAGACACGCGGCGAACTGCTCAGCGCGGCGCGCATGAAAATCCGGCGCGTGCAGATCGGCGGGACCGCGCTGGAACGGATGAAAAAACGCGCCGGGCAACGCCGCGAAAACCGGCTCCCAACACAACAGCCCGAACAACGAGTTGATCAGCGCGTTCTCGACGTAATGCACCGGCGCGGTATCGCATGTCAGATGATCGCGGGCCACGTATTCGACCGGAATCGGCGTCTCGGGTCGCGGCAACACGAGCGTGCTGCGCTCGACCGGCCGAGCGGCACGCGCACGCGCAACCGGTTCGCCGCGCTTGCGCTGCAAACGCGGCAGCATGCGCGCGACGCGTTGCGCCTCTTCTTCGCTCTCCGGCGCGGCGGCGGCTTGCGAAGCCAGCGCGAAAGCATCGTCGAAACGCTCGCTGCGTTCCAGCACGCGCATGCGCCGATGACGCGCGCCGGGCCACGCGCAACGCTCATAAACGGCGAGCGCGGCCGCCCAATTCTGCCGACGCTCGCACAGGCAGCCGATGCGGAACAACAGTTTCGCGCGCCGTGTTTCGAGCCAGGGGTTGGCAGTTTCAATGGCGGCGACAGTGGCGACGATCTCTTCGACCGTAACCGCTTCGGTCTCGTCACCGGGTAAGCATTCGAGCGCTTCACGGCATGCGTGCAGCGCGAGATAGACGTCGACGTCCGCGCGCTGCTGAAACGCGCGCGATGAAGGCGCGAACGCCACTTTCTCGTACTGGAATACACCGAGATCGGCGAGCACGAACTCCGACCATTCCTGCTGCAAATTGCCGAAGAACATCAACCGCAAGCGTTCGCAAAGTGGCGCGATCGCCACATGAAAAACGCGGTCGTCCGTTCGACTATGCCATGCCGAAAGCGGACGCGCCGTGGCGCCTTGCTCGTCGCTTTCGCTTGCACAAAACGGGCGCAATGTTTCCAGCAGATCCGGCTTGCGCAGGCTCCGCGCGCCCGGAATGATCGCGATGGCATCCGCGAATATCTCCATCAACCCGGCGCGCGTGGTGAGCGCGAACAGTTCGTCCAGCGTGAGCTTCGGTTCGGTGTCGACCCAGCCGAGGGCCGCGATCGGCGCGGTCGCCTGCACCGGGCAGCCGATCTCGTCGTAAGACAGGCGGCTTGCGCGAAACAGCGTGCCTTTGCGCATCAGCATGCGAACCAGCAGCGCGCGCGATGACTGAGGCAACGCGGCGAACTCGCGCAGAAACGCTTGCTCACGCGCGTCGAACAGATCGTCGTAACGCTGCGCGAGCCACGCCAGGGCGCGCTCGAAGTTCAGCAGATAATAGAGAGCGTAGGGAGAAGCAGCGGTTGCCACGGCACTTTCATGAAACCTGTATGTTTATACAGTGATGATAGCAAAATCCGTGGCGAGCCCGGCCAGATTGCCCGAAGGCAAGGTCATGGCGCGGCGTCGAGATACGCCCATTCGAAGCCGTCGGCGGCCCGCGTCACACGCCCCGCCGATGTCTGCGGGAAATGCGCGCTGAACAGTATCGCGTTGCGATCGGCCGCGTAGTTCAGCGCCCACTGCCGCGAATCGCGCGCCGGCGCCGCGTCGAAGCAGAACGTCGAGTTCCATTCCGGCCGGTAGACCTGGATGGGGTTATGCATCACATCGCCGGTAAAGAGCGCCTCCTCGCCGCGCGAGCGGATCGAAATCGACATATGACCGGCGCTATGCCCCGGCGTGGGATGAAACACGATACCTTCGCGCCACGTGCCGCCTTCGGCGGGAATCGTCGCGGCCTGGCCGGATTCGATCACCGGCACGACGCTGTCTTCGAAGACCATGCGGCGGCTGTCGCCCGCCGGGGTCGCGAAGAAATCCTGCTCCGCTTGCGGAAACACGTATGTAGCGTTCGGGAAAGTCGGCTGCCAGCGGCCGTCGAGCCACTGTGTGTTCCAGCCGACATGGTCCGCGTGCAGATGCGTGAGCAGCACCTCGTCCACCTGCGTGGGCAGGATACCCGCGTCGGCGAGGCGCTCCAGGTATGGGTTGTCGAGTTGATGGAACAGCTTGCTGAACGGCCTCTCCTTGAAATTGCCGATACCCGTGTCGATCAGCACGGTCAGGCCGTCCATTTGCACGACCCAGGTGTGCACGCTCAGCATCACTTCGTTGCGTTCGAGATCGAGACTTGCCTTCGACAGACGGCGGCTCAATTCATCGGCTGCGGACGGCGCCCACTCGGGATAAAGCACGGCGGGCGCCAACGGAAAACGGGTTTCGCTCACGCGGGTAATGCGCGCGTCGCCTACCCGGTGCGTAACAACCTCGGTCGGCATGATGTGACTCCGTGAAAAGTGCCGCGGCAGCGAGTGGGGGTTATGTCAGGCTGCCGCGATGAATAGCTTCACTATCGCAAATCCATGGCTTGCCGGCCAATGCCGTTTTCTGCGCATGGCGATGCCTTGCGGGCATCGCCATGCGAGTTGCGTTATGCGCGCGCCAACCCAGGCGTCCGGCGAGCCGCCACGCCGTAAAGCAGCGCGCTGAGCGCGGCCGCCACGCCGCCGACGCACGCCAGCGCCACACCCAAGCCGCTGCTCTGCCCGCCGAGCCGCTCGTTGATGAAACCGACCGCGAACGGTCCGACTCCGCCGCTGATCGCGTTGGTGAGGAACACCAGCAAAGCAATCGAACGTCCGCGCATGCGATTCGGAATCGCGACCTGGATCGGCACCGGCGCCAACGCCATGGCGACACTCGCCGCAAACGCACAGATGCCATACAGCACCACGGCGATATGCACGTCGCCGACGAGCGGCATCGCAATCGCGGCCGGCACCAGCAATACAGCCGCCGACGCGGACAGCGCCAGCACCTTGCGCACGGCGGCGGCATCGCTGACGCGCCCGGCCAGCCAGCGCGTGCTCAGCACACCGAGTATGCCGCCGAACATATAGGCCGGCGCCGCCATCTGTCCGACCACGCGCGGCGTCAGATGAAAATGACGGATCAGCAACGTCGGAAACCACGCCGCGTGCGAGTAGAACAGCGTGATCAGCGCGACGTAAGCGGCGAAGTACGGGAGACAGAAGCGGTTCTTCACGAACAATTCGCGCAGCACGTCTTTCAGCGGCGGCGTACTGTCCTGCGCGGCCTCGGCTGCGAGAGCTGTCGATGACACATGGTCAGGAGAAACGACACCACGTGCAGCCTGCTCGAAGGCGCTCGCCCCAACCGGGGAAGACACGCCCCGCCGTTGCGGCTCCCGCACCGACAACGCGACGATCGCAGCAAGCGCCAGCCCTGGCAAACCCACCGCGACGAATACCGCCTGCCATCCGTTCAAACCGGTGCCCGCGAGCCACGCAGCGCCCGCGCCGTGCTCGATCGACCCGAGCAGCATGCCACCGCCGAACAACGCGACGCCACCGCCGATATACGGTCCCAGCATGAACACGCTGCTGGCCCGCGTGACTTTGCGCGGCGAGTACAGGTCGCTGAAGATCGACAGCGCCGCCGGGCTCAGGCCCGCTTCCGCGATCGCCGTGCCCGCGCGCGCCGCGAGCAGTTCGCCGAAGTTGTGCGCGAACCCGCACAGCGCCGTTGACACAGCCCAGATCGCCACGCACACGGCGATCAGGCGCACGCGATTGGAACGGTCGATCAGCCGCGCGATGAACACGCCCGCTGTCGCGTAGCACAGCGTGAACGAAAACCCTTGCAGCAAGCCGATTTGCGTATCGGTTAGCGCGAGCGTCTCCTTGATCGGTTGCACGAGAATGCTCACGATCTGCCGGTCGAGATACGAAAACGCAAAGCAGACAAAGAACAGGACGACGACGTAACTGTGCCCGCGGCGCGCATCGGCGTCGTCGGTATCGGATGCGGCGGTGACTGCATTCATGGCGAATCTCCGGCTGGCTTCGGTTCGATAGAGTGGGTCATTGCCATTGCGCATCCGTGGCCAGCACGGCGATGCAGTCGCCCGGCTCGACGCGTGCAAATGAACGCATGCACACCACCACGCCGTCGCCCGCAAAACGGATTTCCTGCGGTTCGCTCCACGGCGCGTACGGATCGAATACCCGCGCGGCCAGTTGATCTTTTTTGACCTGCTCGCCGAGCGCGAACACCGGTTCGGCCACGCCCGCCCGCGAGGCGAACACGTAGTGGCGCGCGCCCTCCACTTTCAACCAGCGCGTGTCGTGCCGCGGCGCGGGCGGGCGATCGTCAGGCGTGACACCCAGCGTGTGCAGCACACGCCGCAGACCGTCCTCGACGATCGCGACGCCGTCCGGATCGCAGGCCGCATAGCCGCCGAATTCGCCGCACAGGAACAGCTTTCCGTGCCGTTCGACAGCCGCGCCATATGTGCGGTCCTCGCCGAGCAGATCCATCAGCATGGTTTGCGGCGCGGCAAACGCCTGCACGAGGCGCCGGTATTCGGCACGGCGCGAGGTGTCGGCGGGCGGCGCAGCGAGCAAGCTCGGCAGATGATTGAACGACGCGCCGCCCGCGTGCAGATCGATCACCACGTCGGCGCGTGGAAATAGTTCGGTGTCCGCATAGTGCGCGATCATCTCGGTGATGTGGCCGTTTCGCGCGCCGGGGAAAACGCGGTTCAGATTGCCCTTGTCGATCGGCGAGGTGCGCGAGCCGTTGATAAAAGCCGGGAAATTCAGCGCTGGCACGACGATCAAGCGGCCTTTGATCGACATCGACGGCAAACGCCGGATCAGTTTCATCAGCGCGACGGGGCCTTCGTATTCGTCGCCGTGATTGCCGCCGGTAAGCAGCACTGTGGGGCCGTCACCACCCTTGAGCACGGTGATCGGAATCGGAATGTGCCCGTACGCGGAGCGGTCGTGCGAATACGGCACGCGCAACGTGCCGTGTTGCAAACCCGGGCGCTCGTAGTCGATGTCGGTGGAAATCAGCGATTGTGTGGACGGCATGGTTGTCTCCCGATAAGAAAGCGGGCCTCGGCGCTGTCGTCGATGACGCGTCGAGGTTGTGCATTCAATATCGTCGAGGCAAAAAACCAGCGCCAATGCCGATTTTTAGGGAAGCCGATGCCTTAAAGGCATCGCGGCGAGGCATTGTGAGCCGTTCACTTCTGCGCCTTGAGCAAGGCGATAAACTGCGCGAGCGCGGGATTGCGGTGCCGTTCGCGATACGCAAAATGCAACGGCAACGCGATCGACAGATCGGACAGCGCGAGGAATTGCACCAGCGCCGGGGGCCGCTCGCGATTGGCCGAGTTGACGATCGCCGCGCCCACGCCCGCCGAAACCAGCGAGAGAATCGCGGCTTCCGTCGACACTTCCTGCACGACATTGAGCGTCAAACCGGCGCGCTCGCATGCGCCGATCAGGCGGTCGTAATAAGCGGGATAGACATGGCGGGGAAACGTGATGAAGGGCTTGCCGGCCAGTTGCGCGGCGCGTACCGCCTTGCGCCGTCCAAACGACCATGCGGCCGGCGCGGCGAGCACGACGCCGTTTTCGAGCAAAGACAAGCTGACGAACTGCTCGGGCAGCGCGCCGAAGTGATAGATGAAGCCGCCGTCGAGTTGGCCCGCTTCGATCGCGGCCAGTTGCTCGGGCGTGTTCATCGGCGTGAGTTCGATGCCGACCTGCGGCGCCGTCTGCTGAAATGCTTGCAGCGCATTCGGCACGAGCCCGCCCCAAACGGCGTTTTCGACGAACCCGATGCGCACATGGCCCGACACGCCCGCCGCGATCCGCTGCGCGACGCGCGCCGCTTGCTCGACTTGCTGCAGAATGCCGCGCGCCTCGCGCAAATAGGCGTCGCCCGCGAGCGTCAGCTTGAGGCCGCGCGGCGTGCGCTCGAATAGCGCGACGCCCAAGCTTTCCTCGAGGTCCTGGATTTGCCGCGAAATGGCCGGCTGGGTCACGTGAAGCTGTTCGGAGGCGCCGCGCACGCTCGCGTGCTCCGCAACGGCGACGAAGTATCGGAGATGCCGGAGTTCCATATCAGCAGAGTGGCAGGCTTATCGAACGGAATGCCGCATTGTGCCATTCGATCGTGCCGCCGCTACTGCATTTTCATTGCGCCGCCAGCCACACCACCGTCAGCGAACGCACGCCTTGCGCGCCGCGAATCAGCACACCCTCGATATCCGCCGTCGCCGACGGTCCGGTGACGAGCGCCGCGTAACGCGCGTCGCGGAAATCGTCACGCCGGTACACGTCCTGCAAGCCGTCGATCAATTGCGCCGGATCGAGCAGCACGACCAGATGCTGCACGATGTAGCCCAGCGCGTTGACCACGTACTCGCGTTCGCTGAACCACACCGAGCCGGTTTCGGCGACGCCGAAGCGCGCCCGCACCACGCCGACGTCGATATCCTGCAACGAAGCGGGTTCCGTATCGGCGGTAAGCGCGCGCGTGCCCGGCACCTCAGTAGTCGCCGAGGCCACTGACGCCTCAGCGCCGAAGCGCTCGCGAATCAACCCGCTCACATCGGTCGCGGACACGGCTTCGACGCAGGTGCCGCCCATTGCCTGCAAAGCGGCCGTGAAGCGCGCGCGCAGATCGCCGCCCGCCGCGTCGAAGAGTGGCACCTCGGGCCGCGGCCGCGACGGCGGCTGTGCCTGGCGAACCTTGTCCAGAAAAGCCTCACGCGTTGCCATTGCCGTCTCCACGATTCTTTTTGTACCAGGCGTGGAAGGTCAGCTTCGGCGCCTCCGGCAACTCGCGTTGCTTGCCCCAGATATTGAGCGGGTTATACAGCACGAAATTCGGCAGCCGCCGCAGCGCGCTGCCCATCGACGACACCGTCGCGCGATACAAGGTCGGACTCGCCAGCAAACGCCCCGCCATCTTCAGCACTTCCTGCTTCACGAACGGCACTTCATGGCGCTCGGCGATCACCGTGCGCCACTTGTAGATCTGCTCGTGAATATTGATTTTCACCGGACACACGTTGGTGCAACTGCCATTGAGCGTCGACGCGAACGGCAAAGCGCTATAGCGCTTCAGATCGAAAGTCGGATTGATGATCGCGCCGATCGGCCCCGAGTACGTGCCGCCGTACGAAAGCCCGCCGCTGCGCCGGTACACGGGACACGTATTCATGCACGCGCCGCAGCGGATGCATTTGAGCGAATACCAGAAGTCCTCCATCGCGAGCCGCTCGGAGCGGCCGTGATCGACGAGGATGAAATGCATCTCCGTGCCCGGACGCGGCGCGCGGAAATGCGAGGTGTATTGCGTGATCGGCGAGCCGAGCGCGCTGCGTGACAACATGCGAATGAACACGCCGAGGTCCGACACTTTCGGAATGAGCTTCTCGATCCCGATCGACGCGATATGCAAAGGCGGCACATTCGCCGACAGATCCGCATTGCCTTCGTTCGTGCAGACCACGACCGTGCCGGTCTCCGCCACCGCGAAATTGCAGCCGGTCATGCCTGCGGTCTTCTCGCGCACGAAGTACGGCCGCGTGTTCATCCGCTGGCTTTCCGCGAGATAGTGGATGTCGCTGTTCTTCGGATCGGTGCCGATGGTGCGGCCGAACAGTTCGGCGACATCGGCGCGCAGTTTGTGGACCGCCGGCACCACCATATGGCTCGGGTCCTGATGATCGAGTTGCTGGATGCGTTCGCCCAGATCTGTTTCCATCACGGTGATGCCGCGCGGTTCGAGATATTCGCGCATCTTGCATTCGTCGGTGAGCATCGACTTGCTTTTGACGAGCGTGGTCATGCCGCGCTCCGACATGATCTGATGCACGAGCGCGTTGTGCTCTTCGGCGGTGGCGGCCCAATGAACCGTCACGCCGTTGGCCTCGGCCGCCGCCGCGAACTGTTCGAGATACTGCGAGAGGTTCGACAGCGTGTGTTCCTTGATACCCGACGCGAGTTCGCGCATCGTCTCCCATTCGGCGATGCCGTGCGCCTGTGCGTCGCGCTTCTCACGCAAATCCCACAGACGTTTGTCATGAAACGCCACGTGCTCAGTCTTGCCGATGAAAGCGCCCGCGGCTTTCGCGTGATCGATCCGGTTGCTCATGCGCGTGCTCCGTTGAGAACCTGCGCGATATGAATGAAGCGCGCGTCGGCTTTCATGCGTTCCGCGCAGCCTTGCTGATGCATGAGACACGACATGTCGCCCGAAACGATGTATTCAGCGCCCGCATTCAGATGATCGCGCACCTTGTCCTGTCCCATGCGCACCGACACCGGCTCTTCTGTAACGGAGAACGTGCCGCCGAAACCGCAGCATTCGTCGGGCCGCGCCGGTTTGACGAACTCGATGCCCTTCACACCTTCAAGCAAGGTACGCGGCTTTGAAAACGGCATGCCCGCCACTTCCGAAATCGACGCTTCCTTCAGATGCCGCAACGCGCTGCAGCTGTTATGCAAGCCCACGCGATGGGGAAACTCGGCCCACGGAAATTCACGCGCGCCGACCACGTCGTGCAGAAATTCGACGAGTTCATAAGCGTTCGCGCGGACCTTCTTCACTTCGTCGGTTTGTTCGAGCGCGGTCAGATGCTCGCGCACGTGATGGATGCAACTCGCCGACGGCCCGACGATGTAGTCGTAGCCCGCGAAGTTGCGAGTGAACACACGCTCGGTGCCGGCTGCTTCGGCATGCGCGCCGCTATTGGCCATCGGCTGGCCGCAGCAGGTTTGCTCCTGCGGATAGTCGACCTGTATGCCGAAGCGTTCGAGCAATTCGAGCGTGGCGATCCCTACTTCAGGATAAAACGCGTCGATGAAACACGGGATGAACAGGGCGACTTTCATAAGCTTTTAAAAAAGAAAAAGCGACAGCCGGCGATTAGCCTACTCTACTGCGGAATCGCGTTGTGGAACGAGCGTGGCGCGGTGTGGGCGCCGGCCATTGACAGAGTTTCAGCTGAGTTAACCAGACTGGTAAGGTTGGTCTGACCAAGAATATAAGGAAGTCACGAAAGCGTGTCAATGGCGCGATGGCTAGGGATGACAGCTTGCGTCGCGGGAACCGGATGCGCTACGCCAAGCTATCGAGACTTGTGACCAAACGGTCCGTTCGGGTCGATATACGGGTTATCGGCCTTTCGCCTCATGCCCGAACGCGTTTCGGACAATCCCGCCTGTTCCCGCAAAGGCGCGGGCACCCCCTTTCCAGGTTTCGCATCCGGCTTGATGTCCTCGAGACCTCGCGCCCACGCCTCCAGCATTCGCTTGCCGACATTCCTGAACTCGGGATAACGGTCCGTGTACACGCTGACCAGCGGAAGCACCTTCTGCACCGCGCCCACCACCTGCTCAAGTGCTGCGTTCATGTCCGTTGGCGAGAGACTCAATCGCGCACCGCCGTATTCGAACAGCGCCTTGCCGGCGCACCACAGTTTTTTGCCCTTCAGCGACAACGCCGGTGCGTCATCCTGATAGCGAGGGTAAGCGGTGACAGTCACGATGTCGTACACAGGAGAAAGGCGAGCGTCCCGTTCGTTCGTGTACGTCAACGCGTAGTTCTTCATGTGCGCGTCAGCGTTACGCAGCGCATAGTTGAGCAGCAACAGCTGGAACAGCTTGCGCTTGCTGTCTTTGCGGTGATCCACCCCGAGATACTGATTACAGAGTTTCGCAAGGTCTTCGACGGTGCCCTGGTATTTGCGGACAGGATCAAAGCCCTTCAACGCGCAGAAATCTTCGACCCCGACGCGCGCGCCATCCGCTTGCAGATCGAAACGCCGGATCGCGAGCACACGGCCGTCCTCTGAAAGGTGTGTTTCCGGAACATTGAGGTCTGTGTTTCTCGCGACCTCGAGGCAGAGGTATTCGTTGATGCTGAGCCCCGGCAGGTCGACCGGCCCAGTCTTCAGGATGTACTCGTCCGTCCAGACAGTCGCCTTCTCCTCACCGGAAGCCAGTGTTTTGGGCATGACCCCCGACACACCCTCGCTGATGCCTGCTTCAAGGTGTTTGAGCAGGTTATCTCTGGAGTTCGGGCTTGCGAGAAGCGTCGCCATATCGAACCTGGATCTCGCGGTATCGAGCGGCGCCCCGTGCGGGATTGCTCTTACCCGCCCGATGGTGTTTGCTCCCGTCAGCGCGAGAAGCCCCATATCGCTCACGTCCGCGTGAGGGCCGAGATGTTGACGAATGAGGTCCTTCTTGAAGCCTTCCGGCAGATTCATCTGAAACGAAGGCATGATGCCCCCGGGCCAGGTGTACGACCCGTTTCGCACCGGCATGAGAAGCGAGACGACGTCGGCCGTGGGCGTACCGGGCAGATAGGTGAAAACGCCACTGTGCGCCTCTTCCGCCAGCGTCCCAACCAACGTGGTGTTGCAGTAGATATCGAGTACGGCCATGAGCTATTCGCGCTTTCCGGCAGTCCTGACGCTGGCCTCGGAGCGCGAGGGCCGAACACGCCGCCGGGTTTCGTCGACGGAAACAGTAGGCGTTCGCTGCTCGGTCAGAACGTCGTCGAGCGTACGCCTATGGCCTATAGGACGAGCCAGAAGGTCGAGCCCCACCGCCTCGAAGAGACTCAGCAGCTTGACTGTGCCGAGTTCGGGAAGCAGTCCGGTCTCAAACCGGCTAATGCGCGCGCGAGTGATGCCGCTTTGCTCGGCAACCTGCTGCTGAGTCTTGTTTGCGGCAATCCGGGCGAGGCGAAAAGTTTCGCCAAGTTCGAAGAGGTCCATGTGCCACCTGCGATACGTTAAGTGCGATCAAGCCGATATTGTATTCCAAGAGATACGTTATGGGTTCAATGTAATGTGTCGTATAGTGCATATTAAAAGGATTTTGTCCATTAATGTGTCTTATGCGACACATCAAGATGCCGCAGGACCGCTTGAGCCGTCGTGACGGCGGTCCAGGTTTCCTTTTGCACTGAGCGCAAGTGGCGCGAGCTAGGCGCGCGGTATTGCCGGAGTGTCGGTCATGCATCAGGAGAGAGGGAAGACTCCCGACGCGTCAGTTCGCGCGTTGATGGACCGCCGCGCGGGACCAGGATGATTGAGGGCAAAGACTGAAAACAACCGATGCCGGTGAGTCGCGGGCGCCCGCGCAATCACGAAACCGCGCTCGACGAAGGCTTCGCCGCATCTTCCCTGTACATCTCGCGCACGAAGGTCAGATGACGCTCGGCGGCCTTGCGCGCCTTTTGCGCGTCGCGCGCCATGACGGCGTCGTAGATGGCCTGATGCTGGCTCATCAGCTGCTTTTCCATCGCGTCGTCGTAATCGATCAGCCGATGATACTGGCGCATGCCCTCGCGAATCAGCGTATGGATGCCGTGCATCACATGCGCGAGCGCGATGTTGTGCGTGGAGTCGGCGATCGCGAGGTGAAACGCGGCGTCCAGTTCCGCCAGGTTCACGCGATCTTGCGACTGCGAGCCAGCCTTCAAAGCCTCGAACGCCACGCTGATGTTTTTCAGGTCGGCGGCCGTGGCGCGCTCCGCGGCATACACCGTCGAAATCGATTCGAGCCCCTGGCGCAATTCAAGAATATCGGCACTGGTGCGCGGATTCTGCAGCAACAGCTCGGCGAGCGGCTTGGAGATGATCGGCGCCGTGACATCGACCACCGTAAAGCCGCCCCGCCCCGATGTCTCGATGTAGCCGTCCGCTTCGAGCCGAATCAACGCTTCCCGCAACGACGGCCGCGACACGCCGAGCTGCGTCGCCAGATCGCGTTCGGCCGGCAAGCGGTCGCCGGGCATCAGCGTGCCGTCCGAGATCAATTGCTTGATCTGGTCGGACACCACGTCGGAGAGCCGTTTGCGCGTGAAGGACTGGATCGGTAGAAATGGCATGGGCAGCGGTTGGTAAAGCCGGTTGAGCGAGCGGTTTTCAGGCCCTAAGAGCGTGTCCAAACGATGCGTTGCGACGTTGCAGTCACGCTTGAACGTTGCAGCGAATTATACCGTTCAACCGAACACGCCGAATCCGGTTACGAGGCAAGCCCCGGCCGCGCTGCGAGTCGTCCGGAACCGGCTAGCGCGCACTCGCCGCATAGAAACTCGCCAGATCGCGCCTGAGCGTGTGCAAGGCCGCGTCGTCGAGATAGATCATGTGACCGGTCGGATAGTAGGCGATGCGCACGTTGGCGCGCAGCGGCCCGTCCACGCCCAGGTGCGCGAGCGCATATTCGGTCGCGTAGAACGGCGTGGCCAGATCGAAATAGCCGTTCACCGACATCACCCGTAATTGCGGATTCTGTCGCATCGCTTCGGCCAGATCGCCCGCCGCATACGGTACGGGCAAACGCTCGCCCCACCATTCGCGATGCTTCCAGTCCCATTGCGTCAACGCTTCGTCGTTGAAGACGCGGTAGCGGTCGGCCGGCGTGAAGTGCAGGTCCTCGGCGAAATGCTGATGCAACGCGGCGTCGAATGCACTCGACACGCTGCTCACCGACGCATCGTAATCGGGGCGATCGGAGACGCTGTCGAAGTCGATGCCTTCAAAGCGCGCATCGTAACGGCCAACGCTGCGCGCCTGATCGCGCAGCAATTCACTGCGATAACGCGACGGGTAGAGACGCAAGCGGCTGCGCTTCACATAGGCGACGTCGAGGCCGGTGAATTGCGCGACGCGCGCGGCGATCGCGTCGCGCTCGGCCTCGGGCAGCGCGTCGCCTTGTGCGAGGGCTTGCGCATACGGGCCGCGTGCGAACGCGCGGGCTTCGTCGAGAAAGGCGGGCAGACTGGCCGGCTTCGGCACGATCTTGTCGTGATACCAGGCGATCGCCGCGAAGCTCGGCAGATAGCTTTCGCTCTTAAAATCCGAGCCCGCCGAAAACGCGGCCGAATCGAGCACCGACGACATCAGGATCACGCCGTTGAGCGCGATATTGTTCTGCCCCAGCTGATATGCCAGCATCGCGGCGCGCGCGGTCCCATACGATTCGCCGAGCAGGTACTTCGGCGAATTCCAGCGCTGGTTCACCGTCAGATAGCGGTCGATGAATTGCGAGAACGCGTCGACATCCTTGTCGACGCCCCAGAAGTCTTTGCCCGTGCCATGACCGACGACGCGCGACAAGCCCGCGCCGACGGCGTCGATAAAGACGAGGTCGGTGCTATCGAGCAGGCTGTCGGAATTGTCGGCGAGCGTATACGGTGCGGGCGGCGTGATATCGGGACTCGCGGTGCGCACCCGCTTCGGCCCGAATGAGCCGATCATCAGAAAGACGGTGCCGGCGCCTGGACCGCCGTTGAACAGAAACGTCACCGGCCGCGTCCGCGGCGTTTTACTCGCGACGGTATAGGCGACGTAAAAAACGCTCGCGTTGGGCTGTCCTGTCTTGTTGCGCAACAGCAGGTTGCCGGCGGTGGCCGTGTAGTCGAGCTTGCGGCCATCGAGCCGAATGGAATGCTGCGTGACCGACGCGGTTTCCGGCGGTACGGGAATCGCCGCCGGCTCCGCTTTCGCGTTGCGCTGCGCCGTGCTGCTCGACGCTTCGTTCTGCGCCGACGCGGCCGGGCGCGACTGCCGAGGCGCGCGTGTCTGCGCCGCGTGCGAGTCCTGCAGCGGTTGGCCGTTCGGCTCCGCGCGCTGATTGGGCTGGCCGCTCACGAAGCGGGGCGCGTCCGGCGCCGATGCCTCGGTATCGGCGGTCGCGGCGGCTTCCGGCGAGTCGTCTGGTTCAGCCGCCGCGCACATGGTGCTGAACGTGGCGAGCGCGAGCAGCACGAGCGCCATCGCCACGAGCGCAGCCGCCATTGATCCTGCCATCAAGGATTGGCGCAACCAGAAGATGTAGCGAAGGCCCATGGGGTTTCAACCGGGAGTCGATAGGCGCCGATGTCCTTAAGGTCAAAGCTGAAGACGAACTCGGCGCTCGATTTTTGACGCAAGCATGTGCGGCGTCAATCGAAAACTGGCGGGAACACGCATTCCTCCCACGACGCATCGCCGCGTTACGCCAATCGAAAAGCAAACGAAACGTCGGCGAAAGACTCAACGACCCGGCAACCCGCCGACGAATGCGGCGATACGTTCGCACGCATCGATCAGACGCGCTTCGTCGACGACAAAACCCAGCCGCACGAAACCATTCGCCGTCTCGCCGAAAGCGCTCGCGTCGAGCAGCGACACACCACGCGCGCGAAACAGCTGCCACGTGAAGTCGACCGTATCGAGGCCCGTGCCGCTCACATCGACCATCATGAACATGCCCGCCTCGGGCAGCAGACATCGCAGCCCGGGCACACGATGCAAACGCTCGAACACCACGTCGCGCCGGCGCCGGTAGATCTCGCGCATCTCGGCGGCGATCCGCGCCTTGTGCTGCACAGCGGTCAATGCGGCCTGCTGGATAAATCCGGGCAAGCCGTACAGCATGGCAAGCGCGAGCCGCCCCATGTGCTCGATCAGCTCGGTGGGACCGATCGCCCAGCCGACGCGCCAACCGGCCATAGCATGCGATTTCGACAGACTGCCGAGCGTCACGGTGCGCTCCGCCATGCCGGGCAGCGAAGCAATACTCACGTGCTCGCGTTCGAACGTCAGCTCCGCGTAGACCTCGTCGGAGAGCACCCATAGGTCGTGCCGGCACGCGAGCCGCGCGATAAGTTCGAGATCGGCGCGTTGCATGACCACGCCGGTCGGATTGCACGGCGTCGCGAAGAAGATGGCTTTGGTGCGCGACGTAACGGCGGCTTCGAACGCGTCGCAGTCGACGTGAAATGCCCGCGCCGGATCGACCGGCACCGTCACGAGCGTGGCGCCGGCCGCGCGCACGCAGGCCTCGTAGGTCAGATACATGGGCTCGGGGACGATTACTTCATCGCCCGCTTGCAGCAGGCACAGCGACGCGGCGAACACGCCGTTCTGCGCTCCCGCGGTCAGGATCACGTTGGCGGCGCTCGCGGCGCAGCCGGTCATGCGTGTGTGTTCCGCGGCGATTGCCGCGCGCACCGGCTCGCGGCCGGAAACGGCACTGTAGTGCGTATCGCCGCCACGCAAGGCCTCGATCGCACGTTCGACGATCGGCGCGGGCGTGGCAAAGTCAGGGTCGCCCACGCTCAGCACGATGACGTCTTCACCTCTCGCCTCCGCCTGCTGCGCGACACGATGGATTTCCCACGCGGAGGTGCGCCGGCCTTGCAGGCGTTCGACCAGATTCGAGTACTTCATTGACTGCGCCCCGTTCCCTATGGAGCCGCCAATGTAAAGGGGCGCGCGCGAAACGTCCAGATACGAAAAAGCGCCACGCGAACAGACAGTCTCGCATGGCGCCCGGGCGCTGCCCCCTTTTTTGCGGGGCGCGGCGCGTTTAAATCTGGCGGCGCAGTTCCGCCGGCGGCACCTTCATCAAATGCCGGTATTTCGCCACGGTGCGGCGCGCCACCAGCACGCCCTGATCGGCGAGCATTTTGGCGAGTGTCACGTCCGAAAGCGGATCATGAGTGTTTTCCGCGGCGATCATTTCCTTGAGCAGCGCGCGCACGGCTGCGGCCGAACAGGTGCCGCCGCTTTCCGTGCCCAGTTCGCGCGGGAAGAAATGCTTGAACTCGAAAATACCGCGCGGCGTGGCCATATATTTGTTGCCGGTGGCGCGCGAGATGGTGGATTCGTGCAGACCGAGTTCGTCGGCGACATCGCGCAGCACCATCGGCTTGAGCGCGATTTCGCCGTACTGGAAGAAGGCCTTCTGATGCGCGACGATGCATTCAGCCACGCGCTGAATCGTATCGAAGCGTTGCTGCGCGTTCCGGATCAGCCAGCGCGCTTCCTGCAGTTGCTGCGCGAGCGGCGAACGGCTTGCGCCCGCCGACTGCGCGAACAGTTCCGCATACATGCGATGGATGCGAGCGCGCGGCTGCACCGCCGGATTGATCGTCACGACCCACTTGTTGCGGACCTGACGTACGATCACGTCCGGCACCACGTAGTTGTCTTCGGTGCGGCCGTAGCTGTTGCCCGGCTTCGGGTCGAGCTTGCGCACCAGCGCGCAGGCCACGCGCAATTCCTCGGCGCTGCAGCCGATCTGCTTTTGCAGTTCGGCTTGCTCGCGACGCGCGAGCCGTTCCAGATGATGCTCGACGACTTCCCGCGCGACATCGCGCCCAGGCGTGTCGGCGGGCAAGGCATTCAACTGCAGCGAGAGGCATTCGGACAACGAGCGCGCGCCCAGGCCCGGACGATCGAGTGATTGGACGAGACGCAGCGCCACCAGCAATTCTTCTTCCGTCAGTTCGGGTTCGAGATCGACGCTGTCCGCCAGATCGGAGAGTTCCTGACGCAGATAGCCGTCGTCGTCGAGCGCTTCGATGATGAAGCGGGCCACCGCGCGGTCGCGGTCGTCGAGTCGATAAAGGCGCAACGAATCGTGCAACTGCTCGCGCAAGGTCGGCTGCGAGCGTGCCCATTCGGCGGGATCGCTGCTGTCCGAGTCGCCGTTCTGGCGGGTCGAACTGCGGCTGCTGTAGTCGCCGGAGAAATCGCCGGGCATGTCGTCCTGGCCCGCGCTTTCCAGTGTGTCGTTGTTGCCGGATTCAACCGGCAGCGAATCGGGTTCGGCGGTCGCGACCGTGTCGGTGGCGGGCAGCGCGCCGCCGTCTTCGCCGGAGGTCGCGGTTGCCAGCGCCACGTCTTCCGTTTCCGACGAGTCGTACTCGAGGAACGGATTGGTGTCGAGCGCGGTGCGCAGTTCCTGCTGGAACTCCAGAGACGACAACTGCAACAGACGCACTGATTGCTGAAGACGTGGCGTGAGTGCGAGAGACTGCCTTGTGCGTAGTTCAATAGAAGGCATTGTAGTGAGGTCCCGTTGATAGCCGAAAATTGGTGAGTAGCCCGTCTAGAGCAACTGTCGTACCAACTCGCGCAAACCCCTGTTTTTTCTACGCTTTGTGTTTTCAGGCCCGCCAATTGCGCAGGCCGCCCGGCGCCTTTTTTACAAGTAGCCGGCAAATTCCGGTCCGTGCCGCGGCGAGCCGTCGAGCCTCACGTCGACGTATCGCTGCGTCTTATTCCTCAGCCTAAATACCTGTCTTGTAACGGCTTTCCTGCGACGCCAGGCTTTTGACGCCATGCCGGGCACACCGCTTGCGTGCTTGCACTATGTGGACGGACGCCGGTCCATGCATGCGAGACGCTGGAGCCACGCTCAGGCAAAAACGCATGCATCGGCCGTCGGCCGGTGTCGATAACGGGCCCTGACGGAACCGTAGCGGCAACGATCCCACGCGTGTCATCAGCGGTTTCGACCGCGATCGACCGCAGGCAACAAGACCGCAATTTTGATCAACACCCGAAGGAGAAACCATGAAGACCATCCAACTTCTGAAGACCGCAGGTAGCATCGCTTGTGTCGCTTTCGCACTGAACGCGACGAACGCCATGGCGCAAAGCAGCGCTCCGTCGGCGGCGTCGGAAACCATCGGCCAGCATGTCGACGACGGCACCATCACCACCAAGGCCAAGGCCGACCTGCTGGCCGCGAAGAACGTCAAGTCGACGCATATCCACGTGAAGACCCGCAAGGGCGTGGTGTGGCTCACGGGCACGGTGCCTTCGGCCGACGACAAGGCAGCGGCTGGCGAAGTCGTGGAAGCCGTGAAGGGCGTGTCGAGCGTGAAGAACCATCTGAAGATCGCGGCCGAATAACAGCGGCGGGTCTGTCCGGGGAGCGCCGACTTCGGTCGGTGCTTTCCGATGCTACTGCTGCAAGCCAGAGAAAAAGCCATCCGCAATGCGGATGGCTTTTTCACGTGCGGCTCGCTCTCGAATGGAACCCTTGCGAAGAGAGCCCTTGCAATCGGACACGAGCAACAAACAACCGGCGCCCCGCAGGGCGCCGGCCACTGACCTGCTTTTAACGCTTCGCCGCCGCATACTGATCGCGCAGATCACGCACGCGGTCATGATTCTGCAGCACACCTTGATACTGCCGCTCGACGATCGCCCGCACGTCCGCCGGCAATTCCTTTTCGAGCGCTTCGTGATAGCGCTTCTTCGCGACGTCCTCGCCCTTCTCGCACTCGGCCAGAATTTCGTGGTCGCTGCGATCCGTCACGGCCGACTTCACGTCGACCCAGCCGCGATGCAGCGCGCCGCTCATGCTGCCACCCGTTTCGGGCTTGCCGCCCAAAGCCTGAACCGCATCCTGCAACTCACGCGCGCCGCGCGAGCAGTCCTCGGCACGCGACAGGAATAGCGTTTTCAATTGTGCGTCGTGCGCATCTTCGGCTGCCTTGCGAAAGCCCTTCTCGCCATCCTTCGACGTTTCGACCAGATCGTTCAGCACGGAAACAACGTTCGTAGCCATTCAATACCTCCAAGGGTTTCGTTAGTCATGGAATCCGCCAATGGAGATGAGCTTCTCTAAACGAGAGGCACTCGTCTTCCAGCGACGGAGTTCATGGATCTGTTCGCACGGGGCGTGCCCGGTGCACATGAATATGGATGTTTGCGCGCTGCATCGGCGCGCACGTCCAATCTTTGCCAATCCGCGTAAATGTTGCCCGTTCCAATGCGCCGTGATTGCCGGCAAAGCCCCGTGCAGCGGTCTTCCATTCGATGGCACAGCGGTTGCTTTATATGCTCCGCCCAGCACGCGTGCAACGCAGCAACCAACACACTGCAAAACGTGCCAACGGATTGAAAACAATGGGCAGGCAACAGCAACAGGGAGAATCATCATGAAGATCAGGAGCGCAGAATTTCTGGCCGCCGTCGCGATCATCAGCTCGGCGGCCGTGATGCAGATTCGCGAACACGTGCTGGCGCAGGAAACGCCGGCTTCAAACGCGCAGGCCATGTCGCCTCCGTGTGGCGTGACGCATGAAGGATTGGTGCCGGCAGCTTGCGAACCGACGCGCGAAAAACGTCAGGTGGATCGCGCACCCCAGCCGCAGCGCAGTGCGCCGCAAATCTGGGTTTGAACCGATGTTTGGCTACTGCTTGAGTATTTGAGTGTTGACAGACACGCCCAAAAAGAACGGCCCGATCGATGTCGGGCCGTTCTGCTAATTACCGCAACGAAAACTACTACAACTAATCACCCAGCGGCTCAAGCACTCTTCTCGCTGAACTCGCCAAGCGGGACCGGCTTTTTCAACGGATCGAAGTCGGCCCAGCGCCCCTGCTGCCAGCGTCCGCTCGCGCGCTCGATCGCCGTGCCGCCGGCTTCGCGCAGCACGCGCGCGGCATCGAACTGATTGTCCGGCGAGACGTGCACGGCAACCAGTACACCGGAATCGCGCGTCTCTTCATGGAATGCCGAACGATGCCCTGCGTGGCCGGCGTCGCGCGTACGCGACATAGCCCCGACCAGGGAGCCGACATATGCGCCGACGCCCGCGGCAATCAACGACACGATGATCGGCGCGGAAAAAGCCGCGAAGATCCCCACGCCCACCACGGCCCCCGCTACCGCACCGATCGTGACGCCCATTCCGGCGCCTTTGGGCGCATCCTTTGCACCGGCATCGGTGCCCGTGTCGCCGCCGATCGGATAACGAGCGTGCTGACCGCGTGGATTGACGAAAAACAGCGTGACGTCTTCCTCGACGAACCCTGCGTTGAAGAGCTTGGCCGCCGCGTCTTCAGCGGCGGGGAAAGTCGTAAAGCGTGCTGCGACGATGAGCGACATGAGGCCTCCTTGCATCGTTGGATGGCGTTTGCGGACCATGCCGCCGCGTTTCGCCGCGCTGCACAGCGCGCGAGCGACGGCACGCGCCGGCCCTACGCCGTGGTGCCGCGATCCGGTTCCATGCCTTCCACTCTGAACAGTCCGCTATGCAACACTACGCCTTCACCGTCATTCTGGTCGAGTGCTTCAGCGCAAACCGAACGGATACGCTGACGGCCTTTGTCGAAGGCCGACATCAGCGCGGCTTCCAGAGCGGAATCGGCGCCGAAATGATCTTCTAGCGCCTCGGCGGTAATCGTGCACACGACCGGTTCGCCGTCGACCCGCGCCATGAAGCGCACGGTCAGATTCGCTCCGTCGAAGACCGGCTTGTCGTCGGAAAAAGTAATCTGCATAAGGGAATCCTCATAGGCCGGCCGCGGCAGGATCGCGTTCATGGCGAACCCTTCATTGCGCCGGCGAGTTGCTGCGCCATCGCGAGATGATGTTTGATGGTGGGCAGCGCATGCTGGGCCGCGGCTTTGAGTTGCGCGTCGGTGCCGCTGGTGCTTTCCTGCTGGAACAGATCGACCGCGCGCTGGTGCGCTTCCACCCCGACCTGCTCGACGTAGGCCTGATCGAATTCCTTGCGCTTGAGCGTCTGGAGTTTGCCGACCAGCGCCGAATCCGCCGACGGCGTCGAATTGAAGCCCTTCCTGGAGACGAGCGCCGCCATGGCGTGCGAGAGTTTCGTGTGATCCGCAATCATCTGCTGCGCGAATTTCTTCACGTGCGGATCGCTGGAATTTTTGAGCGCAACCTTGCTGGCCGCGATTTCGGTGGCGTCGGACTGCGAGGCGTCCTGCACGAACTGCTGATCCGCGGGCGAAAGCTTCGTGCCGCTGACCGGCGCATCGCTCGCCGGGGCGTCGCTCGCTTGCGCGTACACCATGCCGATGGACGCCGCGCTCAAACTCAGCGCGACAGTCATCGCTTGTAGGGAATACCGGAATTTCATGCATTTTCTCCCAGGTCGACGGATACGCCGAAGCGGAACCGATATGACGGAGCGCAGCCTTCATCCAATCTGCGCGAGCGGTTCTTCACTGCACTCATGCCGCCTTGCGCTTCGACAACTGCGCAATCAGCGTTTTGTTAAAGGCGGGGAGATCGTCGGGTTTGCGGCTGCTGATCAGATTGCCGTCCTCGACCACTTCCCGGTCCACCCACGTGCCGCCCGCATTGCGAATGTCGTCCTGCAGGCTCGGCCAACTCGTCATCGTGCGGCCCTTGATGATTCCAGCCGACACTGGCAACCACCCGCCATGGCAGATCACCGCGATCGGCTTCTTCGCGTTGTCGGCTGCTTTGACGAAGGCTTGCGCCTGCGGCAGCAGACGGATCGCGTCGCCGTTGACCACGCCGCCTGGCAACACCACCGCGTCGTAGTCGTCCGCGCTGGCTTTGTCGAACGTCGCATTCACCTCGACGGCGTCGCCTTTATCCACGTGCTTGAAACCCTGAATATTGCCGGGCTTCGCTGAAATGACATGCACCGTTGCGCCCGCCTCGACGAGCGCGCGTTGCGGTTCGATCAGTTCGGCCTGCTCGAATCCGTCCACTGCGAGTACCGCCACCTTGTAACCATTCAGCGTGCTTGCCATGCCTACTCTCCTTCATTTCATTGCCGGGCCGGCTGTGCTGCGTGGTCGGCCTTTTCGTTAAGAACGGTGTCAGCAAAGTACGTGCCCATGCGTCCGCTTCACGTGCCTGCGCCTATGCCCGCTTCACGTGCCCGTCGAGCGGCAGCTGCCCAGGGCCGGTTCAAAGACCTTGCGAGTCGTCGTCGAGGCCGTCATCGTCGTTAGCCAGCGGATCGATCACACGGTCGGGCTCGATATCGGCGTCCGGAACGAGGGTTGAATCGCCGTCGGCCGCGGCGCGCTCGCCTGTGCCGGCACGATCCGTATCGCTGCCGAGTTCGGTGTCGCCGGTTTCGAGCGCGTGATTGTCCAGTTCGGTATCCACGTCGAACTCATGACGCTTCGCACCGGCGACATCGCTGCCGCTGTCCGACGAATCGCTCGGACCGAGCGCGCCGGTGGTGCCGGCGGTTTGTTTGACGACCTGTTGCGGCTCTTCATCGGGATTCAGGGTGCTGCTCATGGCGCTCTCCTTGGTTGATTCGTTTCGTTCGTTACCCATGGCGAGAGTTCGCAAGGACTGTTCCGCTCGGCCGCGAAGCAATCCGAAGCAACCAACGCGACCGAAACAACCCTGCCCGCCGCGCCGACGCCGGCGCTGGGCACTGCCTTTGCTTGCAGGCACGGTCACCGGCGCCACGCGCCTTCCGCTTGAAATTTCTACTTTCGACGATGGCTGCCACCTCCACCCCGATTCAACGCCGTCCTGAACGCACGGACGAAGACAGCGCGAAACAGCTCACGCCCGCCGTCATGCCGCCGGGTTTGCGCCATGCCGACGACACGAAACCCGGCATCACACGCCAGCGTGAAAAAGACGGCTTCGCGTATTTCGACGTGTCGGGCAAACGCATCGACGATGAAGACGAAATCAAACGCATCAACGCGCTTGCCATCCCGCCGGCGTATGAAAGCGTGTGGATCTGTCCGGATGCGCGCGGCCATATCCAGGCGACGGGCCGCGATGCGCGCGGCCGCAAGCAATACCGCTATCACCCACGCTGGCGCGAAACGCGCGACGCGGACAAATACGAGCGCATGGCCGAGTTCGGCCATGCATTGCCGAAAATTCGCGCCCGTGTCGCGCGCGATTTGAATCTGCCGGGCATGCCGTGCGACAAAGTCATCGCCGCGATCGTGCAGCTGCTCGACACGACGCTGATCCGGATCGGCAGCGTGGAATACGCGCGCGATAACCAGTCATACGGTTTGACGACGCTGCGCAAGAAGCACGTGAAGATCGAAGCCGGCCAGTTGCGCTTCAAGTTTCGCGGCAAGAGCGGCATCGAGCACGACGTGACAGTGAACAATCCGCGCATCAAACGCATCGTGCGGCGTTGCGCCGAACTGCCGGGCCACGACCTGTTCCAGTATCTCGACGAGGACGGCACGCGCCGCACCGTCGGCTCCGCCGACATCAACGACTATCTGCGCCGCGCGAGCGGCGCGGATTTCACGGCCAAGGACTATCGCACGTGGGCCGGCAGCGTCTATGCGCTGGCCGCGCTGCGTCGTCTGATGTGCAGCAGTGCGGCGGAAGCGCGCCGTCATATCGTCGCGACCGTGAAGGACGTGGCGGCGTTACTGCGCAATACGCCGGCCGTGTGCAGGCGTTGCTACATCCATCCCGCTGTGATCAGTTCGTTCGAAGCGGACGAATTGCAGCGTCTGGCGCCCGGGCAATCGCGCCGCGGGCTGAAAGTGGATGAAGTCGCCTTGGCCACGCTGCTCGCGCAGGCGGAGAAACGCGCGGCAAAGCTCGCGCGGCAGGCCGGCGCGAAAGGCCGCAAAGCGCGTGAATCGGCGGTGGCGGAAAGCATCGACGATTCGATCACGAGCTTGCTGAAGAAGTCGCCCGTGGTGCGCAAGGCGGCGGCCGCAAAGGTCGATGCGAAGTCTGGTGCGCAAGCCGCGCGGCGAGCGGCCGCGCCGCGGGTTGCGGGCACGCGCGCGGCGGGTGCATCACGTGCAGTGAAACAGACCGCGCCTTAAAGCCTGGAAATTAGAAGCTGGAGAGATTGCGGCTCACGGCGCTTCGCGCTTCTTGACTTGTCGCGTTAGCCCCGCCGCTTCACGGCGCGTTCACTGACCTTTCGTATCGCTGCTCGCATCCGCACCCGGCATATTCGTCGAATCGGTCTTCGGCTTCTTCATTTTCGACCTGGACATGTGATGCGATTTGGAGCCGCTTGAACTCATCGCTCCGGACGTAGGCTGTCCGTCCGTGGTGGGCGCCGCGGTCGCCGCGCCGTGAGCATTACCCGAACCGCCGGAGCCGCTGTTGCCGCCGTTACCGTTGCCGCCGCCCGCTTGTGCGAACGCTGCGCCCGACATGGCAACGAGTGCCGACACCAGCAATGCTTTTGTATGTTTCATCAAATTCTCCGAGGGTAGATGGACAGCGCACGCAAGTGATTGATCGCGCTGCTGGTCGAACGTCCCGCAAGGCCTATGCCTCACGACGAGGGCATGTCGTCCTCGTCGCCCTCCTCTCACTGGCGAAATATTTTCAATCGCGTCAGCACGCTTTACGCGGATCAGCGCGACTCAGCGCACGCGCTTCGCGCGAGACGCACACACCCGCGATGCCTGGATCACCCGCCGCAATATCCGCGCGCATTCCCTCCGGCTCATGAAGGAACGCTGGTTGCTCAACGCTTCACACACCCAACCTGTAGAGGAGCCTCATCATGGTGAACCAGACACAAACGCAATCCGGCATGCGCCAGGATCAGGGCGCCCGGATCGTCGGAAAAGGCAGCGCGACCGCGGAAGGCCCCGGCCCGGACGTGATGGCCGCCGCCACGCTCGACGGCAACAAGGTGCTCAGCAGCGACGGCGAAGATATCGGCAAGATCAAGGACATCATGCTCGACGTCAGCTCGGGCCGCGTTGCGTATGCCGTGCTCTCGAACGGCGGCTTTCTCGGCATCGGCGACAAGCTGCTCGCCATTCCATGGCACGCACTGACGCTCGATACCGGCCGCAAATGCTTCGTGCTGAACATGACCGCGGAACGCGTGAAAAACGCACCGGGCTTCGACAAAGACCATTGGCCCTCCATGGCGGACCAGACGTGGGCCACTTCCGTGCACCAGTACTACGGCAGCGAACCCTATTGGGGCCGCGACTCGATTGTGCGTCGCGAGGACTACGGCGTGGGCGACATTCCGCCCGCGTCGTCGGACGCGCCGGAGGCTGGCGGGTTGAAGTTGTAACGCTTGCTCACGGCGGGCGCGCGTGGCCATGAGCCCCCACGCGCCCCGGCACCGATGCGCCGGCATGCCGCCATCGCGGCAGCCGGCGCGTTTAACTTTGAGCGCACAATAAGCGCATTCAGCGCGCGCACGACCCAATAAGGAGGCGCAGCATGGCCACCCGAAAAAAATCCACCAGCAAGTCCAAGCACCCGGTCTCGCGCGGCAAGTCGGGCCGGCCGCCGCGCCAGCGGCATGCCCAGGCTCACGCGGCGCATCGCGCCAAAAGCCCGCAGAAATGGTCGCATCACGTAATGGAAACCAGTGACGCGATGGATATCGAGCACGATGTGTTCAAGACCGGCAGCGCGGAGTCGATCGCGCAATCGCTCAAACGGTCGTCCACGAAAAGCCGCCGCCGCAAAGGCACGCCGTTTCAGTCGGCCATGTCGATGCTGAACTTCTATATCAATCGGGCCGGCAGGAACCTGCCGAAAGCGCGCCGCGACACCTTGCAGCAGGCCAAGCGCAAGCTGCGCGAAGCGTTCGGACGCGCGCCTTGAAGTGACGCGTCAGTGTGACGCGTCCGGGCGCACCTTTCTTCAACCGGCCACGCACGCGGCAGGCGCGGCGGGCCCTCACCGGATGTTCATGCACGAAACTTTGTGGTTTCTCATCGTCGGCGCCGTGCTCGTCTTTATGGGCCTCGCGGCAACGACACTGCAGCGGCTGCCTGTCAGCGCCGCCATGTTTTATCTCGCGTTCGGCTACTTTCTCGGGCCGCCCGGTGTCGGCCTGTTGCGCCTCGATATGATCGCCGACGCGCATCTGCTGCGTATCGTCACCGAAGTCGCGCTGCTCGTCTCGCTGTTCGCCATCGGCCTGCGGCTTCGGCTCGGCATGCTCGAAAAACTCTGGACCGTGCCGCTGCGTCTCGGCTTTCTTGCGATGCTCGCGACCATTCCGCTGCTGATGCTGTTCGGCGTGTACGTCCTGCATCTCGGCTGGGGGCCGGCCTTGCTGCTGGCCGCGATCCTCGCGCCGACCGATCCGGTATTGGCCCACGACGTGCAGGTGCACAACCCCGGCGACCACGATCTGCTGCGCTTCGCGCTTTCCGGCGAAGGCGGACTGAACGACGGCATCGCGCTGCCCTTCGCGATGCTGGGCCTCGCGCTATGCGCTGCACCCGCCGCCCAAGCGGGCGATCTGTTCAACCTGGCACTCGTGGGCGGCATCGTGTGGGGCGTGGCGGGCGCAATCGCGATCGGCGGAGCGCTCGGCTGGGCCACGACCCACGCGGTGACATGGCTGCGCACTCGCCACGCTCAGGCACTCGGACTCGAGGGGTTTTTCGCGCTGGGTCTGATCGTGCTGTCCTTCGGCGCCGCGCAGCTCGCGCATACATATGGTTTTCTGGCCGTGTTCGCGGCCGGCGTCGCGATGCGCCGGGTCGAACACCGCGCGAGCGGCGGCCAGTCGCCTCGCGAAACCATCGGCACCGTCGATTCCGAAGATGTCGAGGCGACCGCGGCCAATCCAAGCAAAGCGCACGCGTATATGACGGAGTCGGTGCTCGGCTTCACGATCGAGCTCGAACGCATCGCCGAGGTTGCCGTCATGGCAATGGTCGGCAACGTGCTCGCCACGATACATGCGCCGCTCTTCACCTGGCAGACCGTCGCGCTGACGGCGGCGCTGTTCGTGCTCGTGAGGCCGGTATCGGTGGAGCTGTCGTTGCTCGGGTCGAGCGCGACGCCGACGCAGCGCCGTTTGATGAGCTGGTTCGGCATACGCGGCATCGGTTCGTTTTACTACCTGGCGTACGCGCTAGAAAATCGCGCTACCGCGGACGTCGCCCCGCTCGTGCCGCTCACGCTGGCGGTGATCGCGGCGTCGGTGGTGATTCACGGCGTTTCGGCGACACCGTTGATGAGCTGGTATCGCCGGCTGCGCAGTCCAGAAGGTTAGCTCGACCGTCAATTGGAGTCGCTAGAATACGGGACCTCCATACTGCAACAACGCTGCTCCCATTCGATGACCCCACCCGACGATTCCCGCCGCGCGGCACGGACGAGCGCCGCCAACTCGCTGTTTGCCTTCCTAAAGTCGTTGCCGCTCGGCGAGCGCCTGATCGAAGGCAGCTTCATGGCCGTGCAGGCGGTCGCCGGCGCGAGCCTCGCGGTCGCCATCGGCCGCCTGCTGCATACCGAGCAGAGCTTCTGGGCCGCCATCACCGCAATCGCGGTCAGCCAGCACAGCTATGTCGACACCCGCAACCTGTCGCGCGATCAATTCATCGGCGCGATGGTGGGCGGCTTGTGCGGGCTGCTGGGCGCCACGTTCGGCGCCGGCTATTTCGCGGCCTATGCGGCCACGGTGGGTGTGGCGATCGCGCTGTGCTGGGTGCTGAACGTCGGCAGCGCGGCGCGCCTGGGCGGCATCACGGCGACGATCATGCTGCTGGTGCCGGGCATGGGGCCCGCGTGGGACAAAGCCCTCATGCGCCTCGGCGAAGTGACGCTCGGCACGATCTGCGCGTTGCTGGTGGCCTTCCTGATGTCGTGGATCGAGCATCGCTGGTTCGGCAAACCAGGCAAGCCTTAGCTAGTTTCCGCCCCATCGTTCTCTTGCGGACGACGCCGGTAGCGTCCCGGCGGCACGCCGACACTTTGCTGAAACGCCTTGCCGAAGGCGGCTTCCGATTGATAACCCACCGCCTCGCCGATCTCGGCCGCGCTGCGCTGCGTGCGGCGCAGCAGATCGCACGCGATGGTCATGCGGATCTGCGTGAGAAAGTCCATCACCGTCATGCCCGCGCGCTCGTTGAAATGGCGTGCGTAAGTGGCGCGCGACATGGCGGCGAGATCGCCCAGTTCGGCGATGGTCCACGCCCGTTCGGGCGCGCTCAGCATGGCCTGCACGGAAGCGCCGAGGCGCGCGTCGGCAAGCAATGCGAGCACGCCTGAAGCCGCCGCATTCTGCTCGCCGTGCACCCTCAGCGCGATGGCGAGCAGCGCGTGGCTCAAGGCGGTGACGATGGCGAGCGCGCCCGCCTGGCGCCGTTCGGCTTCGCTGCGCATCAGCGCGATCACCGTTTGCAGCGAGCCCAGCGTTTCCATGCCGCTCAGCGAGACATGGAACGGATCGGGCAGCGCGTTCAGCAGCAAGGCCGACGAACCCGGCGAATAGACGAAGCGGCCGCAAAGCAGATCGAGGTCGGCGGGGATGCGCGCGCTGTCGTGGCCGCCGTGGCCGCCATGGCCGCCATGGCCGTCGTTGCGTCGCAACGGCAGCATGCCGTCATGGCTTTGCGTCAACGGCGCCGTGGCGGCCGAGCGCTGCACATCGCGCACACGATGCGCCGCGCCGCGCGGAAACAGCATGAAGTCGCCCGTGCGCAACTCACGCTGCGTGCCGTCGGCGGTTTCGACGACGCATGCGCCGTCCAGCACCAGATGAAATGGCGCAATGCCCGCTTCCAGCGGGGCATGGTCGATATCGAACGCGCCCGAGAGCAGGCAACGCAGGTCAAGACTGGCCTGAGGCCGGGCGAGGTCGATCAGTCGGCTGAGCGTATCCATGAGACGAACGCGCTAAAAGTTGAGCGAATCGAGTATTCAGGATATCGCGGCGCGGCGCAATACTTGTCTCACGACGCCGGCACCCGCCGACGCGCATCAGACCAAGGAGCACTGCCATGTTGAACTGGATCGATTACCGTCAAGAACTGGTCGGCCGTATCGGCGAGATCGCCAAGCTGTCGCCGGATACCGTCAGGGGCTATCAGGCGCTCTCGAGCGCCGGTCAGAAGAAGGACCTGCTCGGCGCCAAGACGCGCGAACTGATCGCGCTCGCGGTGGCGGTCAGCTTGCGTTGTGACGGCTGTATTACCGTGCACACCGCCGAAGCGCTCAAGCACGGCGCGACGCGCGAGGAAATCGCCGAAGCGCTGGGCGTGGCGGTCGCCATCAACGCCGGAGCCGCGATGGTGTACTCGGCTCGCACAATCGATGCCGCCGCCGCATATACCGCGCAGGCGGACGGCGCAGCGCAGGCCGCCGCGCAATGAGCGGCGGCATCGCGAGATGCCTGGGGTAGCCGAAGCGGCGTGCCCGGTCAACCGGCGCCGCTTTCGCCAGCCGCTGCCGCTACGCCGCCGGATGCCGAGCCTCTTCAAGCTGCTTGCGGCGCGGCTCGCCTTGCCGCTCCAGCATCCAGCCCGGATATTCCGCGGGCAGCGCGCTGACCTGATCGAGCTTCGCTAGCTCGTCCGCGGTGAGCGAGACGGCGGTCGCGGCGATGTTGTCGTCGAGTTGCTCGACCTTCTTCGCGCCGACGATCACCGTGGTCACCACCCGTTGATGCAGCAGCCACGCGAGCGCGATCTGCGCGACCGACACCTGCTTCGCCTCGGCGATGCCGTGCATCACGTCGATGCAGTCATACGCGCGCTCGAGATCGACGGGCGGAAAATCGAACGTGGTGCGGCGGCTGCCCGCCTCGCCCTGCTGCTCACGTCCATATTTGCCGCTCAGCAGGCCGCCCGCGAGCGGACTCCACACCATCAGGCCGAGGCCTTCGCTGTGCAGCATCGGCGCGAGTTCCCGTTCGAGGTCGCGGCCCGCCAGCGTGTAATACGCCTGCAGCGTTTCGAAGCGCGCGAGCCCGAGGCGCTCGGAAATGCCGAGCGCTTTCACGATCTGCCACGCGGCCCAGTTCGACACGCCCACGTAGCGCACATGGCCGTGCTGCACCAGCGTGTCGAGCGCGCGCACGGTTTCCTCGATGGGCGTGGCAGGATCGCAGCCGTGAATCTGATACAGGTCGACGTGATCGAGTTGCAGACGCTTCAAACTCGCCTTCACACCGTCGATGATGTGATAACGCGAGGCGCCGCGCGCATTGGGAAACTCGCCCGTCTGGCCGAAGACCTTGGTGGCCACCACGACTTTGTCGCGCGGCACCTTGAGGTTTTTCAACGCCTGGCCCGTGATCTGTTCGGACAGGCCCTCCGAGTAGACGTCGGCTGTGTCGATGAAATTAATGCCCGCGTCGAGCGCCCGGCCGACCAGCCGCTCCGCGTCGGCCTGCTGCAGATCGCCGATCTGCTTCCAGATGCCCCCGCCGCCGCCGAAGGTCATCGTGCCCAAACATAGCTCTGAAACAAAAACTCCGGTACGGCCCAACTGGTTGTATCGCATCGCCGAGACTCCAACGTGGTTCGTGGATGGGTGAGGCGTAGAGAGTACTGCAATCGGCGGAATCGGGCAGCGCGAGAACCAGGCGCGCGCCACGCGGCAAATATTCCCTCGACGCGGCTGCCGATTGCGACATAAATGCCGACATGTAGCCCTCGGCAAAACCGGAGTAAACCTGCCAGACTGATTCCTGAACCTTGCAACCGGCTGCTTTCGCCGCCCTCTGGATATGGCACGCCCCGCCCCCAACTATGCAAGCATGACTTCGGCTTCCTCCACCACTGCTGCCTTGGGCGCGGCACCCGCCGCGCCATCCGTCGCGACGCCCGCTGTCGGGCTCTCGACGGCCGGCGCGCTTGCCGATTTCCATCCCGCGGTCGCGAGCTGGTTCCTCAAGACTTTTCCCGCGCCGACCGACGCCCAGGCCGCCGCGTGGCCGCAGATTCGCTGTGGCCGCTCGACGCTGGTCGCCGCGCCGACCGGTTCGGGCAAGACGCTCACCGCCTTTCTGTCCGCGCTCGACGATCTGGTCCAGCAAGGCCTCGCCAACGGCGGCGCATTGCCGGACGAAACGCTGGTGGTCTACGTGTCGCCGCTGAAGGCGCTCTCCAACGACATCCGCCTCAATCTGCAAATGCCGTTGCAAGGCATCACGGCGGAACTCCACGCGCGCGGCTTGCCGCCGCTGGATATCCGCACCGCCGTGCGGACCGGCGACACCACCCAGCAGGAACGCAACGCGTTGAAAAAGCGCGCGCCGCATATTCTCGTCACCACGCCGGAATCGCTTTACGTGCTGCTGGGTTCGGACTCCGGCCGCCGCATGCTCTCTACCGTGCGCACGGTGATCGTCGATGAAATTCACGCGCTCGCCGGCGGCAAGCGCGGCAGCCATCTGGCGCTCAGCCTGGAGCGGCTCGATGCGCTTTGCCAGCGGCGTTTGCCGCGCATCGGTCTGTCGGCGACGCAAAAGCCGGTGAGCGCGGTCGCGCGCTTTCTGGTGGGCGGCGGCAGTATCGACAGCGGCATTCCCGCCGATTGCGCGATCGTCGACGTGGGTCACATTCGCGAACGCGATCTGGCGCTCGAGATTCCGCCGGTGCCGCTCGAAGCGGTCATGCCCAACGAAGTATGGGAGCGCGTCTACGATCGCCTCGCCGAACTGGTGGCGATGCATCGCACCACGCTGATTTTCGTCAATACGCGCCGCATGGCCGAACGCGCCGCGCGTCACCTGACCGAACGGCTGGGCAAGGACGCGGTCGCCGCGCACCACGGCAGCCTCGCGAAAGAACATCGTTTCGATGCCGAACAGCGCCTGAAACGCGGCGAACTGCGCGTGCTGATCGCCACGGCTTCGCTGGAACTCGGCATCGATATCGGCGACGTCGATCTGGTTTGCCAGATGGGTTCGCCCCGCGCAATCGCGCCGTTCCTGCAACGCGTCGGACGCTCGGGCCACCATGTCGGCGGCATGCCGAAAGGCAGGCTGTTTCCGAATTCGCGCGACGATCTGATCGAATGCGCCGCGCTGCTCGATTGCGTGCGGCGCGGCGAACT
Organism: Paraburkholderia dipogonis; assembly: GCF_042680985.1. NCBI lineage: Bacteria > Pseudomonadati > Pseudomonadota > Betaproteobacteria > Burkholderiales > Burkholderiaceae > Paraburkholderia > Paraburkholderia dipogonis. The sequence continues at coordinate 157,316 of NZ_JBHUFR010000026.1, read as the reverse complement.
CGACGCGCTGCGCATTCCGCGCGCGCCGCTCGATGTGCTGGCCCAGCAGATCGTCGCGGAAGTCTCGAGCGCCGAGTGGAACGAAGACGCGCTGTTCGAACTCATGCGGCGCGCCGCCCCCTACGCGGACCTGACGCGTGAGCAGTACGACGCCGTGCTGCGCATGCTCGCCGAGGGCTACACGAGCCGCAACGGTCCGCGCGCCGCTTACGTTCATCGCGACGTGGTAAGCGGCACGCTGCGCGGCCGGCGCGGCGGCAAGCTGGTCGCCGTCACCTCGGGCGGCACGATTCCCGAAAACGCGGACTACGCCGTCGTGCTCGAACCGCAGGCGATCAATATCGGCACCGTCAACGAGGATTTCGCCGTCGAAAGTCTGGCCGGCGACGTGTTTCAGCTCGGCAACGCGTCGTACCGGATTCTGCGGATCGAAAGCGGGCGCGTGCGGGTCGAGGACGCGCAAGGGCAGCCGCCGAACATTCCGTTCTGGCTCGGCGAAGCGCCAGGGCGCAGCGACGAGTTGTCGTTCGGCGTCGCGCGTTTGCGCGAACAGATCGAGCGTCTTCTCGACGATAAAAACACGGCGGACGAAAACGGCGCCGAAGCCGAAACGCTTGCCGCCCGCATCGATCACGCGATCGGCTGGCTGGTCGACAACCTGCAGCTCGACGAAGCCGCCGCGCGCCAGATCGTCGACTACCTCGCCCGCGCGCGCGCCGCGCTCAGCGTACTGCCCACGCAGAATACGCTGGTCATGGAGCGTTTCTTCGACGAATCCGGCGGCACGCAGCTCGTGATCCACGCGCCGTTCGGCAGCCGGGTGAACCGCGCGTGGGGCCTCGCGCTGCGCAAACGGTTTTGCCGGACCTTCAACTTCGAGCTGCAAGCCGCCGCCACCGAAGACGCGATCGTGCTGTCGCTGACCGGCAGCCATTCCTTCGTGCTCGACGAAGTATGGCGCTATCTGCATTCGAACAGCGCCGAGCACCTGCTGATTCAGGCGCTGCTCGATGCGCCGCTGTTCGGCGTGCGCTGGCGCTGGAACGCGACCACCGCGCTCGGCCTGCCGCGCTACACCGGCGGGCGTAAGACCGCGCCGCAATTGCAGCGCATGCGCAGCGAGGATCTGCTGATGAACGTGTTTCCGGAACAGGCCGCGTGCCTCGAGAACGTGGTCGGCGAACGGGAACTGCCGCGCCATCCGTTAGTGGACCAAACCGTCGACGACTGTTTGCACGAAGCGATGGACAGTGAACGCTGGCTCGGGCTGCTGCGCCGTATCGAACAGGGCGACGTGCAACTGGTCGCGCGCGATTTGCCGGCGCCCTCGCCGCTCGCCGCCGAAATCCTCAACGCGAAACCGTACGCCTATCTCGACGACGCGCCGATCGAGGAGCGCCGCACGCAGGCCGTGCTGAACCGCCGCTGGACCGACCCGTCGAATGCCGACGATCTCGGCGCGCTCGACGCGGAAGCGATCGAAAGCGTGCGCGACGAGGCGTGGCCGCAGGCGCGCAACGCCGATGAAATGCACGAAGCGTTGACCGGACTCGCGTGCCTCACCGAGAGCGAAGCGCGCCGCAACGAAGGCTGGCCGGCCTGGCTCGCGTCGTTGGCCGAATCCGGGCGCGCCACCCGCTTGCAGCTCGCCCACAATTGCGCCCTGTGGCTGCCGGTCGAACGCGTCACCTGTCTTCAGGCGCTCTATCCGCGCGCTGAATTCGCGCCGCCGCTCGCCGCGCCGAAAGGCTACACAGAAACCTGGAACGCTGACGACGCCTTGCTCGACGTGCTCCGTGCGCGTCTGACCGGCTTCGGCCCGCTGCCTGTCGGCGCGATTGCCGAAGCGCTGAAATTGCCGGCCGCATCGGTCGAACAGAGCCTGACGCGCCTCGAAGCCGAAGGCTACGTGATGCGCGGCCGCTTCACGCCGCAAGCCGCCGAAGAAGAATGGTGCGAACGGCATCTGCTCGCGCGGATTCACCGTTACACCGTGAAACGCTTGCGGCGCGAGATCGAGCCGGTGGAACGGCACGACTTCATGCGCTTTCTGTTCGAGTGGCAGCATCTGACGCCGGACACGCGCAGCGAGGGGCGCGAGGCGCTGGCCGCGGTCCTCGAACAGCTCGAAGGCTTCCAGGCCGCGGCGGCCGCCTGGGAGGAAGACATCCTGCCCGCGCGCGTGAAGGCCTACGCGAATACTTCGCTCGACGAACTATGCCGGGCCGGCAAGATAGTCTGGACGCGCCTGACGGAACGCGCGCGCGGCGCCGCCGGGCCGATCCGCAGTACGCCGATCGTGCTGCTGCCGCGCGCGCAGGTGCGCGTGTGGAGCGCGTTGCTCGATCCTTCGAAACAACCGGAGCTGTCGGCGCGCGCGCAAAGCGTGTATGAAACGCTCGTGCAACACGGCGCGATGTTCTTCGACGAATTGCTCACCGAAGTTCGCGTATTGCGTATGGAGTTGGAGAGCGCGCTGGGCGAACTGGTCGCTGCGGGTCTCGTGAACTCCGACAGCTTCGCGGGCTTGCGCGCCTTGCTGAAGCCCGTCGCCAAACGCAACGCGTTTTCCAGCAACCGGCGCGCGCGCTCTAGCGCGCTGATCGGCGGTATGGACGACGCCGGACGCTGGGCGCTGGTCAACCGGCCCTCCACGGTAGCTGCGGCAGAGAATGTGCCGGAGCGCCGCCGGCAATTGCCGCCTGAAGTGCTCGAACATGTCGCGATGACGCTGTTGCGCCGTTATGGCGTGGTGTTCTGGCGCCTGCTCGAACGCGAAGCCGAGTGGCTTCCGCCGTGGCGCGACTTGTTGCGCGTTTTTCAGCGGCTCGAAGCGCGCGGCGTGATTCGCGGCGGACGATTTGTGAATGGTCTCGCCGGCGAACAATTTGCGCTGCCCGAAGCGATTCCCGTGCTGCGAGAAGTTCGGCGGCATGCGAACGACGGTGCTTTTGTCTGCGTCGCCGGGACCGATCCGTTAAATCTCGCGGGCACTCTGCTGGTCGGCGAACGGGTGCCCGCAGTCGCGGGAAACCGGATTCTGTATCGCGACGGCGTCGTGGCGGCCACGCTCGCAGCGGGGACTTTCTGGTTCGACGCGTCACTGGAAACGGTTCCCGTCGAAAGGGAGAAGGCTCGCGCGTGGCTGACGCGGCGGTTTTAGCTTTAAGAATGCGCGCCGATCGCCGTAAATTGCCTGCGTATGGCCGAAAAAGAGCATGTGAAAAAGGATGTAGAAAAGGCTAAAGGCAGAAGGCTTACTAACCGTTAATCTTTATAAGCCTTAATTCCAATCGCTTCGCTACAATGGGGACAGTCTTAAGTATGATGAAGACTGTTTGCCGACTCCGCCTGCAAGGCGGCCACCGGCACACACCGCCCGGGGATCTCATGAACGACGACCAACACGAGCAGGTGCTATTTGCCCAGTTCGGCACAAGCAGCCCATGCTGGCGTCTGTCGAACGACAGCAACGCGCTCGAACTCACGCCCGTAACCGGCGACGTGCCGGCCAATGTCGCCATTCCGCTGAATCCTCAGCAGGCTTCGCAAATCCGCTGCCTCACGGGCGTGACCTCGCATCTCGTGCTCGACGTGCGGCTGTTCGGCGAACCGTTGCGTTTGCATCTGGTCGGCAAAAAGCTCAGCAGCAACAGCTGGGCCGGCACCGCGTCGGCCTATGACGACACCGAATCCGTCGCCCGCGATCTGGTCCACGGCCTCTCGTTTGCCGAACAAGTGGTGTCCGAAGTGAATTCGGTCGTCGTGATCGTCGACCGGCATGGTCGAATACAGCGCTTCAACCGTCTTGCCGAGGAACTCACGGGCGTCAAGGAAGAGAACATCGTCGGCCGCAACGTCTGGGCGTTGTTCATGTCCACCGAAGACGGCGCGGCCTCCAGCCAGAACATTGCGGGCTTCTTCAATCGCGGCGTGTCGTACGAAGTCGAGCGGCGCGTCAAAACAGTGCACGGCGAGCGGCTCTTTCTGTTCCGCAACAAGTTCGTGCAGAGCGGCAGCGGCGTCGACGAACAATTCCTGATCTGCTCCGGCACCGACATCACCGAGGAACGGCTCGCGCAGGAACGCCTCACCGAACTGGCGAACACCGACTCGCTCACCGGCCTCGCGAACCGCAACGCGATCCAGGACAAGATCCGCGCCGCCATCGAAGACGCCGCGCCGTGCGAAACCGTCGGCGTGCTGTTCCTCGACCTCGACAACTTCAAGAAGGTCAACGACCACTACGGCCATGTCTTCGGCGACCGCCTGATCCGCGATGTCTCGTCGGCCATCAGCGAGTGTCTGAACGAAGGCGATACGCTCGCGCGGCTCGGTGGCGACGAATTCATCGTGCTCGCCGCCAAGGGCACGGCGCACGAACTCGAAACCACCGCGCAACGCATTCTCGAACGCATGCGCACGCCGTTCGCCCTCGGGCTCGTGGAGGTCTACACGGGCTGCTCGATCGGCATTGCGTTGTATCCGGAACACGGCGACAGCCTCGAGTCGCTGATCCGCTCGGCCGACACGGCCATGTACGTCGCCAAAGACGAAGGCAAGCGCACGCACCGCGTGTTTTCGCCGGAAATGAACCGCCGCGTCGCCGAATACATGTGGCTCGACACCAACCTGCGGCGCGGGCTCGAAGAAGGCCAGCTGACGCTGCACTACCAGCCGAAACTGTCGCTCGCCACCGGTGTGGTACAGGGCGTCGAAGCGCTGGTGCGCTGGAATTCGCCGGAGCGCGGGCAGATCATGCCGAGCGAGTTCATCCGTTACGCGGAAGAGTCCGGGCTGATCGGCGTGCTGGGCCGCTGGGTCATGGAAACGGCTGCGAAGCAGGCCGCCAAATGGAAGGCGGATGGCTACAACCTGCGCATCGCGATCAACGTGTCGGCGCGGCAACTGGTCGATACGGCGGTGGTCCGCCATTTCAGCGAGGCGCTGCACAACGCCAGGCTCGACCCCTGCCTGATCGATCTCGAACTGACCGAGAGCTGCCTGATCGAAGACGAAACGGCCGCGATCGATCTGATCAAGCAGTTCCGCCAGCTCGGCGCGCAGGTTCATCTGGACGATTTCGGCACGGGTTATTCGTCGCTCTCGCAGCTCGGCCGGATTCCGCTCGACGTCATCAAGCTCGACCGCAGCTTCGTGCGCTCGATCAACGCAGACACCAAAGCGCAGGCACTGGTGCGCTCCATGGTGGCCGTCGCGCAAGAATTGAATTTCAAGGTGGTCGCCGAAGGGATCGAGACCGAGTCGGAAGAAGTGTTCATGAAGGGCCTGGGCGTGGATTACGTGCAGGGCTTCCTGTACGGTCAGGCCATGCCGGCGGCTGAATTCGAACGCTGGTTGCAGGATAGACAGAAGCTCAGGCTGATTGCCTGAGCTTCCGGCGCCGCCCCCCTTGCGGCTTATCGCGGTCAAACTGGTGGGCAAGCACGCGGCCGAAACCGTGGCCGACCTCCGGTCAGTTCAGGCGAAATTGGCCGCGCTGGCCGTCTGACGCAGGTTCGAGGTACGGCGGTTCTGCAGCATCACCAGCCGCTCCATGAAGGCGAGATCCTTCTCCTCGATCGTGAAGGCGGCGTCGACCCAATCCTCGGTGATTTCCATCAGCTCGGCACGCGAGAGTTGCAGCACGCGCTGGCGCGCCCGCAGCATCGCCCGGATGCCGTTCATTTTCGGCTTGAGCGTGTCGATGAAAGTACGGGTCGCCATATAGGCTTCGCCGGGTTCGAACAGTTGATCGACCAGACCCTTGCCGTAGTGCCATTCGGCCGTATGCGATTCGCCGACCCCGATCAACTCCTCCGCGAGCCGCATGCCGGCCTTGCGCGCCACCAGTGAATAACCGCCCATGCCCGGGAACAGATTGAACGCGATCTCCGGAAAGCCCATGCGTGCGTCGCTCTGCGCGAGCAGAAAGTGATGCGCGAGCGCGGCCTCGAAGCCCCCACCGAGTGCCGTGCCCTCCACCATCGCGATCGAGATCGCCCCCGTGTCGAATCCCCGCGACGCCGCATGCACGCAATCCACACACGCGCGCGCATACGACATCAGCGCCTGACGCTTGCCGGCGCGGATCGCCTCCGCGAAGAAGTCCAGATCGCCGCCGACGTTGTACATGGTCGGAATCAGCGAACCGGTGACCCAGAAATCGATCGGCAATCCCGACTCTCGTGCTGCCTGCGCGAGTTCCAGGATGTCATGGACCAGGTCGAGATTGAAACAGGGACGCGGCTGCGCCCGCAACATCATCCACATGACGTTGCGGCCTTCTTCGTAGTAAGCCGAAATTTGCGAAAGATTGCCGGCTTCGAGGAACGGACGGCAGGCGTGATGGTTATGCAGATTCATTTTGAACGGTCCTTTTAAGGTTAAACACTGGTATTGCTATGCGAGCCTAAAGCAGACCGGAATCGGATGGGAGCGGGGTAACCAACAGATGAATGCAAGCCGCGTTCAAAAGCCCGTCAGCAGGCGTTCTGCGGGAAAGAGAACGCTCGGCGGCATGTCGCATCGACGCAAACGCTTGCGCACCGAAGATGGGCGAAATTGACCCACAAACAGTGCGCGGCGGCGATCAATTTGCGCAAGGCCGAAGATAGAATTTCTTGCCGGACCGGCAAAAATAAAGGAATTGTCTTCGATTAGAAAATGCAATCGAAAATGATGACTGCCGAAATGATTTTTTCTGTGAAGGGTGGGCTAACAGACGGTGTATCCGTTATGCATGATCGAACGCGAAACGCGGGCGTCTTATCGCGCCCGCGCCTTTACATCAAAGTGGTTTATTGCAAACGCGCGGACCAGCGTCCGGCTTCTTCCGCGCTCATGCCGACGGCGAGCGCCGCGGCGAGAATCTGCGCCCACGTGGCTGCATCCACGGGAATACCTTCGGCTTCGCGCTGCGCGCGCGTCACGCGCTCGGGTTCGCCGGGCTCGTAGATACGGCCGGCGCCCGCCGCGAGCGGCGAAGCCTTCACCCAGTCGATGAACGCGTCGGCTTCGGCTTGCGCATCGGGCGCGTCGAACGCGGCGGGATCGATGATCACCGACAGCATGCAGTTGATGATCGCGTTGGTCGTGCCGAGCGTGGTGGAGTGCGTGGTGAAGCCGCCCGACAGCGCGCCGCCGAAGATCTCGCACATGGCCGCGAGCCCGAAGCCCTTATGTCCGCCGAACGGCGTCAGCGAACCGAACGGCGCTTCGTGCATGACTTTGGGTTCGAGCGTGGCGCGGCCCTCGTGATCGATCAGCGCGCCAGGCTGCACCTGCTTGCCCTGGTTATAGGCGACGCGCGTCTTGCCATAGGCCACCGTGCTGGTCGCGAAGTCGAGCACGAGCGGCGGCTTGCCGGGCCGCGGATAAGCCGCGCAAAACGGATTCGTGCCGATGCGCCGGTCCGCGCCGCCGAACGGCGCGACGAGCGGATCGCCCGCCACGTTGACGAAGTGGAACGACACGAGCCCCGCCCGCGCGCACTGTTCGGCCCAATGCCCGATGCGCCCGATGTGATGCGCGCCGCGCAAGCCGACCGCGCAGATGCCGAGGCGTCTGGCGCGCTCGATGCCCTGCTCCATGGCCTCGAACGCCACCACCTGGCCGAAGCCTTTGCCGCCTTCGACGCTCAGCACCGCGCCCGCGTCTTTCACCACGTCGGCGTGCAGGTTCAGTTGAAGTTCGCCGTCGGCGAGCGACGCCACATAGCGCGGAATCATCCCCACGCCATGCGAGTCGTGACCCGTCAGGTTCGCCGCCACCAGATGATCGGCGACCAGTTCCGCTTCGCGTGGCGTGCTGCCCGCCTTCTCCCAGATCGCCCTCACATAGGCGTGCAATTGATCGGCCGGAATCCGGGGCGTGACGGGTTGAGCGGTCGAGTTATCGGTCATTCACAAGGTCGGTGGACGTGACGGATTCAGGGCAGGCGATAGTGGAAGGAAACGTTCAGGGCGCGGCGGCGATCACCTCGGCCACCGCGGCCGTGAGCTTCTTGCCGTACGGCACGTGCAGGAACTCGTTCGGGCCGTGCGCATTCGACTTCGGTCCGAGCACGCCGCACACCATGAACTGCGATTTCGGGAAGCCGGCCTTCAGTACGTTCATTAGCGGGATGGTGCCGCCCTGCCCCATATACGCGACGTCGGCGCCGTAGTGCTGGCGCGACGCGTCGTTGAGCGCGGTGGCGAGCCACGGGGCGAGGTCGGGCGCGCTCCAGCCGCTCGCCGCGCCCGCGTCCGGCTTGAAGGTGACCTTGGCGTTGTACGGCGGATCGACTTCGAGCAGCGCCTTCAGTTCGGCGACGGCCTTCTCGGCTTCGATCATCGGCGGCAGACGCAGCGACAGCTTGAACGCGGTGCGCGGACGCAGCACGTTGCCGGCGTCAGCGAGCGCGGGCAAGCCGGCCGCGCCGGTCACCGAGAGCGACGGACGCCACGTCGAATTGAGCAAGGCCTCCTTCGGATCGGTGGTGGTGGGCAGCACCTGGCGGCCGTCCTGGCCGCACGCCCACGGCAGCTTCTTCCAGACGTCGTCGCCGAGAATCCTGGCGGTGGCTTCCGCTTCGCGCAGACGGTCCGCGGGGATGTCGATATGGAAACCCTTCGGCAGCAGCGTGCCGTTCGCCGAATCTTCAAGACGGTCGAACAGTTGCCGCATGATCCGGAAGCTCGACGGCGCGATGCCGCCATAGCCGCCCGAGTGAATACCTTCGTCGAGCACCTGCACTTCGAGATCGCCGGCCACCAGCCCGCGCAACGACGTGGTGAGCCACAGCTGATCGTAGTTGCCCGCGCCCGAATCCAGGCACACCACCAAACCCACCTTGCCGAGGCGTTCGCGCAGCGCATCGACATAAGGCAGCAGATCATAGCTGCCCGACTCCTCGCAGGTTTCGATCAGACCGACGCAACGCGGACGCTCGACACCTTGTGCGTCCAGCGCGGCAAGCGCGGTGATGCTCGCGTAGATCGCATAACCGTCGTCGGCGCCGCCGCGGCCGTAGAGCTTGTCGTTCTCGAGCTTGGGTGTCCACGGTCCGAGGTCGTTGCGCCAGCCGTCGAACTCGGGCTGCTTGTCGAGGTGCCCGTACAGCACGATGGTTTCCTCGCTGCCCGAACGCGTCGCCGGCGACTCGAAGAAGATCACGGGCGTGCGGCCCGGCAAGCGAATGATTTCGAGTTTCAGGCCGCGCACCGGCTGCTGTTCGGCCCATTGCGCCGCGTCGGTGATCACGCGCTCCAGATAGCCGTGCTTGACCCACTCGGGATCGAACGCCGGGCTCTTGGCCGGCACAGCGATGTAGTCCGTCAACGCGGGCACGATCTCGTCGTTCCACTTGCGGTCCACGAATTCGCGTAGCGTCTCGGGATTGATGCGTTGAGCCTGCTGGGTGTCGTCGGAGATCATGATGGCGGTCCGTGGGGATCTGTTCTGTCGAAACGATCATCATAGTCCCGATGCGGGATTGGCTGAACCCCTCGCAGTGCATCGGGCTCGCTGAAAGATTGGCGCGAACCGCCGGCGGCGGCCATCTCACTCGCGGCGCAACGCCTTCTCGGCGAGCTTACGCAAACACAACAATCGCGCGACAATCGAGACATAGGTCGCCTATCGGGAAGGAGCCGCTTCATGGGAGGCAACGTCGTCGTGCAGACCATCGCCGCGGTGCTGGCGCTGGCGCTCTATTTCTTGCCGGCCGTCGTGGCGGACCGGCGCAAGCGTCATGACGTGCTGACGCTGGCGCTCTTTAACGCCTGTCTCGGCTGGACCGTGTTCGGCTGGCTGCTCGCGCTCTACTGGTCGTTGCAACCGAACCCGCCGAAGAACCTCGCGGGCGAGGTCGCGGAAACGCGCAAGCTCGTGAGGATGCGGGCGTTTTCTTCCGCGCTGCTGGTGCGCGTGCAGCGACGCGCGAGCGCGCGGGATCGCTCTGACAGATAAATCAGGCGTGCTGTGGCAAAGCGGAAAACGGGTTGATCGGCTAACGCGCCGGCCAACCATGCCGCGGGGCGTTCAGGCCGCGCGGCTCATGCGGTTCCACAAGACGGAACCGGCAGGAATCGAGCGCGGCTCGACGCGCACGCTCGCGGGTGAAAACATCTCACGGCGCAGTTCGCCGTGTTCATCGAACCATTCGCAAATCAGCCAGTCGCCGGGATTGAGCGCCACGGGGCCTGCGTAGGTTACCGTCATGCGCGAGCCGCCTTCCTTCAATGTGACGACGTCGCCGGTGTTGAACTGGGTGGGAAGCGGTGTCTGGAATGCGTCAATGGTAGCGGTCAGCATATTCATCCCCCTACGGAACCGTTGAACGGTATTTAAGTCATTGCGCCGGTTTTTTCGACTTTAGACCTGCTGAAGGAAAACTCTAAAAGGTTAGGCAAGATTAACAATCGAAATTAATGCCTGCAAGCGCTTTTTATTGATACCGTTTTCATCCGCAGTGGAATGGCTTCCGCTACCGGCTGTACGGAATGAAAATCGGGAAAACCCTGCAATGCGCCGCCTGGCCGCCTCTTCATGCCGCACTGCACGATCGCCAGACTTACTGCGGAATGCCCGGCCAACCAGATCGAAAATGCGAATCCGGTTTCGTCATATCTAATGTGCCGGCAGACAGCTATTCAGGGTTTATTCCGATCCGCCATAGCAGAATTACCTGTGAATAACACACTCACCGGTAAATGCGGCATGCTTAAAATCGCTCTCGTTTAAAAAAATGCCCAATAACTCCGGCGACCTTTGTTGAAAACGATTGCCGCCGCGGGATTTTTCAAACCGGCTGCGCCGGGCGGCGCAGCGCGAGCTGCTGGTGCCGCACGAGCAGCACACTCAAGCCGATGCATACGAACATCAGGACTGCGTTGATCGCGAGGCTGATCTGGAACGCGTGCGCGTAGTCGCCCGACGTCGCGCGAGCGCCGATCGCGCCGAAGAACGCACCGCTGATGGCGGCCGTGCCGAACGCCGAACCGATCTGCAGCGTCGACGACACCACGCCGGACGCAAGTCCGGCTTTCTCCGGTACGACCTCGAGCAAAACGATGCGCATGATCGACGGCAGCAGCAGGCCGTGACCGACGCCCGCGCACACCAGCCCGCAATAGAACAGCAGATCCGGCGTGGCTGACTGCGTGGCGGACCAACCCGTGACGGTGAAACCGACCGTCATCATCGAAAAACCGAGCGTGAGCACATGGCCGCCGACGCGCTTGACCACCGCCGGCGAGGTCAGCGGCCCGACGACGAAACCGATCGCGAACGGCATGATCGCCATGCCCGAGGCGAGCGGCGTCCAGTGCAAACCGGTTTGCAGGAAGATCCCGTAGGTCAGGAAAAACGCGCTATTGCAGTAGAACAGGAACGCGAGCACGAGACCCAGCGCGAATGCCCGGTTACGGAACAATTGCAGGTCCACGAGCGGATGGCCGCCGCCGCGCTCCACGCGTTGCTCGGTCGTCACGAAGAGCGCGAACACCGGCACGGCGAGCGCGAACATCACAAAGGTCCACGCCGGCCAGCCGGCTTCGCGCCCGTGCGTCATCGGGTAGATGACCAGCAGCAGCACGGCCGACAGTAGCGCCACGCCCTTAACGTCGATGCCGGTTCGCGTGGCCGGCTGATTTTCCGGCACGAACTTCCAGGTGCCGAGAAACGCCGTGATGCCGATCGGAATGTTGATCAGAAAGATGATGCGCCAGTCGAGTCCGAACGGGTGATACGTGATCAGCGCGCCGCCGCCCAACTGCCCGACGATCGACGACAGGCCAAACACGAAACCATATAGGCTCATCACCTTGGTCTGCTGATGCAGCGGCACCACCGCGCGAATCGTGGCGAGCACTTGCGGCGCCATGACGGCGGCGGCGATGCCCTGCACGATCCGCGCGATCACCAGCATGTGCCCGCTGGTCGCGAAGCCGCACAGCGCCGAGGCGACCACGAACGCCGCCATGCCCGTCATGAACATGCGGCGGCGGCCGAACAGATCGCCGAGCCGCCCGCCCGTGATCAGCAGCACCGCGTACGCCGACGCATAGGCGGAGACGACGAGTTGCAATTGCGCGTCGGTGGCGTTCAGGCCGGTGTGGATCGAGGGCAGCGCGAGATTGACGATGAAGTAGTCGAGCGGCGCAAGGAAGGCACCGACGAACAGCACTGCCAGCGCAAGCCCTTGACGTTCGAAGCGCGGTTGGGGTTTGTCGGCCGATGTTGTCACGCTCTTTGCCACGCCCGTCGCCAGATTCGCGGCCGCAGAGCGAGGACAGATCACCGCTGAGGCGGCGGCGCCTTGAGGCCCAACGCATGCCGCCGGAGCGGACTTGATCGCTTCACTTTTCATGACTGATCGTTCAAAAATTCGGCAAAAAAATTTAGACGAGCGCACGCATGGCGACGTCCACGATTCCGGTCAGCGCGTCTTCTTTGTGGGCGACCCGCCCCAGTACACGCAGACCTTGCATGACGCAGAGCAGAAAATCGCCGACGGCTTTTTCGTCGAGCGTGGAGTTGAAGGCGCCGCTCGCCTGCCCGCGTATCACCGACGCCGCCAGCAGCGTGGCCATGCGGCGCTGAATCGCGGCGACGCGGGTGCGCAGTTCTTCGTCGCCGGGTTGCATTTCAAGCGTGGTGTTGGTGATGAAACAGCTACGCTGGCCGGTCAGCGCGCACGCGACCCGAGCGTAATGCAGCAAAGCGTTGCGCAGCGACTCTTCCGGCGGCACGGGCGCATTCAGCCGTTCGGCGAGCCGCGCGACCGACCCTTCCGCGTAGTGATCCAGCGCGGCCAGCATGATGCCGTGCTTGTCGCCGAACACGCCGTACAGGCTGCCGCGCAGCAGGCCGGTGGCTTTGCACAGGTCGTCGATCGAGGTGGCGTGGTAGCCGTGGTTCCAGAACACCTGGCTTGCGCTCGCCAATACCGTGTTTGTGTCGAACTCGCGCGGCCGGCCCCGCGAGCAGACCTCGCCGGCTTTCTTCGCGGATTGTTTCGAATCGCCTGATTGCTTCATGCAGCGGATATTATGACCAATCGTTCAAGAAAGCAAGATGAGTTTCCGTAGGAGGCGGCGCAAAGGCGCGTCCAGAAAGCACCATGGCGAAAATTCGTGCGGTGCAGTACAACGGTTAAAACCGCGTCGGCACTTTCGTTTTCCCCTATGAATTCGACGACTGCCGCGCGACCGCACAACGGAGCTCAGAATGGCGACGACAAAAGACATTCCCACGATCGGTCTCGCCCTCCAGGGCGGCGGCGCGCACGCGGCGTTCACGTGGGGCGTGCTCGACCGCCTGCTCGACGAAGTCGAGCGCGGAACGCTGTCGATTCTTGCGATCAGCGGCGCGAGCGGCGGCGCACTCAACGCCGCGGCCTGCACGTACGGCCTGAGCAGAAGTCCGACCGATGCCAAACGGGCGCTCGAACAACTTTGGACACTAGTGGGCGCCGCGTCGAAATGGCAGCCGTTCTACAACTTCCCCACGAATTCGCTGAAGTCACCCGAGCGCTGGAATGTGGATCTCAATCCGGTGGTGCTCGCCCAAAGCATGCTGGAACCGTTCAGTTCGCCGTACGCAATGCCGTGGCTGACCAATTCGCTCGGCTCGATCATGGAAGCGGTGATACCAGATTTCGCTGTCGTCAATCATCCGAAAAACGCCGTGCCGCAACTCTACGTGGCGGCGACCAACGTCAATCTGACCGCGCTGCGCATCTTCGGTCCGGGCGAAATTTCAGCGAAGGCGCTGATGGCCTCCGCCTGCTTTCCCACGCTCTTCGAGGCGGTGAAAATCGACGGCGAGTTCTATTGGGACGGCGGCTACATGGCCAATCCGGCGCTCGCGCCGCTCGTCGAGTGGGCCGACGATATTCTGAGCGTTCTCATCGATCCGCTCTGCACGAAGCATGGGCCGCCCGAACGCCCCAGCGAGATCAACAACCGGATCAACGAAATCAGCTTCGGCGCGTCGTGGGTCGCGGAGGTCCGTCAGATCCAGCTGATCAACGAACTCGCCGCCGAAAACCCCGGCCTCGTGCATCACGGAAAGCCGTACTTGCCCAAGCGCTTTCACGTGATTCGCGCCGACCGCTTCATGGACGAAATCGGCGCTGCCTCGAAGAACACGCCCTCCATCGAATTTTTCCGCGCCTTGCGCGAGGCGGGGCACGCCGCCGCCGACACATGGGTGCGCGATTGCCTGCCGAGCGTCGGCAAGACTTCCACTTTCGATCTCGACAAGCTCGTGAAGAACCGGGTCAAGGGAACGCCCGCCGCCATGCGCACCGTTCAGCAGGCCGAGGGGAAAACGGTTTGAGGCGCTTTATCTGATCGAGCTTGATGAAGTCGGCTCGTCTTCGCGCTGGAGCTTTGCTTCGTAGCGGTGCGGGAAGGCGAAGGCGTGACCGCAGAGGCGACCCGCTTCAAGGCCAACAAACAAAAACCGGCGCCGGGTTCGACCCGTGCGCCGGCGTTACCGCTTGTCAATCACCAGGGAAAGTCGCGAACTCAGGTTTCGAGCTTCGCGTCCATCGTAATCGTGGCGTTCAACACTTTCGACACCGGGCAACCGGCTTTGGCGTCGGCGGTTGCTTTGTCGAAGGCGGCTTTGTCGCCACCGGGGATTTTCACGGCCACGTCGAGATGCACCGCGGTGATCGCGAAACCGCCGCCGTCCTTGTCGAGCGTGACGGTGGCCGTCGTGCCGATGCGTTCGGGCGTGATGCCGGCCTTGCCCAGTTCCGCCGACAGCGCCATCGAGAAACACCCCGCATGCGCAGCCGCAATCAGCTCTTCCGGATTCGTGCCGATGCCGTCCGCGAAGCGTGTCGAAAACGAGTATTGGGTCTCCTTGAGGACGCCGCTGTCGGTGGAAATCGAGCCCTTGCCGTCTTGCAGGCCGCCTTGCCAGACTGCTGATGCCTTGCGCTTCATCGCTCTCTCCTGTTTGTGCCTGCTTCGCGCGCTGCACGACCGAATCTGATGCCTGCCGCAACGGTCCCGCCCGGGTGGTTTGCGGTTTCGGCATCGGTCGCGAGTGTCGCGCGGCGTCGCCGGCGCGGGCGTGGACCGAACTTCATCATAGGCGCTTCCGTGTGCCAGCGTCGTGACGATGCCGGCAATCGGCAAAACAGAAGCGGCCTCGGAAACTATTTCAGTAACGGTAATAATCTTTACTCGGAAAGCAGCTTTTTCACCGACCTCGTAAGAAATAGACTCGCTTCAACGGATCGGCACACAGCAGTCAACCGATCTCACCAACACTCGAATACTGGAGGTCATCATGAAATCGCTTATTTCCGCAGTCGTTATCGCTTCGGCGCTGGTTGTCCCGGCTGTTTCGTTCGCGCAGCAGGCGAATGGTCCGGTGACCCGCGCGCAAGTGCGCGCTGAACTGGTTGCCGCGCAAAAAGCGGGCCTCCTGAACCAGAACGACACCGACTATCCGAAGACCGTGCCGCAAAACGCAACGACCGTGGCCGCTGTGGCGCAGGGTTCGCAGGACGTCGGCGGCGTGAAGGCGGTTTCATCGGATGCCGGCGCGCGGGATTCGGTGCAGCAAGGCCTGTTCTCGACGTATCGCGGTCAGTAAGCTGGTAGGCCGCGTGGTTCGCGATGCGGCTCTTACTAGTGCAGGCAGTGAATGGAAGGTGAAGGTGTAGTCGCAGTAAAAAAGCGCCCCGGTTGCGAAGTTCGCAAACCGGGGCGCTTTGTATTGTGCTTACCGTGCAGCGGAAAAGTGGGGCGACCGTTGTAAAAGAAGCGGCGATGGAAGCCGACGCCGGCCGCGCCGAAATTGCCTCTGGCAGCGTGCGCGCAATTGCGCAACGGCGCCGCCATGCCGCCCGCCTACTCAGCGAACGGCAAGCTCTCCTGCCCGAGCGCGCGCATGCCGAACACGTTCAGCGTCATGGCCACCAACGCGTAATAGCCGAGCAGACCCACCAGGTTGATGACCACCTGATGTCCGAAGCGTTCGACCGCCTTCGCATAGATCGCGTCCGAAACGCGTTTGGTGTCGTACAGCTCGCTCGCGAAGTCGTGGATCAACGCGTCGTCGGCGTCCGCGAAATCCGGGCGCTTTCCCTTGCGAATCGTCTCGGCATCCGCTGCGGACACGCCGGCTTGCAACGCGATCGGATAGTGGATGTACCACTCCGCCTGCGCCTGCCAGCGCGCCGCGGTCACCAGAATCGCCAACTCCGACAGACGCAGCGGCAAACCCGTCCGATAACGGCAGAACGCGCCCAGACGTTGCGCCTGCTGCGCCAGTTCCGGACTATGAATCCAGCCGAGAAATGGCCCGTTCAGATTGCCGCGCGGACCGGACAGAATTTCGTCGAGCACCGCTTTCTGCTCGGGCGTGGCGGCGGACGGGTCGAAGTGAGGCAAACGCTCGGTCATGATCGTTCTCGTGAGTGGTGGTGTCGGAGTGTTCAAACGGCGGCGAGCGCGCCGCCGACCGCATCCGTGAACCGGCTGACAATCTCGTCGATGTCGCGCTCGGTGCAGATGAACGGCGGCGCCAGCAGCACATGATCGCCGATCTGGCCGTCCACGGTGCCGCCCATCGGATACACCATCAAACCACGTGCGAACGCCTCGCGCCGGATTGCCGCGTGCAGCTTGAGCCGGGCGTCGAACGGCGTTTTGCCGGCGCGCTCCTTGACCAGTTCCACGCCGACGAACAGCCCCCGGCCGCGCACGTCGCCGATATGCGGATGCTGCGCGTAATGCTCGCGCAGTTGGCCACGCAATTGTTCGCCGCGCGCCAGCACGTTGGGCAGCAGTTTGTCATCCTCGATCACGCGCTGCACTTCGAGCGCCGCGGCGCAGGCGGTGGCGTGGCCGATGTAGGTATGACCGTGCTGAAAGAACCCCGAGCCGGCGACGATCGCCTGATAGATCCGGTCGCTCACGAGCGTCGCGCCGATCGGCTGATAGCCCGCGCCGAGCCCTTTGGCGATGGTCAGGATGTCCGGCGCCACGCCGTCTTCCTCGCAGGCGAACAGGTAGCCGGTGCGGCCCATGCCCGACATGATCTCGTCGAGAATCAGCAGCACGCCGTAGCGATCGCACACCGCGCGAATCTTGCGGAAGTACTCGCTCACCGGCGGCACTGCGCCGGCCGTCGCGCCGACCACCGTTTCCGCGACGAAGGCCGCGACCGTGTCCGCGCCGAGTTCGAGAATCTTTTGCTCGAGTTCGTCGGCGAGACGCTGCGCGAAGGCCTCTTCGGTTTCATCGGCGTGCTGCTCGCGATACGCGTAACACGGACTCACGTGATGCGCTTCGATCAGAATCGGCAGGAACGGCTCGCGGCGCCATGCATTGCCGCCGATCGCCAGCGCGCCGAGCGTGTTGCCGTGATAACTCTGCCGACGCGCGATGAAATGGCGGCGCTGCGGCTCGCCCTTCTCCACGAAAAACTGGCGCGCGAGCTTCAGCGCCGCCTCGACCGCCTCGGAGCCGCCCGACACGAAATACACATGTTCGAGCCCCTGCGGCGCGCTCGCGACCAGCCGGTCGGCGAGTTCTTCGGCAGGCGCGGTGGTGAAGAACGACGTATGCGCATACGGCAACTGCTGCGCTTGCCGTTTGATCGCGTCGATCACGCGCTGGTTGCTGTGGCCGAGACACGAGACGGCGGCGCCGCCCGACGCGTCGATATAGCGCTTGCCGGTGGAATCGATGATCTCGATGCCGTCGCCCGCGACGGCGACCGGCAGCGACTGTTTAGGCGAACGATGAAAAACAGTGGACATGGTGTTTCGGTTTCCTGTGATGGCGGCAAGCGCTTGAGCGCCGGCTCGTTCAGATGCCGTGCGGGCGATGAAGGTGTCGAATGCGAACTGCCTTTGCCGGCAAAGTTTCATCGACACACCTGCCTCGACGTCACCATCGCACCGGCTCAACAATCGGTACGTATTTATACGTCAAAACAACATTTGTTGTCAAGCGATGCAACACCGATCCAGATGGAGCGGTCCTGCTTTCGCAGAAGACCGCGGCCCAATCAAACAGGAAAGTTCAAGGCACGTATGCGCCCTTCGCGTGCAGCGACTGCTCCGCGATGGCGAGCTGTTCGACCGCATCCGCGCCTTCCAGCGCGAGCAGATGCGCGACCAGCGACTCGGCCAGCGCCGTAGCCGCCACCAGCGACGGAAAGAACGAGGGGCTCTCGTGCGAAAAGATCAGCACCTTGTCGGCGTTCAAGGCGATCGGCGAGACGGCGCTGTCGGTGATGGCAATCAGCTTGCTGCCTTTTTCCAGCGCGGCTTCGGCCACGCGCGCGGCCTCCACCGAATACGGCGCGAAACTGATCACGATGGTCGCGCTGTCACGCTCGATGGTGCGCAGTTGCATTTCCAGCGTGCCGGCCTCGCCGTTGAGCAAGGACACCGAGGAACGGAACAGCCGGTAACCGTACACGAGACCGAACGCCACCGCGTAACAGGACCGGAAGCCGGCCACGTGAACGTGCGGCGCGCGCCGCAACAAACGCGCGGCTTCAACGATCACGCGGCCGTTATGCGCGGCGGTAACTTCGAGGTTGTGCTGCTGCGCGACCAGCAGGTCGTTCGCCAGCGCGTCTTTCGATTTGACGAGCGAGCGGGCGCGGCTCGTGAGCGGCTCGGGGCGCGTGCGCACGCGCGCGACGAACAGGTTACGCAATTCGTTCCAGCCGGGGAAACCGAGTTGCTGCGACAGGCGCACCAGCGAAGCCGGTTGCACTTGCGCCCTTTCCGCCACCTTGCGCATGGACGAGACCGCGACCTCGTCGGGATGATCGAGCAGGAAACCCGCTCCCATCTGGAACTGCGGACTCAGTTCGGAAAAGCGCGCCCGGATCAGGGCGGCGAGCTGGTCGAAACTGTCTGGCATGCGGAGGTACCGGGCAAACGGTCGATAAGGATGACAACAAATGTTACCACCCGGCACCGCGCATCCAACAGCAGTTCCGGCAGGTGATGGCTGGCAAACAAACCTGTCGTATCGCGATCGATCCTGTCCCAGTTAGTTTTTCGCAAAACAAACCGGCCCGACCCGGTACTCATAAGTTCAATAATTACGCGGTCGCCGGATATTGCTCAACGCTTCTCACTGCGTCTTCAAACGATGAGTTTTCGGCTAATTTTTTCCGCAGGATCGCGAATGCTCGCGGCGCATTTACCGTTATTACGCCGGCTAGCCGATGCTTGTCACGATATGCGCCGATAAATGGACGAGCATCCGGAGAGCCGCTGATCATTATCACGTCAGAATCAGTGCGTCCTAGGGATTGGATACGGGCACCGTATTGATCTGACCAGAAATACGGAACGCAGGAGAACGCTTTGGCATGTTCTCGGCCGGCCAGCAGATTCAGCGCCGCATGCTTTCCCTGATCGGCAGCGGTGGTCCACTGCTCGCTTCGCATCGTTGTCTGAGTCCATTCGTTCGGCCAGCGCGCAACGTCGCCTGCCGCATAGACATTTTCGTGACCTGTGTTTAACTTCATGTCACATACAAGTCCATCCGATATGTTGAGGCCCGACTGTGCTAACCATTCGGTATTTGGGGTAATGCCAATACCAATCACTACTACGTCGGCAGGAATTTCGCTGCCATCTGCAAGGGATACCGCCGTGACTCTGTCTGTCCCGCGAAAGCCGCACACCTGCGCGGAGCACGTTAGCTTTACCCCATTTTGTGCGTGGATTTCCCCAAAAAGTTTGCCTAGTCGCGAGCCCAGTGCGCGCGTCAAGGGCGCGCTCGCGGCTTCCAGCACGGTTACCTTCGATCCCCGGGAAAGCGCGCTGGATGCGACTTCAGCGCCAATAAAGCCTGCACCGATAACGACCACATGTGCGCCCGGCACTAACTCTTCCCTCAACTTCAATGCGTCGTCAATCGTCCTTAATGTGTGGATGCCTCGCAACGCTCGCCCCAACTGCAGTTCACGGGCGCGCGCCCCGGTGGCTATAACCATTCCGTCAAAACCGATGTCACTGCCATCGACGGTCACTCTCTTCTCGTGCAAATCAAGACACGTGGCCGGTTTTCCGAACAACAGTTCGACCTTGTTATCGGCAAACCATTTCATGTCCCTATAAGGCAGTGCTTCCGGTTGCAATTCCCCGGTGAGTATCTGCTTGGAGAGAGGCGGACGGTCATAGGGCAAGTGAGGCTCAGCGCTTACAAAGAAGATCTCGCCATCGAAGCCCTTGTGACGAAGCGCTTCGGTTGCCTTGAGTCCGGCAACATTACCTCCAACCACCATGATTCGCTTTAATTTCATTCGAGTTACCCCTTACACATTCCGGTGTTTTTCCCGCGTTCCTTCAATGTCCACCCTGTTGCTTGAGAGATTGCCGGACCTTTCACCGCCGCGCATTGGACATGCAATCCGGTTCGAACGCGCGTCCCCACCGTAATGCGCCGTAGCCACCATAGTAGGCATCCGCGCAAGTGAGTCAGCAATCAGGCGGGATACATTCGCCACGCGCCGTCACGGTGATGGAAAAGAAAATGATCTGCGACCAATCAACGATTTGTGATTCGACAAACACGCCGTGCCCCGCGAACACCGTGAGTTGCCTAATACATGCAAGCGCGGTGGCGCAGCTAATTTCTCGTTCGCCGCACGCAAATACAAAGATTTGTCGCCCATTTTTCATTCCTGAACCGCGGTAAGCCGTTTTTCACCAAGGCAGATTAAGGCATGAGGTCAATTCGTTAAATAGACGGACGCGGCTTTCTGGAGCTACCGTGAATGTCTTCGAGTCGAACTGTATTAGTGCCGAGACCGACACAGTTCATCGAACCTTGCAGCCCTCAATCGCCCGCCACATGTCGGCGCCACACTGTCAAGAGATTTCGGGCACGACAGTTTGTCCAGATCCACATGACGCTTGCGCGATTAATCTGCCTCCTGCACATGTTCCCGGCATTTTTAGACATGGACGATCTTTCTCAGGCAGAGGTCGTGCAATGCTTGGTTTCCGTTAGACGAAAGCGTCAAGACTGCGCTGGCGCGAAGCGACTTTTTGCAGATACAGCTCATTGGTCCGGACTTGCAGCCCCGCTGCTGCTGACAGTCGCCGATGCGTCAAAAATAGATTCAACATGGAGATACAGAGTATGTCGAATACAACGAACGAACGCTCCGATCTATGGAACGAGGATATAGCGCCGACGAGCGTTGCACAGCGTTCGTGGCGTTGGCGGCACTACGCGGCCCTCTGGACGGGAATGGTGATGTGCATACCGTGTTACATCCTGGCCTCCGGTCTGATTGAGCAGGGAATGTCTGCTTTGCAAGCCGTAGGGCTTGTACTGCTCGGAAACGCGATTGTTCTCATTCCGATGCTGCTGATTGGCCATTCCGGCGCAAAGTACGGAGTCCCATTTGCCGTAATGGTGCGTTCGTCATTCGGCACGCGGGGCAGCAAGCTTCCCGCTCTTCTCAGAGCACTGGTCGCTTGCGGATGGTTTGGCATCCAATGCTGGGTGGGTGGAAGCGCGATCTATGCGATCGGCAACATTCTTTTCCACGGGGCGTTAGCGGGGCCCGTAATCGAATCGCTCGGCATTGACCTGGCACACCTGATCTGTTTCCTAATGTTCTGGGCAATGCATCTTTACTTTATTTCCCGTGGCCCGGAGTCAATTCGATGGATCGAAACGGTTACTGCACCGGTCAAAATTATCATTGTTCTCGCGCTGTTATGGTGGGCGTATGACCGTGCGGGCGGCTTCGGTCCGATCCTCTCCGCACCTTCACAGTTTGTCCAAGGCGGCAGAAAGGCCGGTCAGTTCTGGTCTGTCTTCTGGCCGTCAATCACCGCGATGATCGGATTCTGGTCGACGCTAGCCCTGAACATCCCCGACTTTACCAGGTTTGCGAAAAGTCAACGCGACCAGTGTCTCGGCCAGGCGATCGGACTTCCCCTTCCAATGGCTGGCTTGGCCTTCATTGGTGTCGCAGTCACCTCAGCCACCGTCACCATATATGGAAAGGCAATCTGGGATCCTGTTGATCTCGCCGGCAGACTGCAAGGAATCGCTGTTGCTATCGGTCTCGCAATAATCACGCTCGATACGTTGTGCGTGAACCTTGCTGCGAACACCGTTGGCCCCGCCTACGACTTCGCGGCAATCTTCCCCCGATACCTCAATTTTAGCGGCGGCGGCTACCTTACCGCCGTCATCGGTGTCCTGCTAATGCCGTGGAAGTTGATTGCATCTACCCAGGGGTTCATTTTTACGTGGTTGATCGGTTACAGCGCGCTGCTTGGACCGGTACTCGGAATCATGCTTGCCGATTATTGGATCATTCGACGCAACCACATCGACGTCGCGGATCTGTTCAAGGAGAATGGTCGATATAGCTTCAAGAACGGATGGAATCCAGCCGCGCTAATCGCGCTGGTGATTTCAGTGCTGCCCAATCTTCCCGGCTTTCTGGCCGTGGCGTTCCCGGTCTCGTTCAGCTGGGTACCGGCCGGTTTCAGGGAAATCTACAACTACGCGTGGTTTGTTGGGGTCTTTCTTGCAATTGCGATCTACACTAGCCTGATGCACCCGGCGGTTCAGCGCACGGCCAAAAAGTTAGATATTGAAGGCGCATAGTGCCAGTAGTCTCTCAGACGACCGACTAACAAATTCTGCGAGTCAGCACTGTTTCTGCTCCCTCCCGCCGAATAAGATTGATCGACAATAACCGACCAACTAGAGAGGATTACAGATTATGATTTCGCTCCGTTGAGTTTCCAATCGTATTGCCGATTTCTTGCTACTGCGCTCTGTGCCGAGGGAGAGCAACGATGGTGAAGACCGCGAAGCTCGCGCCGACGACAAGCTCCGGAATCTCGTCAACCCGCGCTGCATTTCGCTCGTCCAGCCAATCGCCAGGCTCCAGGGTTCTGGTCGAATTGCGTTTAACCATATCGCAAAACGTATGTCGTATCGTTGGTGGGCCAGAACTGCACCGGGTTTTCGCAAAGCATGCGTTCAATTAGCGCACCCCATGTGACATAGGCCGCGGCCGTCGTTCTACGGATTGACAAAGTTTTTACCACGTGGAAAATTGACTTGAAAAAAAGCGAGGTATACCTCGGGTTGGAACTCACAAAAAATTATCGACCTCATAGGAAGTCCTGCAAGCCGCTCGCGCGATTCCGGTAAGGGCTCGCCACCCCTAAAAACTGCTTCCCGTCACACTGACAACGGTATTTCAGCAACCTGCTAACTCCGTCGACTCGATCAATACATCTGCTCTTCGGTGCAGCACCGCTAATCGAAACGTTCCTGTGAGGGACAAAATGCCAGAAAGTCAGTTCAGAGCGAGTGCGACAAATACGCCGGCCTCAAGTGCTCGCGACTCGACACTTCTGGAAGAATTGCGTGTCGAGCGCCAGCGTGGCATCAGCCTGGTCGATCAAATCGTCTGCAAACTGGAACAAATGGTCGAGTCGGGCCGTTTAAGGGCCGGTACCAAGACGCCTTCCGTCAGAGAACTTGCAAAGCAGCTAGGCGTAAGCACCTTTACGGTGACCGAGGCTTACGACGTGCTCGTTTCCAAACGAGTTTTGAGCTCCCGACCGGGAGCGGGCTATTTCGTCAATGCACGTGTCGTCCAGGCCCCGGGCTTGTCCGAAGAAACATCGAAGTTGGTCGAGGTTTCGGCGGACGCCTGGCTGCCCTTGCTCGTCTGGAATCAGAACCCGGAGCTACTTGCCGCCGGATCTGGCGTCCTGCCTCCTGAATGGTGCAGCGAAAGTCTGATTCTTCAGGCGGTCAGGCAAGCGATCAAAATGCCGGCAGAGCGCCTTGTGGGCTACGGTCACCCGTTGGGCTTTCAGCGTCTGAGACAGCTGCTTTCCCGTGGATTCACGGAACGATTCTGCGCCGTCGCGCAGGAACAGGTCATACTGACGAACGGAGTGTCGCATGGCCTCGACCTCGTCGTGAGAAGCTTTTTGAAGCCCGGTGACACGGTTCTGGTGGAAGATCCGACGTATTTCAACATTCACCACTTGCTGCAGAACTGTGGCATCCGGATGGTCCCGGTACGGCGAACGCAAGACGGCTTGGATGTCGAGCAGCTTGGCGCGTTGGCGGCGATGCATAGCCCCAAGGCCATTTTCGTCAACACGGTGTTACACAACCCGTTGTCCACCACCCTGACGCCGTCGCAGTGTTACCGAATCATTGCACTGGCTGAACAATACGATTTCCTCATCATAGAGGACGACATCTTCAGAGATCTGGCTGCGCCGACTGACCCATCCCTCGCGTCTCTGGACGGCCTTAACAGGGTGGTCTGTCTCGGCGGCTTCTCAAAGACCGTCGCGCCCTCCCTGCGTATTGGGTATATCCTCTGCCCTGCTCGACTTGTGTCGGAGATCGTTCGTGTCAAGATGACGTGCGGCCTGACCACCTCGGAACTAAACGAGCGTTGCATATACGAGGTTCTGTCCGATCCGGGCCATCGCCGTTACATTGAGAGGTTACGGCTGCGCCTTTCAAACGAGCGCGAACAGTTCCTTGCGATACTCTCCGACGTCGGAATGACGCCATTGGCGACGCCTCGAGACGGCCTGTTTGTCAGCGCGGGCTGGCGCGTAAAACCGTCGCCACAGTTCAATGGTGAGGTTATTACGGCTCTAGGCCTGGAAGCCGGCATTGCGCTATCTCGCGGAGAACTTTTTTCGCTCGAGCAACCGCTAGAGACAGTCTGGTTTCGCTTCAACGTCGCCTACTGCGGCTCGCCAAAGCTTCACTTGTTCCTGCGAGAAGTCTCTCAACGTCTGGCATCCAGTAGGTCAGTTACAGTTTTTTGATTTCAACCGGCGAAGTAATTCACCCAGCCGCGTAACGCCGGATTAATCAGTTCTACGACCTGATCGATCGGCACATTCCTTCACCGATTCAGGCCGGGTTGGACAACTGCCACAACCCAAACGCTAAACGCGCCTTTGCTGCAACGCACCGACTATCCAGCGCTCCTCGGATGCCTTGAGATGCGTCCGCATGGCAGCCTGCGCGGCAAGTGGATCGGCGGCCTGCAGCGCCTTGAGAATTTCTTCGTGCTCTCCCACCGCCGCCGACCACGTCTCAGTGCTTTCCGCGTGGCCACGAATCGCCGCGGCGATCGGGTCGTGCCGGCTGTCGAACATTTCCGCGACGAACCGGGTAAGCACCGAATTGCCCGCCGTCTCTGCGATCAGCATGTGGAATTGCCGGTCGGCATCGATGGGTGACTTTCCTTCCACTGCCAGTCGTTTCATCCGGTCGACCGTGCGGCGCAATTTGTCGAGCGCGGCAGCCGAAAACTTACCGGCGGCCAGAACGATGACCGTCCCCTCGATTGCCGCCCTGGCCTGCATCAATTCCGACGGGCTTTCTCCAAGGGCTGGAACCACGTTTTCGCCGCCGTCGCCTGGATTTCGGACGTAGACCCCGGACCCGACACGTATTTCAACCTGCCCGCCGATCTCCAGTGCGATTAACGCCTCACGCAACGAAGGGCGCGATACGCCCAACCGGATGGCGAGCTCACGCTCCGGTGGCAGACGCGCGCCGGGCGCAAGTTCGCCCTCGCGGATGAGCGCAAGAATCTGCGTGGCAACAGATTGGTAAAGCCGCTTTGATTCTGTCTGCTTCATATTCCGGGATTTTTTCCTGTCGCTAGCCTGCAAAAAAACGGACCAGACAGAGTCTAGCATAGCCGCAGAAGCCAATACTGTCTTCGCATTGAGCCCATACAAGGGTTTTCCTTATTGGACTGGCCAGTGCGATAATATGATATTGGCTTGACCATTCGCTCAATTCTGCGCTTTAATTTCGTCAAATTGGACTGGCCAGTTGAACCGCCCGCGGTTTGGCGATCTGCCGCAAATCCTGACGAAATGGAGACGAGATTGACGAATGCCACGCAGCGCGGGCCCGGTCCTGCGCCTGAGCCGCCTGCATCCCGCGAGATCCTGCAACTCAAAGGTGTGAGCAAGCGCTTTCCAGGAGTCGTCGCCCTCGATGGCATCGACCTCGATCTATGCGCCGGCGAAGTCCATGCCGTGTGCGGCGAAAACGGCGCGGGCAAGTCGACATTGATGAAAATCATCAGCGGCCAGTATCGCGCGGATGAAGGCGTGGTCCGCTACCGCGGTGCGCCCGTGCAGTTCTCGTCCACCGCCGACGCGCAGGCCGCAGGCATTGCGATCATTCACCAGGAACTGAACCTTGTCCCGCACCTGTCGGTCGCGGAAAACATCTACCTCGCGCGCGAACCCAAACGCGGCCCGTTCGTGGATTACCGCACGCTCAATAGCAACGCACAGCGGTGTCTGCAACGCATCGGGCTGAACGTGTCGCCGAACACGCTCGTCGGCGCGCTTTCGCTTGCGCAACAGCAGATGGTGGAGATTGCAAAGGCGCTGTCTCTGGATGCGCGCGTGCTCATCATGGACGAGCCCACGTCCTCGCTGACCGAATCGGAAACGGTCCAGCTGTTCCGAATCATCAGGGAACTGCGCGCTGGCGGGGTGGCGATTCTTTACATCTCGCATCGGCTCGATGAGATGGCTGAAATCGTGGACCGCGTCACGGTGCTGCGCGATGGCCGTCACATTGCAACGAGCGATTTCGCCTCGACCACGGTCAACGAAATCGTGGCCCGAATGGTCGGTCGCCCGCTCGACGATGCCTATCCGCCACGCCAGTCCACTCCCTCGGATCAGATCCTGCTGCGCGTGCGCGATCTGCAAAGGGCAGGCGTTTTCGGCCCGCTTTCGTTCGAACTGCGCAAGGGCGAGATTCTCGGCTTCGCCGGTCTGATGGGCGCGGGGCGCACCGAAACCGCCCGCGCGATCTTTGGCGCCGAGCGGCCCGATTCCGGTTCGATCATGCTGGGCGACGAGCCTGTCGCGATCGGTTCACCGCGCGAGGCCATTCGCCACGGAATCGCATACCTCTCCGAAGACCGCAAGAAAGACGGCCTCGCCCTTTCGATGCCGGTTTCCGCAAACATCACACTGGCCAACGTGCGGGCCATCTCGTCGCGCGGCTTTCTGCGTTTCTCCGAAGAGACGGCCATCGCCGAGCGCTACGTTCGCGAACTCGGCATCCGTACACCGACGGTCAGGCAGATCGCGAGAAATCTGTCCGGTGGCAATCAACAGAAGATCGTCATCAGCAAATGGCTGTATCGCGGTTCGCGCATTCTGTTTTTCGACGAGCCGACCCGCGGCATCGACGTCGGCGCGAAATACGCGATCTACGGCCTGATGGACAGACTCGCGGCGGACGGCGTCGGTGTCGTCCTGATCAGTTCGGAGCTGCCCGAATTGCTTGGCATGACTGATCGTATCGCCGTGTTTCACGAAGGGCGTATCACCGCGGTCCTTGAGACCAGACAGACCAGTCAGGAGGAGATCTTGCACCATGCATCAGGGAGAAGTCATGCTTGAAATCACATCGGGCCCTAACCAGGCTCTCGACAGGCAGGTACAGCAGCGACGCCGCGACCTGATCCAGAAATTCGCCGCACTGGGCAGCCTCGTGGTGCTGATCGTCGCGTTTTCGTTGACCAGCGCGGCATTTTTCTCGGTCGGCAACCTGATGACGGTTGCGCTTCAGGTCACGTCCATCGCGTATCTCGGCGTGGCCGCAACGTGCGTCATCATCACCGGCGGTATCGATCTGTCGGTCGGCTCGGTGCTGGCGCTCGCGGGCGTCGCGGCCGCCCTGCTGGTCAAGGCAGGCGTACCCATACCTGTCGCGATGCTCGGCGGCATGCTCGTCGGCGCCGCCTGCGGATGGGTCAACGGTATCTGCGTCACGCGCATGGGGCTGCCGCCGTTCATCGCGACGCTCGGGATGATGCTGGTCGCGCGCGGTCTCGCCCTGCAGATCACCGGCGCAAGACCGGTCTCGGGGCTCGGCGACGCGTTCGGCGAACTGGGCAACGGCGCCCTCTTCAGGATCTCCCACATCGGCGCAGACGGTTTTCCGGACACCATCTTTCCAGGCATTCCGTACCCCGTCGTGATCATGGTGGTCCTGTTCGCAGCTGTCTCCATCCTGCTTTCGCGAACGTCGCTGGGCCGTCACATTTACGCCGTCGGCTCGAACGCGGAAGCCGCGCGACTCTCCGGCGTCAACGTGCAGGGCGTCAAGCTCTTCACCTACGTGCTCTCCGGACTGCTCGCCGGCGCCACCGGCTGCGTACTGATGTCGCGCCTCGTCACCGCGCAGCCGAACGAGGGCGTGATGTACGAGCTCGACGCCATCGCAAGCGCGGTAATCGGCGGCACGTCCCTGATGGGGGGCGTCGGCACGATCTCCGGCACCGCCATCGGCGCATTCGTGATCGGCGTGCTGCGCAACGGTCTGAATATGAACGGCGTATCGAGCTTCATCCAGCAGATCATCATTGGTGTCGTCATTCTCGGCACCGTATGGATCGATCAACTCCGAAACCGGAAGTTGTAATCAGAAGACGAAGTCCCAACCACAATCAAGGAGCGAGACATGAAAAAGTTATCCGTGCTGGCTGCGGCCGCGGCGATGTGTGCAATGTTCAGCGCGTACGCGCAGGCGGCGGGCGGCGAAATTGCCGTGATCGTGAAAACGGCGAACTCCAACTACTGGCAGAACGTGCAAAAAGGCGCCACGGCCGCCATGGCCGATGCGAAGGGATACACGATGACCTTCCAGGGCCCCGCGGCCGAGTCCGCCATCGCGGATGAAGTCAACATGGTCGAGAACGCCGTGAACCGGCATGTCGCAGGCATCGTGCTGGCGCCGTCCGACCCCGATGCGCTCGTTCCGGCCATGAAGAAAGCGTGGGAAGCCCATATTCCCGTGGTGCTGATCGACTCGACCGTGTCCGACGCGGGCAAGCAGTATTACCAGTCGTTCCTGTCGACCGACAACACGAAAGCCGGCGAACTCTGTGCGCAGGCGATGATCGATCGTGTCGGACAAACCGGCAAGGTCGCGATCATGTCGTACGTGCCGGGCGCAGGCTCGGAAATCGGCCGCGTCGGCGGATTCCGCAAGTACATCACGGCGCATTCGAAGCTGCAGGTGGTCGGACCGTTCTATTCGCAATCGCAGATGGCAACCGCGCTGAATCAGACGACCGACGTCCTGTCGGCCAATCCGGACCTCAAGGGCATTTTCGGCGCGAACGAGCCGACCGCCGTGGGGATGGGGCGCGCGCTGACCCAGTCCGGTAAAAGCGGCAAGATCATAGCGATCGGCTTCGACGGCAACCAGGACCTGCAAGGGTTCGTTCGCGACGGCACGATTCAGGCAATCGCGGTTCAGAGCTCCTACCAGATGGGCTACAAGGGCATCCAGACCCTCGTCAATGTGATCGAGCGCAAACCGGTCTCGAAGCAGGTGGACACGGGCGTCATGATGGTCGAAAAACAGAATCTCGACTCATCCGAAGCAAAGAACGTTCTCTACTAATGAACACGCCGGCGTGGCGTCTTTTGCGGCCGTCCGCCGGCACCTCCTCCATTCAGACATACCCTCGATGAAAGCCATTGCAACGCACGCGCTGCCACGAAGCGGATTGGCGATGACCACGCTGGGCCTCGGCTGCTCACAACTCGGCGGACTCTACAAGCCTATGTCGGCCGAACAGGCCACCGCGCTGGTCGACTGGGCGTGGGACGCCGGCATCCGTTATTTCGACACGGCGCCGTTCTACGGCTATACGCTCTCCGAGCGGCGAGTCGGACATTCGCTGCAGAGGCGTGAACGGGAGCGCTACGTACTGAGCACCAAGGTCGGGCGGCTCATGCGGCCCGATGCCACCGTCCAGCCCGGCGACGGCGGGTGGGCACACCCCCTGCCTTTCCGGCCTCATTTCGACTATACGTTCGACGGCATCATGCGCTCGTACGAAGATAGTCAGCAACGTCTCGGCATGCGGACGATCGACGTCCTCTATGTCCACGATATCGGCGTTGCCACGCATGGCGATCAGCATTCACGCTACTGGGAACAACTGACCCGGGGCGGCGGATTCCGGGCGCTCGCCGAACTGCGCGAGTGCCAGGCCGTTGCCGCGATCGGGCTCGGCATCAACGAATGGCAGGTCGCCGTCGACGCGATGCAGGAAGCCGATCTCGACCTCATCCTGCTGGCGGGCCGCTACACGCTGCTCGAACAGGAAGCGCTCGCTCCATTACTCGATCGATGTGCGCGCAACGACACTCGGATCGTCGCCGGCGGCGTGTTCAACTCCGGCGTACTCGTGGGCAACGGCAAGTTCAACTATGCCGACGCGCCGGTCGAAGTAGCGGACAGGGTCGCGCGTCTCGCCGCCGTCTGCAGCCGGTTCGAGGTTCCGCTCGCTGCCGCGGCTCTCCAGTTCCCACTGGCGCATCCGGCCGTGGTGTCCTGCGTAATCGGCGCGAGCAGTATTGCGCAGTTGCAGCAGAACATCGCATGGCTCGAAACGCCGCTTCCGCCGGAACTGTGGCAGGCCTTGCAGCGCGAGGGGCTAATCGCAGAAGCGGCCCCGATCCCGGAGGTCTGCGCGTGACGCTCCGAATCGACGCCCACCAGCACTTCTGGCGGATTGCGAGTCGCGACGGTTACTGGCCGCCGCACACGCTGGATGCCATCTACCGGGACTTCGGTGCGCAGGACCTCGAGCCTATCCTCGCGCGCTCCAACATTCAGCGCACAGTGCTGGTCCAGTCACTGCCGACGCCGGAAGACACGCGCTATCTGCTCGACATCGCGTGCGCATCGAGCGTCGTGGCGGCAGTCGTCGGATGGGTGGACCTGAAGTCCGCCGGGGCGTCGGCCAGTCTTGCCACGCTGGCCCGGCAGCCAAAATTTCGCGGCGTTCGACCCATGCTGCAGGATCTCGAGGATGACCGCTGGATCGACGACGCGATGGTCGAACCTGCGGTTGAGGCGATGCTCGAACACGATCTCAGTTTCGACGCGCTCGTCACGCCTCGCCATCTGCACGCGTTGCTCGCGTTCGCACGCCGATACCCTCGCCTGCGCATCGTGATCGACCACGCGGCAAAGCCGCCGATCGTGTCCAGCCAGTCTGAACCGTGGCGCGTCGCGATGAGCCGCCTTGCCGAACTGCCCAACGTCCATTGCAAGCTCTCCGGACTCTGGACGGAAGCCGGTCCCCATCCCGACCTCACGCTTGTCGAGCCGTACGTGCGCGCCGTATGTGAGTGGTTCGGGGCGTCACGGCTGATGTGGGGCAGCGACTGGCCCGTGTCCAGACTTGCCAGTCATTTTGGTGGCTACGGCGACTGGCTCGCCTGGTGCGAACAATGCTGCGACCGCTTCCTCGGTCCCGAAGCGCACGCCAGCGTTTTTGGCGGCAATGCATGCCATTTTTACAGAATCGATCATCCGTCCGACGATCGACAATTCCAATAGAGAGGATGCCAAAATGCTTAGCGTCATTTGCGAATCGCCCGGCGTACTGCGCCATGAAGAACGCGAACCGCCGCGCCGCGCTGAAGGTGAAGTGCTGCTGCGGGTTCGCCGCGTCGGTATCTGCGGCACGGACATGCACATCTATTCGGGCAATCAGCCCTACCTGCAATACCCGAGAGTCATGGGGCACGAGTTGTCAGCCATCGTCGCCGAGGCTGATCCCGGCGCGCACGTCGTGCCCGGCGATGCGGTCTATGTGATGCCCTATCTGTCGTGTGGAAAATGCATTGCCTGCAGACAGGGTAAAACCAACTGCTGCGTCAACATCAAGGTGCTCGGCGTGCATCGCGACGGCGCGTTGACGGAATATCTGTCGGTGCCCGCGCAGTTCGTGCACAAGGCCGACGGCGTGACACTGGATCAGGCGGCAATGCTCGAGTTCCTCGCCATCGGCGCGCACGCGGTGCGCCGCGCCGATGTGACGGCCGGCCAGCGCGTTCTCGTCGTCGGCGCCGGACCAATCGGCATGGCGGCCATGCTGTTCGCGAACCTGCGCGGCGCACACGTCGCCTGCCTCGACACGCGCGCCGATCGTCTTGCGTTCTGCCGCGAGCACATTGCGGTGTCGACAGTTCAGATCGGGCCGAATGACGTCGACGAATTGTCGGCGCTCACCGATGGCGAGTTCTTCGACGTGGTGTTCGATGCGACGGGCAACATCAAGGCGATGAACCGCGGCTTTGAGTTCATCGCCCACGGCGGAAAATATGTGCTGATTTCGATCGTCCCGGGCGAGATCGCATTCTCCGATCCGGAGTTCCACAAGCGCGAGGCGACCCTGCTCGGCAGCCGCAACGCGACCGCGGAAGACTTCGAAACGGTCCTCGACGCGATGCGCGCGGGCCGCATCCCCGACAAGGCGCTCAATACTCACCGCATGAGCCTCTCGGACGTACCCACCGAGTTCCCGAAACTGATGGAGCCCGGACAAACCGTCGTCAAGGCGCTGGTCGAGTGCTAACCGAACCTCGTGGTGGAATCGTTCGAGATGAGTGAACCTATTCTTCAGTTTGGCACCAGCCGGTTCCTCCAGGCCCATGTCGCACTGTTCGTTTCGCAGGCGCTTGAGCGGGGCGACGCAATCGGCGGCATCTGCGTGGTGCAGACGACCGACAACCCGTCCAGCCAGGCGCGCATCGCCGCACTGGCCCAGGCAGCCAGTTATCCGGTGAAAATCCGCGGCATGGAGGGCGGCGCGATCGTGGACACGGTCGTCGATTGCCGCGCCATCCGCGCTGCCTGGATTGCCAATCGCGACTGGGCGACGATACGGCACGCGGCGATTCACGACGTACGCGTGATCGTGTCGAACACGGGCGACGTGGGCTATCGCCTCGACGAGCGTGATTCGCCGGCCCTTCTGGCGTTGGAGGAACAGGCACCGCTCAGCTATCCCGCGAAGTTGCTCACGCTCCTTCATGCACGGTGGCGTGAACGGCCTGACTCAGGCATCTCGATCTTTCCGTGCGAACTCGTCGCCAGCAACGGGGACACGCTACGCGATCTGGTGATCGGCCTGGCTCGACAATGGGCGCTGCCGGCGCCGTTTGTCGCCTATCTGTCGCAGCGATGCATCTGGGTCAACTCGCTGGTCGACCGCATCGTATCGGAACCGATCGAACCGGTAGGCGCGGTGGCCGAACCCTATGCGCTGTGGGCGATCGAGCGGCGCGCGGGCATGGAACTGCCGTGTATGCATGAAAACATCGCACTGACTGACGACCTGCGCAGCTACGAGCGACTCAAGCTGTTCTTTCTCAACCTCGGGCATACGTGGCTCGCTGACCAATGGCTCGCGCAGCGCCGAAGC
Organism: Paraburkholderia dipogonis; assembly: GCF_042680985.1. Lineage (NCBI taxonomy): Bacteria > Pseudomonadati > Pseudomonadota > Betaproteobacteria > Burkholderiales > Burkholderiaceae > Paraburkholderia > Paraburkholderia dipogonis. Next base: position 124,019 of record NZ_JBHUFR010000026.1, on the reverse strand, counting down.
GCCACCGAGACGGTCTTCGATGCAATGAACGATGGGTCGCTGCGCGACGGCATCGAGGCGGTGTGGGAGAACGAAGTGTTGCCCGTCTTCATTGCGATGGATTTGCGCGCTCGCGCCACGCAGTACGTCGCGAGCGTGCGCGAACGGTTTCTCAATCCGTACCTCGATCACCGCATCGCGGACATCGCCAATCACCATGGCGAGAAGGTCCGGCGGCGAATCCTGCCACTGTTAGAGCTCGCCGACTCGCTGTCGGTCGAATCCGGTCAGACGCGTCTGCGCGAAACGCTCGCACGGCATGGACTGACGTCCTCAACGCAAAGGGCGGACGCATCATGACAGATCAGACGGTCGTCATTCTTCACAGCGACGACAACGTGGCGGTGGCATTGCGGGCGCTCGAGGCGGGCATGCCGGTTGAAGCGGGCGGGCAACGGGTCGTCGTCAGAGATTCCATTGCGGCCGGCCACAAGCTGGCTATCCGGCGCATCGCGCGCGGCAGCGCCGTGACCAAATACCGGCAGACGATCGGTATCGCGCTCGTCGACGTCGAGCCGGGCGAGCATGTGCACGTCCACAACGTCGGCATGCCGGAGCATCATCCGCATCGCGCCACGCATAACGACGGGGTTCACGGCCTCGCACCCATGGAGCGGCCGGAAACGTTTCAGGGGTTCGTGCGCGCGGATGGACAGGTTGGAACACGCAACTACATCGGGGTGATCGCCAGCGTCAACTGTTCCGCGAGCGTCTGTCACGCGATCGCGGACGCCTTCAGGGGCGACGCCATGAGCCCGTTCAGCACGGTGGACGGCGTCGTCGCGATTACCCATCAGAGCGGATGCGGAATGTCCGCCACGGGTGACGGCATGGCCTTGCTGCGCCGCACGCTGACCGGCTACGCCTGCAACCCGAACTTCGCGGGCGTGCTGCTCGTGGGCCTCGGTTGCGAGGTGAATCAGGTCAGCGGTCTCACGAAGTCCCTCGAAGCCGGCAGCCCCGCCCGTGTCGAAACCCTTGTCATACAGGATGAAGGCGGCGTACGCGAGACGGTGGCGCGCGGTATCGCCATCGTCCGGGAGATGCTGTCGGCGGCCAGCCGCATAAGGCGCATCGAGGTCCCTGCCGCGCGTTTGAAAGTGGGGCTGCAATGCGGCGGCTCGGACGGCTATTCGGGAATCACAGCGAACCCCGCTCTCGGCGCAGCCGTCGATCTCATCGTCCGCCATGGCGGCACGGCGATCCTCTCCGAGACGCCGGAGATCTATGGCGCGGAACATCTGCTGACCGCACGGGCGGTATCGTCCGACGTCGCCGGGCGACTGCTCGACAAGCTGCGCTGGTGGGAGCGGTATGCCGCCGAAGCAGGCGGCGACATGAACAACAACCCCTCGCCCGGCAACAAGGCGCGGCATCACGACCATTCTGGAGAAATCGCTGGGCGCGGTTTCGAAAGGCGGAAGTACCGCGCTCAATGCGGTCTACGAATATGCCGAGCGGGTGTCGGAATCCGGCCTGGTCTTCATGGACACGCCGGGCTACGACCCCGTGTCCGCGACCGGTCAGATTGCGGGCGGTGCCAATCTGGTCTGCTTTACGACCGGGCGCGGTTCGGTGTTCGGTTCGAAGCCGGTGCCAACCATCAAGCTCGCGACAACCACGGGCTTGTTCGAGCGGATGCGCGCGGATATGGATTTCAATTGCGGTCAGATCGTAGATGGTCCGCTTACCGTCGAACAGGCCGGCGCGCAGGTATTTCAACTCATGCTGGACATCGCGTCGGGTACGAAGACCCACAGCGAACAGAACGGCATGGGCGATCGTGAGTTCGTGCCCTGGCTGCGCGGCGCGATCATGTAACAAGCCCGGCTTGCTGCAACCGATTGAAAGGCCGACGCGGCGCAGGAATCTCAGACTCCCGAGGGGATCAGGAACCGTTTCCCATGGACACAAACGCACCCAAAGCAACGCCGCAGGATGGCGTGAAAGACTTCCGCCTGTCAGCGTCGCAGAGACGCCTGCTTGACGAAGCGCTTGCACTGCTGATCGACACGCGCTCGCGCGCGCTGGACGTGGCGATTCAGGTCTGTCGACGTCGAGGCAGCGCCGTCCCCGATGTGCATGACTTTCAACTGCCCGCGATCATCGAACTGCAAAGGCGGCTGGAAGGAACGTGCAAGCAGTTGGACGACATGCTCCCACCGAAGTTGTCCGTGCTTGCAGCTAACGGAACGTGCGATCTTCAGTAAAGCGGACCTCCGTTCACGAGCCGGCGCATCGGTAATAGATCGATTCGAGACCCTTCGAGGTAGGTGCCTGATCAACCCGAGGCTCCAAACAATTGCACCATCACGGCGCGGAGCCAGCGATTGCCCGCTTCGTGGTGATACCTCGCGTGCCAATGCTGCCGAACGGCAAAACCGTCCACGGGAACCGGGCACGGATGGACCGCCAGATCATTGACCTTCGCCAGCGTCTCGCCGATGTGTCGCGGCAACGTGGCGATCAGGTCGGTGCTCCTGATAATTGCTCCGAGTCCGAGAAAACCCGGTAGCTCCAGCACGACATCGCGTTCGACGTGGGCGCGCGCCAGCCCTTGTTCCAACAGCTGCGCGCCCGTCCCCGCCGTAATCGCGACATGCCCCTCCGCGCTGTATTGCTTCAGCCTCAACCTCGCGCGCAGCCGCGGGTGATGGCGATTCGTCAGGCACACCCAATCCTGCGTGTATAGCTGCTGCTGATAAATCCCGCCGCCCAGCCAGGGCACGTGACCGATCGCGAGGTCGGCTTCACCCGATTCCAGCGCGCGTTCCGTATTGCCGTCGATTCTGGCGGCTTCAAGACGCACGCCCGGTGCCTGCGCGCGAACATGCGCCAGCATCCGCGGAAGCAACGTGATGTGACTGGCGTCGGTCATGCAGATACGAAACCGCCGTTTTGCGGTGGCCGGATCGAAGGCGATCTCCCACGCCACGAAGCGCCGGAGCGATTCGAGGATCTCCCGGCATGGCCCGATGAGCGCATCGGCTTGCGGCGTCGGCGCCATGCCGCCCGGCGTGCGGATGAATAACGGGTCCTGCAGATGCTCCCGCAATCGACCTAACCAGATGCTGATGGTTGGCTGGCTCTGTCCAAGCTGCTCGGCCACGCGGGTGACGCTGCGCACGTCGTAGAGCAGATCGAACAGCTGCAATAGCTTCAGATCGGGGAGTTCAGTCGAATCCATGTCTGTATTGTCTCGCGCAATGACGTCATTGTATCCATTGCATTGCCGATATGAACGCCGGATCGTATCTTCGTCTCCACATTAAGGAGACGGCAGTGAAGATTGCGATTCTGGGCGCAGGCGCACTGGGCTGTGCGATTGGCGCGGCACTCACCGAAGGCGGCAACGAGGTCTGGCTGCTGAACCGGTCGGTGGCGCACGTGGCGGCCATGCGACGCGATGGTCTGCGGGTGGACGATCCCAATGGTTCCCGCCAGCTAAGCGTCCGGGCCACCACGCGGGCCGCGGAGGCTGGCGCCGTGGATCTGGTCGTCGTGCTGGTCAAGTCGTTCCACACCGAAGCCGCGATGCGCGGCGCAATGGAGCTGATCGGACCCGAAACGCGGGTCCTTTCGCTGCAGAACGGCCTTGGACACGAGGACGTTCTCGCCGACATCGTGGGCCGGGAGCGGGTGCTGGCCGGCAAGACATACGTCGGCGGGGTAATGCGCAGCCCGGGACACATCGAGTCGGGCGTCGCCGGCAAGGCCACTTACATTGGCGAACTCGATGGTGAAGTCACTTCCCGCGCTATCGCGATTGCCGAAACCTTCACTGCCGCCGGACTGGCCACCACGGTCAGCGACAACATCGTCGGCACGATGTGGGACAAGCTCCTCGTCAATGTGGCGACCGGCGCGCTGACGGGCACCACGGGTTTGACCTACGGCCAGCTCTACGACGAGCCGCTTCTGAAGGCGACCGCGCTCGCAGCAGTCGCCGAAGCGATGGCCGTCGCCCGGGCCGCTGGTGTGACGCTGTCCACCACGGACCCCGAACGAGCGTGGGCCCTCGCCGGCGAAGGACTGTCCCCTGCCTTCAAGACCTCGATGCTGCAAAGCCTCGAAAAAGGCTCCATCACCGAAATCGACTTTATCAACGGCGCGGTCGTGCGCTGGGGACAACGGCACGGTGTGCCGACCCCGGTCAACGCGACGCTGGTGGCCTGCATCAAGGGCATCGAGCGCGCCATGACCGACCGACAACACAGCAACGAGTTGCATGGGACCAAGGAGACAACCGCATGAACGGCAGCAAGGCCTATCTGGAACATGTCGCCATCTGGGTGAAGGACATTCACTGGCACATCCGCTTTTTCGAAGACGTGCTCGGCATGACGATGCGCGAGGTCGACGGCACGCGCGAGGAACCCCGGCAGTACTGGACGCTTGGCGGTTTGCAATTCATCCATAACCCGGACTATGACGCGCCTGAGGGCCGGCTCGGCCACCTCGGCGTGATGTGTGAAGACATGGAGGCCGCGCTGGCCGCCGCACAACGGTACGGCGTCAGCGAAATGCCACAGGGGCGCAACTGGTTGCGCCTGCCGGACGGCCTCGCCGTCGAACTGATCCAGGCGAAGCCGGCCTCGTGCGTCGCGCGGGCACTTGAGATCGACCCACGCGCGCAGGTGTGACATGACCATCATCGATAAATATTGGGACGACGCCAGCGAAGGCGACAAGTGCGTGAGCCCGACCTACACGGTGACTAAAGAACGCATTCTGGCCTACGCCGATCTCACTGGCGATCACACGCCAGTGCATGTGGACGAGGAATACGCGAACGCGAGCCACTTCGGCTCGATCGTGGCACACGGCCTGTTTGGACTGTCCATCGCCGATGGGCTCAAGACTCAAAGCGACTACCGCTTCCTTCCGGGGATGTCGCTCGGCTGGACCTGGGACTTCAATCTGCCCATCAAGGTCAACGACGTGCTGCACGTGAAATTCCGCGTGGGCGCGATGCGGGCGAGCAAGAGCCGACCCGGCTGGGGCATCGTTGTGTTGCCGTCCGAGTTGATCAATGAGGACGGCCAGGTCGTCCAGCACGGTGAGCATCGCCTGATGGTGCCGCGCCGACCAGGAGCGTTCTGATGCAAGCCCGTCCTCTAGAAGGTATTCGCGTCGTCGACTACAGCCACTTTCTGGCAGGCCCGTACGTGGGACGGTGTCTCGCAGCGCTCGGCGCCGAAGTCATCAAGGTGGAGCGCCCCGGCAACGGCGACGCGGGGCGCCAGCATGCCACCGTGCTCGATGACGAACAAAGCGGCTACTTCCTGCAACTCAACATGGGCAAGCGTGGCGTCAGCGTCAACATGAAGGACCCGCGCGGCAAGGACTTCATGCAGCGCCTGTGCGATTCGGCGGACGTATTCGTCGAGAACTACCGGCCGGGCGCTCTGGACAAGCTCGGGCTGGGCTATGCGGAGCTGTCCGCGCGAAATCCGCAACTGGTGTACTGCTCGATCTCGGCCTATGGCCATACGGGACCGGATGCGCATCGCGCCGGCTTCGGCCTGATTGCCGAAGCGAAGAGCGGCATCATGCAGATGATCGGCACGCCCGGCGAGCCGCCGCCGCTGATGCGCATCTCGCTCGGCGATATGTACACGGGCATCCACGCCGTAGCGGCCATCAACGCGGCGCTGCTGGGTCGCGTGAAGAGCGGCCGGGGGCAGCACATCGACATGGCGCTCTACGACACGCTGGTGTCGATGCACGAATACGCGGTGCAGTGCTACACGCTACAAGGCGTCGTTCCAGAACAGACTGGTCACGACATGCCCACTTCGACGCTCTATGGCGTGTTCCGTGCCGCCGATGGCGACCTCGTCATCGCGGCGCAGGTGGACGACGCGTGGAAACGCTTTGCCGGCCTTGTGGAGGCCCATGGCGGACCGTCCGGCTTCGGAGCCGACACGCGTTTCCATGACGGCGCGGGACGCAATGCCAACCGGTTGGAGATTCTGTCCGTGGTCCAGCCCTGGGTTGCCAGCCGGCCGGTGGCCCAGGTGCTGGAACTGCTCGATGGCATCGACGTGCCTTGCGCGAAGGTACAGCGCATCGACGAAGTGCTCGCCGATCCGCAGATCGTCGCGCGGGGCATGGTGGTCGAGCAGCAGCATCCGCGCTACGGCACGCTGCGTCTGCCGAACCTGCCGTTTCGCTTCTCCGACTGCGATACGACGATCCGCGAGGTCGCGCCCGACCTTGGCCAGCACAACGCGGAGGTCGCGCGGTCACTGGGCTTCGGCGCTGCCGAAATCGACGCCATGCAGACCGACGGCGTGCTGTATTCAAACGCGAGGCCAAGATGACTGACCAGTACGCGGTGATCGGCAACCCGATCGGCCACACGAAATCCCCATTGATTCACGGTCTCTTTGCGCAAGAGACGCAGCAGGACATGTCCTATACGGCCATCGAAGGTCCATTGAGCCCGCAGGAGGCGTTTGCCGAAACCGTCAACGCTTTCAGGGCCGCGGGCGGCAAAGGAATGAACGTCACGGCGCCCTTCAAGCTGAAGGCGTTCGCGATGGCCGATGAGCGCAGTGAGCGAGCGCAACTGGCCGGAGCGGCCAACGCGCTGAAGTTCGAAGACGGCCGGATCGTGGCGGAAAACTTCGACGGCGTGGGACTGGTGCGCGATATCGAAGTCAATCTCGACCTGCCGATGACCGGCAAGCGCGTGCTGGTTCTTGGCGCCGGTGGCGCGATGCGCGGGGCGTTGCTTCCCTTCCTCGCGGCGCGGCCCGTTGAACTGGTCATTGCAAACCGCGACGTGGCCAAAGCCGAGGCGCTGGTGGCGCAAGCCGGAGCGCGCGCCTCACTTATCGCCTGCGGCTACAAAGACCTTGCAGCGATGAGCGGCTTCGACCTGGTGGTGAACGCCACGTCGGCCAGCCTCACCGGTGAGTTACCGCCGGTTCCCCCGAATGTGTTCAACCCGAAAGGAGCGGCCTACGAACTGGCCTACGGCAAGGGACTGACTCCCTTCCTGCGCCTCGCGCGCAATGCGGGCGTGCTGGGCATCGCGGACGGTGTCGGCATGCTGGTGGAACAGGCGGCAGAAGCATTCGCATGGTGGCGTGGCATCCGGCCCGGGACGCGGTCCCTCATCGACCAGCTTACCGTTCCCCTCGATTGAACACATGGCATCATTCGGTTTTCGCGGGAATCGTCAAAGGACAGATTAGTGGATTCGGATTGCAGAGCTATCTCCTCGCTTTGCGCTCGGCCCTCGCGAAGATCGATACGAAGTAAACGTTCGAGGCGTTCGACCGGCCCGCAATCGGTCGGGCAAACGCCCTACATTTATTTCCGGCGATGCCGTTATCGCAGCTAGTGGCAATTTTTTCCAGCTTCGAACGGCTCACCGCAATCGCCAGACTATCCCCGATGCCTTCGTCGAAAAGGCCCTGATGTCGCGACGGTTGAACCGGGCACATTCATAAGAACCTTACCGTGTCTGTTTCCATTTCCAACGGAAAGCTCGCTGTATGGGCAGGCCGACATTCCTTGATCGTCGGCGTTCTGGGCACTTTGATGGCACTCGCGGTGACAGCGATCAGCCTCGCCACGCTTCAGGCCGCAAGGAACCAGGCACTGGACCATGCACACGACACATCTGGAAACGTTACCTCCGTCCTCGTCAGCAACATCGAGCGGACCTTTGAAACGTCCGACAACGCCCTTCTGACCTTGATCGCAGCCTGGCAGAATCCAGCTGTGCAAAGCATGGACTCCGCAGTACGGCATCAAATATTCTTTAACAGCACCTCAGCCAGGTATTTGACCGGTGCGGGCGTCACAGACGGTAAAGGTTGGTTAATCGATGGCTGCTGCGGGACTTCCCATCACTGGAATTTTAGTGACCGGGACTATTTCGTGGTTCACCGCGAGTCGGCAAACGTGGGGCTTTATCTGTCATCACCTTACCGTGCACGTTCAAGAAGCGGAGTGGAAGCCATTGCGTTGTCCAGACGGATCAACCAGCCCGATGGCTCATTCGGCGGTGTCGTCATGGTGGCGATCGATCTTGCCTACTTCCGTCAGCTTCTTTCAAAGCTCGATGTGGGCCCTCACGGAGTAACCGCGATCGTCCGTACCGACGGTACGGTGATAGCAAGAAATCCCCCTCTCAGCACGGCTCAGACGATCAAATCGGCGACTTTTTTCTCGCGTATGGTGAACCACGATTCCGGTTTCTATGCCGCGCGATCGTCTATCGACGGAACAGTTCGTTTATATACCTTTCAGCGTATTCCCGGCACGCCCCTCATCGCCGTCGTCGCACCCGCGGAAATCGATATATTGGCCGGCTCCAGACGCATGGCCTGGATGGTCGGCGTCTCCACTGCAACCATAGGCATTGCGTTTTGCGTAGTCGTATGGCTGCTTGCGTTTGCGCTCCGCGAGCATGTGAAGACACAGGTCCTGCTGACCGAACTTACCCAGACAGACCCGCTGACCGGTGTCAGAAACCGCCGCGCCCTTGATGAGTTTCTGGAAAACGAGTGGGAGAGGCTTCGTCGCAACGAGAGCTGCCTGTCGGTGCTTTTCATCGATGCCGATCATTTCAAGCAATACAACGATAGTTACGGCCACGCACAAGGCGACCTCGCATTAAAACATCTAGCTACGTGTATCAGACGGCATGCGTGTCGCCGTGGCGACCTTACCGCGCGGTACGGCGGCGAGGAATTCGTCGTCGTGTTGCCCGACACCGATGAAACTGGAGCGATGCAGGTCGCTGAAGCGATACGCCATGAGGTCGAAACCGGGCCAATCGATGTTTCCGAATCGTTGGCGCGGTTTACGGTAAGCATCGGCTGCGCCACTGGCCGACGTGCATATCCTCGATCGCTTGCCGAGCTGACAAATAAGGCGGATGCCGCGCTGTATGCGGCTAAACGCGGCGGCAGAAACGCTGTTGTACCAGGTTGAGCAAGCAACGGCGCGGGCTGCCACGGCTGGTCATTCGCCGCTCCAGCGAGTCGCGCCGATGAGCGCGCCACATAAAATGCTGCGCGAGGCACGCCAAACGCGGTTTTCGTACTCTTTTCAAATTTTTTTCGAACGTCGTAGTGTGACCTCGCTCACGTAACATAAGACTCTATCGGGCCGTGTAGCGCCCGTGAAATCTTGCTGATCCGTGGGCTCTTCGAGCCGACCGCAAGCTTCTCGACACCAGCAGGCTCAAGACGGATTAATCGAGGACAGACAGATGGTACGGGCTGCACGAGGATACGCTGCCACATCGGCGACGACGCCATTGAGTCTGTTCGACTTCGAGCGCCGCAGCCTCAGAAGCGATGATGTCGTGATCGAGGTGCTGTATTGCGGTGTTTGTCATTCGGATCTGCATACCACGCGCAACAATTGGGGCAACGCCAAATATCCTATCGTGCCGGGCCATGAGATCGTCGGCAGGGTCAAGGAGCTCGGCGCCGAAGCGACGCGCTTCAAGGTAGGAGACCATGTAGGCGTGGGTTGCATGGTCGATTCCTGCCAGCATTGCAAGACATGCCGGAATGGCTTCGAGCAGTATTGCGAAAGCGGCGCGACCTCGACCTACAACAATACCGACCGCCACGATCAGTCCCGCACGCAAGGCGGCTATTCCGACCAGATCATCGTGTCGGAAAAGTTCGTCCTCAGAATGCCGGATAACCTTGATCTCAAGGGCGCGGCACCGTTGCTGTGTGCCGGCATCACCACGTATTCGCCTTTGCGCCACTGGAATGTCGGTGAAGGGTCGCGGGTTGCCGTCATCGGACTCGGCGGGCTCGGTCATATGGCCATCAAGCTGGCCAGCGCCATGGGCGCGGACGTGACGCTGATCACGCGATCGGCGGGTAAAGAAACAGATGCCCGCGCGCTGGGCGCCCGTGATGTCGTGCTATCGGGCGATGTCGAACAGATGGCGGCGGCAAAGAGCCGCTTTGATCTGATCATCGACACCATTCCGTATCAACACGACCTCAACCCTTACGTCGCCACGCTCGATTCCGGCGGCACGCTGGTGCTGGTGGGATATTTCGGTCCCGTCGAACCGGCGCTGAACTCTTCGCCGATGATGTCCAAACGCAAAACTGTGGCGGGCTCGTTTATCGGCGGGATTGCAGAAACGCAGGAAATGCTCGATTTTTGCGGCAAGCATGGCATCACTTGCGAAATAGAAATGATCGATATTCAACAGGTCAACGAAGCCTTCGACCGGATGCTCAGAAGCGACGTTAAATATCGGTTTGTGATTGATCTTGGCTCGCTGAAGTCCGAGATCTGAAGCGCAGGATTGGCAAGGAGATTCAATGAACAATACTGGTGCCGTGAACGTTACGCCTTCATCGCAAGCGCTTCACTATCGAAACTTCACCGCGGCGGATATTCCGACGGCTCATGCTCTGTCGCTGGCATGTAGCTGGCCGCACCGGCCAGAGGACTGGCAGTTCGCCGCCGAGCAGGGAACGGGATTTACCGCCGAAGAAAACGGCGTGGTGGTTGGCACGGCGTTGTGCTGGAAATACGGCACGGAGCGCGGCTCGCTCGGTCTCGTGATCGTGTCGCCGGAACATCAGGGGCGCGGCATCGGCCGCAAGCTGATGGAGCTGTTGCTCGAAGAATTGGGACCGCGCATTACGTTCCTGCACGCCACGCCGGCAGGTCGTCCGCTCTACGAAAAGCTCGGCTTCAACGTGTGCGATACGCTCCAACAGTTTCAGGGCAACGTCGGCGAAACTCGGCCTGTCACGCTGCCCGACGGTGAACGGCTGCGTGCCGCGACTCCCGCCGATTTCCCCGCGCTCATCGAACTCGCGACGCGCGCTTCGGGCCTTGAACGAAAACCGATGCTGTCGGCATTGCTGGAAATGGGCAAAAACGTGGTGCTCGAACGTGACGGCGAGATCATTGGCTTCTCGAACCTTCGACGCTTCGGCAGAGGCTTGGTGATCGGTCCGATGGTCGCGATGCGCTCACCCGACGATCTTCGCGCAAAAGCCTTGATCGGCTATTGGCTGAACGGCCGCGAAGGTCAATTCATTCGAATCGACGTGCCCTCGGGCTCGAGTCTGGCCGAATGGCTGGTTGCACAAGGACTGAAGTGCGTCGATAGCATAGTGAAGATGGTCCGCAACGCACCCGCCGTCGCGCATCAAGGCGCCCCCGATCCGGTCTACCGGTTGTACGGGCTCGTTAGCCAGGCGATGTTCTAGGCGTTGCGACAGGTAAACTTGCCGACAGACGATCACCCGACACGCGACTCACGAAGGAGCTTTCACAGATGCGCGTACCGTTGACCCGCATTGATTCCACCCCGGCGCTACCCGAGAGCGCCGACGTCGTCGTGATAGGCGCGGGCATTGTCGGCGTATTCACAGCGTGGTTTCTCGCGAAGCGCGGCGTCAAAGTCGCGCTGATCGAAAAAGGCGTGGTAGGCGGCGAGCAGTCCAGCCGGAACTGGGGCTGGTGCCGGCAACAGAACCGCGATGCGCGCGAATTGCCGATTGCGACCGAAAGCCTGCGACTGTGGCAGCAGTTCGAAGACGAATCCGGCGAATCCGCCGGCTTTCGCCGCAGCGGCCTGCTGTATCTGAGCAATGACGACGACGAACTCGGCGGATGGACGCGCTGGTGCGAATTCGCCCGCACGGCGGGCGTCAAAACCGAAGTGCTCGGCAGCAAACAGGCCAACGAGCGGGCTGCCGCAACCGGGCGCAACTGGAAAGGCGGCGTGTTCGCGCCGACCGACGGCACGGCCGACCCGGCCAACGCCGCTCCGGCCGTGGCACGCAGCATCATCAAACTGGGCGGCACGGTTCATCAGAACTGCGCGGCACGCGGAATCGAAACCGAGGGCGGCAGGGTCAGCGGCGTTGTGACCGAGCACGGCGTGATCCGCACGAAGACCGCGGTCCTGTCGGGCGGCGCATGGGCCTCGACGTTTTGCCGGCAACTCGGCATCCGCCTGCCCCAGGCGACCATTCGCTCGTCGCTCATGTCCGTGTCGCTGCCACGCGGCACTTTGCCGGACGCGCTGCACACGAAAAACATCACCATCACGCGACGTGGCGACGACGCCTATTCGCTCGCTATCAGCGGATTGGGGAAGTTCGACCCCACGTTGCAAAAATTTCGCTATGCCAAAGACTTTCTGCCGATGTTCGCGCGCCGCTGGCAAAGCCTCAGTGCGGGCGGTCTGGAAGGCGTGCGCTCGGGCCATGAAGGCATGACCCGCTGGCGGCTCGATCAGCCTACGCCGATGGAAAAGATGCGCGTGCTGGACCCAAGCGTCGATGAAGCCACGCTCACGGAGATTCGCAGGCGTGCCATCGATCTGTGTCCGGTAATCGGCGAAGGACGCGTGGCCGCCTCATGGGCCGGCTATATCGACATGACGCCTGACGGCATCCCCGCAATCGGCGAAACGCAGTCGCTGCCTGGCTTCGTACTGGCTGCGGGCCTGAGCGGCCACGGCTTCGGCATCGGGCCGGGATGCGGTCATCTCGTGGCGGATATGGTCACCGGCGCGACGCCGATCGTCGACCCCGAGCCTTATCGTCCCGAGCGGTTCGACAAATCGATGTGGGGCAAGGTCGCTGACTTCTGACGATTTCGACTTCTATTTGCGCGCTTTCGCCTGCCGCGAGCGCACGGTATCGACGCAAGGATAAGCTGCAATGAAATCACCGGTTCTTCATTTGACGCAGGCTGGCCATCTGGACCGCTTCTTTATCGACGGCGAATGGATCGCGCCTGTCGGTACGGAACGCACCGCCGTGGTCTGCCCTTCCACCGAAGAGACGCTCTGCGACATCCCGTTGGGGAACGCCAGCGACGTCGACCGCGCCGTGCAGGCCGCGCGCAAAGCATTCGTGAGCTGGTCGATGACTTCGCCCAAAGAGCGCGCCGTGCTACTCGACCGCGTTCACGCCCTCTTCCTCGAACGAGCGGAACTGTTCGCGCTTGCCCTGTCGATGGAAATGGGCGCGCCAATCAGCTACGCGCGCAGTGCCCATGTGCCGCTCGCGGCCGAACATATCCGCGTCGCACGCGACAACCTCGCCACGTACCCGTTCGTCGCCCAGCGCGGCACCACCGCCATCGCCCGCGAACCGATCGGCGTGTGCGCGCTCATCACGCCGTGGAACTGGCCGATCTATCAGATCACCGCGAAAGTCGGGCCGGCATTGGCTGCCGGCTGCACCGTCGTTCTCAAGCCCAGCGAGTTGTCGCCGTTGAGCGCCCTGCTGTTTGCCGAGGTCATCGCCGATGCGGGCATTCCGGCGGGCGTGTTCAACCTCGTGAGCGGCACGGGCCCGGAAGTGGGGACCGCTCTGTCCTCCCATCCGCTGGTCGATATGGTGTCGATCACCGGTTCGACGCGAGCGGGCGTGCTGGTCGCCCAGGCGGCCGCGCCGACGGTCAAGCGCGTTGCCCAGGAACTCGGCGGCAAGTCACCCAACATCGTGTTGCCTGATGCCGATCTGCCGCGTGCGGTCACGCTCGGCGTAGCGGCCGCGTTTCGCAACATGGGGCAGTCATGCAGCGCGCCTACGCGGCTGATCGTCCCGCGCAGTGTGATGGCCCAGGTGGACGAACTCGCCGTGGCGGCGACCCAACAGATGATTGTCGGCGATCCGTTCGCCGAGGCGACGACCCACGGTCCGCTGGCGAATCGCGCGCAGTTCAGCCGGGTGCAGCAGATGATCGAAGCGGGCGTGGACGACGGCACGAAGCTGATCGTGGGCGGTGCAGGCAGACCCGTCGGTTTGAGCCAAGGCTTCTACGCGCGCCCGACAATCTTCTCGGATGTACGCACGGACATGCCCATTGCCCAGCAGGAGATCTTCGGGCCCGTCCTAGCGATCCTCGCGTATGACACTGTGGAAGAAGCCATCACCATCGCGAACGACACCGTGTACGGCCTTGGCGCGCATGTCCAGGGCACGGACAAAACGCTGATGCGCCAGGTCGCTGCACGCATCGAGTCAGGCCAGGTCCATCTGAATTACCCGGCGTGGGACCCGCAGGCCCCGTTCGGTGGCTACAAGCAATCCGGCAACGGCCGCGAGTACGGGATCGAAGGCATGGAAGAGTACATGGAGGTGAAGTCGATCCTCGGGTACTACAATTAAGCGATCGCAAGACGTCACGCAGTGACGTCGACAACCTGAAGCTGTCAGCTTTCGAAAAGGTGCTGAGATTGGAAACCGCCGACATTCCCGAGACATCGCTAACCGCGCATCAGCCGCATTGGGCAAAGTTGCGCCGCGACCTTCATGCCCATCCTGAGTTGCGCTTCGAAGAACACCGGACGGCCGACGTCGTCACGCGTGAGCTCGAGCAACTCGGTTATACGGTATCGCGCGGACTGGGCGGAACGGGCGTCGTGGCAAGCTTGCCGGGCAAGAATCCGGATTGGGGCATCGTGCTGCGTGCGGACATGGATGCGCTGCCCATCCACGAAGCCAACAAATTCACGCACGCGTCGTGCACGCACGGGATCATGCACGCATGCGGCCACGACGGCCACACGGTGATGCTGCTCGGCGCCGCGCGCATTCTGAAGGGCATGCCGCAATTACCCGGCAGCGTTCATTTCGTGTTTCAGCCTGGAGAAGAAGGCGGCGCGGGCGCGCGAAAGATGATCGACGAGGGTCTGTTCGAACACTATCCCACCGAGGCGGTGTTCGGCATGCACAACTGGCCTGGATTGCCAGGCGGGCATTTCGGCTTGCGGGTCGGCCCGATCATGGCGGCCGGTTCGCGCTTCAAGATTACGGTCACAGGCAAGGGCGCCCACGCCGCGCAGCCGCATCTTGGCCTCGATCCTATCCCGCTGGCCTGTTCGATGGTGCTGCACTGCCAGACCATCGCAGCGCGACACAAGGACCCTGTCGATCCCGCCGTGATCTCCGTCTGCATGATCCACGCAGGCGACACCGACAACGTCATTCCGGACAGCGCTGAGTTGCGCGGAACGATACGCGCGCTTTCGTCAGAACTGCAGCAGAAATTGCAGCGTGATATCCAGATGATGTGCGAAGGGCTGGCGGCCGCTCACGGCGCTCAGGTCGATGTCACGTTCTTCCAGTACTATCCGGCGACCATCAACACGCGCGCCGAGACCCAACTATGCGAAGCCGTGATTCGCGAGACTTTCGGCGATGAACGTACGCACGCCGACGTGCCGGCCAACATGACATCGGAAGACTTCGGCTTCATGCTGGAAGAGCGGCCCGGCACGTATGTGCTGATCGGCAATGCCCAAGCCGGCACGGCCGCACCGGGTTTGCACAACCCGAAGTACGACTTCAACGACGAGATCATTCCAGCGGGTGTTCAATACTGGATTACGTTGGCACGGCAATACTTTCAGACTCGTCAGCCTGAGCGCTGCCCTTGATGCTCACCACCCCGCGCCGGTGAACGGCTAACGCGCCGTAGCGCCCAACGCCGTGCCGATTGATAACCAGAGCGCATCAATCGTTCAGAAGATTGCACTTATCGTTTTACCGCCCAAGGGCCAATATTCCTGAAAGGACAGAAAGCGGACCACCGCAACGTCCGGGATTTCAGGAGACACATCGATGCCCCCCTCGCCCTCTACCCTCTCGCCGGCACGTTCAAAGGCCGCGGCGGTTTTCCGCGTAACGGCCGGAAACTTTCTGGAGCAGTTCGACTTCTTTCTGTTCGGCTTCTATGCGACCCAGATCGCCAACGTCTTCTTTCCGGCCGCGAGCGAATTTGCCTCGCTGATGATGACCTTCGCGGTCTTCGGCGCCGGTTTTCTGATGCGCCCGCTGGGCGCGATCGTGCTCGGCGCTTACATCGACGACGTGGGCCGCCGCAAGGGCCTGATCGTGACGCTCTCCATCATGGCGACCGGCACCATCCTGATTGCGTTCGTGCCGGGCTACGCCACCATTGGCCTTGCGGCGCCGGCGCTGGTGCTGCTCGGGCGGCTCTTGCAGGGCTTTTCCGCGGGTGCGGAGCTGGGCGGCGTCTCGGTGTATCTGGCCGAGATGGCCACGCCCGGCCGCAAAGGCTTCTTCACGAGCTGGCAGTCCGCGAGCCAGCAGGTGGCGATCGTCGTGGCCGCGGCCCTCGGCTTCGCGCTCAACCAGTCGCTGGACGCCGCCACCATCGCGGCGTGGGGATGGCGCGTACCGTTCTTCGTCGGCTGCATGATCGTGCCGTTCATCTTCATGCTGCGTCGTAATCTGCAGGAGACCGAGGAATTCAAGGCGCGCCAGCATCGCCCGAGCATGAAGGAGGTCTTGCGCACGCTGGTCGAGAACTGGGCCGTCGTGATTGCAGGCATGATGCTGGTGGCGATGACCACCGCGAGCTTCTATCTCATCACGGTCTACGCGACGACTTTCGGCAAGACGGTCCTGCACCTGAGCACCGCCGACAGTTTGCTCGTGACGCTGTGTGTCGCCGTATCGAACTTCGTGTGGCTGCCGATCGGCGGAGCCCTCTCCGACAGGATCGGCCGCCGGCCGCTGCTCGTCGCCATGACGCTGCTCGCCATCTTGACCGCATACCCGGCACTGTCGTTTCTCGCCCACGCGCCGAGCTTCGTCAACATGCTGCTCGCACTCCTTTGGCTCTCGTTCATGTACGGCATGTATAACGGCGCGATGGTCGTCGCGCTGACGGAAGTGATGCCAGCGCAGGTACGCGTCGCGGGCTTCTCGCTCGCCTATAGCCTCGCGACGGCGGTATTCGGCGGTTTCACGCCGGCGATCTCCACGGCACTCATTCACATGACCGGCGACAAGGCTGCACCCGGCTATTGGATGAGCTTCGCCGCGGCGTGCGCCCTTCTTGCGACCTTCGCCCTGTATCGCCGCCGCGCAGCGACGCTGACTCCCGCGCACTGATTCGTCTCTGCTTCTGCATGTTTGCAGACACACGCAATCCGACACGACTACCACCATGAAAAAACTGTTCCTGAAATTTTGCGCGGCAACGCTCGTTGCAACCTCGGCCGTGGCGGCAAACGTGCAGGCCGCCGACCTGCACGTCATGAGCTCGGGTGGTTTTACCGCGGCGTACAAGGTGCTCGGTCCCAGGTTTGCGTCCGAGACGGGCAACACGCTCGACACCGCGCTGGGTCCGTCAATGGGCAAATCGCCTGAAGCGATCCCCAACAGGCTTGAACGCGGCGAACCCGCGGATGCCGTCATCATGGTCGGATACGCACTTGACGATCTGATCAAGGAAGGCAAGGTCATTCCCGGATCGCGGGTCGAACTGGCGGATTCGCGCATCGGCATGGTCGTACGCGAAGGCGCGACGAAGCCTGATATCAGCTCCGCGGACGGGCTTCGGCAGACCCTCCTGCATGCGAAGTCGATTGCCTACTCGGACAGCGCAAGCGGTGTCTATATCGAGCGGGAGTTGTTCAAGAAGCTCGGCATCGAAGATCAGGTCAAGTCGAAGGCGAAGATGATCCCGCGCATTCCAGTCGCCTCGGTGGTGGCGAACGGCGATTACGAAATCGGCTTCCAGCAGGTGAGCGAGTTGCTGCCCGTCAAAGGGGCGACTTTCGTCGGGAAGATTCCAGAGTCCCTGCAGTCGGTCACGCGTTTCGCCGCCGGCATTCCTGTCGGTGCACAGCATCCGAAGGAAGCGAAAGCCCTCCTCGACTATCTCGCTTCGCCCGGCGTACAGACAGACGTGAAATCGACCGGGCTCGACACCGTTTCCTCTCATTGACGCGAACCTGACAGGAAGGCTTGCTTCAGGCGGCCTTCCTGTCAGGTTCCCGGCGTATTTCTCGCGGGGTGGTCCGCGCCGCTGGGCGCAGTCGCCCCGAGCATCTGCGCGAGACGCGTACGATCGCAAGCCCCTTCCCACATCGACACGAAGATCACTGCGCAGGCGTTGCTGATCACGCTGGTCAGCGCGCGCGCCTCGGACATGAAACCGTCGATGCCTACCAGTAGCGCCACTCCCGCTACGGGCAAATCGGGAATCACCGTCAGCGTCGCGACCAGCGCCACGAGTCCGCTACCCGACACGCCCGCCGCCCCTTTCGAAGTGAGCAGCATAACCGCGAGCATTAGCGCGATCCGCGGCGCGGTAAGCGGCACGTCGCACGCCTGCGCTATGAACACCGAGGCGAGTGTCAAATAGATCGCGGTGCCGTCGAGATTGAACGAATAGCCGGCGGGCAGCACGAGTCCCACCACCCCCTTGTCGCAGCCGAGCGCTTCCAGCTTCACGATCAGGCGCGGCAGCACCGGCTCCGTCGACGACGTCGCGAGAACGATGAGCAACTCCTCGCGCAGATAGCGCAGCAGCCGCCAAAGCGCGAAACCGTGGAACCGCGCGAGCGCGGCGAGCACCAGCGCAACGAACAGCAGGCACGCCACGTAGAAGGACACCATCAGCATGCCGAGTGAGCCGACCGAGCGGATGCCGAAGCGGCCCACCGTGAACGCCATCGCCCCGAATGCGCCGAGCGGCGCCAGTCGCATGATCATCGCGAGGACGCGAAAGAGGGTTTGGGCGATGCCGTCGATGAGGGCGAGCACCGGCCTGCCCGCCTTCGGATAGGCATTGAGCGAAAAGCCGAAGAGCAGCGAGAGCAACAGGACTGGCAACACCTCGCCTTTGTCGAAGGCGCCAAGCATCGTTTCGGGGATGACGTTCAGCGCAAACGCGACCAGGCCGCGCGGCTGCGCGTGCTTCCCATATTGCGCGAGGATACTTGTGTCGAGATGCTGCGCGTCGATGTGCATACCCGCGCCGGGCTGGAGCGCGAAAGCGGTCACGAGGCCTAGCGCGAGCGCCACGGCGGTCAGCAAATAGAAGAGGCCCAGCGCCTGAAAGATCGTGCGCGCGATCGCCTTCCCGCTCGCAAGCGACGTGATCCCCGAGACGATAGTACAGAAAACGATCGGCGCAATCATCATCCTCACCAGACCGACGAACGCGTCGCTGAAAGGTCTGAGCCGCGCACCGACTTCAGGCAGGAAATGACCGAGCGCGATGCCGAGCACCACGCCCAGCAGGACCTGCACATAGAGTGAACGAAGCGATCTCGCCACCCTCACGATGCGGCCTTCCCGCCTGGCTGCTTTTTCGCGGACGCGTTATTGTCCGATGCGTCGCTGTCTGCGACGCCGCCGCGCCTCATCTCGACAATGGCTTTGTGAAACTCCCGCGCGGCCGGTGTAAGCGGACGTCCGCGGCGTGTCACGATGCCCACCCGCCGCTTCACCACCGGTTCGACGAGCGGCACACTTGTGAGGATGGGGTGTTCGCGTCCGGGCATGGCCATCGACGGTACCGCGGCGACGCCCAGCCCCGCTTCGATCAGGCCGAGCATGGTGGTGACGTGGCGCGTCTCGCAGACGCTCGGCGCACGCGGCGCGACGGTCGAGAGCGCCTGGTCGAGCAGAAGGCGGTTGCCGGAAGTCTTGTCCAGGGAGACGTACTCGTGCTCGTAAAGCTCGTTCCAGGTAACACGCTTCTTGAGCGCGAGCGGATGGTCACGACGGCAAGCGGCAACGAAGCGCTCCTGCAGCAGGACCTTGAACTCGACCTCGGACTCCTGGCTGCCCATAAAACTCACGCCGAAATCCGCCTCACCGCTGATGACGGCGCCAAGCACCTCATTCGCGCTCGAATCCAGCAGCTTGACCCTGATGCGCGGGAAGCGGCGATGATAGCTCGCGATCACGTTCGGCAGAAAATAGTAGGCGACCGAAGGCACGCAGGCGATCGTCACATGGCCCAGTCGGCTGGAAGAAACGTCGCGGATGCCGAGCAGGGCGACGTCGAGATCATTGAGCAGTTGTTCCGCGCTCGGGGCGAACACACGGCCAACGGTGGTAAGCGTGACACTGCGCGTGGTGCGCTCGAAAAGACGCACACCGAGTGCCTCCTCGAGCTTTTCGATGCGGCGGCTCAAGGCCGGCTGCGAGATGCTGACCGCCTCGGCGGCCTTGCGGAAGCTCCCCAGTTCCACCACCGCGCGAAACGCCTGCAAGTCGTTTAAATCGAAGTTGACGCCCACGGATCACCCTCCACATTCTCGATGTGGACATTTTGCCTCACACGGCTCATGAATCATCTGGAATGGGTCATCGCGCGACAACGGCGCTTCGATGGAGAGGAGCGGTATCGTGATTGCAGGCTAAATTTCGTTTGCAACTTCGATTTCGAAGCACGCGAGTCGCAAGCCAGATTGGTTTGCGAGCCGCGCGCCATGAACCTTTTACAACCGCTTTATATCGATCATCTAGCCTGCGTCACTTGAACAGCTATGGTTTGCGAGCCAACCCAACGGTTCGACGCGCTTTCAACACCTGTTCAAAGAAGCGCGATCACCCGCACGTCGCCCTGCTCCGCCGAGGCCACCACCTTGTCGCCGATGCGGCGGAACGTGATCGACACCGAGGCATCGCCCACCCGCAGGTCGCCCACTTCGAGCCAGTCGATGCCTTCGGGCAGCATCGGCTGCTCGATCAGCACTTCGCGCCGCTCGGCGTCGATCGTGATGCCCAGACACGCTTCGAGCATCATGAACGGCGAGCCCGCTGCCCACGCCTGCGGCAGACAGGCGACCGGATACGCGGTGGGCGGCTCGCCGCGCCGCCGTAGGAAGCCGCAGAAGAGTTCAGGCAAGCGCATGTCGAAGTTGACCGCCGCCTGAAACAGCGCCTGCAACAGACGCACCGCCGCCGCCTTGCCGCCGTAGCGCGACAGGCCGCGCGCGCAGAGCGCGTTGTCGTGCGGCCAGACCGAGCCGTTGTGATACGCCATGGGGTTGAAACGCGACTGGCTCGCGGCCAGCGTGCGCACGCCCCAGCCGGTGTGGAACAGCGTGGAGTCGAGCGCGCGCACCACCGCTTCGCCACGCTCGCGCGAAGGCAGACCGAAGGCCAGCAAGTGTCCCGCGTTCGAAGCCATCACGCGGCACAGTTCGCCGTGTCCGTCGAGCGCGATGCCGTAGAAGCCGGCCTCTTCCATCCAGTATTTTTCTTCGACGCACTGACGGATTTTCTTCGCACGCTCGCTGTATTGCGCCGCCGCGTCATGCAGGCCGCGCAGCTTCGCGAAGTGCGCCATGGTGTCGAACGCGGCGCTCGCATAGGCCTGCACTTCGACGAGCGCAATCGGCCCGTCGGGGAAGCGGCCGTCGGCGTGAAAGACGGAGTCGTGGCTGTCCTTCCAGCCTTGATTCGCGAGACCGCCGTCCGATTCGCGCTGATAGTCGAGCAGCCCGTAACGGTTCTTGTCGCACACGCCCGCGACCCACTGCGCCGCGCGCTCCAGCGCCGGCCACAATTCGTCGATCAATGCGAGGTCGGCTGTGCGTGCCGCGTAGGCGCCGGCCAGCACGATGAACAACGGCGTGGTGTCGACGCCGCCGTAGTACAGCGCGAACGGCACTTCGCCGGTCGCGGCCATTTCGCCCTTGCGCATCTCGTGCATGATCTTGCCGGGCGCGGCATCGCGAAACGGTGAATTCTCGCGCGCCTGATGTTCGGCAAGAAAGCGCAATACGCCCGCGGCCAATTGCGGCTGCAGCCACAGCGTTTGAAGCGAGGTGATGACGGCGTCGCGGCCGAACGGCGTGGAGAACCACGGAATGCCGGCATACGGGTACGGACCGGTCACGAGGTCCGTGGTCAGGAGGCCAAGGTCGGCGAGCGAGCGGTCGATCCACGCATTGAACAGCGGATTGCTGGAACGCACGCGCGCGGTGACGCGGCGGCGCTCGCGCATCACGAGGTGGGCGTCGACGAGCGCGGCGCGCACGGCAGCACGGCCGACAC
The DNA here is from genome assembly GCF_042680985.1 of Paraburkholderia dipogonis. Lineage (NCBI taxonomy): Bacteria > Pseudomonadati > Pseudomonadota > Betaproteobacteria > Burkholderiales > Burkholderiaceae > Paraburkholderia > Paraburkholderia dipogonis. The sequence continues at coordinate 102,168 of NZ_JBHUFR010000026.1, read as the reverse complement.
GCGGACGCTCGGCATCGATCTGCGACAGGTGCGCTTCGCTCAATGCATGCGTGGGCTGCGAGACGCCGGCAATCGGCTTGTCCGTCTGCGCCACGACCTGCACCGACACCGACAGATAGATCGACACGCACGCCTGAGCCGGCAGCTTGACGGTGTAATCGGCGCGGTCGGCGAACAGTTTGTCCGGTTCGGGCGAGAAAGCGATCTGCACATTGCGCGCCACATCGTCGAGGCCCACGTAGCCGAGCAGCACTTCCCGATTCTCGACGCGCGCCGGTTCGACGCGGCCCTGCTTTGCGCGCTTCAGGCCGCGCACTTCGAACATGTCGCGAAAGTCGCTGGCGAACGAGATGGACAGCGGCACCACGGCGTCGCTCGTGCCGTAGTTGGTGAGTTCGATGGCTTCGTTGAGCACGGTGCCCGACAGCACCCGCACGCGCTCGACGTGGATCACGCCCTCGGGCGTGCTGTCACCGCCGAGCGGCGGCAACGGACGATTGGTCAGATGCGCGGTGAACGACGTATTGTCGCTGCTGACACTGCCTGATAACAGCGACGGCGCGCGTCCGCCGAAAGTGAGGCGCAGTTGCGAGAGAACACGGGTGTCGTTGACGAACAGGCCGTCGTCGTGGCCGGTAATATCGCCAAGCGGATCGTTGACGATGAAGGTGTCGCCCGACTTCAGCACATGCTGAGTGGCGCTCGCCACATTGAGGTTTTCTGTCGGGATGAATGCGCCGTCCGGCTCGGGTTCGCGGTGATCTATTCCGCCCGAAAGGCCGCCGAGGGCTTCTGGCTGCTGCATCAGGGTCACTCCTATGGGTTCGCTGTTGCGTTCGGTCTACATCCGGTTGCTACCTGAGTCGCTTCCGATTGTAGAGGGTCTGTCCGCATCAGACGAACTTATCACAAGGGAGTTTCGGTTTTTTTTCAGTGGCACAGGACGTGCAGAGGAAGGGCGCGGCGCTCCTCGTGAAAGCGCCGCGCGGGCGTCGGGCGGATGCGTGCCCGACGCTTTAGCGTTTGGCCAGCGGCGTGGCTTCGCGTTGCGATTCGCCGACGAACAGCTGACGCGGACGGCCGATCTTCTGTTCCGGATCGGCGATCATTTCGTTCCACTGCGCAATCCAGCCGACCGTGCGCGCCATCGCGAAGATGCACGTGAACATGGCCGTCGGAATGCCGAGCGCGCGCTGCACGATACCCGAGTAGAAGTCGACGTTCGGATACAGCTTGCGCGACACGAAGTATTCGTCTTCCAGCGCGATCTTTTCGAGCGCCATGGCGAGCTTGAACAGCGGGTCGTCGTGCAGGCCCAACTCTTCCAGCACTTCGTGACAGGTCTCGCGCATCAGCTTCGCGCGCGGATCGTAATTCTTGTAGACGCGGTGACCGAAGCCCATCAGCTTCACGCCGGAATCCTTGTCCTTCACCTTCGCGATGAATTCGGGGATGTTGTCGACCGAGCCGATTTCTTCCAGCATGTTCAGCGCGGCTTCATTCGCGCCGCCATGCGCCGGGCCCCACAAACATGCGATACCGGCCGCGATACACGCGAACGGATTCGCGCCCGACGAGCCGGCGAGACGCACGGTCGAGGTCGATGCATTCTGTTCGTGGTCCGCATGGAGGATCAGGATGCGGTCCAGCGCGCGCACCAGCACGTCGTTGACCTTGTACTCTTCCGCCGGGTTCGAGAACATCATGCGCATGAAATTCGCGCTGTACGACAGGTCGTTCTTCGGATAAACGAACGGCTGACCCACAGTGTATTTGTACGCCATCGCCACCAGCGTGGGCAGCTTCGCGATCATGCGGATCGCGGAGATATCGCGGTGCAGCGGATTGGCGATGTCGAGCGAGTCGTGATAGAACGCCGACAGCGCGCCCACCGCGGCGACCAGAATCGCCATCGGGTGCGCATCGCGACGGAAACCGCGGAAGAAGAAGTGCATCTGGTCGTGCACCATCGTGTGCTGCGTGACGGTCTTGACGAACTCTTCCTTCTGCTGCGCGTTCGGCAATTCGCCCTTCAGCAGCAGGTAGCAGGTTTCGAGGAAGTCGGCGTTCTGCGCCAGATTGTCGATCGGATAACCGCGGTACAGCAGCTCGCCTTTGTCGCCGTCGATATAGGTGATTTCGGAGTTGCATGCCGCCGTCGACATGAAGCCCGGGTCGTACGTGAATTTGCCGGTCTGGCCGTATAGCTTGCGGATGTCGATCACATCCGGTCCGAGCGTGCCCTGATAAATCGGCAAATCGATAGTCTGGTCGCTGTCGGAAAAGCTCAGCGTTGCGTGTGTCTTCGAGTTCATCTACACGTTCCTTTTACTTTCACATCGCACACGTGCCGGCATGCTCGATCGTCGTAAGCGCTTTGGCATGCTCAGGCTCCGCTCGGCATTTTAAGGTCCCGCGGCCCTCCCATTGCGACGATTGACCGCAACAATGCATCTCGGCTCGCGCAACATTCGTTGCCCGCATTTCCTCCTGCAAGGCTCGGCGTCGCGGCGATACCGGCTGCGCGCCGCGCTGCACGCATCGCCAGCAAAATGAAAGCTGAGCGCTTATCGCAACAATGTGTTGCGGCAGGCGGGCTGCGAACGCCAGGGTGCATCTGCGATACTGCATTCGTGTTTTGCTTCCCCTGCGAACACATCGCTGTGTTTGGCCCGCCGTCCTGCGGCGGGCTTTTTTAATCAGCCAGAAGAACAGGAAGGACCCCATGAACGCCTCGCTCGAAACGCTGTTTCCGGATCACGTCCACACCGACGAGAACATCGTCACCGCGCTGAATCACCAGGACATTGTCGTCGCGCTCTCGGCAGCGCTGAAGACGCAAGACGTAGCGGTGTTGCATATGCTTTACCCGCGTACCGACGCGCGCACGCATCGCAGCCTCGATGCGCTCGTGGATGTGCTGCACGGCCACGGCCTGCATGAAGTCGCGGATCTGATCGCGCAGGAAGCGCACTATCTGCTGTTCAAAGACCCCGTGAAAGCGTGGAAAGCGTTCCACGAAATCCGCAACGACTCGCTCGCGATCGGCGTGCATCTGTACTATCACGGCCTCGTCGGCGAAGCGGCGGAACGCGCGCTCGATAAAGACGCGCATCGCAAGGCATAAGCTCGAGCGTTTGAAGGGTTGCCGGGATCGAGCCAGCTTGCGGATCATCGTCGCGAGCGCGAGCCAACCGGCGCGGTGCTGTCGTGCATTGATTGCACGTTTATTACGCGCTCATTGCGCTCATTGCGCTCGTTGTGCACATTGCGCGCTTACTGAACGAATGAATTCGTCGACGTAACGATTGAACGCCGACGGATGCGCGAGGTTCATTCCGTGCGACGCCCCGCGCACCGTTTCGCGGCGCGCATCCGGCAGCCAGTTTTGCAGCGCGGCCGCGGTACGGCGAAACATCTCGGGACTCTTTTCTCCGTCGATCAGCAGAACCGGGCATCGCACCTCGGCGGCTTGCTCGGGAACATAGGCGGGTAACGGATCGCGAAATTGAGGCGCGAGAGTGTGCGCATTGTCGGTCGCCATCCTGCGAAAACCCGGCGTGCTCATTGCCCAGAATCCGGGCCGGCTGACCGAGTCGACGAACAGCTGCAGGCCCGCCTCCACCTCCCCGCTTTCGATCAGTTGCGCCGCTTTCGCGCGCAACGCATTGACCGTCTCCGGCAAACTCGCGGGCGGGCGTCCGGCAATCTGCAACGGACCACCCGGGTCGGCGAGCGTCAATGTCCGCACGTGTTCAGGATGACGCCGCGCGAAATGAAACGTCACGCAACCGCCGCGCGAATGTCCCACCACGTGCGCCGGCCCCACGCCGAACCGCTCGATGAATTCCGCCACTTCGTTCGCGTGCTCGCTCCAACTGAACGGCAGGCCGGGCTCGGTATCGGCCGCCGGCCAGTAGTGCGTAAGACTCACCGCGACACAACGATAGCGCTTCGACAGGCCCGCGAGTTGCGGCTGCCAGTAGCGGTAGTCGCATAACGAACCGTGCACGAACAGCAGCAATTCACCTTCGCCGGCTTGCACGTAAGGCATGCGCAAACCGCTTCGCAGTTCGATGAAAGATGCCGAAGAAGACGCAGCGCGCAAAGATTGATTCACGAGTAGTTGCGGGTAGCGCGGCAACGCCTGAGTGCGGCGCTGTCGACTCGACATGGAATGGGGGAAAGGAAACGCGTGCAAGTCCCTGAATCTGGGACGCGAAGCGTATTGTCACATAGCCTGTCGAGCGGCGTGGAAGGCTGCTTCGGAGCCTGCTTCAGCGGCCGGACGCGAGCATGGCGATAGCAGCAGCGCCGCCAGCCCCACGCGCAAACTCATTCGTAAGCGAATTCGTCCAGCAGACCGGCGGTGGCCGCCGTGCCCGCGCCGCGTACCGCGCAGGTCAGCGGTTCATCGGCGACGCGCACGTCGAGGCCGATTTCGTCCGTCAGGCGGCGGCTCAGGTTGCCGAGCAGCGCACCGCCGCCCGTCAGCACGATGCCGTTGCTGGCGATGTCGGTCACCAGTTCGGCCGGCGCCTCTTCGAGCCCACGCTTGACCGCGCCGATCATCTGACGCAGCGGACCTTCGATCGCATCGGCGATATCGTGGTTGCTCAGTTGAACCGTGCGCGGCAGGCCGTCGTCGACGCTGCGGCCGGTCGCGTTCATATGCTCGCGCGGCACGTCGCGCATGGCCGAGCCGATGCTTTTCTTGACGTGCTCAGCGGTCTGTTCGCCGAGCAGCACGCCGTACAGATTGCGTACGTAGCTCACGATCGCCATGTCGAAGCTGTCGCCGCCCACGCGGATCGAGCCGCTATACGCCATGCCGCCGAGCGCGATCACGCCGACTTCCGTCGTGCCGCCGCCGATATCGACCACCATCGAACCGGTCGCCTCCGACACCGGCAAACCGGCGCCGACCGCCGACGCCAGCGATTCGCCGATCAGGCTCACCTTCCACGCGCCGGCCGCCACGGCCGCTTCCTTGATCGCGCGGCGCTCGACTTGGGTCGCGCCGGCCGGCACGCACAAGGTGAACGCGGCGCGGCGGCTGAACAGCGGCCGCGGGCGCGCCATCTCGACGAATTGCCTGATCATGTGTTCGGCAGCGGAGAAGTTTGCGATCACGCCGTGGCGCATCGGCCGCACCGCTTCGAGGTTGGTCGGCGCGCGGCCCAGCATCTGGCGCGCCTGGGTGCCGACCGCGGCGACGCGTTTTGGCCGGTCGGCGGTGTCTTTCTCGAAGCACACGACGGACGGCTGGTTCAGCACGATGCCGCCGTCGTCGGTATAGATCAGGGTGTTGGCCGTGCCGAGGTCCACCGTCACGGATTGACGGAACAAGCGATCGAAAAGCGGGTAATGCGGCGTCGGTCTGGCCATAGGAAGGCTCTGATGTGTCGTTATCCGCCCGTACCGGGCAGTCTGGAAAATGCGCCCCCGGTCACCCGAGCCGCTTGGGCCGCCCTGTCGGGCGTTCCGCGGTCCGCGCGGCGGGGGTGATTTTCATGCTTATGAGCAGTTAACGGCAAGCAGATCAGAATCTTTAGCGCGGCTTTTCGATCGGAGCGTGTCAGCCGCGCGACAAAGCGCCCAGCGCGTGTTCCAGCGCCTCCTGGCCGAGCGCGACGCCATCGGCGTTGATCGTGTGGCCGGTGCCGGGCAGCGCGTAGGCGTCGACGGTATAGCCGGCGCTGTTGAAGGCGTCGGCGGCGGATTCGAGTTCCTGCACCGGGATCACTTGGTCGTCCTCGCCGTGGATCAGCGTGAGCGCCGTGCCGTTTTGCGCGACGATCACCGAGGCGAGCCGCCCCGAATACGCGACCACACCGGCCGCGCCTTCCGCGCTGGTCGCCACATGGTGCATCGCCATGATCGAGCCTTGCGAGAATCCGACCAGCGCCAGGCGCCCGAACGACACCTGCCAGTGCGCGAGTTCGGCTTCGAGCATGCGCCGCAACGCCGGATAGGCCGCGGCGACGCGCGCCTCGCGATTGCCTTCGTCGACGTCGCGCAGGCTGAACCACTGGCGCCCGCCGAAGCCGCCGTCGAAGGCGTCGGTGCCGTCGAGCGAGGTGAAGGCCACATCGGGCAGGCTCTCGCTCCAGATGTCCGCCAGCGGCATCAGGTCGCGCGCATTGCTGCCGACGCCGTGCATCAGCACCACCAGCCCTTTGGCAGGCGCGCTCACCGGCGCGCGCCGCCAGCCGTGTTCGAATTGCTCCCAGGCCATATTCGTTCCTTTTCTCTCTTGATTCGTGGATGGTCGTCCCGCACGCGCGACTGCACCGCGTCGTCATGGATAGCGCCGTGCGCTGCATGCAGCCTCAGCCGCGAGCATACGCTGCCGGATTTGTTTTCGCCCTCGCCTTTGCGCGCGCCGACGACGTCCAAACGTGAATGCAGGTATGCTTTTGCGAGCATTCAGCGGACCTGCGGCCCGGCGCATCGCGCCGGCATGAAATACAACCTCAACGCAGCCCGTCCGCGGCACACCGATCCGGAGAACCGCTTGAGCCAGCCCACTTCCGCGCCCGCCGCGCCGCCGCCCGCACCACCGCCGCCGCTGAAGGGCGGCCAACTGGTGCTCGCCACGATTGCCGTCGCGCTCGCCACCTTCATGAATGTGCTGGACACGTCGATCGCCAATGTTGCGATCCCAACCATTTCGGGCAACCTCGGCGTCTCGGTGGATGAAGGCACGTGGGTCATCACCGTGTTCGCCGCGGCCAACGCCGTGTCGATCCCGCTCACCGGCTGGCTCACGCAACGCATCGGCCAGGTGAAGCTGTTCGTCGGCGCGATCCTGATGTTCGTGCTGGCATCGTGGTTGTGCGGCATTGCGCCGACGCTGCCGATCCTGCTGCTCGCGCGGGTCTTTCAGGGCGCCGTGGCCGGCCCGCTGATTCCTTTGTCGCAAGCCATTCTGCTCGGCTCGTATCCGAAGGAGAAATCGTCGACCGCGCTTTCCTTATGGGCGATGACCGCGACCGTCGGCCCGATTGCGGGCCCGGCGCTGGGCGGCTGGATCACGGATAGTTACAGCTGGTCATGGATCTTCTACATCAACATTCCGGTCGGCATTTTCGCGGCCGGCGTCACGTGGATGATCTATCGGACCCGCGAGTCGCCGACCCGCAAGCCGCCCATCGACGTGGTCGGACTCGGTCTGCTGATCACGTGGGTCGCCTCGCTGCAGATCATGCTGGACAAGGGCAAGGATCTCGACTGGTTCGCGTCGCCGGTGATCGTGATTCTCGGCATCACCGCGCTCATCAGCTTCGCGTTCTTCCTTGTGTGGGAATTGACCGAGGACCATCCGATCGTCGATTTGCGGCTGTTTCAGCAGCGCAATTTTCTCGGCGGCACGATTGCGATTTCGGTCGCGTATGGCGTGTTCTTCGGCAATCTCGTGCTCCTGCCGCAATGGATGCAGGAGTATCTGAATTACCGCTCCGTCGACGCCGGTCTCGTCACCGCCCCGCTCGGCATATTCGCGGTGATCCTCGCTCCGGTGATGGGCCGCGTGCTGCCGCGCTCGGATGCGCGCGTGATCGCCACGATGGCGTTTGTCGGCTTCGCGATCGTGTTTTACATGCGCTCGAAATATGTGATCGAGATCGACACGTGGCATCTGGTCCTACCGACTCTGCTGCAAGGCATTCCGATGGCGCTGTTCTTCGTGCCGCTGACCGCGATCATCCTGGCCGGCCAGCCGCCAAACAAGATTCCCGCGGCGGCGGGTCTGTCCAATTTCGCCCGCGTGTTCTGCGGCGCGGTGGGCACCTCCATCGCCGGCAACGAATGGAACAACCGTACCGTGCTGCATCACGCGCGGCTCACCGAGCAGGCCTCCATCAATAACCCGACCTTCAATCAGCAGATCGACTCGACCCAGTCGCTGCTGCATATGAATCCGCAATCGGCCCATGCGTTGTTCGATTTCACCGTGAACACGCAGGCGGCCATGATGGGCCTGAACGATATCTTCTTCGTCTCGGCGGTCATCTTCATTCTGATCATTCCGCTGATCTGGATTACGCGGCCGGCCAAGGGCGGTGGCGGCCCGGACGCGGCCGGCGCGCATTGAGAGTGCGACAGTGTCCTTGAGGCTGCCTCGAGCAGCCTGCTACCGGGGGCGGGCGACGGTGATGCGTTAGCGGAAATAGCGCGCGGGCGTGTCGCCGAACGCGTCCCGGAACACCGCAATGAACGACGACACGTCGCTGTAGCCCACTTCGAGCGCCACCTGCGTGACGCTCGCGCCGCCGCCGAGATGTTCCAATGCGACCAGCAGGCGAAGTTGCTGGCGCCACTGCCCGAAAGTTTGCCCCGTTTCCTTGACGAACAGGCGCGCCGCCGTGCGGGCCGTCACGCCGGCGGCCGCGGCCAGATCTTCGAGTACCGCGGCGTCGGACGGATTGGCGCTCAGCGCGTCGGCGATCCGCTGGGCGCGTGGATCGCGCGGCCAGTTCAACCCTAGCGGCGCAGAGCGCAGACCCGGCAGCCGGTCCAGCAATACTTGCACGAGACGCGCGGCCGGTTCGTCGAACGGCTGGTCGTACGGCAGATCGGCCGCGGCGATCAGCAACGCCGCCACCAGCAGGTCGGGCACGACGGCGCCGCTGTGCGGCGCAAGCGGCGCGGCGTCAGGCGCGACATGGAGCGAATGAAATTCGACGGGACCCGCGGCGGACAAGCGGTGCAGCAGACCCGCGGGCATCCAGACCGCGTGACCCGGCGGCACCACCCAGCGCTCGGTCTCGGTGCGCACGATCAGCACCCCGGCGCTCACGTGGATCAGCCGCGCGCGACGATAGGCGGCCAACGGTTCGTCCAGCGTCTCGTACCGCTCGGCCGTCACGAACACCGGTTGCTCGACGCCGTCTGGATCGAAAGTCTCCATCATGGAGTCCGTTTTGCCCTGTTGTTGCCGGAAAGGCAGCAAGATTAGCATAGCCGGTCGAGGCGCTCGCCGAACGTCGCGTGTGCCGGATTGCGGCGCACGGCGCTGTGCCGCACGAGCAATTCGCTCCGGCTTGCCAGTAGAATTGCGGCTCCAACGGTCCGAGCCCAATGAACTACGCATCCATCCTCGAACAGATCCGCGGCGATCTGCAGCCTTTTCTGGGCGCCGGCAAGGTGGCCGATTACATTCCCGAACTCGCCACGGTGCCCGCCGACAGTTTCGGCATGGCGATCGTCACGGCGTCGGGTGAAATTTTCCGCACCGGCGAGGCCGACACGCGCTTTTCCATTCAGAGCATTTCCAAGCTGTTCGCCTGCACGCTCGCGTTCCAGTTGCTCGGCGACGCACTGTGGGAACGCGTCGGCCGGGAGCCCTCGGGCACCGCGTTCAATTCGCTCGTCCAGCTTGAAAGCGAGCGCGGCAAGCCGCGCAATCCGTTCATCAACGCCGGCGCGCTGGTCGTGACCGATGTGCTGTGCCGCCGCTTCGTGCAGGCCGAGACGGCGCTGGTCGAATTCATGCGACGGCTCACGGGCGAAACCGGCATCGACTACGATTCGCGCGTCGCTCAGTCGGAGCTGCAGCACGCCCACCGCAACCGCGCGATGGCACATTTCATGGCGAGCTTCGGCAACATGGAGATGCCGCCGGAAGTGGTGGTCGATGCTTATTGCCGTCAATGCGCGATCTCGATGAGTTGCGTCGAGCTCGCGAAGGCGGCGCTATTCCTGACCAATCACGGCGTGGCGCCGGCCACCGGCGAACGGATTCTCGACACGAGTTCGGCCAAACGCCTTTCCGCGCTGATGCTGACCTGCGGCACTTACGACGCGGCGGGCGATTTCGTCTACCGGGTCGGCTTGCCGGCGAAAAGCGGTGTGGGCGGCGGGATCGTCGCCGTGCTGCCGGGGGAGATGGCGGCGTGCGTGTGGTCGCCGGCGCTGGATAGCAATGGCAACTCGGCGGCGGGGGTGCTGGCGCTGGAGTGGTTGACGACTTATACGGGGCAGTCGATTTTTTGAGTGTGATGGGCGGGTGAGCGCGCGGCGCTCGCCCGCCCTTGCAACCTACCTCGCCCACCCCCACTCCCTCCGCCGGTACAGTCTCATAAGCGGTCGCCCCGACCACCCGCTCGTTCACCCCATCCTCGAACTCGATCGAGTTGAACTCGTCGATCATCTCGATACGCGGCGCGGGCCGCCCCTTCACCAGCCCCCCGAACACACCGAATTGCAAGCATGCTCGTCGCGTCTCGGCTACCGCCGATGCCGCGCGGAGAAGCAATCCGGCGCTTCAGATCAATTTCACGAGAGCATGAAAGACGACCATCGCAAAAAAGGAATTTGACAAACTATCTTTAGATATATATCTTAAGACACATCTTAAGACACAAACGGAGTACCCAAGATGCGTCATCATCACCGTTTTTCCCGTCCGCGCATGGCGGACGACAGTTTCCCCCTCGGCCACGAGCGTGGCACACTCCATGCCTTTTGGCATGCCTTCGCCCGCGACCACGACCACCGCGAAGAACGCGGCCGCGATGAGCACGACGAATCCCGTACCGCCCCCCACAGCGGCCCAACTCGTCACGGCCACGACCGCTTCGCGCTGCACGCGCTGTGGCACGCCATCGGCCGGCATCACGAGCATCGCGGCGGCGGTCGTGGCGGGCGCTTCGGCGGCGGCGCGGGCGGCTTCGGCGGCGACGGTGACGGTTTTCCGCGCGGCCGCAAATTCAGCTCCGACGACCTGCAACTGCTGCTCCTCTCGATGATCGGCTCGCAGCCCAGCCACGGCTATGAACTGATCAAGGCGCTTGAAACGCGCTCCAACGGTTTTTACAGCCCGAGCCCGGGCATGGTCTATCCGGCGCTCACGTATCTGGAAGAACTCGGCTACGTGACCGTGCAGCTCGAAGGCAACCGCAAGCGCTACGAGCTGTCGAAAACCGGCCGCGAATATCTGGCCGCCAACCGCGACCGCGTCGAATTGATGCTGGCCAAGCTGAGCCATATTGCCCGCAAGATGGATTCGGTGCGCCGCGCGTTTGCCGGCGAAGAGCCGGCCGACATCAGCGAAGGCGGCTGGCTGCCCGAGCTGAGCGAAGCGCGCCGCGCGTTGAAGCATGCGTTGCTGCGCCGTGACAACGCGCCGGCGGCGCAACAGCGCCGCATCGCTGAAATTCTGCTGCGCGCGGCCAAAGAAATCGAAAGCGAAATCGAGCCGGACAGCAGCAAGAACGGCGACAACGCCGGGCCGGCCGTCTGAACTCGCACCGCCCGTTGACGGCGCGCTCATGCGCGCCGGGAGCCCCGCTTGCGCGCGTAAACGCTCGCTCATCGAACGAACAGGAGAAGCACCCTCATGCTGACTAAAGACCATCAAGCCGCGAACCAACCCGATAGCCAAACCGGCCTCGCCGTCCACCGCGTACGCCATCCGCTGAAATTCCGTCTGCTGCAAGTCAAGCAGGTGCGCGTGCTGACCCCGCATCTGATCCGCGTCACGTTCACGGGCGAAGATCTGCACGACTTCGTCTCCGCATCGTTCGACGACCACCTCAAGGTGTTCTTCCCCGAACCCGGCGCGGACAAACCGGTGCTGCCGGAAGCGGGCCCCGACGGTCCGGTGTTTCCCGCCGGCCAGCCGCGTCCGGTCGCACGCGATTTCACGCCGCGCCGCTTCGATCGCGAGGCGCGCGAACTCGACATCGAGTTCGCCATGCACGAAGCGGGCCCCGCGGCGACGTGGGCGGCGCAAGCCAAAGTGGGCCAGTATCTCGGCATCGGCGGCCCGCGCGGTTCGCTTGTGATACCTAAGGGTTTCGACTGGCATCTGCTGATCGGCGACGATACCGCGTTGCCCGCCATCGCCCGGCGCCTCGAAGAGCTGCCGGCCGGCACGCGCGTCGCGGCGGTGATCGAAGTGGCCGATCCGTCGGCGCGAATCGAATTCACCACGCAAGCCGAGTTGCATCTCGTCTGGCGCTATCGCAGCGAAGCGGGTGTGCGCGGCGACGCCTTGCTGCAGGCGGTACGCGACATCTACCTGCCCGAAGATGGCGAAGGCTACGTATGGGCAGCCGGCGAATCCGCGACCATACGCGCGGTGCGCTATCACCTGTGCACAGAACGCGGCGTCGCCAAATCACGCATTCGCGCGGCCAGCTACTGGAAACAGGGCGCCGAGGCGGTGCACGAAACGCTCGACGATTGAGCGTCGGCCGTCAGCCTAATCGCATGCGCCTTGCGGCGTGTGCGATGACGAGGCTCCGCCAGGCGCGCGAGCACTGTGCTTCCAAAAACAACAACAAGGAATCGATCGATGTACTCAATAAGCGCAAAGCACGAGCGCCGCCTGCTGTGGCTGCTCGCGCTGACGCAGTTCACCATCATCATGGACTTCATGGTGATGATGCCGCTCGGCCCGCAGATCATGCAGGCGTTTGCCATCACGCCAGCTGCATTCGCGACGGCCGTGTCGGCGTATTCGTGGTGCTCGGGACTGTCCGGCCTGTTCGCGGCGACCTATATCGACCGCTTCGACCGGCGCCGTCTGATGCTGACCATGTATGCGCTGTTCGCGCTGTCGAATCTGGCGTGCGCGCTGGCGAGCAGTTTTCCGCTGCTGCTTGCCGCACGCGCGTTCGCCGGCATCACGGGCGGCGTGCTCGGCTCGGTGATCATGGCGATCGTCAGCGACGTGATTCCGGTTCAGCGCCGTGGCGCCGCCACCGGCACGATCATGACGGCGTTTTCGCTCGCGGCGATCGCGGGCGTGCCGGCCGGCGTGATGCTGGGCGCGCACTTCGGCTGGGCGGCGCCGTTCTTTCTGCTGGTGGCGTTGTCGCTGCTCGTGTGGACGGCGGGACGGCAGTTGGTGCCGTCGCTGGCGGAGCATTTGAGCCGTCGTCAGCCGCCGCTCGCGGAGGTGCTGCCGGATTTGTGGCGGCTCCTGAGCAACCCGCGGCATCTGAATGCGTTTGCACTGACCTTCATGATGATGGTCGCGCACATGCTGGTGATTCCGTTCATTTCGCCGGTGCTGGTTGCCAATCACGGCGTGGCGCCCGAGCAATTGTCATGGCTCTATATGGCCGGCGGAGCGGCGACGTTCTTCACTTCGCGTCGCGTGGGCAGGCTCGCTGACAAGTACGGCACGCGGCGCGTGTTCAGAATCGCCGCCGTGCTCGCGTTCGCGCCGGTGCTGTTCGTCACCCATCTGCCGAATCTGCCGTTCTACGCGCTGGTGATGTTCTTCCCGGTGTTCATGGTGCTGATGTCCGGACGCATGGTGCCGATGCAGGCACTGCTGACCATCGTGCCCGAGCCTGCGCGGCGCGGCGCGTTCCTCAGCGCGAACAGCGCGCTCCAGGCGTTGGGCACGGGATGCGGCGCGTGGATCGGCGGCTTGATGCTCAGCAGTTCGCCGGACGGTCAGATCGTGGGGTACGGGACTGTCGGCTGGGCTTCGGTGGCGGTCGCGCTAGCCGGCGTGTTGTGGGTGTCCCGCGTGCGTGGCGCGCAAGCCGACGCGCCCGCGCCGGGCGTGATGCACGGTGAAGCGATCGGCGAAAGTTGATCGCGCGGCTCGCGCGGCGCTCTCTTGCAAGGCGCCGCGCGGACTCATGGATTAATCGGTCTTGCCGGTCAGCGCGCGGCGCGCGGCTTCGCCTTCATCGTGTGAAGCCGCATAGAACACGCGGGCCCGTCCAATGATGATTTTCAGCATGGCAATCACCGGCACGGCCAGGAAAATCCCCGCCACGCCGCCCAGCTGATCGCCGGCAAGCAAGCCGACGATGACGAGAAACGGACTGACCTCCACGCCTTCGCTCATCAGATACGGATTGAGCACGTAGTCCTGAAACAGCCGGTAGAGCGCGATAAAGATCACCAGCCACAGCAGATGCGGATAGCCGCTGAACACGGCCACCACCAGCGTGATCGCGACAGCGCCGAGCGGCCCGGCGAATGGCACGAACTCCAGCAAACCCGCGCTCACCGCCAGCAGAAACGCGTAAGGCACGCCGAGCAGCGAGAACGCCACGCCGTAGCAGATCAGCGTAGCCAGCGACAGAAACAGCAACGCCCGCACGTACTTCGACAACAGCACGTTCAGATCGGTCACGATCTCCGCCCACAAGGTGCGATGCCGGTCGTTCAGCAGATCGAGAAAGTCCTCGCGCATCTGCGGACCTTCCTTGATCAGCAGGAAGCTCAGAATCGGAATCAGCACGAGGTAGATCAGATTGCTGGCCGCGTGCATCACGCCGAGGCCGACGCTGCGCGCCATCGGCACCGCTTTGTCGGAACCCGTCTCGATCTGGCCGCGCACGAAATCGACGATCCGCTCGCGCAGCGGTTCCAGAAAATGCGGCAACGGAATGCGGTTGGGCACATCGGACTTCATCAACTGAGGCAGTTGCGCGAGCAGATGCGTCGCCTCGTCCTGCAACTGCACGCCGAAGATCGATCCGACCACCGCGATCACCGCGACGACCACGACGAACACCAGCGCGATCGACGCCACGCGCGGCATACGGCGCGGCCGGATGCGCTCGACGAGATCGACCATCGGATAGATCAGATAACTGAAGAAGACCGCGAACACCGCCACCAGCACGGTGGACGACGCCATATAGATGCAGAAAAACAGCAGCGCGATCAGAAGCGCGGTCCAGACCTGTCTGGCTGTGCGAACATCGAATCCCAGCATGAACCTTCCTCGAATAGACGATGAGATCCGGCGCCTCGAACGCGCCGGGAACACCGGGCAGGCATCGCAGACACAGCGCGCCCTGGCGAGCCAGGGCGCGCTGTGCAATCAAAGCAGCGTAAAACGCAGGAAAGAAAGGACGCGCCTGCGCCCGCGCACAAAACAAACGCAAGGCGCGGCGCGCGATGTAATCAGATCAGCTTGCCGAGCAGAAAGCCGACGCCGAGCGCGATCAGCAACGCACCGATTGGATTGTTGCGCGTCGTTTCGGCGACCTGATCGACGCTGTCGCCGTATTTCGCCTGCGCCTTGCCGGCTAACTGACGGACCTTGCCTTCGGCTTGCAATTCCGCATCTCCGGTCAGGCCGCCGACGGCGTCCTGCACCTTGCCCGCTGCATCCTTCACCGTACCTTCGAACTGATTTGAATTCATCGATCCTCTCCTTTGAACCGGGTCAACAAGCCGTCGCCGGCGGGAGCCGGCGCTCGATCCTGCTTACCGTCGTTACTGTTACCGCTTCACGCGAGCGCGCACGGCATCGGCGAACTGCCCTACTTTCGACTGCACCTTGCCCGTCAACTTCTCCGCCGCGCCCTTGGCCTGCGTCGTCCGGTTGCCGGTGACCTTGCCGATCGTTTCTCTCACGGAACCCTTGACCTGTTTCGCTGCACCTTCGACACGATTCCTGTCCATGACGGTTTCCTTGAAATGGTTGAATTGCACGAAAGACGCCGGCCGTCGAACTCGAGCGGGCGCGGCGGCAATCGCTGCCGGCGCTCGCCGCGGAACTCGCCTTGTCCCGGCGCAACCCCGCCCGACAGCGGCAAATGCACGTGACCGCCTGATACAGCGAGTCGTGGCTTGCGGCCTCTTCTACGTGCACCGACGCTAGCAGCGTCAGGTCAACCAAACTCAGCAGCATGATTCGTTCCCGAGCGCCGTCCACTGGTTAGAAAACCGGGCGAAGGTGGCGTACAGGTCGGCTTGGAGACGGGAGATTGAGGCTTCGAGCCTGGAGGCTTGGAGGGTTCGACGCTGCCAGACCTTGAGGCTCCGCGGCGCGGCGCAGGGTATGGAATAGAAAAGGTCGCCGGCAGCGAGTGAAATGATCTGCGGCAACTGGTGCCGGTTCGTCTGCGAGCGCAGAACGTTGTCGTCGGACGGCATGGCGCCCGGTTCTTCGGCTTGCAAGCGGGGAGCGGGCGCAACGGCCGCCCCGCTTTAACGCAATGTCACGTCAGCTCTGCTCCGCCCCCAACGCAGCCAGCGGATGCGCATCGCTCTTCCACGGCGAGGCGAGAAAATGCCTGACGCGCTCCGGCCGCACCTCGGCGAGCGTGGCGGGCGCCCAGCGGGCTTTGCGATCCTTGTCGATCAACTGGGCCCGCACGCCTTCGCAGAAGTCACCCTCCTCGATCACGCGTTTGACGATGCCGAGTTCCATGCGAAAGCACTCGGCCAGAGTCATCTGCCGGCCGCGCAACAGCGCCTCACGCGTGACGTACAGCATGGTGGGCGAATGACCGGTCAGCGCGTCGTAGGTGGACTGCAACCACTGCTTCACCTCGCGCGGCGGCTCGCGCAGCAAATCGTGCCGCACCGTCGCGACCATCCGGTCGATGCTCGAACGCCGATCGAAATGCCGCAAGATCAGCTGGGTGAACACCGCCAGCGGCGCGTGCGGAATGATATTGCACGGCGGCTCGAACACGCCGCGCAAGGCGGACATCAGATCGCCTTCGAGCGGCATGCGCTGCAGACGCTCTTCGAAACTGGCGAGCCATTCGGCCGGCACGCACAGATCCGCCAGTTGCAGGCGCAACGCGTCGGCGCCGGACAAGGTCACGCCGGTCAGCCCGACATACAACTCGAGTTCCGCCGGCATCACACTCAGAAAACGCGTCGCGCCGACGTCCGGCAGAAAGCCGATGCGCGTCTCCGGCATGGCGATCTTGCTGCGCTCGGTCACGATGCGCAGCCGCGCTCCCTGGCCGAGCCCCATGCCGCCGCCCATCGCAATGCCGTCGAGCAACGCGACCACCGGCTTCGGAAACATGTGCAGCGCATAGTCGAGCCGGTATTCGTCGACGAAGAACGCGAGCCAGCGGCTGTCGCTGTTCTTCGCGAGCCGCTGCACTTCGCGCACGTCGCCGCCGGCGCAGAAACCCTTGGCGCCCGCGCCTTTGAGCACGAGCGCGACGATGCCGTCGTCGGTGCGGCAATGCTCGACCAGCACGGCGAGCTCGCGCACCATCGCATGCGAAAGCGCATTGAGCGCGGCCGGCCGGTTCAGCGTGATGATCGCCACGCGATTCACCACGCGAAACAGGATCTCGCGTTCCGCTTCGAGGCTTGTATCGTGCGCGACGCTTTGCAAGGCGCTCATTGACGCGTCTCCGGTTGCGAGGCGTCGGTCTGCGCGGCCTGCGTCACCTGCCAGCGCGGCGGGCGCTTTTCGAGGAACGCATTGACGCCTTCGCGCTGATCGGCGCCGTCGAACAAATCGACAAAGCGCTCGCGCTCCAGCGCCAGCGCCGCCGAACGCGGCACGCCATTGCGGCCCTGATGAATCAGCGTCTTGCTGAAGCCGACCGCCTGCGGACTCAAGGTGGCGACGCGCGCGGCCATGACCAACGCCGCCTCGCGCGCCGCGCCCTTCTCCACTACTTCTTCGACTAGGCCGATGCGCAGCGCCGTCGCCGCATCGACGCGCTCGCCGGTCAGAATCATCCGTTTGGCCCAGCCTTCGCCGACCAGCCACGGCAGCGTCTGCGTGCCGCAACCGCAGGGCAGCAAGCCGACCGCGGTCTCGGGCAACGCCAGCAAGGCATGCTGTTCCGCGATGCGGATATCGCAAGCCAGCGCGCATTCGAGACCGCCGCCCATCGCATAGCCGTTGATCGCCGCGATCACCACGGGCCGCGCGTTCTGCAAGGTTTCAAACGCCGCGCCGAAACGCGCCGCCGCCGTGCGTGCGACTTCGCGATTGCCGTCGGCGAAGGTGTTCAGGTCGGCGCCCGCGCTGAAGAACTTGGGGCCGTCGCCGGTGACCACGATGGCGCGCACGCGCGCCTCGCCGTTCAAACGTTCGACGATCCCCTGTAATTGCAGCAAGCCCTCGGGCGTAAACGCGTTGACCGGCGGCCGCTTAAGCGTGAGTTGCGCGACGGCGCCGTCGTGCGCGTAGTCGAGTTCGATCATGCCGCGCCTCCGTCCTTACTGCCCAGGCCGTCCTGACGATACAGCTTGATGACCGCGGAAAAGTCGAGACGTCCCGCGCCTTTCGCGCTCATCGTTTGATAAAGCTGTTGCGCCAGTGCGCCGAGATAAACCGGTTGACGCGCGGTTTTCGCGGCGTCGGTGGCGAGGCCGAGGTCCTTAAGCATCAGATCCGTGCCGAAGCCACCCGTGTAACCGCGAGTAGACGGCGCGGTCTCGATCACGCCGGGCATCGGATTGTAGGTGTCCGAACTCCAGCAGCGCCCCGTCGATGTATTGATGATGCCACCCAGCACTTTCGGGTCGATGCCGAGCGCCTCGCCGAGCGACATGGCTTCGGCGACGCCCGCCATCGTGATGCCGAGCACGAGGTTGTTGCAGATCTTCGCGACCTGGCCCGTGCCGGTATCGCCGCAATGCACGATGTTCTTGCCCATCGCCGAGAGCACCGGCTTGACCTGCTCATACGCGCTCGCGCTGCCGCCGACCATGAAGGTCAGCGTGCCCGCCGCCGCGCCGCCGGTGCCGCCTGAAACCGGCGCATCGACGAAGGTGTTGCCGTTCTGCTGCGCGAGTTCGGCGAACGCCTTGACGCTCGCGGGATCGATCGTGCTCGAATCGACGATCGTCACGCCCTTCGCGATGCCGGCGAAAACGCCGTCGTCCGCGCTCAGCACGCTGCGCACATGCGCGGCGGCGGGCAGCATGGTGATCACGCATGCCGCGTCGGTTACCGCGGCTTTCGGCGATGCGGCCGCTTTCGCGCCCGCATCCACGAGCGCCTGCACGGCTTGCGCGTTGAGGTCGAATACGTTGACCGCGTGACCCGCCTTGAGCAGGTTGTGCGCCATCGGCGCGCCCATGTTGCCGAGTCCGATAAAACCTATTTTCATGATGTCTCCCGTGGACGCCAACATTCAGCGCAGGCTGATGGTCGTGTTGACGCCGTCGTTGACGGTGTCGTCGTCGAACCAGCGCGCGGTGACGGTCTTGGTCTGCGTGTAGAACTGCACGACCTGTTTGCCATAGGGGCCGAGGTCGCCGAGTTTCGAGCCGCGCGAACCGGTAAAGCTGAAGGATGGCACCGGCACCGGAATCGGAATGTTGATGCCGACCTGGCCGATATCGATCTCGCTCTGGAACTTGCGCGCCGCCGCGCCGCTCTGCGTGAACAGGCCCACGCCGTTGCCGAACGGATTGCGGTTGACCAGCGCGATGGCGTCATCGAGCGTGGCCGCGTTCAGCACCACCAGCACCGGGCCGAAAATCTCCTGGCGATAGATTTCCATCTCGGTGGTGACATCGGAAAAAACCGTCGGGCCGATAAAGTTGCCTTGCTCGTAGCCGGGCACTTTAATGTCGCGGCCGTCGAGCGCGAGTGTCGCGCCTTCTTTCACGCCCGTTTCGATCAAGCCGAGAATGCGCTGCTTCGCCGCGCGCGAAACCACCGGGCCGATGTCCGTGTTCGGTTCGTTGCCCGCGTTGACTTTCAACGTCCTGGCCTTGGCGACCAGATCCGGCAACCATTGCTGCGCGGCACCCACCAGCACGACCACCGAGGTCGCCATGCAGCGCTGCCCCGCCGCACCAAAACCCGCACCGGCAAGCGCGTTCAAGGTCTGCTCGCGGTTCGCATCGGGCAGGACAACGGCGTGGTTCTTCGCGCCCATCATCGATTGCACGCGCTTGCCGTGCTCGCTGCCGAGGCGGTACACGTGCGTACCGACCGCCGTCGAGCCGACGAACGAAACGGCCTTCACGAGTTCGTGCGTGCAGAGCGCGTCGACCACTTCCTTGCCGCCGTGCACAACATTCAGCACACCCTTCGGCACGCCCGCTTCGAGCGCGAGTTCGACCAGTTGCATGGTCGAGAGCGGATCCTGTTCGGAAGGCTTCAACACGAAGGTATTGCCGCAGACGATCGCCATCGGGAACATCCACAGCGGGATCATCGCCGGGAAGTTGAACGGCGTGATGCCGGCGCACACGCCGATCGGCTGGCGCAGCGTGTAGGTATCCACGCCGCCCGCCACGTTCTCCGCGAATTCGCCCTGCTGCAAGGTGCCGATCGAGCATGCATGCTCGACCACTTCGAGGCCGCGAAAGATATCGCCTTCGGCATCCGGAATCGTCTTGCCCTGCTCCGCGCTCAAGGTCCTGGCAATACGCGGCGAATGCTCGCGAATCAGCGCCTGGTACTTCAGCATGATGCGCATGCGCGCGCCGATCGGCGTGTCCTTCCAGGTCTTGAACGCGGCGTGGGCGGAACGGATGGCTTCGTTCACTTCAGCGGCGGTGGCGAACGGCACGCGCGCCAGCACCTCTTGCGTGGCGGGATTGACGATGTCGCGCCATTCGGTGGTCTTCGACTCGACGAACTCGCCGTTGATCAGCAACTTGACGGTGGCAACGGCTGCATTTGCGCTCATGCTGGAACTCCTCCGCGGTGGCCGCGAGGCGGCCGGACAGTGACGGGAATCAAAAAGGATCGACGCAGAGAATCAACGCAGATCAGGGAAATCTTCTTCCCAATACTCGTCGGGCAGGCGCGCGGGTTCGGCCTCGCGCTCCATTTCGCGGCGTCGCAATTCGACGCGGCGAATCTTGCCGGAGATGGTCTTGGGTAATTCGCTGAATTGCAGGCGCCGAATCCGTTTGTACGGCGCGAGTTTTTCGCGCGAGAACGCGAATACGGCGCGCGCGAGTTCGGGGCCGGCTTCGTAACCCTGGCGCACAGTGACGAACGCCTTGGGCACCGACAGACGCAGCGCGTCGGCGCTCGGCACCACCGCAGCCTCGCCGATCGCCTCGTGTTCGATCAGCACGCTTTCGAGCTCGAACGGACTGAGGCGGTAATCGGACGATTTGAAGACGTCGTCGGCGCGGCCGACATAGACGTAGTAGCCGTCGTCGCGGCGCAGCGCCACGTCGGACGTGCGGTAGAAGCCGTTGCGCATGGCTTGCGCGGTGGCGCTGGCGTTGTTCGCATAGCTGGTCATCAGGCCGAGCGGCCGTTGCGCAAGTGGCAGCGAGATTTCGCCTTCGGTGACGGGCTGGTCATCGGCATCGATCAGTTCGATCGTGTAGCCCGGCAGCGGACGCCCCATCGAACCCGCGACAACCGGCTGGCCCGGCGAGTTGCCGATCTGGCAGGTGGTCTCGGTCTGGCCGTAGCCGTCACGGATCGTGATGTCCCACGCGTGCTTCACGCGCTCGATAACCTCGGGATTCAACGGCTCGCCGGCTCCGACGATTTCACGCAGCTTCACCGGATAGTCGCTCAGATGCTCCTGCACCAGCATGCGCCAGACAGTCGGCGGCGCGCACAGCGTGGTGATGTTGAAACGCACCAGCGCGTTCAGCGTGTCTTTCGGCACGAAGCGCGCAAAGTTGAAAACGAACACGCAGGCCTGCGCATTCCACGGCGCGAAGAAGCAGCTCCACGCGTGCTTGGCCCAGCCCGGCGAGCTGATATTCCAATGGATGTCGTTCGGTTGCAGGCCGATCCAGTACATCGTTGACAGATGGCCGACCGGATAGCTTTGATGCGTGTGTTCGACCAGCTTGGGCTTCGAGGTGGTGCCTGACGTGAAATACAGCAACATCGGATCGGTGGCCAACGTGACGCCTTCGGGCGTGAATTGCGGCGATGCGTCATAGGCCGCGGCCAGGTCGATCCAGCCGTCGCGCGGCGCGCCCACCGAGAGGCGCGTGAGCGGCGCTTCGAGCGCATCGAATTTGGCCAGCTCCGCGCTATCGACCACGGCGAAATTCGCGCCGCCGATCTGCACGCGATCGCGCACGTCGTCGGCGGAAAGCTGGGTGGTGGCGGGCAGCACGATCGCGCCGAGCTTCATGGCCGCGAGCATCACGTCCCACAGTTCGACGCGGTTCGGCAGCATCAGCAGCAGGCGATCGCCGCGGCCCACGCCCACGCCGCGCAGGAAATTCGCCATGCGCGCCGAGCGCTCCGACATTTGCGCGTACGACAGGCGCAGGCCTTCGGTGGCGGGATCGTCGACGATCCACAGCGCCGGGTTGTCGTTATCGCGCGCGATCACGTCGAAGTAGTCGAGCGCCCAGTTGAACTCGCCTAGTGCCGGCCACGCGAATTCGCGGTAGGCGCGGTCGTAGTCGGTTCGATGGCGCAATAACAGGTCACGCGCGTCGAAAAAGGCCTTCGCTGCAGTCATTGTCGTCTCCAGTTGGCGCGGTGTATCCGCTTCGCTTTTTTGTCCCGCTGCTGCACCGCTTTCTATCCGGCGGCCAGGCTATTTTGCACTCAAATGCCGCTTCGTTTTGCATTTACACATGCCGCGCGATCAGCATGCGTTGCACCTCGCTGGTCCCTTCGTAAATCTGCGTGATGCGCGCATCGCGATAGTGGCGCTCCACCGCGTAGTCCTCCAGATAACCATAGCCTCCATGAATCTGGATCGCGTTCGAGCAGATCTCCTCGGCCAGTTCCGACGCGAACAGCTTGGCCTGCGAAGCCTCCGACAAGCACGGCTTACCCGCCGTGCGCAGGCGCGCCGCGTGATGCACGAGCAGCCGCGCGGCATTCAAACGCGTGGCCATATCGGCGAGCATGTTGGCGATGGTCTGATGGTCCTTCAACGCCTTGCCGAACTGGATGCGTTCGTTCGCATAGAGACGCGCGGCATCGAACGCGGCCCGCGCGATGCCCACTGCCTGCGCGGCAATGCCGATGCGCCCGCCTTCGAGATTCGACAGCGCAATGCGCAAGCCCTCGCCCGGTTCGCCGAGCAAATTGGCTTCCGGCACGGCGCAGTCGTCGAGCGAAATCGGACAGGTGTCCGAAGCGCGAATGCCGAGCTTATGCTCCGGCTTGCCGACGTTGAAGCCCGGCGTATCGGTCGGCACGATGAAGGCCGTCAGGCCGCGCTTGCCACGGTCGGGATCGGTCACAGCGAAGACGATCGCGAGGTCGGCGCGCGAGCCGTTCGTCACGAACTGCTTGCTGCCGTTGAGAATCCACTTGCCGTCGCGCAGCACGGCGCGGGTGCGCAGATTGTTCGCCTCGGAGCCGGCCTGCGGCTCGGTCAGACAGAATGCGCCGATACGGCGGCCGGTTGCAAGGTCCTGCAAATAGCGGTCTTTTTGCGCCTCCGTGCCGAAGTTGAGGATCGGCCCGCAGCCGACCGAGTTATGCACGCTCATCAGCGTGGCGCAGGCGGCGCAGCCCGCAGCGACCTCTTCGAGGGCGAGCGCATAGGCCACGTAGTCCGTGTAGGAGCCGCCCCATTCCGCCGGCACGATCATGCCGAGAAAACCGAGTTCGCCCATCTGCCTGACGACCTCGGCGGGCAGTTGCGCGTCGCGATCCCATTGTCCGGCATGCGGCGCGAGCTGTTCGGTGGCGAAGTCGCGAGCCGCGTCGCGGATCATCCGTTGTTCGTCGGTGTAGAAGCTATCCATGGAGCTCGGTCCTGTGCTGTGCGTTTGATCGCGGCTGGTTGGCCGCCTCACGTTCGTGTCTGTGAGGCCAGGCGGAGCGCGATCGATTGAGGCCCAGTGTAGGCAAGCCGACCGGCAGGTTCGATGCTCAGCCCGATCAATCTGACTGAGCGCATTTGCCATGCTGGTACGATATGAATCCACATATGCACGCGATTTCAGGCACTTGGCGAATCGCCATAAGGAAAATGTTGAGCGCTTTTGCCAGCTTCGCAGTCAAACCGGACACGCATGAAAAACGATAAAGGGACGATTTCCGTCAGCATGGTCGAGGAAGCGCTCGCGCTGGCGCGCTCGCGCGGCCTCGACGCGCTGCCGCTTGCCGAAGCCGCCGGCATCGCCGCGCCAATGCTGGCGTCGCCGAAAAGCCGCGTGTCGTCGGCGCAATATGGCGCGCTGTGGGCCGCGATTGCCCGCGCGCTGGACGACGAGTTCTTCGGCCAGGATTCGCATCGCATGAAAAGCGGCAGCTTCATCGCCATGACGCAGACGGCGCTCACCGCGCGCAACGGCGGGCAGGCGCTGGCGCGCGCGGTCGGTTTCATGCGGCTGGTGCTGGACGATCTCGGCGTGCAGATCGAAACCGATGCGCAGCGCGTGCGCCTGCGCTTCGTGGAAAACGCCGGTGCGCCGCCGCCGGCGATGTTCGCCTATGCGACCTACTTCATCGTGGTGTACGGGCTGTTGTGCTGGCTGGTCGGGCGGCGCATTCCGCTGCTCGAGGCGCGCTTTCGCTGCGCCGAACCGTCCGCCGCGCACGAGTACCGGCTGATGTTCTGCGATCACATGAGCTTCGAGCAGGCCGAGTCGCACGTCGATCTCGCGCCGGCGTTTCTGGAGTTGCCCGTGATCCAGACGACCAAGTCCGTCAAACCCTTCCTGCGCGACGCGCCGGGCAGCTTCATCGTCAAGTACCGCAATCCGGGCTCGCTCGCGGCGCGCGTGCGCAAGATGCTGCGCGCCATGCCGATGTCCGGCTGGCCCGCCGCCGATCAGATGGCCGAACGCCTGCACGTCGCCGAGGCCACCATGCGGCGGCGTTTGAAACAGGAAGGCTATACGTACCAGTCGATCAAGGACGACCTGCGGCGCGATATTGCAATCGGTGAGTTGCAGGACACCGACCGCACCATCGCCGACATCGCGACCTCAGTTGGATTTGCCGAACCGAGCGCGTTTCATCGCGCGTTTCGCAAGTGGACCGGCATGCGGCCGACCGACTACCGGCCGGCCCGCGCGGATTTCACGCGCAAGGCGGAATCGGACTAAGCTGTAAGGAGCAGGCCAGCCTTCTTTTGGGGTATCGGCCCGCGTCGGCCGATACATGTCGGCAGGGCGCGGCAGCCGTCAGCGATGAGCACGTATCCACGTCTCCCGTTCCGGCAGTCCGGCTCGCGCATGTCGCTTATCCGCGGCGGCATGGCGAGCCGGTTGATGCGCGGCATGACCGTGCTCGGCATGCTTTTGGCGTTTGGGTTCGCGTCGTGCGAATCGAACGTGACGCTGCGCGCCGCCGTCGCCCCGAACAGCGTTGTCGTCATTCCAGTGAACGGAGCGATCAGTCCGGCCAGCGCCGACTTCATCGTGCGCAGCCTGCAGCGCGCCGCTGAAGATCGCGCGCAACTCGCCGTGCTGCAACTGGATACGCCAGGCGGGCTCGACACGTCGATGCGGCAGATCATCAAGGCGATTCTCGGCTCGCCGGTGCCGGTCGCCACCTTCATCGCTCCGAGCGGCGCGCGCGCGGCGAGCGCCGGCACCTATATCGTCTACGCGAGCCACATTGCGGCGATGGCGCCGGGCACCAATCTCGGCGCGGCGACACCGATCCAGATGGGCATCGGCGGCGCCGAACCGCCGGGGGGCGGCGGAACGCCGGGGTTGCCGGGCGTTGGTGGCGGTGCGGGTGGTGGTGGTAATGCCGGCGCTGCGGGTAACGGCGCCGGCGATACCGGCGCCGGCAACCCGGGCAAACCCACGGCATCCGCGCCCAACGGCTCCGCCAGCGCCCTGCCGCTCGACACCCAATCGACCGAAATGCGCAAGCAGGTCCACGACGCCGCCGCCTACATCCGCGGCCTCGCGCAGATGCGCGGACGTAACGCCGACTGGGCCGAGCGCGCGGTACGCGAAGCCGTGAGCCTGTCGGCGGCGGATGCGCTCGCGCAGCACGTCGTCGATCTGAATGCGCGCGATGTGCCCGACCTGCTGCGCCAGGTCGACGGCCGCACGCTTGTCACGAGCGCGGGCAACGTCAAGCTCAACACAGCCAACGCCCGGATCGTCACGCTGGAAGCCGACTGGCGCAGCCACTTCCTCGCCGTGATCACCGATCCCAACGTCGCGCTGATCCTGCTGATGATCGGCATGTACGGCCTGTTCTTCGAATTCGCCAATCCGGGCTTCGTGCTGCCCGGCGTGGTCGGCGCCATCAGCCTGCTGCTCGGCCTGTTCGCCATGCAGATGATGCCCATCAACTACGTCGGCCTCGGCCTGATCTTTCTCGGTATCGCCTTCCTGATCGGCGAGGCGTTTCTGCCGACCTTCGGCTCGCTCGGCTTCGGCGGCGTGGTGGCGTTCGTGATCGGCGCGCTGATGCTGATCGATACCGACGTGCCCGGCTACGGCATCCCTTTGCCGATGATCGCCGCCGTGACCGTGTTCAGCGTGGTGTTCGTGCTGGGCGTGTCGCGGCTCGCGCTGAGCGCGCGGCGCCGTCCGGTGGTGACGGGTTCGGAGGCAATGATCGGCAGTGTCGGCGTGGTGCTCGACGGCGGTCTCTCGCCGGCGGACCTCACCGCGGACGGCGCGCTGGCCGGTTGGGCACAAGTGCATGGGGAACGCTGGCGGGTGTCCAGCACGGCCCCGGTCGCGGCGGGCCATGCCGTGCGCGTCACCGCGCGGCGCGGCCTGACGTTGACCGTGGTGCCCACGGAAGCACGACAACAAGGAGAACGCTCATGATCGGTTTCACATTCGGCTTCACCAGCGTTCTGATTCTGCTGGCGGCCGCGCTGATTGCTTCATCGATACGGATTTTTCGCGAGTACGAACGCGGCGTGGTGTTCATGCTCGGGCGTTTCTGGAAGGTCAAGGGGCCGGGCCTCGTGCTGATCATTCCTATCGTGCAGCAGGCCGTGCGCATGGATCTGCGCACCGTCGTGTTCGATGTGCCGCCGCAAGACGTGATCACGCGCGACAACGTCTCGGTGAAGGTCAACGCGGTGGTGTATTTCCGTGTGGTCGATCCGGAGAAAGCCGTGATCCAGGTGGCGCGTTACTTCGAGGCGACCAGCCAGTTATCGCAGACGACCTTGCGCGCGGTGCTCGGCAAGCACGAACTCGACGAACTGCTGGCCGAGCGCGAACAGCTCAATGCCGATATCCAGAAAGTGCTCGATGCCCAGACCGACGCGTGGGGCATCAAGGTGTCGATCGTGGAAATCAAGCACGTGGATATCAACGAAACGATGATCCGCGCGATTGCCCGCCAGGCCGAGGCCGAGCGCGAGCGGCGCGCCAAGGTGATTCACGCGGAAGGCGAATTGCAGGCCTCGCAGCACCTGCTCGAAGCGGCGCAGACGCTGGCGCGCCAGCCCCAGGCCATGCAGTTGCGCTACCTGCAAACCCTCACGACGATTGCCGCCGACAAGAACTCGACGATCGTCTTCCCGCTGCCAATCGACCTGCTGAGCGCTGTATTGGACCGTTTCAGCAAGCCGTCGGCGCCGTGAGCCGCAGGATCATTCAGCCCGGTTTGATTCACTGGGCGAAATGGTGCATTGCCTTCAATCGCCTTACTCGAAATGCATACCAAAACTAAAATGCCGGGGTCGTTTTTAACCGCTCCATAGGAGCTCGTCATGAAAATCGTTTCTTTAGTTGGACTCGGCGCGCTGTTGGCCGCCGTGAGTATGAGCACCGCGTTTGCGCAGTCGGCGCGGCCTTACGATCCGTCGGCGCCGAAAACGCGCGCCCAGGTGAAGGCCGATCTGGCCGAATGGCGTGCCGCCGGCTACGATCCGCTCGACTGGATCGACTATCCGCAGAATGCGCAACGCGCGGGCCGCGTCGTCGCGGCACGGCGCGCGCAGGAATCGGGTGGGACGATGACCCAGTAACGCGGGCCACCGCGCGGCATGCGGGGTTGCCTGCGACTGCAACGGTCGCGGGTGTGGTCGGGCCCGCATGCCTTTCCTGGTTTTCTGCTTTTTGCTTTCCCGCTTCCCCGCTTCCCCGCAACATCGTAAATTCGCTTGCCGCGCTGCCCTGCGCGCTGGCAAGGTATCATCTCGCCCCTTCGACAACCCGCTGCCGGAATCCGAACCATGTCAATCTGGGTTGACGCCGACGCCTGCCCCGTCGTGATCAAGGACATGCTGTACCGTGCCGCGCGCCGCACCAGCACGACGCTGACGCTGGTCGCCAATTCGTTTCTGCGCGTACCGCCGTCGCCGCTGATCCGCGCGATCCAGGTGCCGGCCGGCTTCGACGCCGCCGACGACCTGATCGCCGAACGCGTCGCCGCGGGCGATCTCGTGATCACCGCCGACATCCCGCTCGCCGCCGCCGTGCTGGCCAAAAACGCGCAGGCGCTCGATCCGCGCGGCAACTGGTACACGCCCGGCACGATCGAAGAACGGCTGCGCATGCGCTCGATGCTCGACCAGTTGCGTAGCAGCGGCGTCGATACCGGCGGGCCTGCGGCCTTCAGCCAGCGCGACAGCAAAAGCTTCGCGGGCGAACTGGACCGCTGGCTCTCGCGCCAACGGCCGCAGCCTGATGCATCGGCGCCACAATCTCCCGGCGAACCGCCCGTCGAATGAGCCTTTACACGGCCACCGGGCCGCACAATGCGGCACGCCGTCGCCAATCCTGACTACAATCCGGCCGTGGCCCCGCGCCCTAGCCCGGCGACGCGGCGCCTTCACCGCCCAATCACAACAAACGCTTTCTGAACGACGAGAGACCCGCCTCATGGACTCCATAAAACGCTACTTCGGCTTCGAAGCCGCCGGCACCAACCTGCGCACCGAAGTGCTCGCCGGCCTGACCACCTTCCTGACGATGGCCTACATCATCTTCGTCAACCCGGCGATTCTCGGCGACGCCGGTATGCCGAAAGACGCGGTGTTCGTCGCGACCTGCATCGTGGCCGCGCTCGCCTCGCTGATCATGGGTCTCTACGCGAACTATCCGATCGCGCTCGCGCCGGGCATGGGGCTGAACGCGTACTTCGCTTACACCGTCGTCAAAGGCATGGGCTTCACCTGGCAGGCCGCGCTCGGCGCGGTGTTCATTTCCGGCTGTCTGTTCCTGATCGTCACGCTGTTCCGCGTGCGCGAGGTGATCGTCAACGGCATTCCGCATTCGATACGCATTGCCATCACCGGCGGCATCGGCCTCTTTCTCGCGATCATTTCGCTGAAGTCGGCGGGCGTGGTGGTGGGCAGTCCCGCGACACTCGTGACGCTCGGCGACCTGCACAACCCGCATGTGATTCTCGCGGTGATCGGCTTCTTCGCGATCGTCACGCTGGATCACTTGCGGGTGCGCGGCGCGATCCTGATCGGGATTGTCGGCGTGACGGTGCTGAGCTTTTTCTTCGGCGGCAATCAGTTTCACGGCATCGTCTCCACGCCGCCGTCCATCTCGCCGACGCTGTTCCAGCTCGACATTCGCGGCGCGCTGTCGAGCGGCGTGCTCAACGTGATTCTCGTGTTCTTCCTCGTCGAACTGTTCGACGCGACCGGCACGCTGATGGGCGTGGCCAATCGTGCAGGGCTGCTAGTGGAAGGCAAGATGCATAGGCTGAACCGCGCGCTGCTTGCCGACAGCACCGCCATTCTGGCCGGCTCGATGCTGGGTACTTCGTCGACGACCGCTTATATTGAAAGCGCATCGGGCGTGCAAGCCGGCGGACGCACGGGCGTGACGGCCATCACCGTGGCCCTGCTGTTCCTCGCGGCGCTGTTTTTCGCGCCGCTGGCAGGCGTGGTGCCCGGCTATGCGACGGCGCCGGCGCTGCTCTACGTGTCGTGCCTGATGCTGCGCGAAATGCTCGACCTGCCGTGGGACGACGCCACCGAAGTCGTGCCGGCCGCGCTCACCGCGCTGCTGATGCCCTTCACCTATTCGATCGCCAACGGCGTCGCGTTCGGCTTCATCTCGTATGCGGGCCTGAAGCTGTTGACCGGCCAGGCGCGCAAGGTGAAGCTGGTGGTGTGGATCATCGCGGCGATTTTCCTGTTCCGCTATTTCTACCTCGGCAGCGAATAGGGGCACGGGCGCCCGTGCGCCGAACTCCGGTCTGGATCAACGGCAGCTTATTGACGGTGCCCATTCGGGTCGGGCACCGTTTATCATCCGATGATTCAAAAAACGATCGACCTGGACACGGGAGTCCCCTACATGTCTTACAGCCGCACCTCGGACCGCTACACAGCGCCCGCCATTTTCTTTCACTGGGCGATGTTTCTGCTGATCGCGCTGGCTTATCTGGCGATCGAGATTCGCGGGCCGAAAGGTAGCGACAGCCGCGTATTCTGGAGCAGCGTGCATTTCTGGTGCGGCTCGCTGGTGCTCGCGCTGGCTTCTCTGCGTCTGCTGTGGCGACTATGGGCTGGCGCGCCCGCCGAGGTGGACGGCAACCGGCTGCTCGCCTTTCTGGCGCGGGCCGCGCATCTCGCCTTGTACGTTTTTATCTTCGTCCAGCCGCTGCTCGGCATTCTGATGATCAACACCGGCGGGCACCCGGTCACGCTGGCGTGGCTCGACATCGACTACACGCTGGTCGGCGCGGATCCTGTTGCGCGTCCGTTGCTCAAGACGGCGCACGAGTGGCTCGGCAATGCGTTTTATTGGGTGATCGGCTTGCACGCGTTGGCGGCGATCGCGCATCACGTGGTGCTCAAGGATCGGACGCTGCGGCGGATGATCTGAGCGCTGCGGCGCTCGTAATCGCGCGCGCTCCGCGTCTGGACGCCGGCGGCACGGCTGGCCGCGGACGGGTTGAATGGTTTCGATGCCGCGCGTGGGTTTCCCGGGCTTGTGCTTCTTGCGCGGCTTTCCTGCTTGCGGCGTCGACCGGCCGAAAGGTCGGAAACGCCCTCAGTCAATTACGCCAGTTGGCCTCGTAGAAGCGCACGTAGCCGCTTCTCAGCACGAGACATTGCGCCCTCGTCTCCGAGATCAGGCGACGCGTAGCGGCTTCGATCCGGGCGCGATGCGTGTCGAATGCGCCGACCATGTCCTCCAGACGCGGCGATGCGGCGCCGTAGTGGTCTTCCAGTGCCTCCGCCGTAATCATGCATTCCACCCTCTGCCCATCGACCATCGCCGGGAATGCCAAGGTGAGCTCGCGACCTGAATATTCAGGAGTTTCATTCGGGAATAGGATCTGCATGGGAGTTCACCTGGAAGGTAGGTGCTGCGCATGGTGTAGCCTGGTAGTGCGCACGCCGGTTGCGTCTGATCGCGTCGCTAGCGCCAACCTCCTTGTCCAATGCTGACGACGCGGGCTTGTCACCCGACTGCGGCAGCGGAGTAGTTCGCGGCCCGCGGAGGTGATTTGATTCACTTTAGACGAGTTCGGCCGCGGCGCAAGTTTTCCTTTTCGTTTGCCTGATTTTGGTGCCGGGCGAGTTTTTTCGAGGCGTGCCGCGCTGGCCGCCTCCGTTTTTTCCCTGCCGTGCGCAGCACGATTCGTCCTGTAATATCGGTGTTCGGCCGTGTGCGCGCATGTTGCGCTGCGGCACCGAGCGGAGGGCAACGTACCCGTCCGTTTCACCGGAGACATGCCTTGACCCAACGTTCCGCCACGCCGCCTGCTATCAGTCGGCCCGATGTCATCGCGCACGCTCACGCCCGCTCGCTCGAAATCGGCTTGCGCGCGTCGGAGACGCCGGACTTTCATCCGCTGGCCCGGCCTGCGCTGCGTGAACTCGTCGAGCGCAATCAATCGCTGTTTACACATGCGCTTCCGGTCATGGAGACGCTGCATGCGCAGATCGTCGATACGCAAAGCATGGTGCTGCTCACCGACAATCATGGCGTGATCCTGCACAGTCTCGGCGACAGCGACTTCGTCGAAAAGGCCAATCGCGTCGCACTGTGTCCGGGCGTGTCGTGGGCCGAGGCGGATCGCGGCACCAATGCGATCGGCACCGCGCTCGTCGATGGTCAGCCGACCGTCGTGCATGCGGGAGAGCACTTCCTGCACGCCAACCGGATTCTCACCTGTTCATGCGCGCCGATTGCCGATCCGTTCGGGCGCACCATCGGCGCGCTCGACGTGAGCGGCGACACGCGCGGCTTTCACAAGCACACGCTGGCGCTCGTGAGAATGTCGGCGCAGATGATCGAAAATCATCTGTTCTCCAATCAATTCGCCGACGCAATCCGCGTGCACTTTCACGCGCGCGGGGAATTCATCGGCACCCTGTTCGAAGGGCTCGCGGCGTTCGCGCCGGACGGCACGTTTCTGTCGGCCAATCGCAGTGCGCTGTTTCAATTCGGGCAAGCGCTCGCCGAACTGCAACGGCAGCCGTTCGATGCGCTGTTCGGCGTGGCCTTCCCGAGGCTGTTGCAGCAGATTGCGCGCGCACCCGGCGAGAACATTCTGTTGACGCTGCCAAGCGGCGTGCGCGTGGTGGCGCGTGGCGACTATGCGCTGCCGCGTTATGTCGCGCCGTCGGAGAGTCTTGCCGGCACATCACGTGCGCCGTTGTCCGGCGACGCGCGTCATGCGTCGCGCTGCGCCGATCCCGCGCCGCCGGCCACGCTCGAAACGCTCGATACCGGCGACGCGCAAGTCGCCGCGATTCTGCGGCGCGTCGCCAAACTGCGCGGCCGCGATATTCCGATTCTGGTGCTCGGCAAGACCGGCACCGGCAAGGAGTGGCTCGCGCGCGCCATCCATCACGATTCGCCGCGCCGGGCCGCGCCTTTTATCGCGCTGAATTGCGCGTCGTTGCCCGAGACGCTGATCGAGGCGGAGTTGTTCGGCTACGAAGACGGCGCGTTCACCGGCGCGAAGAAACGCGGCAGCGTCGGCAAGATCGTGCAGGCCGACGGCGGTACGCTGTTCCTCGACGAAATCGGCGACATGCCGCTCGCCCAGCAAGTGCGCCTCATGCGCGTGCTGCAGGAGCGCAACGTGGTCCCGCTCGGCGGGACGCGGGCGATTCCGGTGGATCTGCGCATCGTCTGCGCGACGCACCGCAACCTGCGCGCAATGATCGAAGCCGGCACGTTCCGCGAAGATCTGTATTACCGCATTAATGGACTCGTGCTGACCTTGCCGGCGCTGCGCGAGCGCACCGATCTTCGCGCGCTCGTCACGCGCATGCTGGAGTTGCAGCCTGCCGGCGAACGCTTGCCGCGGCGCGTGTCCGCCGACGTGCTCGAACGCTTCGCGCAATGCCGCTGGCCGGGCAATCTGCGGCAACTGGCCAATGTGTTGCGCACCGCGAGCATCATGGCCGAAGGCGCGGAGCAGATCGAACTCGACGATTTGCCCGAGGACTTTTTGCAGGATTGCATCGACACCACGGCCGAGCCTTGCGAGCGGTCGCCTGCGGCGCGTGCGGACTCCGGGTCCTCCGACGAGGTCCGCGCCGCGGCGCCAACGCAAGGGCAGCCGGCGACCAGCAAGATGGAGGCATGGCAGGCCACGCTGATTGCGCAAACGCTCGAACGGCTCGACGGCAATGTGTCGGCGGCGGCGCGTGAGTTGGGCCTCGCGCGCAATACGGTGTACCGATATTTGAGGCGCGGCGGTCCGACTCATTGAAAACGCGACGGGAGAGGCAACTCAAGAGGCAACTGAAGCGGCAACTGAAGCGGCAACGTGTAAAGTGTCGCGCAATCCGTCACAGACTCACACGATGTCCGACTCCACCCGCCCGCCTCTCGTTCGCGTCGAGCCGCTCGGCTACAGCTTCGAAGCGCCCGATTCGCTGACGATTCTCGAAGCCGCCGGCTTCGCGAATCTGCGTTTGCCGCGCTCGTGCCGCAATGGGACGTGCCGCACGTGTTTGTGCAAAATGACGGCGGGACGCGTGCGCTACACGATCGAATGGCCCGGGCTCAGCCGGGAAGAAAAACAGGAAGGCTATATTCTGCCGTGCGTAGCGATCGCGGAATCCGACGTGGTGATCGAAGCACCGGACGCGGCCGAACTACCGCCGCTCAAGTAAAACGCGGCGCATCCGCGCCGCGCAGCCAGGGCTTACCGCCCGTTGCCCATCGCCCGGGCAATTTTCTTGTCGGTGTTGTACTGGCTCAGCGCATACACCGACCAGATGGCGGCCGGAATCCAGCCGATCAGCGTGATCTGCAGAATCAGGCAGATGATGCCCGCGAACGGGCGGCCGATCGTGAAAAACTGGAACCACGGCAGAATGATGGCAAGCAGCAGACGCATGCAGATTTCCTGTTGTTGATAGCGACTAGTTGATCGGCGCGAAGCGCGGCACCTTGGCGCCGTCCACTTCGACCATTTCGAAAAATACCGAAGCCGGACGCGTCCAGATCGTACCATTGGCGGCTTTGTAGACGATCATCGTAACCTTCGGATCGGACTCGAGCGTGGCCTCGCAAACCAGTTCGTAAATCCCGCCTTTGTAGTGTCGGTAACGCACCATTCTTTTCTCCCTGAATCGACCCAACTCGACGAAAAAGCACGGCAACGGCCGAACCGTCAGCCGCTCTCTTTCATCTGCTTGAGGATCTTATAGACCGTGGCGCGCCCCATCGTCAGCACGGCGGCCACGTAGTTCGCGGAACTGCGGCCGCGAAACGCGCCTTGTGCGTGCAGCGCCTCGACGATTTCCCGCTTGTGCTCACGCGTGAGCGCATTGATGCCGATCTGCCGCTCGCGCAGCCACGTGTGCAGATACGTGTTGATGCGGTCCTGCCAGTCGTCGCGGAACAGTTCCTCCGCGGGCGCGTCCGTCAGATTGCCGCCTTTGATGAACAGATCGAGCGTGGAACGCACGTCTTCGAACACCGCGATATTGAAGTTGATGCACAGCATGCCGGCCGGTTTGCCGTCGTCGTCGAACAGGATGTTGCTCACGCAACGCATGCGCCGGCCGTCCCAGTTGAGCTTCTCATACGGGCCGATGGTCTGGCCGCGCGCCGCGTAATGGACTTCGTCCAGCACCGACGGCCCGCCGACTTCGAGCCTGGACAGGTTGTTCACGAGGTAGGCGATGGTCTGATCGCGCAGGTCGTGAATCACCACTTCGGCACACGGGTAGAAAAGCGCCGCGATGCCGTCGGCGATGGGAGCGTAGCGCTCGAGCAGCAGGTCTTTCACGGGAGACACGTTTGGGTTGCGCATGGGGCAGTCGCAATGTTCGAAGGATGCGGCAACTCGCCATTGTAGCCACGCGGCCCGAGCCCGGCGACCATCACGCTGGGCACGCCCGCAAAAAACGAACGCTGATGCGCTTCGTCACGCGGCGAATTTTGTCCGCCTGGCGAGCGAATTTTTTTCGTGCGATAAAAGACCCATCTATTTCACGGAGCAACAGATGGCCACGCTTGAAGCGTTTCGCGCCGTGCTCGATGACGAAGGCACGCCGGAAATCATCCGCAATCACATCATCGATTCGCTGCAATACACGCTGCGCAATCACGGACAGATCTTCACCTCGAAGGAAGTCGAATGGCTGGCCGGCTGGGATGACGCCCGCATTCCGCTGGCGGCGTCGCGCGAGTTGCAAAAGCGCGTCGCCGAAACTTCCCGCTGAAGCACGAGTCTGTCGATCGTCCAGCGCCCGCGCCCCCACGGGGCGGCCCGTCACCCGGCGTGCCGCTCATACCCCGGCATGCCGGCCGCGACCGCTGTGTCGCCCTCGAAGCCCCGTCTGCCGGGCGGTTTGCCCCTGCGTGGAACTTTTTGCTATCCAATTAGCCCCATTTAGTGCATCATATTGGAATAGCTGTGCCCCGCATTCGCATTTATTAGGCAAGGCCAGGCAACATCAGGCAACGCCGGATAGTCTCGAACCGGCGTCTGCGCACCACCCCCGACTGTTCGACCGCCGCCCGTCGGCGATCCCGTCACTCCGGCAATGCGTCGCATGCATTAGCCGTCGCGAGTTGTGCAGCTGAGTGTTCAGCATTTACGCGCCCGGTGTCCGCGCGACATCAGCGTGTTTCTTCTCCATCGAATCCGCGATTTTGCGCGGCCGCGCTCAAGCCCTTGCCAGTGGGCCTGTGCCAACCTTTTTCCATGGCGGCGCGCCCCAAGGTGCTGCGCTGCCCGGCCTGTCGTGCCGCGCGTAACACGCGTGACACGCCGGCCACGTAATACAGGACACGTGCTTCATGAATTCAGTTGTCAAGACGTACAAGGGTTATGAAATTCACCCGCTCGTCTATCCGCGCCGCCCGACGGACGGCCAGACGAGCCGCAATCCGGACGCCGGCTACGACGCGTCGGTGCGCATCTGCCGCGTGGGCGCCAATCCGTCCGCCGACGGGCGTGTGTTCCGTCTGCAGTACCTGTTTCCGTTCGACGGCACGGGCAAGGCGCGCATTGCGTGCATGGCCCACGCCGAACAATTGATCGACGGCCGTGTAGACGGCCAGTCCGTCGCCGATCTTTGAGCGGTATTATCGGCACATAGGCCGATACCGCAGTACGGCGGGCTCGAAAAGCCCGCTTTTGCCCCAATATGATGTTGTGCTGCCCGGCGTGGGCGACCAACACCCCTTATCCCATCGACCAGGAGTTATGCATGGCGAAAGAAGAACTGCTTGAACTTGACGGTATCGTCGACGAAGTACTTCCGGACAGCCGTTACCGCGTGACGCTCGACAACGGCGTCGTGGTTGGCGCT
The DNA here is from genome assembly GCF_042680985.1 of Paraburkholderia dipogonis. NCBI lineage: Bacteria > Pseudomonadati > Pseudomonadota > Betaproteobacteria > Burkholderiales > Burkholderiaceae > Paraburkholderia > Paraburkholderia dipogonis. The sequence goes on along the minus strand of NZ_JBHUFR010000026.1, from coordinate 65,920 downwards.
TACGCGTCCGGACGCATGCGCAAGAACCATATCCGTATTCTCGCGGGCGACCGCGTGACGCTGGAACTGTCGGTCTACGACCTGACCAAAGGCCGGATCAATTTCCGTCACAAAGACGAGCGCGCCACCGGTGGCGGCGGTGCTCGCAACACGCAATTCCGTCGCCGTTAAGGCCGGCGGCACGCTGACCGCGCCTCGCACGGTCCTGGCGTGATCCATTGCGTTTGAGTCGTACGCGAAGCCATTCGCGCGCCTTCTCCGGCTTGACTCGTGATCCATTGACTCGAGCCTGAGCGGCGCGCTGCGGCATCGCTTTGTCGCAGCCTGGTTTTGCCTGAATTTCTCTGGCACTGGCGCTTTGTTTTGCCAGTTGGGGTTTCACCCCTCCTCAACACGCACGCTTAAAGCCCGAACACCGCCCCAAGATCTTCTCCGGCGGCGCTTTTGCGCACCTGCTCGACTACCCGCTCCTCCAGTTCCGCCAGATGTTCGCGCATAGCCGATAGGGCAACCTCGAGGTCGCCCGCATCCAGTGCGTCGATGATTTGCGTGTGTTCGTCCGCGGAGCAGGTCGAACCCTTTGACGGGTCGAACAACGCTTTATACAGCTCAGTCCTGGCGACCAGCTGGCCGACCAGCCCGAGCAGTTCCGTGCCGCCCGCCAGCTCCGTCAGCAGCACATGAAACTGGCCAGCAAGGCGCACAGATTCTTCCACGGCGCCCGCGCTCGTTGCCTTTTCCTCCCGGCGCACATGCGCGCGCAGGCGTCGCTTGTGCGTCGCGCTCAAAGCCCCGCACAGCGCCGCGACGATGCCCGCCTCGACGATCTGCCGCGCGCGATACACCTGGCGAATGTCCTCTTCCGACGGCGACGGCACGAACGCCCCGCGATTGGCCTCCAGCACGAGCTTGCCCTCGAAGCCCAGCCGCGCCAGCACCTTGCGCAGCGCGCCGCGCGTGCAGCCGAACGCGGCCGCGAGATCGCGTTCGACGAGCTGTGCGCCCGGCCGCAGCCGCCCTTGCAGCAACGCCGCCGTAATGGACGCATAAATGCGCTCTTCGACGCTGACCGCATCGTCGTCGCGTGCGGCTTGCGTGGGCGCTTCGGTGTCGGCGGGCGACGAACGGCGGGGACGTGGAGCCATGAATTCAGTAGTCGGGAACGGAGCGATATCGGCAGGCATTCTAGCGGCATCGGCTCCGGCCGTCAGTCGCGCTCTTATTGGCCCGTGTTGAGCACAACCCTGAATCGCGCAGCGCCGCTCATCATCCGGTCGTAGGCCTCGGCGGCTTTGGTCAGCGGGAATTCTTCGATCATCGGCTTGATGCCCGCTAGCGCGCTGAAGGCGAGCGTGTCCTGAGAATCCGCCGACGTGCCCGACGGCCAGCCCTGCACCGAGTTGCGCCCCATGATGAACTGCGCGATCGGCACCTCGACGGGCTCTTCGGAGAGTCCGACCATGATCAGCTTGCCGTTCAATCCCAGGCCACCCACCACGGCGCTCATTGCCTTGCCGCTGGTGACGGTTGCAAGAATGACGCGAGCGCCGCCCAACGCCTGCAGCGCTTGCGCGACATTCTCCGTCGTGCTGTCGATGTAGTGATGCGCGCCCAGCTCTTTCGCGAGACTTGCCTTGTCCTGCCCGCGCGCGATAGCGACCGTGACGAAGCCCATCTTTCGCGCGAACTGCACGCCGAGGTGACCGAGTCCGCCGATGCCCAGCACGGCGACTACATCTCCGGCGCGTGCGCCGCTGTTGCGCAACGCGTTGAATGTCGTGATGCCCGCGCACAGAAGCGGTGCGGCGTCGACATCGGAAAGATCGTCCGGAATGCGCGCGAGCGCTTCGACCGGGGCCACCATGAACTCGGCATAGCCGCCGTCGTAGCTGATGCCAGGCACGAGCGCGCGCTGACACAGAACGAAATCGCCGCGACGGCAATGCTCGCACCGGCCGCAATGTCCGCCGTGCCAGCCGACGCCGACGCGCTGCCCCGCCGTCCATCCTTCAACGCCCGCGCCCACCGTATCGATGACACCTGCAATCTCGTGTCCCGGCACCCGAGGATATTCGAGGCCCGGCCACTGCCCTTCTTTTGTCAACATGTCACTGTGACAAATACCGCACGCCTGGATCTTGATGAGCACCTGTCCGGCGCCCGGTTCCGGCACGTCCCGTTCGACGAGTTCCAGGGGTCCGCCAGCCTTTGCCACCTGCACTGCCTTCATCGTCCGCATCGCTTTCCTCCTTATGCAAGAGACGAACGCGAGTTGACCGAGCCCGGTTCGCAGAGTTGCCTTCGACGTCACCCTCCGGTCAAGCGCTCAGCTTACGCCAAAATTTTGGCGGCGCGACCAGGCCTCGCCGATCTCGCGAGCGATGTTGATTCTGTTTGGAAAAGCTCTTGTGAGCGGGGTCGGGGTTGAAGAGTACGACGTGACCGGCCTTGAAGAAAGCCGCTTTTCAGGTCTGCGAACCGCGTTGGGTTCCAGCATGTGGCTGCGGGAACGAGCACTTAATCCGATCATCGATCAGAAAGTGGCTGAGCTCAACCCCCGGCCCGCTTCGCATCATAGCCAGCCTTCTTTAGCGCCTCGATCACCCGCTCGCAATGATCGCCCTGCACTTCGATCACGCCATCCTTGACGGTCCCGCCAGAACCGCAGGCCGTGCGCAACTGCTTGCCTAGCGAGGCCAAGGCAAGAGGATCGAGCGCGAGCCCCTTCACGAGCGTCACGCTTTTGCCGCCTCGGCCCTTGGTCTCCCGGGACACTCGCACCACGCCATCACCTGCCGCGCGTGTTTTGGCGACCGTCTTGCAGACACATTGCGTGAGCGCCCGGCTGCATTCGGGACACATTCGCCCGCCATCGGTGGAATAGACAAGGCCGCCTTTCGAACTACTTTTCATGATTGGCACACTCAAAGGCGCTTAAGTCGGGAAGCGCGACGAATCCAGGCAATGCCTTCAGCAGGTGGCCGTGCCGCCCACGGCGGTCCGCGCCAGTTCAAGCCGATTACCGCCAAGCGACTTCGCGCGGTATAACGCCTGGTCGGCGGCTGCCAGCAGGTCGGCGAGCGTGGGTGCTTCGCTTGCGGACTGCTGCGCGAGGCCTATGCTGACCGTCGCTCGTATGTCGACGTCGTTAATCCTGTGCAAGACGGTTCCCGCGAAACGTCGAACAATGGCATCGCCCACTTCCTCGGCACGCAGGCTGTCATGGCCAGGCAGCAAGGCAGCGAATTCTTCTCCGCCGATGCGCGCAAGCATCGCTTCGGGCCCCGCCACGCTGCGTGTAATTGCCGCGAACGACTTGAGAACCGCGTCTCCCGTCTCGTGACCGTATCGATCATTGATCCGCTTGAAATGATCGAGATCGAAGGCAAGAAGTGAAACGGGCCGCGATACGCCGGCTTCGCGCATGACGCGTACGCCCTCTTCGAAAAACCATCTGCGATTGCCAAGACCGGTCAGATAATCCGTTTGCGATTCCCGCAGCAGCCGGCCATGCGTTTCTTCGCGAATCAGCGTCAGCAGGGTCATCGGCAAAATTACCGAATACAGCACGCCTTCGTACATCGTGATTTTGCTGACGACGGACAGCAGACCTTGCCCATACAACGTCCCCAACCAGGGCAAGACGAATGCCCTGGCGGCATAGAAGAGCCCATGGCCGCCCGACACCATCACGGCGATGTGCCGCGACTTCAGCGATTTCATTCCGTCGCTTCGCAGCAGCTCACGCGACGTCAGGCAGGAAGCCACGGCGATTGGAATCGCGCTCACGTAGTTCCATAAGACGTCCTGCCAGCGCGCGCCGCACACGGCCCATGTCAGCGCCACCAGCACGAGCATGACCAGCGAAGCCGCGTCGTATTTCCGGCCATTCAGGAACGCAACGCCGCGCAGGATCAACAGATAGCCGCCGACAATCACGAAATTGCTCAAGCCCGAGCCCATCGCGCCGGGCAGGTCGCGACGAAACAAAGCGGCGGCACAGCCGATCGCGAGGGTCGCGTAACCGGCTGCCAGGACCCTTAATTCCCTGCTGCGGCGGGGATGAGTTCGATGCTCCCAGAGGGTCATCGCGCAACTGGCGAGGAGCGTTCCGACGACAAGGAGGTAGAGGGTAAGAAGATCGACATGCATCGCTGACTTGAGAGCTTTACGCCGGCATATCGCGGCGGCAGCGGCATTTTACGCTGAAAATCTTTACGGCATGACGATTGGCAGGGTTGAAGCCCGGCAACCGCTCTCTTCGGGCCCCGCTCGTCGCGCGGGCGACGTCGCACGTCGCCCGCGTGGGTTGTCAATGCAGTACGGAGAGGCGTCGCAACGCCCGGACCGGCTTAGTGCGCGACAGGCATCGCGAATTCCGCACCTTTGGCGATGCTGTCGGGCCAGCGCTGCATGATGCTCTTGTAATGCGTGTAAAACCGCACGGCCTCCTCACCGTATGCGTGATGATCGCCGAACAGCGAGCGCTTCCAGCCTCCGAACGAATGCCACGCCGGCGGCACCGGGCTCGGCACGTTGATGCCCACCATGCCGATCTGAATCTGCCGGGAGAATGCGCGCGCCGCGCCGCCGTCGGATGTAAAGAGCGATACGCAGTTCCCCAGTTCGTGCGCGTTGACGAGCGCAATCGCGCTCGCGAGATCCGGCACGCGGACCACCGAGAGGACCGGCCCGAAAATCTCTTCCCGATAGATGCTCATATCGGGCTTCACGTCGTCAAACAGCGAGCCGCCGAGAAAGAAGCCCTCTTCGTGGCCGGGCACGCTATGGCCGCGACCGTCGACGACAAGTCTCGCGCCCGCCGCCACGCCCGCATCGATATAGCCCAACACCTTGGCGCGATGCGCGGCGCTGATGAGCGGCCCCATGTCCAGATCCGGCTCCATGCCGCCGCCGATCCTGAGCGAACGCACGCGCGGCGCGAGACGCTCGATCAGTTCATCGCCGATACGCCCCACCGCCACCGCGACCGAGGTCGCCATGCAACGCTCACCGGCCGAGCCATACGACGACGCGATCAACGCATCCACTGCCTGATCGAGATCGGCATCGGGCATGACGACCAGATGGTTTTTCGCGCTGCCCAACGCCTGCACGCGCTTGCCGCGCTTGGCGCTTTCGCTGTAGATGTATTCCGCGACCGGCGTCGAGCCGACGACAGATATCGCGGCCACGTCGGGATGCTCGATCAGCGCGTCGACGACGGCCTTGCCGCCATGCACGACATTGAAGACGCCTTTGGGAAAGCCCGCCTCGATGAACAGCTCGGCCAGCCGGATCGATGCCGACGGCGTGCGCTCCGAGGGCTTGAGCACGAACGTGTTGCCGCATGCCGCTGCCATCACGAACATCCAGCACGGCACCACCATCGGGAAATTGAAGGGCGTGACGCCGGCCGCCACGCCGAGCGGCTGACGCAGATTCCAGTTGTCGATGCCGCCGCTGATCTGATCGGTGAAATCGGTCTTGAGCAGGTTCGGAATGCCACACGCGAATTCGACGATTTCGATACCGCGCACCACCTCGCCCTTCGCGTCCGAAAGCAGCTTGCCGTGATCGCGCGTGATGAGCTCGGCGAGTTCGTCCGAATGCGCTTCAAGCAGTTCCTTGAACTTGAACATCAAACGGGCGCGCTTGAGCGGCGCGGTTTCGCTCCAGGCCGGAAACGCGGCCTTCGCGGCGGCGACGGCCGCGTCGACTTCGGTTGCATTCGCGACCGGCACGCGAGCCGCCACCCGGCCTTGCGCCGGATCGAATACGTCGCCGAACCGCCCGCTCGCGCCAGTGGCGCGCCGGCCGTCGATAAAATGACTCAGCTCGCGCACAGCGGCCTGATTTCCTTCGCTCATGTCTGCTCCTATGGCGGGATGCGGGCGCTATTAGCGCCGCGTATCCCCGTGTCTTCGAATATGGGTTGTCCGGCCGCAATGCCGATCGCGCCGACCGCTCCGATAGACGCCAATGTAGGCGCATTGATTCGGATTTCGAACACCCTCGTCCGACAAACAGTCTTGCGTTGCAGGAACAAATCGATATTTAGCTGCAAGGCTCGATCCGCTGCCGTGAAGCTCGCGCTCGCGAAGCGCTTGCCGTTATACCGGGCATCACGAAAATGGTTAACCATTTTTGTTATTATGGTTGACCAAAACAGCGCCTCGCACGATTTTTCATGCTGCCATCGCTCTCCACCAGGACCATTGTGAATTCGCCCTCCCGCGCCAACCCGACCCGCACTCCCGCTCGCCACGCCACTGCGGCGCCAGGCTGGCAGGACGTCGTCTGGCTGGCGGCGATCGTCGTGATCGGCATCAATCTGCGTCCGCTGCTCACCTCGATCAGCCCCTTGATGACGACGATCCGCACCGCAACCGGCCTCAGCTTCTACGGCGCGTCGTTGCTGACCAGCCTGCCGGTCGTCGCGATGGGCGTCGGTGCGTTCGGCGCGGGTGCGCTGACTCGCACGATCGGCGAAACACGCGGTGTTGCGCTCGGCTTGCTGGCCATCGCGCTGGCCTGCGCGGCACGTTGGACGGCGTCGAGCGGTGCCGCACTGCTCGCCACGGCCTTGCTCGCGGGCGTGGGCGTCGCGGCAATCCAGGCGCTGCTGCCCGTCGTGATGAAGCAGCGCTTTCATGCGCGCGTGCCGCTCGCGATGGGCGTGTTCTCCGCGTCCATGATGGGCGGCGGCGGCTTGGGCGCGAGTTTGAGTCCGTGGGTGAGTCGCGCGGCGCAGTCATGGCATGCTGGGCTCGCGGTGTGGGCGCTTCCGGCTTGCGTCGCGCTGCTCTGCTGGTGGGCGCTGAACCGGCTGTCCTCATCGAACGGCGCCGCCGCCCACGCTGCGTCCACGAATGCAGACACTCTTTCGCTCTGGCGCACGCGGCGTGCATGGACACTCGGCCTCTTCTTCGGCATCGTCAACGGCGGCTATACGAGTCTCGTCGCATGGCTGCCGGCGTTCTATCAGCAGCGCGGCATGGGCGTCGCGGCCAGCGGTTCGCTGCTGGCAGGCATGACGGTGTTCCAGGCCGCCGCGGCCCTGTTGCTGCCGCTCGCCGCCGCGTCGTTCCGCGATCGCCGGCCGTGGCTCACGCTCGGCCTCGCCGCGCAACTGGCCGGTCTGCTCGGCTTGACCGTCTGGCCCGACGCCGCGCCCCTGCTGTGGGTCGGTGTGGCAGGCGCGGGACTGGGCGGGACTTTCTCGGTGACGCTCGTGACCGCCATGGATCATTCGGCCGACCATCGTGTGGCCGGCAAGCTGGTCGCGTTCACCCAGGGCGTCGGCTTCATCGTGGCGGCTATTGCGCCGGTCGTGGCCGGCGTCGTGCGCGGTTGGAGCGGGAGTTTCGGCGTCGCGTGGATCATGCTGGCCGGCTGCGTCGTCGCGATGATCGCGGTCGGCTTGCTGTTCTCGCCCCGCAGTTACGGCGAATGGCGCCGATGAAGTGAGCGGCGCCATCATGCGCCGCTTCGGTGCATCGGCCCGGCGTGCCCCGCGCAGGTGCAGCCGCGGCTGTCCGTGCAGCCGCTAAGTCCGTGATTGCTTTCGCTTCGCCGTCGCATGCATCGGCTGGCATAACCGTTGCTTCATGGTTAGCTAGCCGTCGATAAAACCCCACTCCATGCTGCGCGTTCTCCTCGTAACCGACACCGATAAGCCCATCGGCGACCTCCGCGACGCCCTTGCCCGCCTCGGCTACGAGATGCTGGCGAGCACAGCCACGCCGCAAGCGCTGCATCGCGTGGTGCAGAGCGAGCGGCCGGACGTCATCATCATCGATACGGAATCGCCGTCGCGCGACACGCTCGAACAGCTTGCCGTGATGAACGCCACCGCGCCGCGTCCGGTGCTGATGTTCAGCCACGACGCCAACCAGCAATTGATTCGCGACGCCGTCGGCGCGGGCGTCACGGCCTATCTCGTCGAAGGTCTCGCGACCGAGCGTCTCGCGCCGATCCTCGAAGTCGCGCTCGCGCGTTTCGCACAGGAATCGCAGTTGCGCGAACGTCTCGCGCAAGTCGAGAACGAACTCGCCGAGCGCAAGCTGATCGACCGGGCCAAACGCATCCTGATGGATCAGCAGAAAATCACCGAACACGCCGCCTACGCCAACCTGCGCAAACGCGCGATGAACCAGGGCGTCAAACTCGCCGAGGTCGCGCGCGCCATCGTCGCGGCGGCTGACTCGCTCAAATGAAGCGCCGTCCATGAACTCTCCTACTTCACTCGCCGCCACGTCCGCCTCGGGGCAACTCGAGAAGACGCATTTGCGGCTCGGTTTCGTGGCGCTTTCGGACGCCGCGCCGCTCGTCGCCGCCAAGCTGCTCGAATTCGGCCATGCGCACGGCCTCACGCTGGAGCTGTCGCGTCAGCCGTCGTGGGCCGCCGTGCGCGACAAACTGCTGTCGGGCGATCTGGATGCGGCCCATGCGCTCTACGGACTCGTCTACGGCGTGCAACTCGGCCTGGGCGGGCCACAAACGGAGATGGCCGTGCTGATGGTGCTCAACCGCAACGGCCAGGCCATCACGCTGTCGAACCGTCTCGCCGATGCGCTCGCCGAACACGGCACGCTACCCACGGCACTCGCGACGCTCGGCCGCAAACCGGTCTTCGCGCAAACCTTCCCGACCGGCACGCACGCGATGTGGCTGTACTACTGGCTCGCGTCGCAAGGCGTGGATCCGTTGCGCGAGATCGAGAGCGTGGCGATTCCGCCGCCGCAAATGGTCGCGGCGCTCGCCGAAGACAGACTCGACGGCCTGTGTGTCGGCGAGCCCTGGAACGCGCAGGCCGAAGCGCTCGGCGTCGGCAGAACGATCGCTTATACGAGCGACGTGTGGCCGGATCATCCCGACAAAGTGCTGGCGTGCCGGCGCGATTTTGTCAGCGCGAATCCGAATGCCGCGCGCGCGCTCGTGCAAACTATGCTCGAAGCATGCCGCTGGCTCGACGGCGCGGGACATCGCGAAGAAATCGCGCATTGGCTCGCGCGGCCCGAGTATGTCGGCATCGATGAAACGTTGATTGCGGCGCGTCTGGGCGACCAGATTGCCGCTTCCGCGCCGGGCGGTCTGCCCATGCGTTTCTTCGACAATGGCGCGGTGAACTACCCGCATGCGTTCGAAGGCGCGTGGTTTCTCACGCAGTTCGAACGCTGGGGCATGATCGACGCGCGAGCGGACTATGCGGACATTGCCGCGCGGATCAACCAGACGCAGTTGTATCGCGAGGCGGCCGTCGCTGTGAACGTGGCTGTGCCGGAACATGGCGTTTCTCGGGTTTTGATCGACGGCGAAACGTGGGGCGACAATATCTCACCCACTTCTTACGCACAGCGCTTTTCGATTCACCGCTGAGCGGCTGAGTGGTTGATTAACGCCGCATGGCGTTATCGGTCAGATCGCCGCCCCGTTCCGCTAGTAGATCGATCTGGCCCGTCACTTCCACAGGCACGTCCTGCCCAAAAGCGGGATTGATGCCGTGCGAGCATGTCACCCGCAATCAGTCGAGCGTCATGCTTCGCGCGACCTTATGAAGCGGCACAGCCGCCTGCTCGAGTGTATAGCCTCGGTCCTCACCGAGCCGCAATAGCAAGAGCCACCGCCGCACGCTACACCCCGTCTGCTGTAAAGCGCGATTCAGCCGCCCTAAATGCCCCCTCTCTGGCGATCGTTAGTCACCCTATCTTTTGCGAAATTGATATCTCCGTGGCTGCGACGTAGCAGCGCACGCGCGCGCGCATCCGGTTCCGTGAGCGAGAATGGCTTGGCGAAAACAGTCGCCGGCACCGGGATCGAGACCGCGCACGCGCTCTACCGCCGAGACGTGCGCGTTGAGCATCAGCACGTCGCACTGCATTGCGACGAACCTGAAAACGGCGCAGCACTTCCAGTCCCGTCGAGCAAGGACAAGCCGGGACAAACCGATGCCGAGAATCACCAGCGCGCAGCCCTGAGTGCGCGACCCGCGGCCGGAGGATCCGCGCTCGTGCATGCAGTCAACGGCAAGTGTCTCGCCGGTCAGCGCAACCGACGAACAAGCGGACGTGATCGGACTGTCTTCATTCGCCTACATAAAACCAACACCAACTTATCTGGAGGACGACGTGCAAACTATCTTCAAGGCCCTGACTGTCGCTGTCGCATTCGCAGCAAATTCGGCGTGGGCGGCCATTCCATCAGGCTACCCCGGCGACTACCAGGCTACGATCGACGGCGCGAAAAAGGAAGGCAAGCTGATCGTCTATTCGGTCACGGACACCGCGCTGGTACGTCCACTCATCAAGGATTTCGAAAGCCTCTACGGCGTCGAAGTCGAATACAACGACATGAACACCACCGAGCTGTACAACCGCTACATCAGCGAAAACGCGGCCGGCAGCATTAGCGCCGATGTGCTGTGGAGCTCGGCCATGGACCTGCAGATCAAGCTCGTCAACGACGGCCTGATGACCACATACGAATCCCCCGAAGCCAGGCAGCTGCCGCAGTGGGCGCAGTACCAGAAGCAGGCGTACGGCACCACGTACGAGCCGCTCGCGATCGTCTACAACAAACGCCTCATGCCGGCTAACGAGGTGCCGCAAACGCGCGCCGATCTGATCAAACTGCTGCAAGCCAAACCCGACAGGTTCAAGGGCCGCGTCACCACCTACGACATCGAAAAGTCCGGCGTCGGCTTCAACTATCTGACCCAGGACGCACGCGTCAACCCGCAGGTCACGTGGGATCTGGTCAAGGCCATGGGCGCCACCGGCCCGAAGCTGCAATCGAGCACGGGCGCGATGATGGAGCGCATCTCCTCGGGCGAGAACCTGATCGGCTACAACATTCTCGGCTCGTATGCGCTGATCAAGGCGAAGAAAGATCCGTCGATCGGCTATGTCTACCCGAAGGATTACACGCTGGTCGCGAGCCGGCTCGTGACGATTTCGAAGAAAGCACGAAGCCCGAACGCCGCGAAGCTATGGGTCGACTACCTGCTCTCGCGACGCGGCCAGACGTTGCTGGTGAATCAGGCGAACCTGTTCTCGATTCGCGCCGACGTGGAAGGCGAAACGTCGATGGCGGGCCTCACGAAGCAACTCGGCAACTCGCTTAAACCAGTCCCTATCGGCGCGGACCTGCTGGTCTATCTCGATCAGTCCAAGCGCCTCGAATTCCTCAAACAGTGGCAACAGTCGATCAGGCGCTAGCCGTTCGCGTCTGACACCCAGGCGGCCGCACTGACACGCGCGGCGGCCCTTCTTTCCAGACCTGTCGATATGCGGCCAGCGTGCCGCAGGGGAACCCTCATGCCTTCCACTAGCGCAACCGGACACCGCGCCGCGCTATCGCACGCGGCAAACGGCCGCTCCGGCGAAGCGATACCGCGCGGCGCACTTCAGCCGTTCATGGGGCTGCTGCGCTGGCTCGTCATCGCCGTTCTAACAGTGGCGGTGGCGCTGCCGCTCGGCTTCATCGTGTTGCAGAGCGTGCTGAACGCGCCGTTCTTCGACGCGAAACGCAGCTTCGGCCTCACCGGTTTCGAATTCATTTTCAGCGACCCGGACTTCTGGTCCGCACTGAAAAACTCGTTTGTCATTGCAGCCGGAATGCTCTTCATCTCGATTCCGCTCGGCGGCATTCTCGCGTTCCTGATGGTGCGCACCGACCTGCCCGGCCGTCGCTGGCTCGAACCGCTGCTGCTCACGCCGGTGTTCGTCTCGCCGATGGTGCTCGCCTTCGGCTACGTCGTCGCGGCCGGACCGGTCGGCTTCTATTCGGTCTGGTGGATGGAGCTGTTCGGCGCCGCCGAAGCGCCGTGGACCGTCTACTCGGTGTTCGCCATCACGGTGATCGTCGGTCTCACGCATGTGCCGCACGTGTACCTGTATTCGTCGGCGGCGCTGCGCAATCTCGGCTCTGACGTCGAAGAAGCAGCGCGTGTCGCCGGCGCGCGGCCGTTTCGCGTAGCGCTCGACGTCAGCCTGCCGATGACGCTGCCCGCGCTGCTGTTCGCCGGCGTGCTGGTGTTCTTCCTCGGTTTCGAAGTGTTCGGCCTGCCGCTCGTGCTCGGCGATCCCGAAGGGCACCTCGTGCTGGCCACGTATCTCTACAAGCTCACCAACAAGCTCGGCGTGCCTTCGTATCACCTGATGGCCGCGGTCGCGATGTGCATCGTCGCGATCACCTTCCCGCTCGTACTGCTGCAACGGCGGCTCCTGAAGAGCGCGAACCGCTTCGCCACGGTCAAGGGCAAGGCGGGACGTCAGACCGTGCTGCCGCTCGGCGCGTGGCGCTGGGTCGCGCTCGCGATCGTCGCGTTGTGGCTGCTGCTGACGGTCTTCGTGCCGATCTCCGGCATCACGTTGCGCGCGTTCGTCACCCACTGGGGGCAAGGCGTGCCTCTCGCCGAAGTGCTCACGCTCGCCAACTTCACCGAACTATTCGAGCAGGACAACCTGGTGCGCGCCATTCTGAACACGCTCGGCATCGGCGTGATCGGTGGTGCGCTCGCTGTCGGCTTCTATTCGCTCGTTGCGTTTGCAGGCCATCGCCGGAACGACTGGGCCACACGTCTGCTCGATTACCTCGTGCTGCTACCGCGCGCGGTGCCGGGGTTGCTCGCCGGTCTCGCGTTCCTGTGGATCTTTCTTTTCGTACCGGGACTGAAGGAACTGAAGAACTCCATGTGGAGCATCTGGATCGCGTACACGGTCGTGTGGCTCGCGTACGGCATGCGTCTGATTCAGAGCGCGCTGCTGCAGGTCGGCCCCGAACTCGAAGAAGCGGGACGCAGCGTCGGCGGCACACGTGCACGCGTGAGTCTCGACGTGACGCTGCCGCTCGTGCGCTTCGGCTTGCTCGCGGCGTGGCTGCTGATCTTCATGATCTTCGAGCGCGAGTACTCGACCGGCGTCTATCTGCTCTCGCCCGGCACCGAAGTGATCGGCGCGCTGCTGGTGTCGTTGTGGGCGACCGGCGCGGTCGATCAGGTCGCGGCGCTTTCTGTCATCAACATCGCGATGGTCGGCGCCGGACTCGGCGTCGCGCTGCGCTTCGGAGTGAAATTGCATGGATAAGCTCAAGGTCGACAACCTCTTTCTCAGCTATGGCGACAACCCGATTCTCAAAGGCGTGTCGTTCGAGCTGATTCCCGGCGAAGTGGTGTGTCTGCTGGGCGCGTCGGGCAGCGGCAAGACCACGCTGCTGCGCGCGGTGGCCGGTCTCGAACAGCCGTCGGCGGGGCGCATCGAACTGGACGGCAAGGCGTTTTTCGACGTCGCCGCGCGTGTCGATCTGCCGGTCGAGCAGCGTTCGCTCGGGCTCGTGTTCCAGTCGTATGCACTGTGGCCGCATCGCACGGTGGCCGAGAATGTCGGCTATGGATTGAAGCTGCGGCGCGTCTCAACCGTCGAGCAGAAAAAGCGTGTGCAGGCCGCGCTCGATCAGCTCGGCCTCGGCCACCTTGCCGCGCGTTATCCGTATCAGCTCTCCGGAGGCCAGCAGCAGCGTGTTGCGATTGCGCGGGCGCTCGTCTACAACCCGCCGGTGATTCTGCTCGACGAACCGCTCTCCAATCTCGACGCCAAGCTGCGCGAAGAAGCGCGCGCGTGGCTGCGCGAGCTGATCGTGTCATTGGGCCTCTCGGCGTTGTGCGTGACGCACGACCAGACCGAAGCGATGGCCATGTCTGACCGCATCCTGTTGCTGCGCAACGGCCGCATCGAACAGGAAGGCACGCCCGCCGATCTGTATGGCGCGCCGCGCTCGCTTTATACCGCCGAATTCATGGGCAGCAACAACCGCATCGACGCGCGCGTGGCCGCCATCGACGGCGAACGCGTGACGCTTGCCGGCGTCGGCTGGCAACTCCAGGCGCAAGCGCGCGAAGCGCTCACCGCCGGTCAACACGCGCATGCCGTGATTCGCCTCGAACGCGTGCAGGTCGCCGACGGTCCCGGCGCGAACCGGCTCGAAGCCGAACTTGTCACGTCGATGTATCTGGGCGATCGCTGGGAGTACCTGTTCCATTGCGGCGAGTTGCGCCTGCGCGCGTTCGGGCATGTGCCCCGCGCAGCGGGCCGGCACTGGATCGAATTCCCCGCCAACGATTGCTGGGCCTTTGCTCAGGCGAGTTGACAGCAACAGCGCCCTTACCGGCAAAAAAACCAATTACGGGAGACGGCTCATGAAGTCGAACATGAAGAAGGTCACTTTGAGCTTCACCTGCGCCGGACTTTCCGGACTTGCAGCCGGCGTGCAGGCGCAATCGAGCGTGACCATGTACGGCATTATGGATGCGGGGGTCGAGTACGTGAACCATGCGAACGGCGCGGGCCGCGAAGGCGACGCTGTCCGTCTGGTGTCTGGCGGCAGGAACATCTCGCGCTGGGGTTTACGGGGTGTCGAGGATCTCGGCGGCGGCATGAAGGCGGTGTTCCAGCTGGAAAGCGGCATCAACATCGCCAACGGAAGATTCGACGACGGCCCTGACTCGATCTTCGCCCGCCGCGCTTTTATCGGTCTGAAAAACCGCTATGGGCAACTCACGCTCGGCCGCAATTTCACGACCACCTTCGACTACATGCTGCCGTTCGACCCGATGGGTTATGCGCCGAACTACTCGTGGGGCGTCTCATCGACAGCGGCAGCCGGCCGGCGCGACCTGATCTTCGTGCGTTCGGCCAACGCCGTGCGTTACGACGGCACGTACTCCGGATTAAAGTTCGGGGCGCTATACGGCTTCGGCAATGTGCCCGGCAGCATGAAGACAGGCTCGAAGTACAACGTCGGTCTCGGCTACGAGCAGGGTCCGTTTGCGGCGGTCGCGACGTTTGACCGGCAGAATGGCGCGAGCGACAGCGTCACACCCGCCGACATTACCGATTACATCCAGGGCGTTCATGCAGGTGTGAGCTATGACTTCGGCGCCGTGAAGGCGATGGCGGGCTATCGGACCTATCAACGCACGTTCCGCACCCAACAGCAAACGCAGCGCAGCAGCACGTACTGGATCGGAGCTCAATACGAGGTGACACCCGTCGTGACGCTGTCCGGCGCGGTCTACCATCAGGATGTCACGAATAGCGACGGCGGCGATCCGACGCTGTTCTCGGTGCGCGGGCAGTATGCCCTGTCGAAACACACCGTGCTGTATTTGTCGGGCGCCTATGCGATGACCGGGCATGGAAAGCTGGTCAGCGTGTCGCGTGACCAGGCTGGCGCGTCGGATACGCAGGTGGGTGTCACCGTGGGTGTTCAGCAGCGCTTCTGAGGTTTTCTGCTCGCCGGAATGCGAACTGCGCTAATGTCCTGCGCGCTCCGTGTATGGTCGACAAGCTGTCGCGGCCGTTCTTGATGCAACACGCCTGACGCTATGTTTCCGACCTCTGCCATGTGCAAAGCGGAATGTTCCCCAATCAAATACGGCCAATGTGATGTTACGTTTGATCCGTTCACAGCATCCGCCGTGACCGTGGGTTCACACAGGGAGGTGTGGATTCATGTCCAAACCACGTGAATGAGAAAGGTTAGAGAATGTCTCACCTGGCAAGACTGAAAACAAACGACGGAGATCAACTCCATGTGGTCGAGTAAAACGCTTTGTGCGCTCTTCTACGCATTGGCAAGCGGCGCCGCGGTGGCAGCGCCGGTCGCCTGTCCGGTTAGCGTGCTCGATTCCGGCGTGCGGCACGCCCTGAACAACGCGGCTTTGTACGATGTGGTCCGCCGGACCAGATGGCGAGTCTTGTACCCGTACGCGCTGGCCGCGTGGATCGCTGGGACATCGACCAGATCGACCCCTATCTCGTCTGCAAATACAAAGGCACCGCAAAGACCATCACGCTTCACGCGAAAAACGTGAGTGAGTGTGCAGCAGGCATGACGCCGTTCAGGGCGCATTGCAAATAAAAAGCACGAGGCGCGTGAGCCGTGCATCGGCCGCGCGCCTCGTGCTTCATGCCCTGGCGATCACGTCAGCCGCGCGACCTCCGCGCGGCAGCATCGTCGCTCAGAAATTGAAGTTGTCGATATTGCTCGAATCGAACGTGGTCGGCGGTCCGAGAATGATTTCGCCTTGCGGCCCAATGGTGCGTTTGCCGAGCTTGCCGGCGTCGAACGACTCGCCTTCCTTGCCGCTGATCGTGCCCGACGCCAACGCCGCCGCGGCATACGCGGCCAGGTAGCCGAGTTGACCCGGATCCCACAACTGGAATGCCTTCACGGTGCCGTTCTTCACGAACGCGCGCATCTGGTTCGGCGTGCCGAGTCCGGTCACCGCCACCTTGCCTTTGCTCGACGAAGTCGAGATATAACGCGCCGCAGCCGCAATACCCACCGTGGTCGGCGCGACGATCGCCTTCAGATTCGGATACGCCTGCAACAGGCCCTGCGTTTCCGTGAACGACTTCTGATCGTCGTCGTTACCGTAGGCGATCTTCACGAGTTTGATCTTGGAATACTCGGGCTTTTTCAGCTCCTCCTGCATCCACTTGATCCAGGTGTTCTGATTGGTTGCGTTAGGCGTGGCCGACAGCACGGCGAACTCGCCTTCGCCGCCCATCAGCTTCGCGACCAGTTGCACCTGACCACGGCCGATGCCTTCCGCGTTCGCCTGGTTGACGAACAGTTGACGGCCCTCGGGCGCCGTGTCCGAGTCGAACGTCACCACCTTGATGCCTTGCGACATCGCTTTCTTCAGATACGGCACAACCGCATTGGCGTCGTTGGCGGCGATCACAATCGCGTCCTGCCGCTGCGTGATCAGCGTATTGATGTATTGCACCTGCGACGAAGCACCCGCGTCCGACGGTCCCACCGCCTTGCCCACGCCCTTGAACTCCTTGATCGCGGCCATGCCGCCGTCGTCGGCGATCACTTCGTAGGGGTTGTTGATCTGCTTGGGCACGAATGCGATTTTCAGCCCGCTTTTCAGGTCGGCGGCGGATGCGGCGCAACTGATCGCGAGCAACGCGACGCACAGCGCCGCGGTGCCAGTGTGACGTAGAGGTTTGAACATAGAGTGTCTCCTGCCTTGTTGTTGGACGTGGTGTTGTCCGGGTTATCGATTGTTGGACTTTCTGTTCGAGAGACGCAGGCCTTGCAAAAAACATTAGAGGGAAGAAGCGGACTTCGCGATGAAACGCCGGTCGCGCGCCGCGCGCCAGCGCGCCACCAGATTCGGTATCAGCACCGACGCCAGCAGCAGCACGCCGGTGACGATGGTGAGCGTTTCGCTGGACACGTCGTCGAGCGTGAGCGCATTTTTCAGCACCCCGATAATGAGCAGCGAGAGCAGCACGCCGATCATCGAGCCGCGTCCGCCAAAAATACTCACGCCGCCGAACAGCACCGCCGCGATCACCGACAGTTCGAAACCTTCGCCGTTGTCGCCGCGCGCGCTGGTGAAGCGCAGCGTATAGACGACGCCCGCCAGCGCGCTCATCGCGCCGGACAGCACGAACAGGCGCAAGCGGATCTTCGCCACTTCGATACCGGAGAACGCCGCGGCGGTCGGATTCGCGCCGATCGCGTAGAGACTGCGGCCGAACGCCGTGGATTGCAGCAGCACAGTGAACACAATCGCGCCGACGATCACGATGACAAACGGCAACGGTATGAAACTCCCGCCCAGCGTGTCCATGCCGAACGCCGTGTAAGCCGCCGGAAAATCCGCCACGGCCTGGTCGCCGAGCAATACGTAGGCGAGGCCGCGAAACAGCGCCAGCGTGCCGATCGTGACCGCGAGCGAAGGCAGATTGAGCTTGACGATCACGAGGCCGTTCAGCAAGCCGGCCAACGCGCCGGCCACCAGCACCAGCACGATCACGAGCGGCATCGGCAAGCCCATATGCCACAGCACGCCCATCAACGCGCTGGATGCGCCGAGCACCGACGCCACCGACAGATCGATTTCGGCGGCGACGATGATCAGCGTCATCGGCAGCGCCATCAACGCGATTTCGGTCAGATCGGCAAGTACGTTGCTCAGATTCGCGCCGGTCAGAAACACCGGCGACAACAAGCGTCCGAGTGCGAGCGAGAGAATCAGCACGATCACCAGCAGCACTTCCCATTGCAGCGGCGTTTCGCGTTTGCGCGTGAGCAGCGCGGAATCGGGTTTAGCCATGATCGCGTTTCCTCATCATGCGTTTGGCGACGGAGCGGGCCAGCAAGGTATCCGCGGTAATCGCGGCGACGATCAGCGCGCCTTCGATAGCCTGTTCCCAGAACGGCGACACGTGCAGCACCACCAGCGCGATGCTGATCACGCCGAGCACGAGCGCGCCGAGCGTGGCGCCGAGTATCGTGCCGACACCACCGGTAATCGCCACGCTGCCCACCACGGCGGCAGCTACGACCTGTAACTCGATGCCCTTCGCGGTGCTCGCATCCACGGTGCCGAAGCGGGCCAGCCACAACGCACCGGCAAAACCGGCAATCGCACCGGACAACAGGAAACCCGCCATCACGCGACGTTCGACGTTCACGCCGGCGAGACGCGCCGCCTCCGGATTCGAGCCGATCGCGTAGTGTTCGCGGCCGCCGCGAAACTGCTTGAGATAGACTGCGAGACCGATCAGCACGACGACCGCGATCAGCGCCAGCGTCGGGATGCCGAGCAAGGTGCCGGTGGCTAGACGCGAAAACGCATCGGGCAAACTGGTCGCGTTGATCTGCCCGCCGTGCACCCACGCGTAGTCCGCGCCGCGAAAAATGTACAGCGTGGAGAGCGTGGCGACGAGCGATGGAACGCGCCCCACCGCAACGAGCAGCGCGTTGATGGTGCCCGCCACGAGACCGATAGCGAGCCCCGCAGCCAACGCGACGATCACCGGCATATGCGGAAACGCGACATACAGACTGCCGACCGCATACGCGCTGATGCCGACCGTCGAGCCGACTGAAAGATCGATGTGGCGCATCAGGATCACCACCGTCATGCCGGCCGTCAGCAAGCTGATAATCGACACATTCAGCAGTACATCGCGCAGATTCTGCAGATTCAGGAACTGCGGCTTGGCGAGCCCCGTGCCCACGATCAGCAGAACCAGCACGACGAAGAGCGTCGTCTCGCGGCTCTTCGCGATGCTCGCCGCAAAACCGCCCTGCGAACTCGCCGCTCGCTTCGCGACCGGCGCCTGCACCGGCGCGGGATGAGTGGAGGAATGGCGCATCATGCGGCGTGCCCCAGCGGTGGCATGGGTTGGCCTAGCGCGGCGCCCATGATGCGTTCTTCGTCGGCGTCGGCGCGCGTTATATCTGCGCTGATACGCCCCTCGTGCATCACCAGCACGCGGTCGGCCATGCCGAGCACTTCCGGCAATTCGCTCGAAATCATCAGCACCGCCATGCCGTCGCGCACCAGTTCGGCGAGCGCGCTATACACCTCGGCCTTGGCGCCGACGTCGATGCCGCGCGTGGGTTCGTCGATGATCAATACTTTGGGTCCGGTGGCGAGCCATTTGCCGAGCACGACCTTCTGCTGATTGCCGCCCGACAACGTGCCGACCGGCGCGTTGGGATCGCCCGCTTTCAGACGCAGGCGCGTGCCCCATTGATTCGCGAGCTGTGTCTCGCTGCGCGTGGAGATGAGCCCGTGTTTGACGAGCCGGCCGAGCACCGTCATCGACGCATTGCGCGCAATGCTCAATTCCAGCGCGAGCCCTTGCTGCCGACGATCCTCCGGCACCAGTGCGAGCCCGGCGCGCACGGCGGCCGCGGGCCGCCCCGCGGTGAGACGTTTGCCGGCGATCCAGATTTCACCTGAGTCGAGCGGATCGATGCCGAAGATCGCCCGCGCGACTTCACTGCGCCCCGCGCCGACCAGTCCGGCGAGCGCAACGATTTCGCCTGCGTGGACGTCGAACGAAATGTCCTTGAAAACACCGACGCGCGTAAGGCCGCGTACCGACAACCGCACTTCGCCGGGCGGCCGTTCGGCCTTGGGATAGAACGTCTCCAGATCGCGGCCGACCATTTTGCCCACGATCGAATCGGTGTTGAGATCGGCGGTCAAACCGTCGAAAACTTTCGCGCCGTCGCGCATGATCGTGACGCGTTGTGTCAGCGCGAATACTTCGTCGAGACGGTGCGTAATAAACAGGATCGCCACGTCACGCTCGCGCAGTTTGCGCACGATGGTAAAGAGCCGCTCCACTTCCGGCAGCGACAACGCCGCGGTCGGTTCGTCCATGATCAGCACGTTCGCGTTCAGCGACAACGCCTTGGCAATTTCGATCACCTGCTGATCGGCAATCGACAAACCGCGCACCAGTTGATCGGCGCGCAGATCGACACCGAGCGACGCCAGCAAGCCGTCCACTTCGCGGCGCATCGCGTCGTACTGAATCCGGCCGATGCGGTCCACAGGTTGCCGTCCCATGAAGATGTTCTCCGCGATCGACAGATCGAAGAACAGCGTCGGTTCCTGATAGATGACCGCTAGCCCGGCGTCGCGTGCCTCGGCGGGCGTCGCGAAGCGGCGCGCCTCGCCGTCCACCAGCAATTCGCCGGTGTCCGGCTGATGCACGCCCGCCAGAATCTTCACGACCGTCGATTTGCCCGCGCCGTTTTCGCCGAGCAAGGCATGCACTTCGCCGGGCCAGAGCGCGAGATCGCCGTCGGATAGCGCGCGAACCCGTCCGAATGATTTACTCGCATGCCGTAATTCGAGCCTTGGCACAGCGGATGTGGGTTGCTGCACTGCGTGTCTCCTTCTTTCTAAATTCGGTAGCAACGTTCCGCGTTGCGGCAAAACAATGCTTCTTTTTCAGCGACGCTCGCGCCCTCGACAATCGCCGCATACGCATGCCACAAATCCGCGTAAGAGCCGAACAGCCGGTCGACCGGAAAGTTCGACGCGAACATTGCGCGCTCGACACCGAACGTGTCGATCGTTTCGAGCAAGTAAGGCCGCAGGCTTTCCACAGTCCACCGATGATCGAACATCGCGAGTCCGCTGATTTTTACGGCGACATTCGGGCAATCCGCGAGTAAGCGCATGCCTTCGCGCCATGCGCGATAGCCGGCCACGCTGCTGCGGTCGACGAACATGCCCGCGTGATTGATCACGAACTGCGTGTCGTCATGTTCGCGCGCCAGCGCTGCCGCCTCTTCCATCTGTGACGGATACAGTTGCAGATCGAACGACATGCCGTAACGGCGCAGCAATGCAAAATGCTCGCGCCACTGCGGCTCGCGCATGAAATGACGGCCGACGTAATCGAACAGCTTGTTCTCGTGCACGTTCAGAATCTGCCGTATTCCACGCGTGCTGGCGAACGACGCATGCGCTTCGAGCACGGCCGGCGCATTCGGTGCGGACAGATCCACGGCGGCGACGATCGCGTTCGGCATGCCGCGCGATTCCTTGCGATCAGCAATCGACTGCAGCCAGCGCGTTTCTTCGACCGGATCGGCGGGATCGTGATTCGCCTCCACGTGCACGAGTTTCAGCACGTCGATGTCGCCCGCTTCGCGCAACAGGTCGTCGAGCAGGTAGTCGTGTTTCAGATCGCGCGCGTCGCCCACGAACGACACGCCCGGGTTTTCCAGCCACGGATAGCGATGCGTCTTCAGATCCCACAAGTGAATATGCGAATCGACCACCTGCATGCGACATCCTCCGTCCGGTGATAATCGTTTCGAGGTTTGAGAGCCAGTCGGATCGAATCGACTCAATTCAACTCAGCGAGTTCAAATGAAAGACCGGTTCGAGCGGCTGCTGCACCGGCGTGTGGTCCGGGGCCGTGTGCATGATGTCGGCCATGTAGTCCCACCATTTGCGCATCACGTCGAGTTGCGGCAGTTCGTCCATGGTGTGATGGCTGTTGCGCGTGAGGATGGCGAACAGATGATTCGAGTCGGGATCGAAGAAAATCCGGTAGTCGCGCACACCGGCGTTGTGCAACGCGTCAACCAGCTCGGGCCAGATTTGCGCATGACGTCTTTCGTATTCCTCGCGCATGCCGGGGTTGAGCACCATCCGGAAAGCGATTGTCTCCATTGCGGCCTATCTCCCGTCGTATCCGGGCGCTTTTCCAGCGAACGTGGAAGCGTCTGATGCGACTATAATTCCTGCGTCGATAGCATCTCAATCCGTAGTTGGGATTGGGCGATCCACAAACCGAATCGCACCCGCCCCATGAGCCAACACTCAGCCACCGTCGCACTCGTCAATCGGCTCAAGTTCAAGCACCTCGCGCTGCTCGTCGCGCTCGACGACGCGCGCAATCTCCATCAGGCCGCCGAGGCCGTCAACGTGGCCCAGCCGAGCGCGAGCCGCATGCTCGGCGATATCGAAGAAGCGTTCGGCTTCCTGCTGTTCGAGCGCAACGCGCGCGGCATGACGCCCACGCCGCTCGGCGTCGTCACGCTGGCTTACGCGCGGCGCGCGCTCGCCGAGCTGACCCGTTTCGCCGAAGACCTCGACGTGAAGCGCCGCGGCGGTCATGGGCAATTGACGGTCGGCGCGATCATGGGCGCCGCGCCCGATCTGCTGGCCATGGCGGTCGCCGCGCTGAAGACCGAGAGCCCGCTGCTGAACGTGCGCATTCTCGGCGAAACCAGTGACCAGGTCGTGCAATTGCTGCATCGCCGCGAAGTCGACCTCGCGCTCGGGCGACTGACAAGCCCCCTGCAACACAACGATTTCAGTTTCGAACCGCTCGCGCGCGAGACCTTGTTGCTGGTGGTGCGCTCGGTGCATCCGCTTGCGCAGCGCGCGCGCCTTAGCTTGCGTGAACTGATCGACTGGCCGTGGGTGGCGCAACCCGTCACTAGTCCGGCGCGCGTGCTGTTCGAAGAGGAACTCGCGCGTGCCGGACTCGCCACGCCGGTGAATCTGACCGAATGCGCGTCGATCTTCGCCACGCTGCAATTGCTCGAGAATTACGATGCGGTGGCGATGCTGCCCGAGTCGGTGGTGCGCGATCATTTGCGCGGCAAACTGCTCGTCGCGTTGCCGCTCGAAATCGGCAAGTCGCTCTCCGGCTTCGGCATTCTCACGCGCAAGGAAGAACCACTCGCCGAACCGGCATTGCGTTTCATCGACCTGTTGCGCGGTTTCTCGCGCAAGCTCAAGCGCGACGACACCACCGCGGCCGCTGCCGACTCCGTGGTCGCGTCTTCGGCTCCGGTGAACTGACATCGGCATCGGCGCGTTACTGCAGGTTGACGAAGAGACCACCGTCCACCAGCAACGCCGCGCCCGTCACATAGCGCGCGCGGTCGGAAGCGAGGAATGTCACACAATCGGCGACATCTTCCGGACGGCCAAGCCTGCCGAGCGGAATGCGCTTTTCAAAGTAGGCTTTTTTCGCTTCGTCGGCGAGGTCTTCCGCATTCAGGTCGGTGGCGATGGTGCCCGGCATCACCGAGTTGCAGCGAATGCCGTACGGTCCCAACGCCACGGCGCAGGATTGCATCAGCGAATGCACGCCGGCCTTGGTCGGCGTGTAATGCGTTTGCATGCCGCCGCCCACTAGCGCGCTGATCGAACTCGTCGCCACGATCGCGCCGCCCGTGCCTTGCAACTTCATCTGTTGCGCGGCGGCTTGCGTAACGTAGAACGCGCCGTTCAGATTGACCGCCACCGTCGACTCCAGCACTTCCGGCGGCATATCGAGAAACGCATGGAACGGGCAGATACCGGCGTTGCTGGCGAGCACGTCGACTTTGCCGAAAGCTTCGACCGTATGGCGCACTAACTCCTGACCGGTTTCGCGCGCGGCGACATTGCCTTCGATCGCAATCGCGCGCCGCCCCAGCGCCTCGATTTCGGCGACCACTTCCGCGACGGAGGAGCGGCGTCCATACGACGCGTCGTTATCGCCCCAGTAGTTGATCGCCACGTCCGCGCCTTCGGCGGCGCACGCAACCGCTATCGCGCGGCCGATGCCACGCGAGCCGCCGGTGACGATTACGGCCTTGTCCTTGAGCAGCACGTCATTCTCCTTTGATGTTTCTACCTTGCGGCGGATTACGCGCAATCACCGCGGATAAGGCCGCACCAACGCGCATTCCGGATTCAGCCGCACGCCGAAACCCGGCGTGTCCGGCACCTTCATGCGCCCATTCACCGGCACCGGTTCGTCGAGCAGCAGCGGTGTGAACATCGGCACGACTTCGTCGGCCTTGGGCGCCATCATCAGAAACTCGGCGAACGGCGAGTTGTGCCGCGTGACCACGAAGTGATAGCTATACACCGACGAACCGTGCGGCACCACCATCACATTGTGCGCATCGGCGAGCGCGGAGATCTTGATCAATTCGGTAATGCCGCCGCACCAGCCGACATCCGGTTGAATCAGATCGCAGCATTGCATTTCCAGCAGCATACGAAAGCCCCAGCGCGTCGCTTCGTGTTCGCCGGTCGACACCATCATGCCGCGCGGCACGTTGCGGCGCAGTTCGGCGTAACCCCAGTAGTCGTCGGGCGGCAGGCATTCTTCGATCCATTTCAGGCCGTATTCGTGCGCGGCTTGCGCAAGCCGCGTTGCGTACGGCACGTCGAGACTCATCCAGCAGTCGTACATCAGCCAGAAGTCGTCGCCGACGCGGCTGCGCATGTCCGCGAGCTTCTCCAGATTCTGCTTGAGGCCCGCTTCGCCTTCGGCCGGACCATGCTGCAACGGCAGTTTGCCGCCGATGAAACCCATTTCCTTCGCCAGATCGGGCCGCGCGCCGGTTGCATAGAACACGAGTTCGTCGCGCACCGGACCTCCCAATAGCTGGTACACCGGCTCCTTGCGCACTTTCGCGAGCAGATCCCACAACGCGAGGTCGACGCCCGAGATCGTATTCAGCACCACGCCCTTGCGGCCGTAGTACAAAGTCGAGAAGTACATCTGATCCCACATCTTCTCGATGTCGGTCACGAGTTGGCCTTCGAGAAAACGCGCGAGATGTTTCTCGACGATGAACGCGCCGATCTCGCCGCCCGTCGTCACCGCGAAACCGACGGTGCCGTCGCTTGCTTCGATCTCCACCACGAGCGTGCCCAGCACGTTGATACCGAACGACTGGCGGCTCTGACGATACTCTGGATAACGCGCCATCGGCGTGGAGATGTGATCGTCGATCCAGTGTCCGCCGGGTTGGTCGTGATAATCCGCACCGCCGCCGCGGACGATGAAGGCACGCACGTGCCGGATGGTAGGCATGGCCATGAATGGAGCTCCGTTATGAGTGCGTCGAGCGAGCGCCTAGCGGGCGCGATGCAGTAAGGTTTCGAAAGTTGCGCGCGACTTGGCGGGATCGCGGCGTAAGAGCGTGCCGATCAGCAGCGCGGCAAGCAGACTCGACACGCCCAGCACGACGAGTCCCGCCGAGGTCGACGCAAACGCGTGTTCCGCCGCGGTGCGCAGACTCGGCGCAATGAAGCCGCCGAGTCCGCCGAGCGAATTGATCAACGCGATGCCGCCCGCCGCGGCGGCGCCTGTGAGATACCGCGTGGGGAAGGTCCAGAAGAGCGGCTGCGCCGCGATGAAACCGCTCGCCGCGCAACACAGCGCGAGCAGGCCGAACAGCGGGCTATGCACGAGTCCCGACACGCCAATGCCGAGTCCGGCGACGATCAGCAACACCACCGCCCAGCGCCGATGCTCACCCGTGCGATCCGCACGGCGCGGCACATACCAGGTCACGGCCAACGCGCACAGCCACGGCAACGCGGCGACGAGTCCGACACGCAAGCCGACCGTCGTGCCGAGGAATGCGGCCACTTGCTGCGGCAGATAAAAGATCACGCCGTACACGCTCATCTGGATCAGCAGATAGATTGCCGACAGCAGCAACACGCGACGGTCCACCAGCGCCGCGAGAATGCGATGCGGACCGTGAGCGGACGCGAGCAGCGCGTCTTCGTCGAGAGCCGCGCGCAGGCTGGCGCGCTCTTGCGGCTCGAGCCAACGCGCGTCTTCGGGACGATTGTCGAGATACCAGAAGGCCCACACGCCCACCGCCGAAGCCAGCGCGCCCTCCACCAGAAAGAGCCATTGCCAGCCGGTCAGGCCGAGTGCACCGTGCAATTCGAGGAGCGAGCCCGACAATGGACTGCCGAAAATAAACGCCAGCGGCGCGCCGAAATAGAAGACACCCACCGCGCGCGCTCGGGCCGACTGCGGAAACCAGTGCGTGAGGTAATAGATCACGCCGGGAAAGAAACCCGCCTCGGCGACGCCGAGCAGAAACCGCAGCGAATAGAAAGCCGTGGGCGTATGAGCGAGGCACATCGCTGCCGACACGAGCCCCCATGTCACCATGATCCGGCACATCCATACACGCGCGCCGACCCGATGCAGCAGCAGATTGCTCGGGACTTCGAATAATGCATAGCCGATGAAGAACACGCCCGCACCGAACGCAAAAGCCGCGTTCGACAGGCCGGTATCGTGCTGCAAGGCCTTTTGCGCGAAACCGATATTGGCGCGATCGAGAAACGCCAGCACGTACATCAGCAGCAGAAACGGCAGCAGCCGTCGCATCACCTTGCTGTTGATCGCCTCGAGTGAAACGGGCGCATGCGCTTCCATGTCGTCTCCTTCGCAGAGCGCGCACGCTCGGCGGCTCTGCGTTTTCTTATCTTGTGGACCGCTGCCGAGTTCAGGCGCGCGTCATGCCACAGCGCCTCAGTATGTTGCGCGCCCGCCGGACAGATCGAATACTGAACCGGTGCTGAACGCGCAGTCCTCGGACGAGAGCCACAGAATCAGCGACGCCGCTTCTTCGGGCATCAGAAAGCGGTTCATCGGAATCTTCGAGAGCATGTAGTCGATGTGCTGCTGCGACATCGAGTCGAAGATCTCGGTTTTGGCCGCGGCGGGCGTGACGGCATTGACGAGAATGTTCTTCGTCGCGAGTTCTTTGCCGAGCGATTTGGTCAGGCCGATAAGGCCTGCCTTGGAGGCGCTGTAGTGCGAGGCGTTCGGGTTGCCTTCCTTGCCGGCCACCGACGCGATATTGACGATCCGGCCATAGCCCTGCTTGAGCATTTGCGGCACGACCGCGCGGCAGGTGAGATACGGGCCGATCAGGTTGACGTCGATCACACGGCGCCAGACGTCGGGTTCCAGTTCCCACGTGGTGCCGTTGCCGCCGGTGATGCCGGCGCAATTGATCAGCACGTCGATCGCGCCGTGATCGGCGACGGTTTGCGCCACGGCTTGGGCGACGGCGGCTTCCTGCGTGAGTTCGACGCAGACCGCCGTGACTTTGCCCAGTTCGCTGAGCTCACGCTGGCTGCGTGCGAGGCGTTCTGCGTCCACGTCCCATAGCGCGACCGACGCGCCCGAGTTCAGCGCCCGTTGCGCCACCGCGTAGCCGATGCCACGCGCGCCGCCGGTAATGGCGACGACGCGCCCCTCCAGATCGATTCGATTCATCGCTGTGCTCCTGTGGCAGGCCTGAGCGGCGTGCCTTTGTGTTGTTGTATGCCGGCTGTTTGTGTGTCAGTGCTGCGGGTGCGCTTGCGCTGACGGTTCAGCCAATATACGAGCGGTGCGATTCGCCAACAATTCGAGTATTGGAGGGGGCGATAACAAAAGTGGATCGGCGGATGCTGCCAAACTAAGCGCGGCTGGTCCTGGCGCCGCAGCAGTACATCGCGCACGCTGGACCATGGACCGCCGTTCAGCGTGCGGCAACCTACTGCGTCGCAGCGGAAGGCGCGCCGGGCCACTCCTTCATCATCTCGTCGACCTCGGCGCCGATCCACTCGCGGAACTTCTCGTATTCCGGGCGGTTCCTCGCATTCTTGTGAGTGATGACGTAGTGATGTCTGTCATGAAAGACGAGCGCATCCTGCACCGGGCGCACCAGCGTTCCTTCGTCGATCTGACGATGCACAAGGTGATGCCAGCCGAGCAAGGTGCCTTCGCCGGCCTGCGCCAGCGAAACCAGCAGCCGATAGTCGTTGCTTTCGAAATGCTCGCCCAGCGCATACCTTTCAGAGCCGTCGCCCTGCTGAAACCAGTTGCGCCATACGCGCCAGTCGACATGCTCGCAAACCTGCGCACGGCCCAGCAAAGACAGATGCAGCGTGGGCTGCATCAAGAGGTCCAACGGCTTGAGCGCCTTGCTCTGGAAATGACTCTCGAAGAACGCCCGGCTGCAGACCGGATAGACGACATCGTGAAACAGCGGCTCGACGTCGTACTCGGGCTCGCGCGGCGGGTTCTTCGTGATGATGACGTCCGGCTGCATGAGCTCGTCCAGCTCCATGAAGTGCTCGGTCACCGTCACGTTGAGTTTGATTTCCGGGAATTTCCTGCGAAAACGCGGCAGCCTGGACGACAGCCACAACGCGGAAAACGTATGCGAAATACAGATGTTCAGCACGTGCTTGTCCGAGCGGCGCACCACTTCGGCGGCCTCGGCGATATTCATGATCGACAGGTACGAGGCGTTGTACAAAATACGGCCGGCGTCCGTCAACGCGATGTGCCGGCCGGTTCGTTCGAACAGCGCGACGTCCAGCGTATCCTCGAGTTCCTTGATTTGCCTGCTGATCGCCGCCTGCGTCACGCACAGCACATCCGCTGCCTGGGTGAAGCTCTCGTAGCGCGCGGCCGTCACAAAGCACCGTAATGCGCGGAGCGACGGCATTTGCGCCAATAATCGGTCGGCAAACAGTTGCTTCTTCTGCATGTTCATCACCTTGAAGGCGGTCAAACGTGGGGAGACCGCAAACCGGCAGCGGACAGTCATTGGGAGGTCGGGCCGACAATAGTCACCGCGCGTCGCCTTCGGCGGTACGCCGCGTGCGTCATGCCGATCATTCTGGGCTTCGCCCGACGCGGCGGCAAGTGCGGTCAACCCGCCTCGGCGGGCGCCGACGACTCGCCACGCTAACGCACCATGAAAGTGAAAGGCGCCGAGACTACGCCTTTCCTTCGATGCGGCCCATCACGTGGTCCAGCGCGTCGCTGTAGTGCGAGTACGAGCCTCGGCGCGAGAGTTCGGTGTGGAGTTGTTCGTTGATTCCGCCGGGCGTCATGGATTGCTCCACCAGCGACGAGAACGGTTGCGCGCGTTCGACCGCGTCGTTGGCAAGTCCGACGCAATAAGCGGAAAGATACGCCCGCGCCGAGTCGTACTCCACGCCTTGCTTGACCAGCCATGCCGCCTGCGTTTCGAGCACCGCGTAGAAGCTCGCCATGGTCGCGGTCACTGCCGACAACGCATCGAACTTTCTTTCGTCGTCGACTTCGACTGCGGCGCCCACGGAAGCGAACAGGCGCCGCGCCACTTCGTGCGGCGGGCAGATCGCTGTGCTTCCCCTCGCGGCCGCGACTGCGGGCAACGGTATCGCGCGAACCACGGTGCCGCCGCTGCGGGTCATCCGCTGCACGTCCGCTATCGAGATGCCGGCCATCAAGCTGAGGATAGTGTGGCGCGCGGTGAAGTCGAGCGCCTCCAGCACTTCCGACGCGATTTGCGGCACCACGGCGAGGCACGCCACGTCGCAGGAATCGAGCACCTCCTGATTGGTCCGGCAAACGGAAATACGCGAATCCAGCGCGGCAAGCGCGGCGGCGGTTCCGGCGTTGCGCGGCGACAGGGTAATACTCTCGAAAGGCGCGGCCACCCGCAGCAGGCCGGTGACGATCGCCCGCGTGATGGTGCCGGTTCCAATGAATCCTAGCCGCATAGTGTGGTCGTTTCCTGAGATGTTCGGCACTCGCCGTGTCGTGGTCAGTCGAGCTTCAGCCAGGTGGTTTTCAGCTCGCAATACTGGTCGTGTGCATAGACCGACTTGTCCCGTCCGCCGAAGCCCGACTGCTTGAAGCCGCCGAACGGCGTCGACAGATCGCCTTCGCCGAAGCAGTTGACCGTCACCGTCCCCGCGCGGATTCTAGCCGCCACCTTGTGCGCGTGGTTGACGTTATCGGTCCACAACGAGGCGGCCAATCCATAGCAGGTATCGTTGGCGATCTGGACGGCTTCGTCGATGTCGCTGTATTCGATGATGCATAGCACCGGGCCGAACACTTCATCGCGTGCGATGCTCATGTCAGGCGTCACGTTATCGAAGATCGCCGGCTCGACATACCAGCCACCGGTGTCCACCAGAACAGCCTTGCCGCCGCAGACGAGCCGCGCGCCCTCCGCCTTGGCCTTTTCGATGTGACCGAGTACTTTTTCATAGTGCTTCTGCTCGATCAATGCGCCGAGCTTCACGTCGGGGTCGAGCGGATTGCCGGTCTTCCACGTTTCGAGCACATGCCCGATTTTTTCCAGCAGCGCGTCCTTCATGCCGCCATGCACCAGCAACCGCGAACCGGCACTGCAATTCTCGCCCATGTTCCAGAAGGCCGCGGCGACCGCCTGCTCCGCGACGGCGTCGAGGTTGGCGACGTCGGGCAGTACGACCTGCGGATTCTTTCCACCGCATTCGAGAATGACCCGTTTCAGGTTCGTATCCGCTGAGTAGTGAAGAAACAGCTTGCCGGTTTCGGTGGACCCGGTGAACGCGATCAAATCCACGTCGGGGTGGCGTCCCAGCGCTTGCCCGGCGGCCTCGCCGAATCCCGTGACGACACTGAACACGCCCGCCGGAATGCCGGCTTCCAATGCGAGATCCGCAATGCGCAGTGTCGCGAGCGAGGTTTGCTCCGCGGGTTTCACAATCACGCTATTGCCGACCGACAGAGCCGGTCCGATCTTCCACGCGAGCATCAGTGCAGGGAAATTCCACGGCAGAACGGCGCCGACGACGCCGATCGGCTCGCGCGTAATCATGCTCACCACGCTACTGCCCGAAGGCGAAAGCGCGTCGTAACGCTTGTCGGTGACTTCCGCGTGCCAGCGAATGCAGGCGGCCGACTCCGGAATGTCCAAGCCGAGACATTCCGAAATCGGCTTGCCGGCTTCGAGTGCTTCCAGCGCGGCCAATTCGTCGGTGTGGTCTTCGATCAATTGCGCGAGCTTGAGCAGCACGGACTTGCGCCGTGCCGGCGCCGCTTTCGACCACACGCCGGAACCGAAAGCCTCGCGCGCGGCAACGACCGCGCGGTCGACGTCTTTCTTCTCACAACGCGCGATGTCGGCAAGCACCTTGCCATTCGACGGATTCAACGTCTGAAACGTCTCACCGGATGCGGCCTGACAACGCGCCCCGGCGATCAAGGCGCGCCCGTCCAGCGACAATGCGTCGGCCCTTTGCTTCCATTCCTCAAGTGTCGTCATTTCGTATCCTTAATCAATTAAAGTTCGACGCCCGCCGAGAACTCCTTCACCCAGATGGCTGCCGAAACCGCAACATCGGCAATGGGGCGCATGGGCAGCGGGCGCGGCTTCGGTTGCCGTAGCAGTTGCTGAGTCATGTCGTTCGTCATGCCCAGGGCGAACTCGGCAATGACCTTTCCCGATGCGGAACCTCGGCTGAGCCCCAAGCCGTTGCACCCGATCGCCTGGTACAGGCCGTCGTCCCGTTTGCCGAACAGCGCTCCGCTATTCGCGGACAGACACAGCGCGCCGCCCCATGTGTATTCCAGTTCGACGTTCTTCAGTAAAGGGAAGCGGCGCTCGAAGGAACGTTGATGCAGATGTCGCGCTTTGCGCAAATCCGCCTCTGACACCTCCAGCCCCGGCCGGAACGCAAAGTGATTGCGAACGCAGATGCGGTCCGTGTTCAGACGGCGTACGGTGGTCCCCATCGGATCCGCCGGAATCAGCGCCCACGAATTGATTCCGCCGAGCGCCTCGATCTCCGCCTGCTTCATGACGCGGCTCATCGAGGCGAAGGTGTAGACCGGCAGCAAGCCATTCGGATGTTCGCCAAAAGTCGCCGCGTAAGCATTCGTACAAAGAATCACGTTAGCGGCCGTGATCGTGCCTTCGGCAAAGGACAGCACCTTGCCGGTAGGCATGTGTTCGAGCCGTCTGACGGCACTGAGCTCGAACACTTCCACATTCGACGGCATGGTTCGCGCGAGGCCGCGCATCAATGCCGCCGGCTGCACGGTGCTGCAGCCGGGTGTGAATATCGCACTGTGATAGAACGACGTGCCGGTAACTTTCGCGATACCGGCCTCGTCGAGCCATTCGAACTTCTCGCCGATACGCCGCAAGCCGTCAGCGAAGTGTTCGAGCGCCTCCTTGCCGCGTTTGTTCGCCGACGCGTGGTATTTGCCGTCGTCGCGCCAGTCGCACTCGATGCCCTCTGCGCGGACAATCGCCCGTACGTAGTCGATGCCGTGGCGCTGCATCCGCACGTCGGCCTTATCCGCGTCGACACTTCTCGAATAGCTTTCACTGCTGATGTCGTGGGGCAAATCGACAAAGAAACCCGAATTGCGCCCCGCCGTCGAGCGGCCAATACGATCCGCCTCGACGAGCGCGACGGATGCCTCCGGCGCCAACTCGGCCAAACGCCGAGCCGCGCAAAGTCCTGTGATTCCCCCGCCGACCACCACGAAATCAAAGCGCCTGTCGCCGCGCAAGGTCTTCACGGCGGGTGGCGCGGGCAGACTTTCCCACCAGCCATTCACACCGTCGGCAGCGGGAAGACGAGCGAATTCCAGTTTCGAGGCCATGCAAATCAGCGTCCCTTGCGCAGCAGCGGCTGCACGAGCTTCGCGAACTCGCGGCGCTCGTCGTCCGTGAGCGTGCCGAGCGGCGCGCGCGCGTTGCCCACCTGTGTGCCCGCCAGTTCACAGCCGTAGCGCACATACTGGATAAACTTGCCGCTTCGCTCAAGCAGTTCCAGCACGGGCAGCAGTTGCGTCATCAACTCGCGACCGGTTGTGAAGTCGTTTCGTTTGACGCAGGCTTCGAGCAATTCGACATGCACTTCAGGAAGGAAATTCGCCGCGCCGGCAACCCAGCTCCGCGCACCCCAGACGAAAAACTCCAGCGCCTGGTCGTCCATGCCGCAACTCAGCACGAGCTTGCTGCGGAAATGCGTGGCAAGGTGATGCAGATGCGCGATGTCGCCGGTGCTTTCCTTCATGGCGACAAAGTTGCGGCGCTCGATCAGTTCCTCGAGCACGCGGTCGCTAATGTCCGTGCCCGTGCGCGCCGGAAAGTTGTAGAGCATGATCGGCATGTCGAGACTGTCGTCGACCGCGAGCAGGTGCTGCAACAGCTCGTCCTGGGTCGGCTGCGCGTAGTACGGCGCGGCTACCAGCAATGCCGAAAGCCCTGCCTTCTTCGCTTCCTGTCCCAGCCGCAACACTTCGCGTGTTGTCGTGGCGTTGATTCCCGCCGTCAGGAACGTCTTTCCGCCCGCGGCTTCGGCCACGGTATGAAACGTGCGCACACGTTCCTCGAAACTGAGCGCGTAGTATTCGCCGGTCGTGCCGCCGACGCCGAGACCCGACAGGCCTCGTCCGGCGAGGTCGAGCGCGTGTTGCCCAAGCAGGTCATGATCGATTTCGCCGTCGGCTTTGAACGGCGTGACCAAAGGCGCATGTACTCCCTCGAAGCTCATCAGTGTCTCTCCCAATTCGAACTGCCACTGCAATGTCTTCGTGATGGCAAACTGTGCCGTTCATTGCAGCGACGTAGTGTTGAAAATCAATGCCGCGAATGCGCGGCGCGGTTCGACCAAAAAACGCCCGCACCCGCCTTAGACCACCGTTTCGGCGTGCGTATAAATCGGAAAACGGCTGCATATATCGCGAACGCGGCTGCGCACCGAACGCTCGACGAGTTCATCGCCGGCCGGCTGTTTTTCCAGCGCCGCCAGGACTTCGAGCATGAGCGCGCCCACTTCCTCGAACTGCTTGACGCCGAAGCCACGCGTCGTGCCAGCCGGCGTGCCGAGGCGAATGCCGGATGTCACCGTCGGGTTTTCCGTGTCGAATGGAATACCGTTCTTGTTGCAGGTAATGCCGGCGCGTTCAAGCGCCTTTTCCACCTGCGTGCCGGTGAGTCCCTTCGGGCGCAGGTCGACGAGAAGAAGATGGTTATCGGTGCCACCGGTGACGAGGTTGACACCGCCCAGTTTCAACACTTCACCGAGTGCTTGCGCGTTTTGCAAAACCTGGTCGATGTAAGTCGTGAACTCGGGACGCAAAGCCTCGGCGAACGCCACGGCTTTGCCCGCGATGACATGCATGAGCGGGCCGCCTTGCAGACCGGGGAACACTGCGGAGTTGATTTTCTTCGCGATGTCGGCGTTATTCGTGAGAATGAAGCCGCCGCGCGGACCGCGAAGCGTCTTGTGCGTGGTGGACGTCACCACGTCCGCGAAACGCACCGGGTTCTCGTGCCGGCCGGCGGCGACGATGCCGGCTATGTGCGCCATGTCGACCATCAACAGCGCGCCGACGCTGTCGGCGATCTCCCGGAACTTCGCGAAGTCGAGCGCGCGCGGATAGGCTGAATAGCCCGCGATGATGAGCTTGGGACGATGCGCCTCAGCGAGGCGTCTGATTTCGTCATAATCGATGCGCAGCGTGTCCCGGTCGACGCCGTACTGAACCGCGTTGAACCATTTGCCGGACAACGCCGGGCGGGCGCCATGCGTCAGATGGCCGCCTGCGTCGAGCGACATGCCGAGCACCGTATCGCCCGGCTTTAAAAGCGCGAGCATGACCGCGCCGTTTGCCTGAGCGCCGGAATGTGGCTGCACGTTGGCGAATTCACAGTCGAACAAGGCCTTGACGCGATCGATCGCGAGCGCTTCGATACGGTCGACGTGTTCACAGCCGCCGTAATAGCGCTTGGACGGATAGCCTTCGGCGTACTTGTTGGTGAGGACGGTTCCCTGCGCTTCCATCACGGCTGCCGACACGATGTTCTCGGACGCAATCAGTTCAATCTGGGACTGCTGGCGACGCAGTTCCAGCGCGATTTCCGACGAGATGACCGGGTCACGGTCTTGCAGGCTCTCTGAAAAGAATCGAACGTTATCGTTCACAGACATACTCCGTGCTAGTCATAAAGCAATATTTCGTGGCGCGCCGCCTCGGGCATCTGCGCTCGTACGCGCCTGGGATCCAACGTTACTTCTCAAGCCACGCTTTCAATTTGTCCGGGTGCGCGTCGACGAATTTCTTCGCCGCGGTGGCGTAGTCGTTCGTGCTGTTTCCCTCGAACTCGATCGCTTCCACGTCGGCGAGCGTCAGCTTGAAATGCTTCATGAAGACATCCGCGCGCGGGAATTTGGTGGCGAACTGCTTGGAGCCGAAGGCATGGATCTGTTCTTCGCCGCCCAAGGTGCCTTTCGGATCTTTCAGATAGCGCATTTGCCACTTCTGGAACAGCCAATGGGGACTCCATACCGTGGCGACAATCCACTGTTTCGACTGGTACGCGCGCTGGATCGACGCAAGCATCCCTGCTTCGCTGGAAGATTGCAGGTTGTAGCCCGCCAGGTTGTATTCCTTGATGGTCTTCTCGGAGGCCTGCATCAGACCGCCGCCGGGTTCGATGCCTTGAATGGTGCTGTTCAGTTTGCTCTTGACGTCCGGCTTGTTGAGATCGGCGATCGACGACAACTCGGACTCTGGCACATACGCCGGAACCGCCCAGCCGTTTTTCCCGCCGGTATAGATGATGCCGACGTCGTCCATGTCGTTCTTGTACTTCGCGTAGTACATGCCGTGCGTGACCGGCAGCCACCCGCCCACCATCAGATCGACGTCGCCGCGAGCGACGCCTTGATACTGAATGCCGATGTCCGCCTGAACAAACTGCACAGGCTGCTGCAGCTTCGTCTCCATCACGTACTTCGCCACGTTCGCAACGGCCAGCACGTCGGCCCAGTTCGTGATCGTAATCTTGAGCGGGGCAGCCGCCATCGCTGCGCCACTGTATAGGCCGAAGGAACAGAGTGCGGTTGCGGCGAGCTTCACCACATACGATTTGAGAATTCCGGTGTTCATCTGGTACTCCTTCGCTATTAAAAGAATTTGCTGTTTTGTTATTGCGTAGCCGCGGGTTTGTTTGCTGTCTCGCGCACGGCACGCTTCGACGTGCGCGCCTTGCTCTTCTTCTTGATGGATTTGACGCCGAAACTTTCAGTCAGACGGTCGAGAATGATGGCGAGCAGAACGACACCGAGACCGCCTTCGAAACCGATGCCGATGTCGAGCCGCTGAATCCCGCTGAGCACGTATTCACCCAGGCCGCCCGCACCGATCATTGAAGCGACCACGACCATTGAAAGCGCCATCATGATGGTCTGATTGATGCCGGCCATGATGGACGGCAACGCGTTCGGGAGTTGAATCTTCCAGAGCAGCTGCGTGTCGGTGCTGCCAAACGAGCGCCCGGCTTCCATCAGCTCTTCTCGCACCTGCTTGATTCCCAGCGTGGTAAGGCGAACCACCGGCGGCATGGCGAAGACGATCGTCGCGATCACCGCGGGCACGCGGCCGAGCCCAAACAGAATGACCGCCGGAATCAGATACACGAACGCGGGCATGGTCTGCATGAAATCGAGCAGCGAGCGCACGATCACTTCCACGCGAGCGTTGCGCGCACCCCAGATGCCGAGCGGAATACCGATCAGCAGACTGCAAAGCGTCGCCGCGATCACCAGCGCGAGGGTCGACATGGTTTGCGCCCAAAGTCCCATGTAGTGAATGACCTCGATCGCGATGCCGACGAAGGCTGCGAACACGAAGCCTTTGCGCCACAGCGCGAGTGCGACCAGCGCGACCAGCATCACGACGAAAGGAATCGCGCCGAGACCGTCTTCGAGAAGCTTGACGACCGCGCCCAAGGCCGCGGAAAACGCGTCGAAGCCGCCGCGAAAATGCTGGAACAGAAAGTTGACCGCGTTTTCCGCCGCGCGCCCGAAAATTGACGAATTCATGACGCCCTCCGTTCCATGACCTGTTTGAGAATCGTGCGGCACGACACGACACCGGTAAGTTTCCCGGCCGCGTCGACGACCGGCACGTCGTGTTGCTGGCCGAGGGCGATGTTCGAGAGTTCGTGCAAGTCGGCATCCGACGACACCGCGACCATGTCGTGCAGCAGCGCATCGCGAATCGGTCCGCTCCCGCATTTGTGCAAGGACGCAGGCGTGACGCAGCCCTGATAGCGGCCGGCTTCATCGCAGACGTAGCCGCATTCCACACCGGCGTCGATAAGCTGATTCAGATACCGGTCCGACGACGCACCGCCGTCGCACGAAATCCGCGCCCGGTCGACGTTCGAGAGAAAGCTGGAAGCCTTGAGAAAGCGCGACACGTCGACATTGCGGAAGAAGTTGCGCACGTAGTCGTCGGCAGGCGTCTGGATCAGTTCAACCGGCGTGCCGACCTGAACCAGCCGGCCGTCTTTCATCACGCCAACCCTGCCGCCGATCTTGATCGCTTCTTCGATGTCGTGCGAAATGAAGACCACGGTCCGCTGTTCTTCTTTCTGCAGGCGCAGCAGTTCGTTCTGCATTTCGAAGCGAATGAGCGGGTCGAGCGCCGAAAAAGCTTCGTCCATCAGAAGCACGGACGGGTTCACGGCGAGCGCGCGAGCGAGCCCCACGCGCTGCTGCATGCCGCCCGACAGTTCGCCCGGATAGAGCTTTTCGTAGGAGCCGAGCCCGACACGCACCAGCGCGCTTTGCGCGACCTTGTACCGTTCCTGCTTCGTGAGGCCCGCGACTTCGAGGCCGTACGCGACGTTATCGATCACCGTGCGGTTGGGCAGCAGCGCGAATGACTGAAAGACCATTGCCATCTTCTTGCGCCGTACTTCACGCAGTTCCGGCGTGGACATGGGCGCGATGTCGCGACCTTCCAGAACCACTTTGCCCGAAGTCGGTTCGATCAGGCGATTCAACAGGCGAACCAGCGTGGACTTTCCGGAGCCGGAGAGTCCCATGATCACAAAGATCTCGCCTGCCCGGACGCTGAGACTGACATTGTCGACCGCCACCATATTGCCGGTCTGTTTGAAAATCTCGTTGCGCCCGAGGCCCTGCTGCAATAACTCCGCTGCGCGTTCGGGTTTCGGACCGAAAATCTTCGAGAGGTTTTGAACCTTGAGAATTTCATTCGCCGGCACGGCTGCGGATGCTGCGATCGAAGACGTCGTGCTCGATGTGGCGACGCGTGGATACACCGCCTCTTCCGACGCGAAGGTGAGGTTTGGGGTCATTCTGTCATTCCAACTGGCAAGTTCGAAAACCTGGAGGCCCCTTATCGAGTCGCCTATGCGCAGAGGAATACGCGCGCTTTAGCGGTCGAGTGCGGGTCAGGGATGAGCGTTGCGGCTGCCGGTGATTCGCGCGCCTTGGGCCATGTCTAGAAACCATGGCCGCAAGCGTCGCAAAGTCGCATAATTCACGACTATCCTCCCGACACTTAACATTTTCGACCGCCGAATTGCGTATCTCCAATGTTTGTTGCGTTAATGACAGCGTACATCGCCAATTACCTTCAACCAGCTACATTTTCTGTGCCCTTTGCCATACCTACGGTTATGCATGGCTGACGGCAAGCGTCCGCGAGAACTGCCGGATGCGCTCAAACCGCCAGTGAGCAAGGCTTTCGGGCCGATGCCTTCGCGTGCTCGCAAACGAGGTCAAACCGGGCGTTAAGGGTAACCACCAAGCGGGGCGATCCACGCCGCTCGCTTATCTTCCGAAGTCATAGCCCGACTCTTACCGGCGGCTCGCAATGGACGCATTGCCGCTTCCCTCACAGGCTTCTCCCACCCCACAAGCAAAAGATGAAAGCAGCGACTGAAGGCGCAAAAGGTTATCGAAGGCTCATACCGTCGCTGACGGCTTTAGTCGAATCCGAGGCTGTCGCGCGGCTGAGCAGCTTTACCTTGGCCGCGAATGAACTCGGTGTCACGCAAGCGGCCGTGAGCAGGCAGGTGAAGTTTCTGGAAGAGTCGCTGCGGGTTCGCCTGTTTCATCGGCTGCACCGGTCGATCAAACTGACGAACGAGGGAGAGGCGCTCTACCTCGTGGTCGCGGAATCGATGCAACGCATTGCGGGTGCCTTCGACCGGCTCGCGAGCGGGACTGAGGAACAGGAACTGGTTCTCGCCACTACCGCAGCCTTTTCGCATTTCCGCGTGCTGCCCAAGCTTCAGGCGCTGAGGCTTCTCGAACCTCAGTTGAAGCTTCGTTTGACCACGCAGATGTTCACCGCTGACCTGCGCCACAACGACGTGGACATCGCAGTGAGATACGGCAACGGGAAATGGCGGGACGGCACGTCTTCGCCATTGTTCGACGAAGAAGTGTTTCCAGTTTGTTCGCCCGCGTGGTTGCAAGCGAATGGCTCGCCGCCTTCGCTCGCCGACCTCGCGAAGGCCGCGTTGATCGAGTCCGACTCGACGTCCGAAGGCTGGATGGGTTGGGAAGCGTGGTTCCAGTCGGCGGGATTGCGGCCGCCCAAATTGCATTACGCACTCCGCTGCAGTCTTTACACCGATGCGATTCAGGCCGCGTTGCAGGGGCAAGGCATCGCGCTCGGTTGGCACCGGTTGCTGGGCGACCTGCTCGATAGCGGCCAGTTGATGCGCGTCCCTGGAGCGTCCGTTAAGGTCGGCGATGCGTATTTTGTCGTGATTCCTCACGGTCGCACGATCACGCCGACAACCCGCAGCGTGATCGACTGGCTGCGCGGCGAAACGCCGGCCTTCGCATGACGTGCGGTAATGCGAGCGGAAGCATAAAGCGCGTTGACGGTCTATTTCCTCGAACTGTTCGCCCAGCGGTATGCAGCGCGACTGCAAGCACACGGCTTCTGATTAAGCGCTTACGATGATGCTCGACGTGCAGCCAGAACTTGCCGCAATCGATCGGCACGCATCGCACTAAGGAAACTCTATGAATTCATCGAAAATCACCGGGATGCCGGCAGTTGGTTTCACCGCTTTGGCCGGCCGGCGCCACTACAAGATTCATGACGACGATTGGCGTCCGCTGCAAATCGGCGGCACGGACATTCCAGGCTATTTCTGGATTCCACTGTCGGACGATGAGGAAGGCGCGTGGTCCAGCTACTGGATGAAAGTCGCCCCGGGAGCCCAGGGCCCCGCACATCGCCACGATACGACCGAGTTGATTGTCGTTGTGGAAGGTGTCTTCACCGATAGCGACGGCGTCAGTTTCCAGCCCGGCGATGCGCTGACTTATGCGGCAGGCTCCAGCCATGCGAGTTCATCCGCGAGCGGTTGTGTCGTTCTGGTCGTCGCGAGAACGGGTTCCAGTCTGGTCGACTGAAGCACGCGGCGCTCGCCCATCCAACCCCTTCAAATTTATTTTTTTGCACTTGCACAATCGCTCCATAGCGTCCGATACTGGTTTTGCCCGCGTTCTCTGCTGCGGGTGCATCAGTCTTCGCCCGTCTCACGCGGGCTCTTTTGAACGATGGATGCGAACGTCAGGAGGCGCCATGGAAGTCTGCGATGGATGCTCCGATATCGACGGCCTGCCAGTCGATGTGCAACGGCAGGACAACCTCACGCTGATCGGTGTCGCGGAGTGCAACGGCACGCTAGCCCTCGAGCACTATCGCTGCGACAAGTGCCGGGCTGTTATCGCCAGACGGTTCACCGGCGATTCCGACGAAAGGATCTGGAGCGTCATCGAAACGTCAGGTTGAGCAGGCAGCGCCACCCTCCGCCACCCCGGTGCATTTCACGGTGAACGCCTACAATCAGCAAGGCATGACGCGGCACACCCACGCCGCGACGCTTCCCTGTTGATTCCGGAGGAACCATGAGTCGAACCGAGACTGCATTGATTGTCGGCGCGGGCAAGGGCTTGAGCGCCTCGCTAGCGCGCCTGTTCGCGGCCGAGGGCATGCAGGTCGCGCTCGCCGCCCGCGACACCGGCAAGCTGACGGAACTCGTCAACGAGACGGGCGCCCTGCCCGTTGCTTGCGACGCCAGTCAGCCGGACCAGGTCACCGCCCTCTTCGAGCGCGTGGAGAAAGCATTCGCCGCTCCCGATCTCGTGGTCTACAACGCGAGCGGCCGCTATCGCGCGCCACTCGAAGCCATCGAGCCGCAGAAGCTCGAAGAAGCCTTCAAAATCACCGCCCTCGGCGGCTTCCTCGTCGCCCAGGCCGCGGCGATGCGCATGTTGGCGCGCGGCCACGGCACTGTCCTGCTGACCGGTGCAACGGCCAGCGTGAAGGGGCTACCCGGCTCGACCCCGTTCGCCATGGGCAAATTCGCGCTGCGAGGCATGGCCCAATGCATGGCGCGCGAGTTGGCGCCGAAGAATATTCACGTTGCGCATTTCGTGATCGACGGCGGCATTGCCAGCAGCGCGCGAGGCTCGGAAGACGCCGACGACAAATGGCTGGACCCCGACGCGATTGCCAGGGAGTACCTTCACATTCATCGTCAGCAACGCAGCGCGTGGACATGGGAAGTCGAACTCCGCCCGTGGGTCGAGCGGTTCTAGGCGGCGTTCGTCGTCCGGCCTACCGGACGAGGAACCCGTAGGTGAGCGGATCCCGCTCGTCGATGATCCAGGTCGCAAAGCCGCAGACAAAAGCGTTGCCTTCGACTTCCGGAATGACGGCCTTGAAATCACCCACCGTCGTTTCGCTCAGGACACGCCCTTTGAACACGGTGCCGATAATGGACTCGTTCACGAGGGTGTCGTCCTTGCCAAGTTGTCCACGTAAATAAAGCTGGGCGACCCGGCCGCCCGTTCCGGAGCCGGTGGGCGAACGGTCCACCTCACGATCGGCGAATACGCAGCAGTTGGCTTGCGTCGACCCCGCATGCCGCGGCGCATTCGCGATGATCGTGCCGTAGATGTGGTTGATCTCGGGAATGTAGGGATGCTCGACAGGAAACGCCTGATTGGCCGCCTGCTTGACCTCGGCGCCGAAGCGGATAAGTTCTTCCACCGACGACTCCCGCACCGCGAGACCATGCGGCTCGCCGTCGGTGTAAAAGTAGAACGCGCCGCCGAACGCGATATCGCCCGTCACGGAACCGAACGACGGTGTCTCGACGCTCACGTCCTGCTTCCAGATAAACGACGGCACATTGACGAAGCGAACGGTGCCGGCGTGTTCGCCATCCCACTTCACGAATGCTTCGATGAACCCGCACGGCGCGTCGATACCGATGCGCGTTTCGGGTATCTCACGCTGAACCCAACCCAGTTCGACCGCCGCCGTCGACAGCGCGATAACACCGTGGCCGCAATGGTCGCTATACCCTTCGTTGTGAAGGAAGATGATGCCGAAGTCGGCATTGGGGCTGACCGGTTCCGTCAGATAACCGCCGTACATATCGGCATGTCCACGCGGTTCGAACATCAGCGCCCGGCGGATATCGTCGGTGTTTTCCTTCAGCCATGCGCGCCGTTTGACGATCGTGTCGCCGGGCAGACGCGGCAAACCGCTGGTGACAATGCGGAATGCCTCGCCGCCGGTGTGAACTTCAACGGTCTGGATGGTGCGTGAAATT
The DNA here is from genome assembly GCF_042680985.1 of Paraburkholderia dipogonis. Taxonomy (NCBI): domain Bacteria; kingdom Pseudomonadati; phylum Pseudomonadota; class Betaproteobacteria; order Burkholderiales; family Burkholderiaceae; genus Paraburkholderia; species Paraburkholderia dipogonis. The sequence continues at coordinate 23,557 of NZ_JBHUFR010000026.1, read as the reverse complement.
TTCATGTCTGCTTCGTGAAGTGGATGGGCCGGCCGCGGTTATTGGCCGTAGGGCGTGGGCAAGCCGTTCTTGATGACGTACACGGTGGTCGGCGCGCCCTTCAGGTCGCCGTACTCGTCGAACGAATAGGTGCCGGCGACGCCCTTATAGTTTTCCTTCGCGAGCTGCGCGGTCAGCTTGGCCTTGTCCGTTGTCGTGCCCGCTTTCACCATGGCGTCGGCCAGCAACTTGACGCCGTCGTAGTAACTCACGGCGTAGACCTGCGTATCGATGTTGTAGGCCGCCTTGTACTTTTGCAGGAACTCGCGGCCGGCTGCTGTCTTCTCCAGCGCAATGCCGCCCTGCGCGCAATAGACGATCGAGGCCGCATCGCCCGCCACCTTGCCCATGTCGGCCGAGCAGATGCCGTCGCCGCCGAGCAGCTTTGCCCTGAGTCCGCGCTGGCGCATCTGTTTGGCCATCGGCGCGCCCTGCGCCGCATAGCCGCCGAAGAAAATCACGTCGGGATTCTTGGCCTTGATGGTCGTCAGAATGCCGAGGAAATCCGTCGCCGACGAGTTGGTGAACTCCTGCTCGATGATCTGGATGCCGTTCGCCTTGGCGACCTTCACGAACTGTTCGGCGACGCCCTGACCATACGCCGTGCGGTCGTCGATGACAGCGGCCGTTTTGGCCTTCAACGTCTTCGCGGCGAACTGGCCCATCGTGCCGCCGAGTTGCTCATCGCTCGCTCCGATCCGGAAGATGTTCTTGAAACCCTGTTTCGTCAGCGCCGGGTTCGATGCGACCGGCAGCATCGGCACATTGCCGGTGTTGTAGACGCGCGATGCTGGAATCGCCACGCCCGAGTTATACGGTCCGACCACGGCGACCACGCCGCTGTCGACCAGTTTCTGCGCGACTTGCACGCCGATTTTCGGGTCCGCCTGGTCGTCTTCCGAGTCCAGTTTGAAGGTGACCTTCTGACCCGCGACGGTGACGCCCGACTTGTTCAGCTCGTCGATGGCGAGCCGTGCGCCGTTCTCGTTGTCCTTGCCGTTCGGCGCCTGCGGACCGGTGAGCGGCGCCGAATGACCGATGGTGACTACGACCTGGGCACTCGCGGACAGGGTGAAACCAGCGGCCATCAATGCGGCCGCAGTCATTGCAAGACGTCGCATACCGAACTCCGATTGGACTAGGGAGCAATCACCATATGCTCAATTGGGTTCCAGTTCAATCGAGCGGTACGCCAGGCTATGGCATCGGCGAACGGTACGCTGTGTCGCATGCGGACATGCGGGCTCGGCAAGGATCAAAGCCGCAGCAGTTCGTTTTTCATCCACTCGTGGACCGCGTGACTCAATTCCTGCTGCGTCATGTCGTGTGGAGACAGCGGCGGCCCAACCACCACGCGGATATGCCCGCGGCCGTCCGGCCAGCCTTTGGTCGGCCAGACCTTGCCCGCGTTCAGGACCACGGGCACGGCCGGCACGCCGGTCGCGCACGCCAGCCGGACGCCGCCGGACGTCATCCGCAACGGCGCATCGCGCGCGACCCGCGTGCCCTCCGGGAAAATGACGACGACATCGCCCTTGGCCAGCCGCTCCGCGCTTTCCTTCGTCACCGCCTGGTGAGCCTGTCGAGCGGAGCCGCGGTTCAGGCTGACCATGTCGAGGCCACGCAACACCCAGCCGAAGAACGGAATGCGCAGCAATTCCTCCTTGAACACGAAACTGACACGGCGCGGAAAAAGCGCGAGAAACGCGAGGGTTTCCCACGTCGACTCATGACGTGACAGGATGATCGCCGGACCGTCGGGAAGGTTGTCGAGCCCGTCTATCGAACATGAAACGCCGGGTAGCCAACGCATGACGAAAACCAGTGCGCGACACCATTGCCTCGCGAGCCAGTATCGTCCCGCACGTCCGACAAACGGAAACAGGATCAGGATGATGATCGAATACAGCGTGCCGCTACCCAGGAGGTAGACGATAAAAAGCCATTTGGTGAAAGTTGAGCGCATCGGGACCTGAATCGGGGGGAAAGCAGCGGAAGCTTTTCATGGTAACGCGTTGAGGCTGGGACGTGAGCGATACGTTCGGTCGCGTGCGGAAGAGGTGCGGCGGGCGCTTGCGCTGCTCACAGACGGATTGAATCCGGCTTGCCTTCGCGGCTCCTTATGCCGCATCCGCTTCTGGCAGACAACCAGCGCACTCAGAACGGCCCGCGGCTCGCGAGGTTGGCGTATTCGTCCTTGAGCGTGCCGATGCGTCGCCGGTACGCGTTGAGCAGACACAGCTGATTACCGCCACATGCTTTTCTCGACTTCAGCCACACCTGCTGCTCGTCCTGCATATTGCCTCGCGCGCCCATCGCGACCAGGCCCGTCAGCATCTGGTAGCGCACGGCCATTTCGACGTCCATCTCGCTCAGCTGCCGTGACGCGCATATGGCCTTTTCATCCGGCAATCGCGCCCGGCCGCAGTCGAAGCTGGCAGCAAATGCAGTAGCGGAACTGAGCGTGACCATTGCGAACAGCGCGCACCGCAAGCGACGTTTGATAGCTGAATTGCGTTGTCGATTCATCACTCTTTTGTGTTCCGGTTGCATTTCCGCGAGCATGGTCTGAACGGCCGAACCGATGCCCAGCAATTATTCCGTGCACGCGGGGCAAGCCACCGCTTCGGCGGCGACCTTCTGCTCGCTGCGGCCGAAGCTCGCCAGCGCGGCGAGCCCCAGCAACGCGAGGCCGCTACCGAGCAGAAAGTCGGCGGAAATCCCCACATGGTCGACCACCATGCCGCCCACCAGCGACCCCAGCGCAATCGCCACCTGAATGATGCTCACGAACAACGCCGAGCCGGCCTCGGGCGAATCCGGCGTGGCGCGCTGAATCCAGATGCTGAAGCACAGCGGCAACGCGCCGAAGGAAATGCCCCACGCAAGCACCAGCGCCACGACGCCGATTGTCGAATGCTGCAGTAGCGGCAACAAGACCAGTGCGAACATCAGCAGCGAAACCATTGCGCCGACCGACACTTTCAGACTGCGCGTCACGGTCGACGAAACCGCGAAGTTCGAGAAGAACCCGATGATGCCGAACCCAAGCAGCAGCCACGTGATGGTCGACATGTCGAGATTCGCGTTGTGCAGCAGGAACGGCGTGATGTACGTGTACGAGGAAAAATGCGCGCCGAAAACGAGCGCCACCATCAGCATGCTGCGGCGCGGATGCGGGCGGCGCAGCAGCGCCACCAGATCGCGCAGACGCAGCGCGGCGCTCGACGGCAAGGACGGCACGAAGAAGAACTGTGCGACCAGCGCGACCGCGACCAGCACGCCGGTCGCCATGAACGACACGCGCCACGATGCGAAGCTCGCGATGAACGTGCCGAGCGGCACGCCGATCACCGTGGCGCAGGTCACGCCGGTGAGTATCGTGGCCATGGCCCGTGCCGAATCCTTCGGTTTCACGAGACGCCCCGAAGCTGCCGTGGCCAGCGTCCAGAATCCGCCCAGCGCGGCGCCAAGCAATGCGCGCCCGAGCAGCATGCAAAGAAAATTCGGCGCAAAAGCGGAGATCAGATTCGACGCCAGCAGCAAAGCCGTGAGCAGGAGAAACACTCGCCGGCGATCCATGCGCCCCGCCACCAGCATCAGCCCCGGCGCGGAGATGGCCGCGATGACGCCGGGCACGGTGACCATCAGGCCGGCGGTGCCGGGCAACACGCCCAGCTCCGCGGCGACGCGCGGCAGCAGTCCGACCGGCAAGAACTCGGTAGTGACGAAAGCGAAAGCGCCGATGGCGACAGCCACGACAGCCAGCCATGAACGCAGGGACGACGAGGCGCCATCGTCCAGCGAGGCTGTGCTCGCGGGCAGATTGTCTTCGATCAACATAGTATTGTTTGCGAGTCTATTAACAACGGGTGAGATTGGAGCGGCCGCACCGCGCTAATCCATTCGCAGACCGGCCGGCACGATTGAAAAAGCAGGCCATATAGGCCTGCTTGCCGGAGGTGACGCGATTGCAGCCTGGAGAATCAGCGGGTGAAAACCCGAATAGACCACACCATAACATCGTATTAAATCGCTCGCTGACCACTCCGGAAAATTGCAGTCGAATGTGGGGTTATTGGTGCGGCTTCGTGCTCGATTCCCGGCGTGGGAATGGCGCGGCAGGCACTGCGAAGCGCGAACGTCAGTTGGGCACAGCGTTTGCTGAAGCGCACGTCAGCGTTTTCAACATGCGCTCCCCACTGACAATAAAAGGACATCGCCCATGCTTACTACCCGCCCTTGCACCGCCACTTGCGTGATCGACGGCATGCCGCTCACCGTCACTTTCTATCCGGACAACGGCGTGTTGCGCATCGCGGACTCGTTGGGCGCCTGCATCAAGGAAACGCGCTGGCACGCGTCGTGGCGCGCACTGCTGGACGAATTGCGCGGATTCACTGAAGGCGCCGCAGCGGAAGGACAAAGTTTCAACACGATGGTGGGCCGCTTCAGCGAGCGCGCCGATCATCCGCTAGACACGCTGGCATTCGCATAACGGCAGTTGACGGGAAGCGGTGCTCGCACATGCGCACCGCATTCCCAGAGAAAGACCGGTCATTGGCCAAAATAGATTCTGCATTGCGGCGCGGAAGACATGCAGGGCTGGCTCGGTGGACCTCCCGCCTGCGATCGCCCCGCGGCTACGCCGCCGTAGGACACGTTCTGCACCGGCTGGGCGCCGGGCATGCCCTGTCCCGATTCACTGAACGACATGTCGGTCGTCGCTTGCGCCGATTCGTTCGCGTTCTGTTGCATCAGCGCGCGGCCCGACATGCCGGCGCCCTGCTGGTCTTCGAGGCCCAGCGCACCCGCCGTTTTAGGCGCCAGCAGGAACACGGCGCTGGCCAGCGCCATCCATAATCGTAGTTTCATGTCCAGACTCCTTGAATCCGGCGCAGCAGTTCTCGTCCTCCAAAGAATAGATCCGCGAAAAAAGCGAGGTTGCCCAATGGGCTGACGGACGAGTCGATGCCGATGCGAACTGCTGCGGCGAGTCATCGAACTAAACGAGCAATGATTTGCCAGACCTGCAACCGATGTCGGACGCGTTCTCGCGGCTGACCGGAATCAGTCTGCGCAGGCTGGAAACACGGATTTTGGCTCCGCTGTTTTCTTTTATAGCTCGGCCACTCAGGAATTCAATCGCGGAACACCCGCTCCGGTCTGCCGCAGCCGAAGTAGTGGGTTAGAAGAGATTTGTACAAAATCACCCAAGCCGGTACGTGCTTTGGCCGCACAGTGCGTTATGATGCTGACATAACGTCAATAATCGGCCCCGCGCGCGAAGTACCGGCGAGAGACGGAGCGTGGAGATGAAACCGGCCTGCCGCAATTAGTGCATCGTCAATACCGTTTTTTCCCTTGTGGGCATGAGGCTTGGCGCGAGACACCCGCAGCCTTCCTCGCCGCGCGGCAAAGCGCTTGAATATTCACTGATTGACACCCATGAAATTGATCGGCGGCCGTCTCGGCTAATTGCTGCGCCGCGATATATGGAGCGACGTTTTCTAAACGCTGCCTTTAGAGATTTCTTCAATCGATAACACACCGCGGGCCGTCCCCATTTATATGGATCGATGCTTTCGCGGATTTCCCTTGCAATCTGTAATTGACAGAACACCGGACGTTTTAGAAGGACGAATATCTTATGGACGAAAGGAAGCGAGATAGCATGATTGCGTATCTCCGCCATCGCATGGAAGAGTTTGGCATCAAACCCGAAGACCTTGCGGCAGTGCTGGCATCCGAACCGGCCGCGCAAAAGGCCGGACGCTACCGTAGCGCAACTGGAGATAGCTGGGACGGCCAGGGCGAAATGCCTCAATGGCTCAAACAGGCAATCAGCGCAGGTCAATCCATCGACCACTTTGAATTGTCGGCCGCGCCGGCACCTGCCCCGCAGCCGAAAAAACGCGTGGACTGGCAGAACGACCCGTTCGCCGGCAGTCCGCTCGCGCGTTCGAACAATCGATAGACCACCGTATTATTCCGCCGCTAGCGTAAAAAAATCACCCCGCACGTCCTCCGTGGGAAACCGCCGTTCGGCGCGTCCGCGAGCACGCATGTACCTGTGCCATGCACACTGTGATGCGTTGTCACGTGCGCTTGTCCCGCTTGGTTTTCGCTCTGTTCCGCTGTGACCATGTGCATCCGAGTGCCCGCGCCTGCTGTATATCCGGACGGAGCAGCACTAAACACTATGGCGTTGCATTCCGAGCGCACGCGCAATGCGTTCACGCGCCGCATGTCGTGACGCGCTGCGAAGAGGCACTCAATGCGGGAATCGCGACCGTTGCGGCGGCGCCGGCCGGCGCCGCATATTGCGGCAGTTCGATAAACGCGCTCATCTGCCGCACGATTTGCCAAAATACTTTCTCGAACACGCGCGCGCGTTCGGACTCGGCAATGTCGTGTGCGAGCGGATCGGCGAAGGCCCAGGTGCATGAGACAGGCTCGCCTGGAAATGCAGGTGCGTGGTGAGTGTCGACGGATTCGTCCAGCGCGACGACGAGGTCCATACGCGGCGCCCATTCACCGGTGAATTCCAGCCAGCTTTTCGGGCTGAGAATGCCGAGGTCCGAGATGCCTGGCCGCAATTGCGCGACCGCGCATGGATGAACCCGCGCGGCCGGTTCCGGTCCCGCGCTGAACGCGTCGAACCGGTGTCCCGCCAGTTCCCGCAACAAAGCTTCGGCAATGATGCTGCGTGCTGAATTCTCGCGACAGAGAAACAGCACCTTGTATTTTCTGGTCACGCTTACCCCGTACCCGTATTTTTTTGTTTGTTTCTGTGTGCAATTCTGCCGGCTCAGTCTTGCGCCCTCGTGACACTACGATGTTCAAATTTGTTGCGCCACGAAAATTTGCACCAGGGCTTGCTTACTCGCGGGCACCGCGCATCGCGCGTGCGCCGAAGTGTACCAGCGCAAGCGTCAAGCTTTCATTCAGCCTTCGGTAGAGTTCGAGCCGGGATCGGGCACGTCAGACCGAAGCGCCGCTCTCGCGTCGGCCGGACACGATGCGGTTGGCCGCGTCGCTCCCGTCCGATGCCGCCGCGGGCGCGGCGTCGAACCTCATGGCCGCGGGCGGCGTGCTGATCGCCTTGACACCATTGGCAATGCCGGGTGCCGCGACGTAGGGAACAAACGCCGCCACCGCAACTACTACGATGAAAGTGAACATGGCCGTCGTGCCTCTCTGGATTGACTGCGTGGAAGTCAAACGAAGCAGGACCGCATGGCAATGAGCAGGCGTCGCTCTTCAAGGCGGCGTTCGGGCGACCCCGGGAACCCATGCTGCGGACGTTGTCATTGATTCTAGAAGTGCAGATTCGAACGCTAAAGCCTGCTCTCTATATCAATTCGGTCTACCTCTATGGTCTACCGGCCAGGGCGTCATTCGTCACACGGCTGCGGGTTCGGTGGTCTCGCCGCGCGGCTCGCAACAAGGACATCGCGCGTTGTGCGCCAGCCGATTGTGCTGCTGCCGACGATGCACTACTTCCTCAAGACGGATTTATTCCGGCGAGTCCCGCCCGCATACTGGTGCTGACGTTTTATGCGCACGCCATGTCGACGGCGAGCGCGAAGCGCCACCCCACGACGGAAATGACGGGATGCTGAACAGAAACGCCATAAGCTCGGGCGCCTACCTCGAAAGTTTTGAATCGCTGCCCAAAGGAATGTTGTGGACGCAGGCGCAGATCGACGCGTCGCTCGCGCACACCATGCGGCAGCGTCCGGACAATGGCGATGTCTGGGTCTTCGCCTATGGCTCGCTGATGTGGAATCCGATCTCGGACTTCGACAGCCGCCGCATCGCCACCCTGCAAGGCTGGCATCGCAGCTTCTGCATCCGCATGATCGCTGGACGCGGCACGCCGCAGCAGCCGGGCCGCATGCTCTCGCTCGAGCAAGGCGGCAGCACGCGGGGCGTCGCGTTGCGCCTGTGCGGCGAGACGCTCGAAGAAGAACTGCGCATTCTCTGGATTCGCGAGACGGTGACGGGCGCCTATCGTCCGACGTGGGCGCCACTCACGCTCGAGGACGGCACCGAACTATCCGCGATCGCCTTCGTGGCGGATCACGGAAATCCGCAATACGAAGGCGACGCGCGAGCGACGCTGATCGCACCATCGATGGCCGTGGCGAGCGGTCTGTTCGGCACGAACGCGGAGTACGTGTTCAAGCTGCAAAGCGCGCTCGCGGACTGCGGTCTGAACGATGCCTATATCGACGAACTCGTCGCCGAACTCGCCGCCGAACTCGCACGGATCGCCGGACAACCGGCGTGATGCGTCAAAGCCGCAAGCCGTTGAGAAACTGGAACCAGAGGCCGCTCAGGGCACCGGCAGGATGCGTGTCGCTGACGGGTTCTTCGCGCTTGTCCTGATTCGCGCGCTGCCCTTGCGAAGCCTGCGCGGCGGCGTCATCTTTCGCTGAAGCCGCTTTGGTCCTGACCGAACCATCGACACTCTCCGGCGCAGCCGCCGCGACGGGTTCGGTCTCGGCCTTGGCCGTTTCGCGCCGCGCCGCTTGCAACGCCGACACGCTGTCCGCGATCTGCGCGGCTCGCCCCGCCTCGCATCGACGCCCGAGCAGCACACCGAACAGCACGTCGCGGTTGTGGCCTTCGTCGGCGAAACGCATGGCAAGCGAGACCATCTCGGCGTACGCGGCTTCGTCGGCAGCGCGCGCCGCCGCTTCGCGCTCGGCTTGCGCCTTCTGCCGGCGCGCATGCTGCGCTTCCCAACCGCGCATCTGCTCGGCGTAGACCGCGTCGTAAACCTTGCGTTGCGCGGCGTCAGAGAGGATCGCGTACGCGTCCTTGATTTCCTGGAAGGTGGCGCGCGCGACGTCTTCGGCGCCGCTGTTGCGGTCGGGATGCCACTTCATCGCGGCCTTGCGATAGGCCCGCTTGATTTCTTCGTCGGTGGCGTGCGTGGGCACGCCGAGGGTGTCATAAAGAGTTGCCATTGCTTGCTCGACCTCGCCGTGATTGGCTTTGCGGACGATCGTAACATGCGGAAAACGGCTTTATCGTGAAGTGGCCCGGCCGCGAGACTCCCGGTCAGTGGATAAAAAAAGGCCCCGCCATTTGCGTGGCGGGGCCGAGTCCCATGTCAAGGAGGAGTCATGGAGGAGACGATTCGATCATAGCCGCGTGTCATCGCGCCCCCAAACAATGCTTCGCCATATGCTTATCCGGCGCGGCTTCAAGTGCATTGCAGCGCGTGCGGCATAGGTTCCGGCTACGCTGAAGGCGCCCGCGCCGCCGCTCCGGCAAACCGCGCGGTTATATCGTTAGAACAAAAAGTCGCTTCGTGCGGCGCCCGGCGCTGATTAAGATAACGCTTCAAAGTCCGGTTCGCCCCGGTCCGCCGCGCGCAGCCCCGTGCCGGCGCACCGTGAGCCGCTACCGAAGGAGCATTTCGTTGACCAGTTTCAATCATCATCGCCGGCCGCTCGTCATCGGCATTGGCGGCACGACTCGCGCCGCTTCGTCGACCGAGCGCGCGCTCGGCTTCGCCCTGCGCGGCGCGCAGGACGCTGGAGCGAATACCCGTCTGTTCGGCGGCACCTTCCTGCACAGCCTGCCCCACTACGCGCCGGAACAGCCGCACCGCACGGACGAGCAGCTTGAACTGATCGAGGCGGTGCGCCATGCGGACGCGCTGATCATCGCCACGCCCGGCTATCACGGCGGCGTGTCCGGTCTCGTCAAGAACGCGCTCGATACGCTCGAAGAATTGCGCGCCGACGAGCGCCCGTATCTGGACGGCCGCGCAGTCGGCTGTATCGTCACGGCGTATGGCTGGCAGGCCGCGGGCTCGGTGCTGACGTCGTTACGTTCGATCGTCCACGCGTTGCGCGGCTGGCCCACGCCGTTCGGCGCCGGCATCAACACGCTGGAAACGCGCTTCGACACCGTCGACACCTGTTCGGACGCGAAGGTCGTCGAGCAGCTCGCCACCGTCGGCCAGCAGGCCGCGCAGTTCGCGCTGGCGTTCAACGCGCACCGCGTGCCGGACGCCGCGCCGCTCGGCAACGCGCTCAAGGACGCACAACCCGCGCGCCTGCTGCACGCGGTTTAATCCCCTCTTTGCCGATCGCTTCACGACGCCGTGGACCCGCCTGGGCGGCCCACGGCGCGGTCGTTCGCTCGAACCGTGCGGCACATAACAGACCCGTATTCCGCAACCCCGGATAGTGTGTTCGAACACAGCGAATATGATCCGATCGGGGCTCCTGCACACATCCCTTCTGATTTGCTTACGACTAAAGATTGGTTCACCCGCTGCGCAGCGCGGCCTAGGCTTCACCTTGCCCGCTGATTTACCGGCCGCGTGACGCTACGGGTTGCGTCCGAGGTGCCGGCCTTTTCGACGCAAGCGGGGCATAACGACTGCCAAAAATCATGAACGCACATATTCGCTACAAGGGTTACGAAGTTGCACCAGCCGCACAACAACTCCCCAATGGCCTGTTCGCCGCCAATCTGACCATCGAGAAAACTTCCGCGAATCACGACCAGCACTATTCATTCGACGCGCTCGATTATTTCTTCGACGAAGAGCACGCGCTGGCCTACGCATTTCGTTGGGGACGCATGTGGATCGATAACCACCAGTAAAGTCACCGCTCGCGTCGTTCGCATCCTGTGAGTTGCGAGCGGCGCCAGCGAGCTTGCACCGCTCGGCATCGGATTTTGAACGGTTGTGCCAGAATGGGCGACACATCGAGTTCGCCCTCCTCTGTACGCCTGCCATGTCCGATACACTGACAGATGTTGCCGAAGACCGTGCCCTGCGCCACTGGACATTCCGCGACCCCGCTCGCGTGAAGATCGGTTCCGAGGCGCACAAGCAGATGTTTTGCCGCATGCTGCTTGAAACCCACAACCCTTATAAGCCGGCCGTGCTCGATTGGCCGCCCTTGCCGCCCGATGCACTCGAACGGCTGTGTTCGCTGCCCATCTGGGACATCGCGGTGCAAACCGAAGGCCGTGCGTCGATCGCTGTCCATACCTATGCCGCGCAATTGCGCGACCCCTTGCTGCGCGAAGCCATCTCCATGGACGGCGACGAAGAAGCGCGTCACAAGCACGTGCTCTCCCGGCTGATCGCAGCCTACGGCATCGAGATCGCGCCCGAGCCCGACTATTTGCCGCCGCGCGACGCCGAATGGGAATGGATGCGCACGGGCTATAGCGAGTGCATCGACAGTTTTTTTGCGTTCGGACTATTCCGCTCCGCGCAGCAGTCGGGCTTTTTTCCCGAGGCGCTGGTCGAGACTTTCGAACCCGTGATTCAGGAGGAAGCGCGCCACATTTTGTTTTTCATCAACTGGGTCGCGTGGTATCGGCGCACCATGCCGCTGTGGCGCAGACCGTGGCATTCGCTGCGCGTGGCCGCGATCTGGCTGGTGCTGGTCTGGCAGCGCCTCGCGATCGCGCGCGGCATCGACACGAAAGGCATGGCGCACGATTCGAATTTTCTGCCCGCGAGCAGCGGTGTGATCGGCGAGGCAATGAACGCACCCGACCTGTTCGCGCTCTGCCTCGCGGAAAACGACCGCCGCATGAGCGGTTACGATGCGAGACTGCTGCGCCCGAAGCTCGTGCCCACGCTGGCGCGCTTCGCCCTGCGCTTCATGAAACCCTCGCGCCGGGACACCCCATCAGGACAAGGAGACGCCGGCCATGACATGGACCGTCGATGAACAACTCGCGTTGAGCGCTACCGAAGCCGTAGCCGCGATCCAATCCGGCCGCCTCAACGCCGCCGATTACGTGGCCACCTTGCTCGCGCGCGCGGCGGCGCTCGCGAGCCTCAATGCGCTCACCACGCTCGAGCTCGACGGCGCGCTCGCCGCCGCGCGGCGCATCGACGCCTTGCCCGCCGCCGAAAAGGCCCGCTTGCCGCTCGCGGGTTTGCCCATCGTCGTGAAGGACAACATCAACACGGCGGGCATGCAAACCTCGGCGGGCACGCCGGCGCTCGCGGGCTTCATACCGAAGACCAATGCGCCCTCGGTGCAGCGCCTCATCGACGCCGGCGCGATCGTGCTCGGCAAGGCGAATATGCATGAACTGGCGTTCGGCATCACGAGTACGAACCTCGCCGCGCATGCGGGCCCGGTGCGCAATCCCTACGATCCCTCGCTGATTCCGGGCGGTTCGTCGGGCGGCACCGCGGCGGCGATTGCCGCGCGCATCGTACCCGCGGGTCTAGGCACCGACACCGGCGGCTCGACCCGCATTCCGGCCGCGTTGACGGGCACGGCGGGGTTTCGTCCATCGGTCGGCAAGGGCGGCGCCGAACGGCGCTATCACGACCCGGACGCCGTCGTGCCGATCAGCCACACGCGCGACACGGTTGGGCCGATGGCGCGCACCGTCGCCGATATTGCGCTGCTCGACGGCGTGATCACCGGCGCCGGCGCATTGCCGGCCGTCGCGTTGAACGGCTTGCGCATCGGCTTGCCCGCGCCGCTCTGGGAAGGACTCGAGCGGCAGGTGGAGGACGTCGCGCGAGCCGCGTTGCAGCAGCTCGAAGCGGCGGGCGTGGTATTCGTGCCGGTGGCGATGAGCGAACTGGACGATCTGAACGGCATGGTGGGCGGCCCGATCGCGATCCATGAGCCACGCGACGACGTGCTCGCGTGGCTCGTCGCTAACGACGCGCCCGTCAAGACCGTCGTCGAAATGGCGGCCCGCATTGCCAGCCCGGACGTGCGCGCGATTTACGACGGCGTGCTAAGCGATGTGCTCGGCGACCGCTACGAGGCCGCGCTGAATCATTGGCGGCCGCGATTGCAGCAGTACATGGCCGCGACCTTCGCCGACGAGCGGATCGACGCGCTGCTGTTTCCGACCACGCGCCTCGCCGCCGTGCCGATCGACGAGGTGAACGGCTCGTCGGTCGTGTCGATCGACGGTTCGGCGGCAATCGACACCATGGACGCGTTCCTGCACAATACCGATCCGGCCAGCACCTCAGGCATTCCGGGGCTCTCGCTGCCCGCGGGCATGACCGCGAGCGGCCTGCCGGTCGGACTCGAACTGGACGGCCCGCTCGGCGAGGACCGGCGTCTTCTTGCGATCGGCATTGCGTTCGAACAGTTGCTTGGCGCGTTGCCGGCGCCGGTGCTTTGATACCGCAACCGCCTTCACACAACCTCTAAAAAAACTCAACTACAACGCCGATGAAAACTCTGATGCCCGCTCTCCCGCAGCGGGCCCTTTTACGCAACGGCGCGCGAATCGCCGCAGCATTGGCCCTCGCCTTGGCCGCCAGCGCATGCGCCCGCCTCGCCGCGGTCGACTCGAATGCGCTGTGGAAAATCGTCGATCTGCGTTGCGTGCCGTCCCAGCAGGCAACTGGCACGCCGGGTCAATGCACGTTTGTCGACCTCAACAAACGCTACGCTATCCTGAAGGATATCGTCGGACGCTCGCAGCACCTGTTGATTCCTACCGACCGCATCACCGGTATCGAAAGCCCGCTCGTGCTTGCGCCGCATGCGCAGGATTACTGGGTCGACGCCTGGGACGCGCGCACCTACGTCGAAAAATCGGTCAAGCGCTCGCTGCCCGACAATCAACTGAGCCTCGAAATCAATTCGCAATATCGTCGCTCGCAGAACCAGTTGCACATTCATATCGATTGCATGCGCGCGGATATCAGCGAAGCGCTCGCGCGTCACGCCAAAGATTCACCGGATGAATGGCACTGGGAGACCCTCGACGGTAATCGCTACCGCATCATGCGCGTGAGCTCGCTCGCGGGCGCCGACAACCCGTTTCGCATCGTCGCGCGCGACAACCAGGGCGCGGCGGCAATGGCCATGCAAACCATCCTCGTGACGGGCGCGGGGCCGTCCGCTGACAAGGACGGCTGGCTGATCGTCAACAGCGGGATCGACATGGACGACGGCAGCGGCACGGCCGAAGGTCTCCAGGATCACGCCTGCCGCGTGGCGAACGCGCCCTGAGCGCCTGACCAGCACGGCTTGGAGACGCGCCGGCGCTAGAGCGCCGGCCGCCTTTTCACGTTTTCACGGATGCATTGCTGAACAAATTGGTTCTGGCAATGCGTGAGGGTCCGTAGGATCGGTCTGAACCTGCATTCCGACCGATCCTGTTCATGGCGATTTATCTCGACGACGCGCAACGCAACACCCTCGCCCGCATGGCGACAAACTGGACATGGCGCACGCAATGGCCGACCTGGACGTTGATCGTAACGATCTATGGCGGATGGTTCGGCGTGGCGACGCATGCGCGCGTGCTCGGACTGCCGTTCACCACGCTGCTGCTGGCCGTTCTCGGCACGTGGTACATGTCGTTGCAACATGAGCTGCTGCACGGTCACCCTACGCGTTCGCCGTTCGTCAACGCCCTGCTCGGTTTCGCGCCGCTCGCCGTGTGGTTTCCGTATGGCATCTATCGCGATTCACATCTTCAGCATCACGACGATCCGCATCTGACGCATTCCGAGCGCGACCCGGAAAGCTACTTCGTCAGCGCGCTCGTATGGCGACGCTCGGGTTGGGCAATTCGCGCGCTGCTGACTTTCCGTAATACGTTTATCGGGCGCTTGCTGGTCGGGCCTGCGTTCTCCATCGCCGCGACGGGCGTGGATACGCTGCGTAAGGTCAAGAGCGGCGATTGGCGCGATGTTCCGCTGTGGCTTGCGCACTTCGCCGCCGTTGCGGGGCTCGCGGCCTGGATGCAACTTGCGTGCGGGATCCCGGCGTGGGTTTTTATTGTCGGCGCGGGTTATGGTGCGCTGTCGTTGAGTTCGATCCGTTCATTTCAGGAACATCGTGAGGCGCAAGCGCATGAGCATCGCAGCGTGATTAACGAAGCGGCGTGGTTCTGGCGTCTGCTGTTTTTGAACAATAACTATCATCTGGTTCATCATGACTTGCCGCATGTGCCGTGGTTTGCGCTTCGGGAAGTCTATGAGAGGTCCCGCCAGCAATACATCGATCGCTCTGGAGGCTTTCTGGTAAGGGGTTATGGCGAGTGGATCAGGCGGTTTTCGTTGGCTGCGATAACACATCCAGTCGCAGGGGCACTGTCAACTTTCGGCAGCAGCACGGACTACGGCGAAGAGTCAATCGCTCAGGAGGCGGTCGACGGATTTTGGGCTATGCCGGTGAATTCGTGCCACGCAGCGAATCGAGAAGCGAGTTGTTTGCGATAGAGCGAGACGCGCAGCAAGTGCGCTTTGAGCGCGAAGTGCTGCCGGACCAGTCCTAAGCTCGAGAGAAAAGCCTGCGTGCGCTTCGGGTCACGGTCGTCACCCGCCGTTCGACGACATTCCGACCGAGGTTGTCCAGGAATCGCTGCAATGGCTGGAAAAGAAGAAGCGCCGACGAATGCTCGCAGCGTCGAGGCAAATTCGGGAAATGGTCGACTGGAGCCGGCGCGAACCCATGCGGCCGGACAATTTTGCTTCGGGCTCATTCCATTCAACGCCCTGCACCGCCAGTTTCCGCATCACGCGGACGCTTTCCCCTCAAGGCCCCTGCGCCTGCAATTCGAGCGGCACGCCCGGCTTGCCCGATATTCGCGGCGCGGTCACGAAGTAGCGGCGCCGGCCCGCCGCCGATAATAGTGACGCGAGCCAGGAGGCCCTCGTGCAGGAATGCGCTTTGCTCGACCCTTGCACCATCTGCATCTCGCCACGCGATGCCCGGGCGCTCACCATTGAATCAAAAGTCTCACAAAATCCCTGACAGCCGCGCTCGCTGGACGATGCAGGACTCGCAGTCGCTGACCCGCAATCCCCGCAGTGTTCGGGGATAAGCGGCAGCCGGTGTCAGCCGTTCCCTGGTTACGACCGTACTCGCTCTTGCGGCAGCGCAAGGAGAACCATGTCCCTCGTCGTCGAACATGAACAAGGCCCGGATGCGCGCGACGGGCTGCCTGCGCATTCGTGGGCGACCCACGTCGGCCCCGGACTGGTTTCGACCGCGACGGACAACGACCCGAGTGGCGTGATGACATATTCGCTGGCCGGCGCGCAATTCGGCTACGACATGCTCTGGATGTGCGCGCTGTCGTATCCGTCCATGGTGGCATTCCAGCTCGTCGCCGCGAGGATCGCCGCGCAGACGGGCAAGGGCCTGACGTTGAACATGCGCGAGCATTATTCGCGGCTGCTGTTCTACGTTGCCGTCATGCGCTTTCTCGTCGCCAACGTCTTCAACATTGCGGCCGACGTCATTGCAATGGGCGTTGGCGCACAACTGCTGTGGCGCGGCTCGGTGCCCCTCTTCGCCGCAATCTTCGGCGTACTGTCGATCGCGCTCCAGTGGTTCGTGCCGTATGCGCGCTATGCGCGGATTCTGAAATGGCTCGCAGCGTGCCTGTTTGCCTACGTCGGCGTTACGCTGATAAGCGAATCGTCATGGCCGACGCTCGCGCTGCGCGCTGTCGCACCGCGAATCACATGGAGCGTGGACTATTTCACCATGTTGCTGGCGGTGCTGGGTACGACCATCAGTCCGTACCTGCTGTTCGCCCAGGCCGAACAGCAGATCGAGGAACAGCCGCCACAAGCGGTCGGCGCGGACGGCGCGAGAAGCAACCGGCAGCTCAAAAAAAACCGCCTTGAAACACTCGTCAGGACCATTCTCTCCAATTCGACCGGCCTGTTTATCATGGCGGCGGCCGCCCTGACACTCCACGCGCGCGGACACGGGCTCGACAATGCGTACGACGCCGCGAGCGTACTTCGGCCGCTGGCTGGAGGCTATGCGCCGCACGTGCTCGGGCTGGCGCTCATCGGTACGGCCCTCCTCGCATTGCCCCCGCTCGCCGGCTCCGCTGCCAATGCGGCTGTGAGCGCGCGCGACCGTCGCGCCGGCAGGCAACGCAACCGGCCGGTTGCGTGGGCATTGGTCGTCGTGATGGCGCTCGGCATTTCGCTCGGCGTCGCGTTGACGCTCGCACGAGTCGAACCGGTCCGGGCACTCTACTGGAGCGCGGTACTCAACGGCTCTACCGCGACACCCGTCATGGTGATGCTCGTGCTGCTGAGCATGAAACGCTCGGCGGTAGGCGATCTCAGCGCGCATTGGACCTTGCGCGCGCTGTGCTGGCTTGCCACGGTGTTTGCGGGCGCGGCGCTGGCCGCCGAGTTCGCATGCCGCTGGTTCACGTGAGCGCTGCCCGTCCGGCTTTCGACACAATCGCCAAAGCCTGCTCCTCGATTCGCATGCAAACGCCCTGCCATGGTTTGCTCCGCGCGTCAGATTGCCCTGGAAACCTCGATGGCCACTTTGCCTTGCACATGTCCTTTATCGAGTCTCGCGAGCGCTGTGCCAGCGGTGACACCCGGCTCGGCGAGTCGTTCACGCACTTGAATTTCGCGCGCCGCGACGATCCCATCGTTCTGCAAATCATATGGCGAATGGGCGACGAAACGTCTATCAGCACACGGCAAGTATGTACCAGCTTATATATCAACTTGTGATATATAATCGACTGCATGATGGTCCGCACGCGAGTACAGCTGCGGCACCGGACCTAGGAGCCGACCCGCTGAAGGAGACGGCGATCATGATGCTATCTAGCGTTTTGCGGCAATCGGCTGAACAACAGCTCGCCGGCCTGCCGCTGCCGTGTTCACTGCGGCTTCCGGACGGCGGGCGCATCGGCGCCACGCAGCCGCGAATCTCGTTCGTCATCCGTGACATCCGAACGCTTCTGCATCTGACCCAGGGTGCGATTGGGCGATTGGCGGAAGACTATGTGGAAGGCCGGCTGGAGATCGACGGCACGATGCACGATCTGATGGCCGCCGCTCCCAAGCTTCTTCGTCATGACCCGACTCAGGACACGCCCGGATGGCTCACGAGCCGCCTCAAGCGTGCCCGCTTTGCCCTATGGGAGCGCACTCACCACAGCCGGTCCGCCGACGCCGCGCAGGTCCAGCATCACTACGACGTTTCCGACGCTTTCTACGCGCTGTGGCTCGACCCGTTGCGTGTGTATTCGTGTGCGTACTTTGCCGCGCCCGACATGTCGCTGGCGCAGGCGCAGCAAGCCAAACTGGATCACATCTGCAGGAAGCTGCTGCTGCGTCCCGGCGAACGCTTCCTCGACGTGGGCGCCGGTTGGGGTGGCCTGCTGATTTGGGCCGCCGAGCACTACGGCGTTACCGCCACTGGCATCACGCTGTCGAAAAACCAGCACGCTTACGTGAACCGCCTCGTCGATGAAAAGGGACTGCGGGGCCGCGTGCGGATGCTGCTGCAGGACTACCGCGACCTCGACGAATCCAGCACCTTCGACAAGATCGCTTCGGTGGGCATGTGCGAACACGTCGGCCGCCCCAACCTGCCCGTGTACTTTGCGAAGATGCAGCGCCTGCTGCAGCCGGGAGGCCTCATGTTGAACCACAGCATTACGGCCGGCGGCGTGGACAATCCACAACTCGACGGCGGCATGGGTGATTTCATCGACAAGTACATTTTCCCCGGCGGTCAGTTGGTGCACGTGAGCGTCATGTTGAACGCGATGACGCGCGGCAATCTCGAACCGCTGGACGCCGAGTGTCTTCGTCCGCATTACGCGCGCACCTTGTGGTGCTGGGCCGATGCGCTCGAAGCCCGTCTCGACGAGGCGCGCCGCCTACTCGGCGCCGATGCGGAGAAGATCATCCGGGCATATCGCCTCTATCTGGCCGGCTCGGCGATGGGATTCGAGCGCGGCTGGACCTCGCTGTTCCAGATTCTGGTGGCGCGCGCCGACGACAGGGCCGCGGGACGCGGTCTGCCCGCCGGCCACCTGCGCGCCCAACGATCTGACTATCCGTTCAATCGCTCGTACATGTACGGGCGTTCGACACCGGATGCGATGCACGATGAACCCGCGGACACGCTCGCCTGCGCAGCCACCGACCCGCTCGCCAGCGACTGCAATGAGGTTGAGCGAGGCCCGCGCGCTAATCGTCGCCGTTCGCTTGAGTGATGTTGCCGCGCGCGTGTGTCCGCGAGTCAGCGTCAGCCCGGTATTCACCAGCGCGACGTGGGAAAACGCCTGCGGGAATTTCCCACGAGCCGGCGTGCGCGGTACGTTAACGGAAGACGAGGCCATCGCTCATCAAATGCCGCTCGATCGCGGCAACCATGCCTCGCATACGCGGGTCGTGGTCGTGCGGCGATATGAAGCCCACGAGCGGCAGCAGCAAGAGACTTGCGTCGAGTTCATCGCCGCCATACGTCTGCGTAAAGGAGTCGAGATCGGTCCTGAAGGCGTCGCGGCAAACGTCGGCATGGATGCGGAGGCGCAACCGTTGCCACTCGCGTAGCGGCGCTTGCTGATGGGATTGCGTCGCCGCGCGGATGGCGCGGTCCACCGCGACCCACGCCATCACTTTCGAAACGGTATTCTGCTGCGGCTTGCCGCGGCTTTCCCAGATGCCCTGATCGGGTTGCCGCCAGATCTGTGCAAGATGCGCCACGAGTTCGCTCTCGAGCGCCGGCGCCGCGCCTCGTCGGGGTAGCCGCCGCGCAGCAGCGCGAGCAATGTCAGGCTCGCGTCCCGCAGCTATCCGCTCGACCACGCGACTCGCGATGTGCGCACATTAGATCATGTTGTGATATAAATGCGCCTTGACGGTTGACATCATCGGCGCTCAGGCCAGGGAGAATCATGAGCGAACACAGGGGCGACTTCGCAACAGATGTCCGACTTCTGCGCATCAGCGCCATTGCCGCGGTTGGCGGGGCGTTGAGCACGGTCGCCGCCGATTTCTTGCTGCACCTCATCCGGTTCTTCACGAACCTGTTCTTCTTCCAGACGCTCTCCACGGCCAATCATTCGCCGTCGCTGAACACGCTCGGACTTCTTGTCGTCGTGATTCCGGTGCTCGGCGGCATCCTGGTGGGCCTGATCGCGCGCTTCGGCTCCGAGCAGATTCGTGGCCACGGCATCCCGGAAGCCATCGAAGCGATACTGTTCGGCAAGAGCAAGATGTCGCCCAAAGTCGCGATCCTCAAGCCGCTCGCCTCGGCGATCGCAATCGGCAGCGGCGGTCCGTTCGGCGCGGAAGGCCCGATCATCATGACGGGCGGAGCGATCGGCTCGCTCGTCGCGCAGTACTTCCATCTGTCGAGCGCCGAGAGAAAGGCGTTGCTGGTGGCGGGAGCCGTGGCCGGCATGACCGCGGTGTTCGGCACGCCCGTCGCCTCCGTGCTCCTTGCCATCGAGCTTCTATTGTTCGAACTGCGGCCGCGCAGCCTCCTGCCGGTCGCCATCGCATGTGCCGTGGCCGGATTCACGCGCCCGCTGCTACTCGGCAGCGGTCCGCTCTTTCCGCTGCACACGCTGCCGCTGGGCCCGATCGGTCTCGTCGCATCGGGCATTGCCGGGGTCATCGCCGGCGCACTGTCCTGGGGGTTGTCCTCAGGGCTCTACAAGATCGAAGACCTGTTCGCCAGACTGCCCATCCATTGGATGTGGTGGCCGGCATTGGGCGCCATCGCCGTCGGTATCGGCGGATATTTTCAGCCGCGTACGCTGGGTGTCGGATACGACGTCATCGGCGATCTGTTGCAGAACCACCTGGCCGTGGGCGTCGTCGTCGCGATCGTCCTCGTCAAGGCCGTGATCTGGGTCATCGCGCTGGCATCGGGCACATCGGGCGGCGTGTTGGCGCCGTTGCTGATGATGGGCGCCGGCGTGGGCGCGATCGCCGGGCCTTACATGCCGGGCGGCGAACCCGCGGTCTGGCCGCTCATCTTCATGGCCGCGGCGCTGGGCGGCATGATGCGCGCCCCCGTCATGGCGGCCGTGTTCGCGTTCGAACTCACGGGCGACGCCAACGCGCTGCTGCCGCTGCTCGCGGCCGCGGCAATCGCCTACGGTTTCACGGTTCTGCTCATGCGTCGCTCGATCCTGACGGAAAAGGTCGCGCGCCGCGGCTTTCACATCTATCGCGAGTACAGCATCGACCCGCTGGAAAGACACTATGTCGACGAGGTCATGACCCGCAACGTCCAGACGATCGATGCCGACATGACGGTCGCCGATGTGCTTCGAGACTATTTCGGAGCACGACAGAAGTACCGCGCGTATCCGGTTGTCTCCGCCGGGACTTTGGTGGGCATGGCGGAGCGGGCGCTGATCGAGTTGATTCCCGCCGCGCAGGCCAATGCCCGGATCGGCACATTCGTTTCGCACGCGAGGCTCGAAATCGCGCTGCCGCGAGAAACTTGCCGCAGCGTGGCCGCCCGCCTCGCCATAACGGGACTCGACCGTGTGCCGGTGGTCGAAGACGAGAATACGCGACGTCTGCTCGGAATCGTATCGAGGCACGACCTCGTTAAACCGTCGATGTCCGTGTTCGCCGAAGAGCATGAAATGGAGCAGTTTCGCCGCGTCTGGATTCCGCGGACCACGCGTTTCGCACCGACGAACAAGCGGGAAGACGTACCCGGCCGGCGCGCCGATGTGGCCCGATGAAATCCAGCAAAACAACGGAGACAACAGATGCCTCAGGACGGAAAACTCACCCGTTGGGTCAGTACCGTATATTCGCAGATGAGCACGTCGGTGCGCACGGCACCGCGGAGCTGGCAATCACACGACGAAGGTCGCCCGGATCATCGCGAGCATGCGGCCATCGGGAATGTGTTCATGGGCAAAGCACTGCGCGAGCATGGCGGAAATCTTCCGCAGGATTGCTACGCGATGGTGCTCGATCCGCTGATGGTCTACTCGTGCGCCTACTTCGAGCGCGGCGATGAAGATCTCGCGACGGCGCAGCTGAAAAAGATCGACCACGTCCTCACGAAAATCGGGCTCGAGCCCGGCCAGCATCTGCTCGATGTCGATTGTGGTTGGGGCGCGTTGGTGATTCGGGCAGCCGAAAAGTTCGGCGCGCGATGCGTGGGGATTACCCAGTCGAAAAATCAGTTCGATTGGGCCAACGAGAGCGTCAAGAAAGCCAACCTCACGGACCGCGTCGAAATCCGCCTGCAAGCCTACCCCGATGTGAAGGGCTCGTTCGACCGGATCACGAGCCTGGGCCTGTTCGAATTCGACAGCCGCGGCGATCTTCTGGAGTACTTTTCCGTCTTGCAGGAACGCCTCGCGGCAGACGGCGTGCTCGTCAGTCATGGAATCATGTCCGCGGGGCGAGGCAACGGCAACGTCCGATTAAGCGGCGGTGAGTTTTCCAGTCCCTATTCATTGACGGACGACGAACTGCCCGACCTTGGGCATGCGTTGACGGCAATGCGGGCAGGCGGTCTGGAAGTGTCGGACGTCAACAATCTGCGCCGCCACTGCGTGAGGACGCTGCAACTGTGGGAGGAAAACTTGCGCGCGGCATCGATCGCGGAGAGACAGTACATCGACGATCGAAGCCTTTGTGCCTGGCGCGATCATCTGAACGAATGGGCCACCGCATTCGAGCATGACGATGCAACGATCTACGAGATAGTTGGACGAAAAGTCGGTACGCCCGTCAGTGCGCTACCGTGGCCGGGCGGAGTCGGTTGAACGCTTCGATTCACATGTGGCATGCACGCTTGGAACGCGTTGTGCGGAAACATTGGCCTGCGCAACAACATGCCGCTCGCTAACGGGCCTCGACACAATCCGCACCCCGGTTCGCCAATGCACGCCGGTCTTCGCGCCGGACTCGCATGGCAAAAGGGCGCGGCAGCCTTCAGGTCGGCTATATGATTATCAGAGCGCTCGTCGAGCGCATCGCCCACCACCACAAAAGCGGCCGGCAGAATCTTCATATGGTCGCGTTGCCGGCCGAGTTTGTGCATGCGGCCTTTTACATCGGCGTAGAAGCGCTTGCCGCCTTCGACGGCTCAGCGCGGTGCACACCACCTCGGCGGTTTCGGCCGCGATCTGACGCCCCGCTTCGGATGAACCCGCCTGCACGATGACGGGCCAGCCCTGAACGGGGCCCGCGATATTCAGCCGCCCGCGCACCGAGAAGTTCTCGCTCTTGTAGTTCAGCACATGCAGTTTCTGCGGATCGAAGCAGGTGCCGGTTTCCGTATCGCGGATAAACGCGTCGTCGGCCCAACTATCCCAAAGGCCGGTGACCACATCGAAGAACTCGCGGTCGCGCTCGTCGTGCTCGACATGTTCGACGTGTTCGTCGAGAGCGAAACTGAGTGCGGCGTCCGGGTTCGACGTCGTCACGAAATTCCATCCCGCACGTCCGCCGCTGATGTGGTCGAGCGAGGCGAAACGCCGGGCAATGTGATACGGCGCGTCGAACGTGATGGACGCCGTGGCGACCAGTCCTAGCCTTTCGGTAACCGCCGCCAGCGCGGGCAACAAGGTCAGCGGTTCGAACGACGTGAGAAATACAAAGCACAAAATCTTCGTTCGCCCGAAGGGCTTCCGTCACTAGACTGTGATTCGACTTGTCATAACAAGTACAGACAACCCCACGAACCATGACGAAATCCGACCCCGCCAACGTGCTGCCACTCGCCGCCCCTCCGCTCTACGAGCAGATCAAGAC